>CACJFI010000017.1 GCA_902592615.1 uncultured SAR116 cluster alpha proteobacterium | reverse complement strand
CTTTTTAGACCTTCAATCAATAAGACGTACACCTGTTGGATCACTCCCATATGGTCTACAAAAAAGAGTAGAACTTGGTCGTGCATTAGCAATGGAACCAGAAATACTTCTACTTGATGAGCCTATGGCCGGTATGAATGTTGAAGAAAAACAAGATATGAGTAGGTTTGTTCTTACAGTGAATAATGAATTAAAGACCACAATTGTGTTAATAGAACACGACATGGGTGTTGTCATGGATATTTCAGATAGAATAGTTGTATTGGACTATGGCAAAAAAATTGGATCTGGATTGCCTAAAGAAATTAGAAATAACAAAGCAGTTATTGATGCATATCTCGGTGTATCTGATGACTAGTAAGGAAATTATTTTATGAGTGTAGAATTACTTAATTTTATTGAAACCGTATTAAATGGACTAATGTCCGGGGTAATGTATTCGCTTGTTGCTCTCGGATTTGTTTTGATTTTTAAGGCATCTGGAGTATTTAACTTTGCCCAAGGAGTTTTTGCCCTCTTTGCTGCTCTTACTCTAGTCGGATATCAAACTGGCCAGGTTCCATTTGCACATCTAATAAATGAACTTTTTGGAACAAATTACCATAATTGGTACGCTTCAATGCCAAATTTTCTTGCTATCTTACTAACGATGATAACTATGATTGCTCTTGCTTGGATAATAGAACGGCTAGTACTAAAACATCTAGTTAATCAAGATCCAATAATCTTATTCATGGCTACTATTGGTTTAGCCTTTGCACTCGAAGGTGTTGGTGATTTAATGTGGGGATCAGATGTTAAAGTATTAGACGTTGGTATTCCTAGGGGGATCTATCTGGCTAGAAGAAGCGACAATTGGGCTCGCTGCCGAAGGTAGTGATTATTACGGAATGTATGTGGATGTACTTAATATTTGGGCAACAGTAATTGCCGTCATTTTAGTTGTATCCTTAGCTCTTTTCTCACAGTATACAAAAACAGGCAGAGCGTTAAGAGCTGTTGCTGATGATCATCAAGCTGCACTTTCCGTTGGAATTTCACTAAGAAGTATTTGGATACTAGTTTGGGCTATTTCTGGCTTTATAGCTATGGTCGCAGGTATTATGTGGGGAACTGAGTCAGGGGTTCAGTTTTCTTTGTCATTAATAGCCTTGAAGGCGTTGCCTGTTCTTATACTAGGAGGCTTCACTTCTATACCTGGAGCCATCATTGGAGGACTTTTAATAGGTGTTGGTGAAAAATTAGCTGAAATTTATATTGGTGGTTATTTTGATACTGGGGCGCTAGAAAATTGGTTTGCCTATGTGATGGCTTTGGTCTTTTTATTATTTCGCCCACAAGGTTTGTTTGGCGATAAAATTATTGAGAGGGTTTAAATTATATGATTTACAAAGAAACTGGTCAGTACAAATCTTCGTATAAATCAGACCATGCCATTTTTCCACTATTACAAGATAAAATTGCATTTAGCACACTCATGTTTATAGCTTTTTTAATAATACCATTTGTAATTAATAGTTACTGGGAAAAAGCTATCTTGGTTCCATTTTTGATATTTTCATTAGCTGCAATAGGATTAAATATTTTAACTGGATATTGTGGTCAGGTATCACTAGGAACTGGTGGATTTATGGCTGTTGGGGCTTTCTCAACATATAAGATTATGACCTATTTCCCAGATATGAATATTATGATTATTATTCTTATCTCAGGCTTGATTACTGCTGCTGTTGGTATTATTTTTGGTCTGCCATCTCTAAGGATTAAAGGGTTTTATTTAGCTGTTGCTACACTTGCGTCTCAGTTTTTTCTAGTGTGGCTTTTTAATAAAGTTCCATGGTTTTATAATTACTCTGATACAGGTCAAATCACCGTTTCAGAAAGGACGATGTTTGGTATTCCAGTTACTGGAGCAGAAGCCCCTTCATACGCAACTTATTTGTTCTGCTTAGTTTTAGTTGTGGTATTAAGTTTTGCAGCCAAAAATTTAATAAGGAGCAAAATGGGTCGTTCTTGGATGGCTATTAGAGATATGGATATTGCTGCAGAAATTATTGGAGTCCCACCTCTTAAGACAAAGTTATCAGCATTTGCAATAAGCTCATTCTACATTGGTGTTGCTGGGGCATTATACTTTGCTGTCTTTTTAGGTGCTATAGAAGTTACAGAATCATTTGATATTATGACAATCTCATTTCCAGTTTTGTTTATGATTATCATTGGAGGACTAGGTTCAATGTTAGGCTCTTTTCTCGGAGCTGCATTCGTTGTTACTTTACCAATAGGTCTGAAATTTCTTATGGTTGATATGGTAGGTTTGTCAGCTGTAACAGCAAAACATTTTGAGATAACAATCTGGGGATTGTTAATGATAGTTTTTTTAATTGTAGAGCCACATGGCCTTGCAAGACTTTGGTCCATCGCAAAAGAAAAGTTAAGAAGATGGCCGTTCCCCTACTAAATTTGATTTAGTAGATAATGTTAATTTTTTCTCTAAGGGAGGATCTAATGAGAATAAAACAACTTTTAATAGGAATGATAGCTTCTGTTATTGCTGTTTCTAGTTATGTAGAAATGGCTATTGCAGATCTTAAATTTCCTATGCTGGTTTATCGAACAGGAGCTTATGCGCCTAATGGTATTCCAAATGCTGATGGTTTTGTAGATTACTACAAAATGATCAACGCCAGAGATGGTGGCATCGGTGGTGAAAAAATTTTTCACCCTGAGTGTGAGACAGGATATAAGACACAAGTTGGTGTTGAGTGTTATGAAAAAAATAAGAAAGACGCAATGGTGTTCCAGCCAATGTCTACTGGTATAACTTATCAATTAATACCTAAAGCAACAGCTGACGGCGTTACAATATATTCAACAGGTTATGGAAGAACATCCGCTGCTAACGGAAAAGTCTTTAAGTGGGTTTTTAACGCTCCAGTTACTTATTGGGATGGTGCTTCAATAGCTGTTAGACACATACTTAAAAATAATTTTGGTAATATTAAGGGTAAGAAAATTGCACTTGTATATCACAACTCTGCATATGGTAAGGAGCCAATAAGAACACTAGAAACACTTAGTAAAAAACATGGTTTTAAATTGATGTTATTACCTGTTGATCACCCAGGGCAAGAGCAAAAAGCTACTTGGTTAAAAATACGTAAAGCTCGACCTGATAATGTACTAATGTGGGGCTGGGGAGTTATGAACCAAGTTGCAATTAAATCTGCAGCATCTATCAAGTTTCCTATGGATAAATTTATTGGAATTTGGTGGTCTGGTTCTGAAAATGATGTTTTACCAGCAGGTCAAGGCGCACATGGTTATAAGTCTCTGACTTTTAATGCTCCTGGTACTGACTATCAAGTACATAAAGATATTAAGAAATATGTACACGACAAAGGTGAAGCTTCTGGTGACGGATCTCACTTTGGAACAGTGCTATATAACAGAGGTTTATTCCAAGCTATGGTTCAGGTAGAAGCAGCTACTGTTGCTCAAAAAATTCATGGTACATCAAAAATCACTCCAGCTATGTACAGAGATGGTTTTGAAAATGTGAATTTAACTGCTAAAAGATTGGAAGAGTTAGGTTTCAAAGACTTTGCTCCACCTTTCCAAATTTCATGTGAAAATCATGGTGGTAGTGGACTTGCTGCAGTACAGCAGTGGGATGCTAAAGCTAAGAAGTGGAACATGATTACTGAGTATATGTATGGAGATTCTGACGTGGTGCAAAAGTTAATCGCTGAAGATTCGTCAAAGTATGCTGCTGAGCAAAAAATTGCTGAGCGTTGTAATTAAAAAATTTGAGAGCCTATTTATTTAGGCTCTCTTTTACATATAGGAAAATAAAATGGATGACATAAAAGTTAGTAAAAATAAAAAATCAAACACATCTGAAGATGTTTTAATTGTAAATAATATAGAAGTTGTTTACAGCCATGTTATCCTTGTACTAAAAGGCGTAAGCTTAAAAGTTAAAAAAGGTGGTATCACAGCCTTACTTGGAGGTAATGGAGCTGGAAAGAGTACTACATTAAAATCAATTTCAAATTTGCTGGCATCAGAAAGAGGAGAGGTCACCAAAGGCTCTGTTACTTACAGTAACGAATATATCCACGACCTTGACCCATCTCAATTAGTTAAGAAAGGTGTAATCCAAGTAATGGAAGGAAGACACTGCTTCGAACATTTAACTGTTGAGGAAAATTTACTGACAGGGGCCTACACTAGAACTAATAATAAAGAAGTGAAAGAAGACTTAGAAAGAGTTTACGGATATTTTCCTAGACTGCGTGACAGAAGGACGTCTTTAGCCGGCTATACTTCAGGCGGTGAACAACAAATGATTGCAATTGGAAGAGCTCTTATGGCTCATCCTACTATGATTTTACTTGATGAACCTTCTATGGGCCTTGCACCTCAGTTAGTTAAACAAATATTTGAAATTGTTGCTGAGATAAACAGAAAAGAGGGTGTAACAATATTGCTAGCTGAACAAAATACAAACATGGCTCTTCAATATGCAGAATATGCGTATATCCTTGAGAATGGACGTGTAGTTATGGAAGGTACAGCTGAGTCAATGAGAGATAATGAGGATGTAAAAGAATTCTATCTTGGAATTTCAGGTGAAGGAAGACAATCTTTTAAGGATGTAAAACAATATCGCAGACGCAAAAGATGGTTGTAGTATTTATATGACAAAAAATAAATTTTTTGATGATCTTGAAACGCGTTCAATTGATGAAAGAGATAGTGATCATCTAAAAAAATTAAAGAACCTAATCAAAATAGCTAAAGATAATAATAATCAATTTGTAAGACTTGAAAAACCTCTTGAGACCTTAGAAGATTTAAGCTCAATACCTTTGTTGAGAAAATCAGAATTAATTAAAAAACAATCTGATTTTCCACCATTTGCAAAATTAAATGTTTCTGAAATTAAGGATTTTGCGCATATATATAGGTCTCCAGGTCCGATATATGACTTAGATGGTCACTCAAAAGATTGGTGGAGATTTTCAAGGGCATTGCATGCTGCTGGCTTTTGTTATGGAGATATTGTACAAAACTGTTTTTCTTATCATTTTACTCCTGCTGGAGCCATGTTTGAAGAAGCAGCAAAAATCTTAAAATGTACAGTTTTCCCAGCAGGTGGAGAAAATACTGATTTACAACTCGAAGTAATGAAAGATATTGGAACAACTGCATATGTAGGTGTTCCAGATTTTTTGAAAATCATTTTAGAAAAAGCTGACGAAAAAAAAATATCACTTTCAAAATTGAAAAAAGCAATGGTAACTGGAGGACCTTTATTTCCTGCAGTTGCTCAAACTTTTAGAGAAAGAAATATTCAAGTAAGACAATGCTATGGAACTGCAGATTTGGGACTTGTTGCTTATGAAGCAGCAGAAAATGATGGAATGGTTATAGATGAAAATGTGATTTTAGAGATCGTTAAACCGGGCACTGGGAAACCTTTAAATGACGGTGAAGTAGGAGAAGTTATCGTAACTGTTTTAGATAATTATGAGTTACCTATAATCAGGTTTGCTACAGGTGATCTTTCAGCAATATTAAAAGGAAATAGTTCAACTGGTAGAACTAATAAAAGAATAAAAGGTTGGATGGGTAGAGCAGACCAAACAACAAAAGTTAGGGGTATGTTTGTTCAACCATCACAAGTTAATAAAATTTTAGAATCTTTAAAGATAAACAGCTCTGCCAGAATGATTGTTAGTAGATCAAATGATAAAGATGAATTACTTTTGAAAGTCGAGGCTGAAGTTACAGACACAAATCAGATAGTATCTTTGGAACAAAAAATATCTGATGAAATCAAAAATATTATAAATTTAAGAGGTACTGCTAAAATAGTACCCATAAAAAGTTTACCAAATGATGGTAAAGTGATAGATGATATCCGTGATTTTGGAGAGTAAAAAATGAAAATAGAAAATGTTAAAGCTGTTATTACAGGTGCAGGAAGTGGTCTTGGTGAAGGAACTGCTAGATACCTAAAAAATAAAGGAGCAGAATTACTGCTTATTGATTTAAATGCTGATGGACTAAAGAAGGTTGCTGATGACTTAAATTGTAAATACGTTGTTGGAGATGTTTCTAACGAAGAAGAGATGAAAAATGCTATTGATGATTTAAATGAGATAAATTGCTTAGTAAATTGTGCAGGTATTGCTGTTGGGGCCAAAGTTGTATCCAGTAGAGGTATGCATGATTTAGGATTATTTGAAAAGGTTCTCAAAGTAAACTTAATTGGTAGCTTTAATATGCTCAGATTGTGTGCTGACAAAATGCAAGCTAATGAACCTGACAAAGAAGGTGAAAAAGGGGTTGTGATTAATACTGCTTCAGTGGCAGCTTATGACGGTCAGGTAGGACAAGCAGCTTATTCTGCTTCAAAAGGTGGTATTGTTGGTATGACTTTACCTATTGCTCGTGAACTTGCTTCAAATGGTATCAGGGTAAATACTATTGCACCAGGGTTGTTTGCCACTGCTATGCTTGCAGGCATGAGTGACGAAGTTCAAAAAAGCTTAATTGCAACTACAGTATTTCCTAAGCGCTTAGGAACACCTCTAGAATACGCGATGTTAGTAGAGAGCATTGTAACTAATGTATTATTAAACGGTGAAACTATAAGGCTTGATGGTTCAGTTCGTTTGGCTCCAAGATAGAAAATCTTGGTTAATTCTTAGATGAAACTTAAACCAAAATATTTTGAAGATTTTGAGGTTGGATTAATTTTTGAAGCTGAACCCACTCTTATAACAAAAGAAGAGATAATTGACTTTGCGTCAAAATATGACCCACAATCTTTCCACTTAGACGAACAAGCAGCTAAAAATGGTCCATTTGGTCAGTTAACGTCAAGTGGATTTATGACACTAGGTAAATCATTTACTCAAATTTTCAAAACTGGTGTTTATGATGGAACAAGTATGGGTGCTTGGGGAATTGACGAACTAAGGTGGACTAAACCTGTTTATCCTGGTGATTTATTAAAAACAAAAATAGAAGTTCTAGAAACGAAAAAATCAGCAAAAAATCCTATAAGAGGTACTGCAAGGTTAAAGCATACTGTAACAAATCAGAATAATGAAATTGTTATGACATGGATATCTAATCAAATGCTTAGAACAAAGTCTTAATTTTCATTAAGCCAACCCTCATATCCTTCATCCATACTAAATACATTTTTGAAACCATATTGACTAAAAAAATTAGCAGCTGATTGACTTGAGTTGCCATGATAACAGTAAATTAAAATTGTATCGTTCTTATCTTTTTCTTTAAGAAAGTTTTGAATATCTAAATCTTCAACATGAATGGCATTATCAATGTGCCCATTCTTGAACGAATTGTAATCTCTTATATCGATTAAAATTAGATCATCTTTTGATATAAGATCCTTTGCATCTTTAATTGATATACGATTGAAAGACATTTTGTTTTATAAAGCTTCGATAATTACTGCTATTCCTTGTCCTCCACCAATACACATAGTAGCAAGACCATATTTCCCTTTACGTTTCCTTAATTCATATACAAGTTTTGTCATAATAATTGCACCAGTCGCACCCACAGGATGACCTAATGCAATAGCTCCTCCATTAACATTAACTATCTCAGGATTAAGACCTAATTGTTTATTAACGGCACATGCTTGAGCTGCAAAAGCTTCATTAGATTCAATTAAATCTAAATCTGAAACAGTTAGTTGAGCTTTATTTAATGCCATTTTTGATGCAGGTACTGGGCCCATTCCCATTTCATCAGGGTCAACACCTCCAAATCCGTATGAAACTACTCTAGCTAACGGTTTACCACTTTTTGCTTTTTCTTCATTAGCTAGCACTAAAGCGGAAGCTCCATCATTAATTCCTGAAGCATTACCAGCAGTTACTACACCATCTTTTTTAAAAGCAGTTTTGAGACCTGTTAATGTTTCCATACTAGTTTCTGGTTTTGGATGCTCGTCTATTTCAAAAATCTGAATTCCCTTTCTTGTTTTTATTTCAATAGGAATGATTTGATCTTTAAAATTACCATTTTCAATGGCCTCATGAGCCCTTTTTTGACTAGTTAATGCAAATTCATCCTGCATTTCTCTACTAATTTGATATCTACTAGAAATATTTTCTGCGGTTATACCCATATGTCCATGACCAAAAGGATCATGAAGTGCACCTAACATCATATCATGAACTTGTCCATCACCCATTCTTGAACCCCATCGAAACCCTTGAACAATATGTGCACCATTTGACATAACTTCTACACCTCCTGCTATTGCAACTGAAGCATCTCCAAGCATGAGAATTTGTGAGGCACTTACAATTGCCTGAAGCCCAGAGCCACAAAGTCTATTTACAGTCAACGCAGCAGATGCTTTGTCCATTCCAGCCTGTAATGCAATTACTCTACTTACATACATATCTCTTGGTTCTGTATGTATGACATTACCAAAAACAGCATGCTCAACTTCATTAGCCTCATATCCAGATCTTGCAATAGCTTCTTTTGCCACTAAAGTTCCAAGATCAACAGGACAATGATTTTTAAGGGTACCTCCAAATCCTCCAATTGCAGATCTGTTTGCTGACATAATGTAAACATTGTTCATTTTAGTTATCCTCCAAAAAATTAACTTTTATTCTAATTTTTTAAAATTAAGTCTAAGTCTCCTAAATCTTCAAAAAATAGATTAACTCGAGTTTCATCAACATCTTGAATGTTATTAGGTTTCCAATTTGGTTTTCTATCTTTATCTACAAGCATTGCTCTAACGCCTTCAAAAAAATCTCCAATTTCTACACAACGTTGAACCATTCTGTACTCCATTATAAGTTCGTCTTTTAAACTCATGTGACTAGCATTTCTGATTTGCTTTAAAGAGATTTTTAAGGAAGTTGGAGATTTATGTTTTAACTCTTCGTATTGAACCTTTAAAAATTCATTTTCATTTTCAATAAGTTTTTCACATTCATCAAATATTTGTTCAATTGTATCATAAGAGAAAACTTTTTTAATCAATTCCCCATTATTCATCAACACACTATCTTCAGTTTCTGGTTTTGATGAAAATTGATCAATAATATTGTTAACATTTTGATTAGAATTTGGTGAAGAAGAAATGATCGAATTCTTTAAAATCTTGACTTTTTCTGAGGAAACGTAATGAGTAATTAGTTTAAGCTTCAATAAGTCATAAGCTTTAATTCTTGCACCAACTAGAGACAACCAAGCCCCAATTCCTTTATCTAACTGACCAAGCAACCACCCTCCTCCAACATCTGGAAATAATCCAATTGCTGTTTCCGGCATTGCAAACATTGTTTTTTCCGAGGCAACCACGTGACTACCATGCATTGACACACCGACACCTCCACCCATGGTAAATCCATTAATCAAGGAAATGAAAGGTTTTTTATAATTACTAATTTTATAGTTAAGAGTATATTCGTCATAAAAAAAAGATTTAGATAAATTGGTTGGTGGTCCACCGTCTGCTAAAACTTCTTTTCTTAACTTAACAACATCTCCTCCAGCACAGAAAGAACGGTCTCCAGCACCCTCAATTATAATGCAGTTTATATTATCGTTAATTTCCCAAGAATTGAGATTTTTATTTATTTTTTTTACCATTGAATAAGTAAGTGCATTTAACCTATCTGGCCTATTAAGGGTAATTACACCTACGCCATTATCTTCAGTGAATATAACTTCATCCTGCATTGTCAAAATTATCCTTTTTAAATTTAATTAGCTTTTAAATGTCTTGAAATAATAACTCTCATTATTTCATTAGTCCCCTCTAAGATTTGATGAACCCTTAAATCCCTTACAAGTCTTTCTAGCGGAAAGTCTTTCAAATATCCATAACCACCATGAATTTGAAGAGCCATATTACATATCTCAGAACATACATCCGTTGCATATCTTTTAGCCATTGCACATAGTTTTGTAGCTTGTTTATCTTCGGTATCTAATGCACAAGCGGCTCTTAAAACCATAAGGCGAGAAGCCTCCAACTCAGTTGCCATATCGGCTAACTTAAATTGTGTAACCTGAAATTTATCTAGTGATTTACCAAACTGTTTTCTTTCTGCAGAATAACTTATAGATGCTTCTAAAGCTGCTCTTGCTCCACCCAAAGAACATGCGGCAATATTTACTCTTCCACCATCTAGACCTTTCATTGCAATTTTAAATCCATCGCCTTCATTTCCAACAAGATTATCTATTGGTATTTCACAATTATCAAAATTTACCATAGATGTGTGTTGACTATTCCAACCCATTTTCTTTTCTTGTTTTCCAAATGATAAACCTTTTGTTCCTTTTTCTACTAATATACATGAAACACCACTAGCACCTTCTTCACCTGTTCTGCACATTACTGCAAAAATATCACTTGTAGGTCCTCCAGATATAAAACTTTTTGAACCATTTAAAACGTAATGACTATTTCCTTTTTTTGTAGCTTTAGTTTTCAATGCCACAGCATCTGATCCAGAACCTGGTTCTGTAAGACAGTAACTAGACATCATTTGCATAGTTGATAACTTTTTAATGAACCTTTCTTTTATATGATCTGATCCATGAGCATCTATCATCCAAGTAACCATATTATGGATAGATATGTAAGCTGCGGTGGACACACATCCCCTTGAAAGTTCTTCGAAGCAAATAGCAGCATCCAACCGACTAAGACCTGAACCTCCATAAGTCTCATTCACATAAATAGCAGCCAAACCAAGTTCAGCTGCTTTTTTTAGAGTTTCGATAGGGAAAATCTCGTTTTGATCCCATTCAGATGCATGAGGCATGAGTTCTGTTTCAGCGAAATTTTTTGCCATTTCTTTTATATTTAACTGATCCTCGTTATACTCAAAGTTCATTTCTTACCTCTTCATACCCATTTCATACTTACTAAATTTTATGTGACTGCAAAATCATCTCTGATGCCTTTTCAGCAATCATTAATGTCGGCGCATTCGTATTACCAGAAGTTATAGTGGGCATTACTGAAGCATCAGCAATCCTAAGACCATCTACTCCTCTTACTTTTAAGTTACTATCTGTCACTGAGGTTTTATTAGAGCCCATTGCACACGTGCCGACTGGATGAAAAATCGTTGTACCAATATCACCAGCAACTTTTTTGAGTTCATCTTCAGATTGAAACTGTATACCCGGCGCAAATTCTTTGGGATTATATTTTTTCATTGCAGGTTGGGAAATTATTTTTCTTGCTAACTTTATAGATTGAGCAGCTACAATTTTATCTTTTTCTTCAGATAAGTAGTTGGGGTCTATTGATGGAGCTATCTTGTAATCTTTTGAAGTAATGTGAACTTTCCCTCTGCTTTGAGGGTTAAGGTTACAAACACTTGCTGTTAAACCTGGAAAACTATGTAAAGGATCTCCAAATTTATCTAAAGAAAGAGGTTGGACATGAAATTGAAGATTGGGTGTTTCATAAGATTTATCAGACATTGCAAAAATTCCTAATTGACTTGGCGCCATTGACATTGGTCCAGATCTCTTGAGAGCATATTCTAAACCAATGGCTATTTTACCAAGTAAAGAGTTTGCTTTTTGATTAAGTGTTTTAGCATTTTCTAGCCTATAAATAACTCTCAATTGAAGATGATCTTGTAAATTCTCACCAACATTATTACTCTCAACCAAAGTATTAATGCCTAAGTTTGAGAGTATTTTTGGATTACCAATACCTGATAATTCTAATATTTTAGGTGACCCTATAGATCCAGCAGAAAGTATAACTTCTCTGTTTGCAAAAATGTCTTCTAGCTTTCCATTTCTAAATACTTGTATACCTTTGCACTTTTTGTTGTTCAAAATTATTTTATTAACTTCACATTTACTTATTATTTTAAGGTTCTTTCTATTTTGAATTGGTTTAATAAATGCTTTAACAGTATTCCACCTAAATCCAGAATTTTGATTTACTTTAAAATAAGAAACTCCAAAATTATTTCCTTCATTAAAATCATCTGTTTTAGGTATTCCAGCTTCAATAGTTGCGTCTCTAAAACTATCTAAAATATCCCATGAAAGCCTTTGTTGATTTACTTTCCATTCGCCACCAGCACCATGAAACTCACTTTCACCTTCATAACTATCTTCCATATTTTTGAAATATGGTAAAACATCATCCCAACTCCAACCTTCATTACCCATTTGTCTCCATTGGTCATAATCACCTGCTTGTCCTCGCATATAAATCATACCATTTATTGACGAACAACCTCCCATGATTTTACCTCTTGGATAATTTAGAGATCTTCCGTTTAATCCTTTTTGAGAAGTTGTTTTATAAAGCCAGTCTGTTCTTTTATTTCCCATACAATAAAGGTATCCAACTGGTATATGAACCCAGTGGTAATTATCATTTCCTCCAGCTTCTATTAATGCGACAGAATATCTATCGTTTGCTGATAATCGATTCGCTAAGAGACATCCAGCAGTTCCTGCACCAACAACGATAAAATCAAAGCTTTGTGTCATACAGATTGCCTTTTATAATTGTATAAAATAATAAAAATTGATATTATAGTATTTGATATAAAAATAATTTTCTATGTAAAAAAATTTAAATCTGCTTCAGAAGAAAATTTTTAAAACAACTTAATACTACTTTTCGTTCCAAGAAGGAGGTCTTTTGTCTAAGAAGGCACTAATACCTTCATGTGCGTCTATTTCCATCATGTTAATTGCCATTACTTCAGAAGTATAGTGATAAGCCTCATCTAGTGACATGTCTACTTGTTTATAAAAAGCCTCCTTTCCAATCTTTACTGTAGAAGTTGGTTTTGAAGCTATTAATTTTGCCAAGTTTAGTGTATCAACATGAAGCCGTTCTAATGGCACACATTTATTAATAAGCCCAAACTGAACAGCTTCTTGTGCGCTAAGTTTTTCTCCAGTTAAAAGCATTTCCATGATTTTTTTTCTGCTAATGTTTCGAGAAACCGCAACCATAGGTGTTGAGCAAAAAAGACCTATATTTACACCTGGGGTCATAAATGAAGATTGTTCCGAAGCAACAGCTAAATCACAACTTGCTACTAGTTGACAACCAGCAGCAGCAGCAATTCCACAAACTTCAGCTATAACTGGTTGTGGCAACCTTAATATGGTTTGCATTAAGATTGAACATTCATCAAACAAATTTTTAAAGAAAACTTTATTTTTCTTATTTTGTCTAAGTTCTTCTAGATCGTGCCCAGCTGAGAAACCAGGACCCTCAGAAGAAATAATTATTACTTTTATTTTAGTTTGCGCAGAAACATCTCCTAGAGCTTTTGTAAGATTTTTTATTAATTGTAAAGATAATGGATTGTGTTTTTCACCGTTAGTTAATTTTATCCTAACTATGTTTTCAGTTTCATTTTTAATAGAAAAAAAATTATCCATTTTATGATTATAAATTGTTTATTTACCATTTGAAAGATATTTTGAATTTTGGTCAATCAATAATCTTATTTGATTGTTTATTTTACTTAAAATAAAAAGCACATTAAATTTGATACAAAAGAATTGCTATTAAATGAAAAATTTTAATTATAAAGTTTTAGTCTTAATTTTAACTGGAACAGCCGCTCTTGCTCTAGCAATAGGTATTGGTAGGTTTACTTATACTCCTATACTACCCTTTATGTTAGAAGAGTTAAACATTACTAAAACTGAAGGTGGTTTAATTGCCTCATGGAACTTTTTTGGGTACCTATGTGGTTCACTGTTATCAATTTCGTCAATTTTTAAAAAAAGAGTTAAACTAGTTTTTTTTATTTCAATAGTTCTTTCAATATCAACTACATTTTTAATGAGCATAGATGATAAAGTGATATTTTTTATTATTATTCGATTTATAAGTGGTTTATCCAGTGCTTTTGTTCTCATATTTGGCACAGCGTTGATTCTACCAAGCATACAAGCATTAGGAAAAAAATCACTTAGCACTTCCCACTTCATGGGTGTAGGTTTTGGAATAGTCATATCTTCCATTCTAGTTACATTTTTAGGAGAATTAGGTTTACATTGGGATGATTTATGGATTGGTGTGGCTGTGTTATCAGTAATCTTAGCTGTTCCAATCTTTATATATACTCCTAACGAAATTTTGCAATATTCATATTCTCAAAATTCAAATTATAAAAATAATTTTAGTTTTTCTTTAATTTCTATTTCATATGGTTTGTACGGTTTTGGATACGTAATTCTGGGCACTTTTATTTCAGCCATGGCTAGAGAAACGTCTGGTTTGGAAGCAACTGAAATGTATGTTTGGTTATTAGTAGGTTTAGCAGGCATACCTATGGTAATTTTTTGGCCATGGTTTGGCAAAAAAATCGGTAATGATTTAGCTCTTTTTTTAGCTTGTGCTATAATGGGATTAGGGGTTTTAATGCCCGTGTTATTAGAAAATAAAGTTGGGATTACTTCTGCATCTATTTTACTTGGCTCAACGTTTATACCAATAACTGCACTTGCATTATTAGAGGGTCAGTCTAGATATGACGGATCCATTAGAGTTTCTACTGCCATTTTAACTTCATCATTTAGTCTTGGACAAATGATAGGACCTTATTTTGGTGGAGTCATAATAGATTTATTTAATTCTTATAGCATTGCGTTAACTATATCCTCAATATCACTTTTTATTGCGTCTATATTAATGATTAATCCAAAAAGATTTCTTAGTAGTAAATTTAGAGATATTCTTTGAGTATTCTTGAACCTAAATCTGCGACTGGTTCTGCTTGTTCTCCCACTTCATAAGCATTTTCACCTGAGTTATTTCCATCAATAACACGCTTTGCTATACCTTGCAGAATGCCTGCAAATCTAAAACAATTAAATGCTAATAAATATTTCCAATATTTTGGCTTATTAAAACTAGTTAAGTTTAAATAACTTTCTAAAATTTTTTCTTCAGTTGGTATGCCAGAGTAAAACTTTTGATTATTTAATTTACTTAAACCACCTATTGGCCATGCTTTTTCAAATTTAAGCATTAAAACCCAGTAGGATAAATCAATGAAAGGAGGTGATAGTGTTGACAATTCCCAATCTAACAAACCAATTATTCTTGGAGTAGATTTATTTTTTTCTAAAATCATATTATCTAAACGAAAATCACCATGTAAAAGACATGGTTTCAAATTATCTATTTCAGTTGGAATATATTTTGGTATGGTATCAATTAAGTATTCCATACTTTTTATATGTTTTGTTTCTGAGTCTCTGTATTGTTTTATCCATAAACTGATTTGTCTTTCAAGATAACCATAAGGTTTGCCAAAATTCTCTAAACCAATTTTTTTTAAATCTAATTTAACTAATTCTGCCAAAATTTTAGTTTTATGTTTATAAATTTTATCTCTTTGTTCTGTTGAATAATTTGGAAGATCTGGATCAAACTCGTGTGCACCATTTAAAAATTCCATAACATAAAATTCACTTCCAATTATATTTATGTCACAACAATATCCGTACATCTTAGGAATTGGAATTTTTGAATTTGATAATGCACTCATTACTTTATATTCTCTGTCAATCCGATGTGCACCTCTAAGAAGATTACCCAATGGTTTTGACCTAAGTACATAGCTTTTATCTTCAGATTTCAGAAGAAATGTAGGATTAGATTGTCCGCTTTCAAACTTTGTCACAAATAATATTTTTTCATTAATTGATGTATTTTTTTTTAACCAAAGATTTATGTTATTAATTTTATTTTTTACTGACATATTTACATGACTAATTTATTATTGTTGATACATCAAATTAAATTATTTTTTAGGTATATTATACATGAATGTTCAATCTAACACTGTTTTAATAACAGGTGCAAGCAGAGGGTTAGGCGCCAATTTTTCTAAGGTATTAGCGCAGGATGGTTTCCAAATTATTGGTGTTGGACGTAATATAAAAAATCTAAAATCAGTTATTTCATCTCTTCCTAACCAAGATCTAGGTCATTCCTATTTAGAACTTGACATTAGAGACGAGTTACAAGTGCAGAAGAAGTTAAATGATCTAAACATTTACGCCTTAATAAATAATGCGGGTATTGCAAATACCAAATTATTACATAAAGAGTCTTATTCAGATTTATCAAAAATAATTGATACTAATTTATTAGGTTCAATTAATGTATCAAATGCCTTAATTCCAAATATGATTAAAAATAATAATGGAAAAATTATTAACATTGCTTCCACTCTTGGTTATAGACCTTTATCATTTGTTGGAGCATATTCAGCAACCAAAGCTGCTTTAATACAAATTACTAAATCTCAATCAATAGAATTAGCAAAATATAATATATGTGTAAATGCACTTGCACCAGGTTACATACTTACAGACATCAATAGAAAACAATTAAAAGGTGATGCAGGCGTTTTACTTAAAAAGAAAATACCTCTCAAAAGATTTGCTACTGTAGAAGAACTAGATGTAATTATTTCTATGTTACTAAATCCACTAAATTCCTATATGACTGGTGCTACAATAGCTGTTGATGGTGGACTAAGCACAGGACTTTGACAATAGGAGAAATTTATGGATTTCACACTTCCTGAACATATCGAAACTCTAAGATTAAAAACAAGAGACTTTGTTAATCAAAAGATTATTCCTCTAGAGTCAGATATTTCATCATATGATAAACATGAAAATATAAATGAAGATTTGCTAAATCAAATCCGCTTAGATGTTAAAGCCGCTGGTCTTTGGTCACCACAAATGCCTTCATCTAGATCTGGTCTGGGGTTAGGTCCTATTGGTATGTCTGCTCTATATGAAGAAATGAATAGATCAATTTTTGGTCCTGTTTGTTTCAATTGTGCTGCTCCTGACGATGGTAATATGTATATACTTAATAAAATAGGAACTGAAGAACAAAAACTTAAATGGCTTGATCCAATAATTAAGGGGGATGTTCGCTCTTCTCTTGCCATGACTGAACCAGCACCTGGCGGTGGCTCTGATCCATCAATGATTAAAACAGAGGCTGTTTATTCAAATGGTAAATGGATAATTAATGGTCTAAAGTGGTATATTACAGGAGCTGCTGTTGCATCACATTTTATCCTACTTGCCAAAACTAAAGATGGCTTAACTGCTTTCCTCTATCATAAAAATCAACCAGGTTGGAAAATTAAAAGACGTATTCCAATTATGGGCCCTGAAGAACACGGTGGGCATTGTGAGATAGAGTATAATGGCCTAGAAATCCCTGATTATAATAGGTTAGGGGAGGTTGGTAAAGGTCTTAAAATTGTTCAAATACGGCTCGGCCTTGCTCGTCTTACACATTGCATGAGATGGATAGGACTCTCTAAAAGATGTTTAGAAATAGCCTTAGATTATGTTTCCACTAGGGAAGGCTTTGGTCTTAAACTTTCAGATAGAGAATCTGTTCAAATAAAACTTGGTAAATCCGCGATGGACATTGATATTTCTCGTTTGCTTGTTATGAGAGCTGCATGGAAAATTGAACATGGTAGCAAATCTAGGCAAGATGTTTCAATGGCCAAAATATTCGTCGCCGATACTTTAAATAATGTTTCAGATACTGCTATTCAATTAAATGGCGCTAAAGGTTATAGTAAAGATATTATACTAGAATGGATTTATCGTTATGCACGTCAAGCCAAGCTAGTTGACGGAGCTTCAGAAGTTCATCAAATGATCATTAATAGATTTTTTAATAATTATAAATCTGAATTTTGGCATTGGGGCATAGGACACGATAGTTAATTTTTTAATATATTTTCTATTTCTTCTAATGAATTTATGATTTGATCTGGTTTTCCTGGTAGCTTCTCCAATGTTCTATCAAATCTATTTACCCATATAGTTTTAAATCCATAATTTGAAGCTGCATGCATATCCCATGCGTTACTTGAAAAAAATAATACGTTTTGTTTATTTACTCCCATTTTTTTTTCTACTAAATCATATACAACACTTGCAGGTTTATACACTTTGCATTCATCAACGGATAAAATTTCATCAAGCAAAGTTTTGATATTCGCATTTATTACTGCGCTCTCTAGCATTTTATTATTTCCGTTTGATAATATAGCAGTTTTCAACCCCTTATTTTTGATATTTTCAAGAACATGTTTTACCTCAGGATAAGCTTCGAGTTTTAAATATAATGATAATAATTCTTCTCTTAATTGTATATTTTTTATATTTAATGTTTCCATTGCATAATCTAGTGCATCAGATGTGATTTTCCAAAAATCTATATATTCTTCCATTGAGTTTCTTAACCAGGTGTATTCTACTTGCCTTAGTCTCCACAAACTTGAAAGTTCATTCCATCTATCACCAACTTCTTTTGATAATTCTCGACATGCTGCATTTACATCGAATAATGTACCGTATGCATCAAATACACATGTTGTTATTTTATCCATTTTTTTCCTCACTTAGATATTCATAAAAACTTTTTTGATTTTTTTGTGCCCATTTTATGTACTTCTTATTTTTAATTCGTCTTAATGCAAAAATTTTTGATACTTTTATGTTCTTCATTTTCAATGATTTTATCTGATATTTTTTATAGGCTTGATCAATTTTAATTGAAAATCCCTTTTCTTTAGTAACTGATTCTTTTTGAAGGTTTAACTTATAATATTCATTTTCTATCATCCCTACTTTGTTTTTTTTATTTAGTAATATAGCTGTATTATAGACATCTTGGCTTCTATAATTCTCAAATTTGTTAATTAAGTTTCTTTTTACAAATGGATGAAAGCTACATGGAATGTTTCCTATATCATTTATAGATATATACTTTTTATTTTTTCCTACGAATTCTCCAATTAATTTTTCATTTTTGTATACTCGTGTTGGCGCAAAAGATAATCCATTTTTTTTTGCATATTCATACATTTTTTCAAAATAATTCTCTGACCACTCATCGTCAGCGTCCAAAAAACCAATATATTCTCCTCTTGCCTTTGAAAGTCCTAGATTTCTTGCATTACCTGGACCTGTTTTTATACCACCAGTTTTAAAAAACCTGAGAAACATATTTTTACTCATTTTAGGGACTATATTTTTATAATTTTTTCCATCATCTATAACTATAATAATCTCAATTCTTTTTTCTAAATCTATGTTTTGGTTATTGATTGAGTTTAAAGATCTTTTTATTGTATTCACTGCTTCATATACTGGTATAATTATTGAAACATTTATTTTCATTTAATTTCTCTAATTTTTATTTTATATTGTCATTAGTTTTAAACTTTGCAAAATTTTATTTGTAAGGAAATTTCCTAATGAAGCCACTTTTATTACACCCTGTCAATTGGATAGACTATTCTTTTGTTGACTCTGGAGATGGTAAAAAATTAGAACGATTTGGACATTTACTATTTATTAGACCTGAACCACAAGCCCTTTGGTCACCTAGATTGTCCCACAAAGAATGGGAAAAATCTTCTGGATCATTTCTATCTTCATCAAATCCATTAAACAAGGATACTGCTGGTAAGTGGTCTCTTAAAAAGGACGTACCACTTAAATGGGAAATGAAATATGATAATATCAGATTCTTTGCGACTCCAACTCCTTTTAGACATCTTGGTTTTTTTCCAGATCAGTCTCCACACTGGCTTTGGACTTCAAAAAAAATAAAGTCTTTTATAAAACTTCAAGATAATAATTATTCTCCCAAAGTTCTAAATCTTTTTGGTTATTCAGGTCTTGCTTCATTACATGCAGCCTCTAATGGAGCTTCAGTAACACATATTGACGCAAGTAAAAAAGCAATTAATTTTGCTTTTGAAAATAGGGACTTATCTTCATTTCAACACTTACCAATTAAATTCATAACTGATGATGCCATTAAATTTGTTAAACGAGAAATCCGTCGAGAAAATAAATATGACGGTATAATTCTTGATCCACCAAAATATGGAAGAGGGCCAAATGGTGAAATATGGGATTTTTTTAATGATCTTCCAATTTTGTTAAAGTTAATTACTCAAATTTTAACCCCTGAACCTATTTTTATTATTCTAAATAGCTATGCGATTAGATCTAGTCACTTAGCTTTACATTTTGCATTATATGAAACCATGAGAAATTTTTCTGGTAAAGTTGAGTCAGGCGAACTGTCCATTGTTGAAGATCAGAAAAATCCAAGACAAATAAATACAGCCATCTTTGCTAGATGGGAACAATAAATAATTTAATTAGGATTTTTCCTAATTGATTCATACAGAACAATTCCTGTTGATACCGCCAAATTAAGACTGTCTGATTTACCCAGCATTGGTATTTTTATCAATTGATCACAATTATTGATAAATTTATCTGATAAACCTTTTTGCTCATTACCCATGGCTAAAACAAAAGGTGTTTTCCAATTAGCCTTGGTGTAATTCGAGGCTTTCTTTAATGAGGTTCCAATCAAACTAATATTTTTATTAGACTTCCATTTTAAAAACTGTTTAAGATTTGAGGATATAATGTTTATATTAAAAATAGCTCCCATACTCGCCCTTACTGCTTCATATGAAAAAGGGTCTGTGCATTCATTAAGGAGAACGCAGTCACTAGCCCCCATACCATCCATAGTCCTTAGTATTGTGCCTAAATTACCAGGATCCCTAACATTTTCAAGAGCAACAATGCGTTTATTATCAACAGAATTAGGAAGACGATGCCATTTTTGTATAAAAACACCTAATACATTTTGTGGATTATCTTTATGTGACAATTTAGATAAAATTTGAGAAGATACTGCTATTGTATCTGCACCTAATGAAGTTGTTTCATTCACTAAATCATGTATAGCTAAGTTATCTCTATTATCTTTATTAAATAATAAATATTTAATATCCCAATTACTCTCTAAAGCTTCTTTGCAAATTCGAACACCTTCTGCAACGAAAAGGTTTAAATCTTTTCTATATTTACGATGATATAAACTATTTATTAATTTAACTTTATTATTAGTTAAACTAGAAATTTCATATTGTTTTCCAGAAACAACCAAATTGTATTTCCTATGTTAATTTCTCTTTAGCCGAATTTTTAATCGAAGAGACAAGAGAAGAAAGACCATTTTTTCTTGTAGGAGATAAATGATCATTCAATCCAATTTGTTCAAGAAAATTTATATTTGTGTCCAAAATTTCTTGAGGTTTCTTACCTGAAAAAACTTTTAACATTAAAGCAATAAGCCCTTGAACTATGGCTGCATCACTGTTCGCTAAAAAAGTAATAGTTCCATCTTCATTATAATATTTATAAAAATATACTAAAGATTGGCAGCCTTTCATTTTATTTTCTTCAGTTTTAAGCGCTTCATCCATTTGAGGAACATTTCTTCCCATATCAATGAGATATTGATACTTATCTTCCCAAGAATCAAAAAAAGAAAAATCCTCAATTAATTCATTTATTTCATTACTAAAATTCATCTAAAAACTCATCTGTTGGCTTAAGTTATTAATTAAACTCAATTGTACAACAAATCAAGAACGTAAGCTTTATTTGTTTTTAAACTACTAACCCACAATAATATTGTAATTTTATTAAATATAGAATAATTTATACTAATCGGGAGATTGGGATGTTGTCACTCCGTAACAAGAGAGAAAGCTTAACATTACTTAACACTCCTATAGCTCTTTTTATCTTAATTACCATAACTATTTTAAGGATATATTCTTTATACGTATCCCCAATAGAATTGTCTGTTGACGAAGCACAATATTGGCATTGGTCGAGGAATATAGACTTTGGCTATTACACTAAGCCACCATTAATAGCATGGCTGATTGCATTTTCGACTTTTATTTTTGGAAATGAAGAATGGGCAGTAAGACTTTTTGCACCCATTACACATTTATTTATTTCTTTAATTTTATGGGGAACCGCGAAATACGTATTTGGTGCAAACTCTGGAAAAATTTCAGCTTTAATTTGGATATTTACACCAGTAGCTTCATTAGGTGGATTTATAATTTCAACTGATACTCCACTATTATTATTTTGGTCTTTATCTTTATTATTTTTATTAATTTCAATGAGACAAAATTCTAGCTTAATATCTTTTTTTGTAGGTATTTTTCTTGGCTTCGCATTTTTATCCAAATATGCAGCTTTATATTTTTTGATTTTCTTCATTATTTGGTGGCTAATTTACGACCGAAGTATATTTTTAAGTATTAAAAATATATTAATCATTTTGTTTACAAGCTTTTTGATAACAAGCACAAATCTATATTGGAATTATTTAAATGAATTTGCAACGATAAATCATACTATCTCAAACGCAAATCTCTCAGTAATTTCTCTCAACTATAACAATGTGATTGATTTTTTATCATCTCAATTTTTGGTGTTTGGGCCATTATTATTTTTATTATATCTTTTGGTAATAATGGATAGCTTATTTAAAGACCGAGAAATAACTCTATTCGCTCTGATTTCTTTTCCTATAATTATTTTGATAACAATTCAAAGTTTTTTAAAAATTGCAAACGCAAATTGGGCAGTTA
>CACJFI010000016.1 GCA_902592615.1 uncultured SAR116 cluster alpha proteobacterium | reverse complement strand
GAACTGATAAGGCACTTTTAACTTCGCCTATTGCAGAAATTGATGTTGTTTTGTCATCAATCTTAGTTTGAATTGCATTTTCTTGAGGATTTTTTTCTGCATCAACCAAGCTATCAACAATTTGGGTAATGTTCAATCCACTACCTGACTGATTTATTGCACTTAGGTAATCTACTGTTGTCATAGAAGCCCTCAAACTATTTTAGATGTTAACGACCACTATGATGCAAGTTTTATGCCTACTATTTCAAATAATTTGAAAACTAATTTGTTTTATTATTTTCAATGACTTTGTGTAAAAATTATGTACTAATCATATCTGGAGCTGATTATGGTTAAGAATAAAAGCGTAAAGGCAATTATTGATAATCTAGCATTATTAATAATAGCAGCAGTAGTTGGCACAATAGTATCAATCGTCGCACAATTATTTATAATAAGTGCAAAAAATATATATGAATATTTTTTTTATAGTGAAAATCTTTCTGTAGCAGTTAATTTAGGAAATTTTTCACTTAATCTAATACCTCTTTTGATATGTGTTCCTAGTTCAATTCTTGTTGGTCTTTTGATGTATTTTTTAAAACTTCCAAGATGGTTTGGACCCGCTGACACTATATATGCTGCACATCACAGAGCAGGAATATTAAACATTAGAGGTGGATTTGGATCTACATTAGCCTCATTTATCTCAATTAGTGGTGGAGCATCGGTGGGAATTTATGGTCCATTAGTACATTTTGGTGCTACAGTTTCATCATTTATTAGAAGACGGAGTTTCATTCCAAAAATTCCACATGATATTGTTATTGGTAGTGGGGTTGCTGCTGCAATTTCAGCAGGTTTTGGCGCCCCTATTGCAGGCATAATTTTTGCTCACGAAACAGTACTAAGACATTTCTCAATGAAGGCTGTAGCAGCTCTTGCTATTTCATCAATGGCTGCTAACTTTTCCGCTGGTGAAATTGGCATTGTAAGTCCCCCTCTTCTTTTGACAGCAATACCATTTGAAATGAGTGAAATATTAACAAGTTTAATCCTTATAGGTCCTTTAGCTGCTTTAGTTGCAATTTGTTTCATGAAATCGATAATTTTATTTGGTTCCATTCCTTCTAAATTAAGATTACAAACCTGGCAGGCTCCAATTATTGCAGGCTTCTGTTGTGGCTTATGCGGAATGGTTTTTAGTGAAATTTTGGGGTTAGGAACAGAAGTATTAATGTCTGTAATTACAAATGATAAAATTCTTAGTTATCTCGTGATGCTTCTAATTGGTAAATTGATTTTAACAGGCATTTGTATAGGTTTTGGGTTTTTTGGAGGAACATTTTCTCCTGCTCTTTTTTTAGGAGGTGTTTTAGGTGCAATAATTTATCAATTACCAATTACATCAGGTAATCCAGATTTACTCTCTGTTCTTGCTGTGTCTGGTATGGCGGCTGTTTCAAGTTCTGTTATTGGAGCGCCTATTACTGCAATTATTTTGGTTTTAGAACTTACTGGTTCTTATGAATACGCGATAGCAGCAACATTTCCAATAGTGGTTTGTTCATTTATTACAAGTAGAACGTTTGGAAACAGTTTATTTGATAAACAATTACTTTTACGTGGTGTTGCCATTACAAAAGGACGTGAACAAATAAGACTAAATGAAGCCATAATAAAAAATTATGTAGATCACAAATATACTGAACTTAGGCCTAAAACAACCGTTAAAAATGCTATCAATTTGCTTATTCAACACAAAACCACAGAAGGATATATTATATCAAATGATAAAAAATATATTGGTAAAGTTAGTCTTATAAATTTAATAAATAATGAGGGATCTTATCTCATCAACTTTTGCGAAAAAAATCCACTTGTTATTGATCAAAGTGCAAACTTACTTTTTGTTATTAAAAAATTATCAAGATTTGTTGGAGAGAGCATTCCTGTAATTAATAAAAAAACAAAAGAGATGATTGGTATAATTTCTGAAAATGACGTTTTACAAGCTTACCTAGACATTTCTGATGAAATTAATCAAATTGAAAAACACTAAAATTTTTTATTTCTAAACATTACAAATAATTATCCGTAATTTATTTTGAAGGTTAAAAATATTTGGAGTTTTTTTATGAATTATAACGCTTCTATGAAGCAGTATCTTACTGACGATGTTGCTGGAAAAACAACTAATCTAAACCCACATAAAATTGTTGAAGAGGTTTTAAAAGATCTTAAAAAAAATATGGAAACTTTAGCATATTCAATAGATAATGAGCCTGTAATTTCAAATATCAAGTCTAATAGTTTTTCTAAATCTCTAACTGCTATTTATATATTACAATCAAGTTTGAATTTCGAAGAAGGTAAGGAAATTGCCGAAAATTTATTCAATATTTATGAATTTTGCAAAAGTTCAATTTTGAAGGGGTTTACGCAAAAAAATTCTAAAATGGTCTATGATGCAATACCACCTGTTGAAGAAATTTTAAGTGGTTGGAAACAAATTAAATAATAATCTTATTGATTTAAAAAAAAAAAAGTATATTTATCATTTATATAGTCTTTAAAGCTACTTATAGGTGATAAATTGTCAAAATATTGCCCAGAATGGATTTTCGGAATTTTTGGCGCTCAAACTAGCAAGGAATTTCTCTCCTCAAATAACTCAATAGCTAGTATTTCTAGAAAATATTCTAAAGCTGTAAATGAACGTTATAATGAGGTAAAATTTGAAGAGATACTTGAACTGGCCGAAAAAATTTTACAATTTCTGTCTGAAATCAACGCAGGTGAAGAAGCAGTTAATTACATTAATGATTATATTCATTATAGGGTAAAGTTTGAATCCAGTGGAAGTGAAAGAAAACTTTCAGGGATGTTTTCTTCTGCTTTTAATCCTCAAAAAATAAAAGATTATGACTCAGAGAAGAGCTTCAAAATATTTAAAGCAACAATATTCAGTATACGCAACGACGCCCTACCCAAAGCAACTGCAGGTTGGGTGATTTCAGATGTTGAGGATATTGATTGGATTGGGGAAGTTTTTGATCAAGAACCTGATCTATTTTAATATAGATTATCT
Source organism: uncultured SAR116 cluster alpha proteobacterium (assembly GCA_902592615.1). Classification (GTDB taxonomy): domain Bacteria; phylum Pseudomonadota; class Alphaproteobacteria; order Puniceispirillales; family Marisalimonadaceae; genus Marisalimonas. Next base: position 20,326 of record CACJFI010000016.1, on the reverse strand, counting down.
TAAATAATCAAATAAATTAAGCTGTGAAATTTTAACAAATGATTGTTGACTTGCCTGCATTGAAGTTAACATACTCTGTAAATTGGTGACTAGAGCAGCTAGATCAGCATCTTTTAAGTCACTAACATTCTTTTCTACTGCTAATCTTCTGTTAGCCAGGAGTTCCGATTGTCTTTCTAAAGAATTTGTCCTTGCACCTATTTCTCCTCTATTATTTGAAACATGTACTTGAGTTGCAGCTACATTATCTAATTGTTTTGAGGGTAATTGATCATTATCATATAATTTTTGGATGCCACCTATATTGTTGCCAGAGCCATCTGTTGGTTGCACTTGAAAAAAGGAAGAGGGAACTTTTTGTGCTGTTTCAACGTTATAAACTGATAGATTACTTATTTCCATAGGACCATTTACAGAATCTATTAATTTTATTGTTTTTCCATCCTCCATTATACTTGCGACAACACCTGTAGAACTAAGATTAATTTGTTTTACAAATTCTGAAGGATCTTCTCCTGTAATTTCAGTTGAAATAGTAGCTGTTCCTAAATTACCTGTTAAATCGAATGTCCAGGTGCCAGGATTTTGATTTTCAAAAGTTAATTCTGCAACTCCTGTTGATTTAACTGAATTTACACCACCTGATGCAGTCCTAATTGAATAGCTAATATCCTCCAGCATTTGAAAAATTGAGACATTTTCACCTGAAGCACCCTTTACAGCTTGAAAAAGTGTCCCTCCGTCAAGTGTTGTTTCAATAACTCTGGATTCTGAAATTGATAAAGATGATATACCCCTATCTCCTTTATAATTTATTTTGCCTGCCAAATCTTTTTGAAAGGGTATTGTATTAGTTTTATAACCACTAAATAAATAGCTACCATTACTATCTTGAGCATTAGCTAAACTTAATACTTCCTCCTTCATTTGGTCAACTTCAATTGCGATCGCTTCTCTATCTGAAGCTCCGAGCACATCACTTGAAGCCTGAATTATTAATTCCTGAACTCTAGTAAAAATATTTGATAAATTTTCAAGATTTTTATCTAACAATGATAACCTGTCATTGGCTGAATTCACATTTCTTTCGTATTGTTCAATTTGCTTTTTTACAACATTTAAGCCCGATAACTCAACAGATCCAACAGGATCATCTGACGCTCTTAAAATATTTTCACCAGTTGCAATTTTATTTTGAAGATCCTGAAGCTCTTCAGTTGTTGACGAAAATTGTTTTAATTGCTGTTGATTAAATAATTTTGAACTAATCTGCATTTTAAAACCACTTTAATTATTAAACAACATCTATAAGAGATTGAAACATTTCTTTAGCTGTTTGCAAAATTCGTGCCGAAGCTTGGTAAGCTTGTTGAAATTCAAGTAATTGAGCGGCCTCTTCATCTAGATTGACGCCTGCAAACTCACTTTGACTTGCCTCTGCAGCATCTAAAGTGCTTGAAGCTGAATCAAGAGATAACTTATTTGCTTGAACATTTGATCCTACTTTAGCAACTGTAATATTAAAAATTTCTTGAAAATTTCCCTTGTTACCACCCGATTTATCTAATCCTTGAAGACTTAAAATATTTATTATATTTCTGTTGTCTCCAAAACCATCTTTATTACTGGAAAAATCAAAACTATTATTAACTATAGTATCATCAGAAAATTGAAGTTTAGTATTATTTATTTCAAAAACTCTATTAACATCAAGGATTCTTGATGCAATAGAATGACCAGTTTTTTTATCAAAAATTTCAACTTTATTTTTATTTAGTGTATCAACTTTTATTGTTAATTCAGGATCTAATTCACTATTTAAATGATCACTTTCAGAAAATTGATCATATTCAGTACTTATTTTTCTTGCACCTCCACCCATTACAATTGTAATTAGATCCTCTGGTGGTAAATTAGTTAAGCTTATTTTTTCAGCAACTGAGTTTTCAATTGACCCATCAGGGATTTCAACCTTAACTGGTTCACCAGAAAAGGAGGATACTTTTATTCCATTACTATCAACTACAGCTCTAATATTTTGAGTTTTTAGACCATATACCTTGTTTGCATTAGGACTTGAGTCAATTTTGAAATCAAGTTTGTCAACAGTATAACTTAAAGATAATCTGCCTACCTTTTTTGTACCTACTTCTATGGTTGAACCTGAAGCATTGAATGTACCGGCAGACGTTCTTGAAGGAATAATAGATGAAATCTGAGTAAAAACTTTTTCTCCAATTATAGTTTCGCCTGCTCCCTTAGCTGTTAAAACTTCAGTTTGTATATTTCCAAACTGGTCTAAACCAGTGATTGTATACTTATCGTCTGTGTCATTTCCAGCTGGTGTAATTGTGATAACTTGTGGTTCTATAACAACTGAAGTTGCTTCAACGCCAACCTTAATAGTACTTGCTGTATTATTACTTACAGAGATAGATGAGATTTCGCTAAATGAAATAGTACCTATTGCTGTTGAATTGCTCGTGCCTGAAATTATCTCAGTCCTAAATACACCATCAGTATCAAAGCCAGAAATTTCAAAAGAATTACTTGTTTCATCTCCATCACAAAAGATTGTTATTTTACCATTTAAAGCTTTTGAATTTTTTAAATTACCATCCAAAATTATATTACCTGCTGTTACTGATTTACTTGTTAATAAACCTTCATCGTCAGTTGTTGACAAAAGCCCATTAGTAATTACACCAACATTTTCAGAGATGTTACCACTGAATAATGAATCTTCATCTGTAGTGCCTGAAGATTCATTCCATGACAAAGTGATGGATGTAGGTGGTGTGTCGCTAATTGCTGATCCATCACTATTAAAAAATTTTGGTATGTTATTATCAAATTTTATAGTGAAGTTTGATTTAACATCATTTTCTGTAATTTCTATCCCAATTGCTGGATTTGAAGTTGTAGGTTGAACAACAAAATTTCCAAGCATTGAAGTCGTGCCTTCTTTTAATCCAAACATTTCTGCATTTGCAGTATTTGCAGTGCTAGAAACTAACTTAAATTGCGCTCCTTCGATTGTACCTTCTGCAGTTGCAATAAGTTCATATCCTGGTGCAGTACCAATTTCTATACTACCTTTAGTATTTGAAGATGGGGTAATCGAAGTAATGGTGCTAAACAAACCTAGTGAAACAACGGTTTTCCCAGAATTTGGACCCAAAACAGTTTCAGTTTTACTTAATCCATCTGTGCCAATACCAACTATTGTAAAAGAATTATCACTTTCATTTGCAGTTGAAGTTATAGATACTCTTGTACCCAGTGTAGATCCAAAGGCAGGTTCTGTTCCAACAGTAATATCGGTGGCAGCAGCATCAGAAGATATGCTTGTTATTTCTGTAAATAACTTAGTTCCTCTAACACTATTTGCATTAACACCAGTGATAATTTCTATTTGTTCATTTCCGTCTAAATTTTTTCCAGTAATAGTAAAAGTAACAGTTTCATTATCGGAAGAACTTGAAATAATAACTGTAGATTTCAAATTAGTGGCTACTCCTGAACTTGTTTGGGCACCATCTAGAGCAAAAGAACCACCGGGAGAAGCAAGCGTTTCATTATCAACAAGTCCATCTTCATCAGCTGCGACAGAATTTAAACCATTTATAATTAATTGTGTAGATGCAGTACCAGTTTGAGATGTTGAAATCAAGTTCTGTATATTCTCAGACGTACCATTAAATCTAGCTCTAATTCTATTATTTTCTGGTCCCTCAACTTGTAGTTCACCTGAGCTCATCCTTAAATTATAAACTTGACCTTCAAAACTTAAGTCTACAGATTGCCCATCTTCTGGTAATGTGTTTAAAACGACACCTCTTAGTTGAGAAGTTGGAGTTTCAGTTCTTAAAGACGTTAGTAATGCTGTAGATATTTCTGATTGAGTGTCTGCATTAAGAGCATTTGCATCAATTGTTGTATTCCAACCTCCATCTGCTGCTTTAGTGCCGATACTAATTTGACCATTATCTGTTCCCGATGGAGTTGATGGAGTTATTGATGTTACAGATTTAAAAATATCGTTGGTAGTTACTACTCCACCATTTGATCCTGAAATTCTTTCTTCTAAAACCTCATTGTTTAAACCTATACCACTAATTATAAAAGTTGTTCCAGTTGTATCTTCACTACTTTTTACTTGTATTTTTGCCCCAAGGTAGTTTGATGTTGATAAGACACCATCCATTTCAATTGCTACTCCAGATGTGAAAGATGTTAGTTGAACTAGACTATCATCATCATTTATTTCATTATGACCAATAGTACCTATATTTATATTTCCACTAGTAGCAACTGATGTTTCAATTGATGTTATAGTTGTAAACTTTGTTAAACCTATGGCAGTATTCGTAGTATTATTATCAGTACCATCTACACCGTCTATATCTTCAGTAATTGTAGTTCCACTTGAATCTGTGCCAGTGACAGTAAATGTATTTCCTGTTTCATCTTCCGAGCAGTATATAGTCACGATAGCATTTAAGTTATTAGCGTCCTTTAAATCTCCAGTTAATGTTGCAATAACCCCTAGACCAGGATTATCAGATTCAAACAAACTATCATCATCATTTACAAATAATTTATAATCTTTTTGATTTATATCAATCCCATATTTAGACAAACCAACAATAGCTTTTTTACCATCAGGAGATCCAAGACTATTATCTAAATCATTAAATATTTCTGGATTTATAGTAACAACTTCCCCAGTTTTATTTCTATTTAAATTAATATATCCGTTTGTTAGAGGATCTTTAACTGCATCATTAATAACTCCTGAATTTATTTGTGTATCAAAAGTTTCACTTGATACAAATTTTAATTCACCCTTAATATTAGCTGAAATCTTTTTTGGATCGCTTACATCTATTAACAATTTAGAATTTCTTTGTGAATCATTTTTACTTAATTGTTCAAAATCTTTTCCAAATGCTTCAAGATAAAAGTCAGAAGGAGCAGTAATATTTTTTAGGTTAATGTCGTATCCATCACTTGATTCAATCATTATTTTTTTAAAATCATTTGTGATTGTTGCTAACAAACCTGTTTGAGATGAGTACTCATTTATTCTTTTGGCAAGTGCTGATATATCTGATGAAGCTATACTTGCATTTATTGAAACTGCTTCAGTGTTTTTACCTTTCAAGTCAAATGTAATGGATCCACTTACACCAGTTTCAAAAGGACCAAGCAATACTTTCGTATTAGCGGAAACATGTACTCCTGTTCCTGCCATTTCAGTTTTTAATTTGTCAGCTAAATAAAACGCACTTGCACCAACAGGAACATTAGTTACTTTTTCTATGTTGTCGTTATTAATAATTTTAAGAGAATATCCAACAGCTTCTGTTCCGATTGTAACTTTACCAGAAGAGTCTCCATCAATACTGATATTACTTACCTGACTAAAGATTTTTTCACCAACAACTGTAGTCGCATTACCACCAGGAATAGTCTCTGTTTGATATAATCCGTCAAGGTCATAGCCAGTAACAGTAAATGTCCTTGAAGATTCATCTTTTTCACATACAATAGAAATATGTGAATTTAATTCCCTTGAATTAGTCTTTATACCGTCGAGTGTTAAATCTCCATTAGTAACTGTTTTTGAAGTCAACAATCCGTCCATATCGGTTGCTTGCTCATTATAACTGAGATTTGAACCAAAACTACTTGTAAAGTCACCACTTGCAGTTTTTCTATTTGTGTTAATGCCTCTGTAGTTATTGTTTAAATAATCATTCCTATATTCAGCACTTTCTAGGAAACCATTTTCAGTTTTTAATAATGATGCTATTTCAGTAGCATTAAGTGAAGTTCCAGAAACATGTCTTCCATCCCTAGTAAAAACTTGTAAGTTACTTGCTACAGCTTCTTCTGGAGTTAAATTTGAAATTGAAGGGCTAAAGGAGTTTCCTCTAGACAAGATGGAAGAACTCGTAATATCATATGAAGATGAGCCAATAGTAAGATAACCATTTGAACCTGAAGCAAATAATCCTAATTTTCTAAAATCATGTTGACCTATACCATCTAGCATTAAGCCCGAGTTAAGAAGATTAGCAAATTCTTGAACAGTTTTTATTCCATCTCCAGGATCTGAAGCAGCAGAATTTATCGTAATTTCTTCATTATTTCCACCAACGGCTAGCTTGATATTGAAGGTTGAAAAACCTTTAATATCAGCGTCTGATATTGTAAATGTAGCAGATGATTGGTTTCCAAGTGAACTTAAATTAATGGATTTAGTAGATGAAGGAATAGTTGTTATTGGACCATTTTTTAAAAAAGATGTAGCAACAAGTGGATTGTCACTTGAAGTAAAAACTTTGTCTAAACTAGGAGGAAATGCAAATTCTTTTGCAGATGAAGATCCGATAATGTTTAACTCTACATTACCTACATTTGATGAGTTTTTTGAAATTAAATTTTTGGATGCTGCTGCAAACTCTTCAGGATTTAAAAGATTAAATTTCATTGCACCTGCTTTTGTTAAAGCGGGAGATATTTGAAAACCGTCACCATCTTGCGGTTGACCAAAGATTTCAACTTGAAAACCATTGAAATTTATTTTGTTCCCAGTAGTGGTTTTTAAACCTTTTGAGTCCCGTATTTCCCAATTATTATTGATCTTCGAATAATTTATTAAAATTTTCTCTTGAATAATTTTACTAGGATCACCCTCAATGACATTGAATTTTAATTCTGATTTATTATCAAGGTTGGGTTTGGCCAACATAGAGTTTACTGAAAACATAGCTTTACCAGTATTTCCATAAAGATCAGTGCCAGACGTTTGTATTTCGTTTACATCATTTGTAAATTGCTCAGCAAGTTTGCTAATCTCACCACTTACAGTCTCAACTAAACTATAAAAATTTGAGATTCCTGAAATAATTCCAGAGGAATAAATACCAGCTGTTTTTTTACCAGCACCTTCATTTATAATTAGTGAAATATTTTTATCATCTGAAGCTGACGTTATAATTGATTTCTTATTTCTATTTACTAGAAAAGCTCCATTTCCTGAATCACCTAATCTTACAATTGCCTCACCTGTATCTGCATAATCTACAGTAAAATTTAAAAGTTTAGATAAATCTATTAATAATTTATCTCTTGCATCTAAAACATCATTTGATGCATCACTTGTGCCGCTTGTAGCAATCAATTTATTTATTTCAGTTAACTGATCTAAATATAAATTAGCTTCAGTTATCTTTATATCAATTTGCCTGAGTGAGTTTGTTTTAAAATTTTTAAATTGTTCGTCATAATTGTTAAAAGCAGATGCCAATGATTTACCAGCTTCCAATGAGACTGCTCTTGCTGAAATGCTATCGGGATTACTTGCTACATCTTGAAGGGTATCAAAAAATCTGCCTATGAAAACACCTAAATCGCTTCCAGAAGGTAGAAGCATATTTTCTAAGTCACTTAATTTAGAAACAAAATCGTTTAACATTTCATAATCAGATTGTGATGTTCGTGTTTTATCTGCGAGATAAGCATCAAACGATCTTCGAACATTAGTAACCCTAACACCCAAACCTGAACTATCTGAAACATTGGTTGGCCCACCTGTTACACCAGCAACTTCACTTACATCAGCTCTTCTTTTATTATATCCATCAGTATTTATATTAGCAATATTTTGCCCAGTTACTGACAAAGCTTGTCTGTATGCTTGAACTCCAGTTTTTCCAATTTCAAATAAAGAGGCCATTTATTTATCCTTTTTTTGATAAATATTTGATTGAAATTGTTTTATTAATGCTTCAGCAATTCCAAGGTTGTTCTTTTTAGATAAAATTTCTGAATATTCCATATCAAGCATATTGTTAAATGTATCTTGTGCTTCAGAACTAAAAATTCCTTCTGCTAACTTACTTTGCCTTGCTTGTTTTAGCAGTTGAAAAACAAAAATAGACTCAAACTGATCAGCAACAACTTTTAAGTCATTATAACTTTTGTTTTTTAGTAAATTAATATTTTTATCATTTACAGATTTTGTAGCTAAATGACTAATTTGATTAACTTTAGATAATGAATTATCCATTAACTCATCCTTTAAATAATAATCATTTGTGCTCTTAATGCACCAGCGGCTCTCAAAGCTTCTAGTATTGCAACTAAGTCAGAACTTGTGGTTCCAATTGCATTAATTGCATCAACGACGTCAGCTAATGAAGTGCCTGCGTCAAAAACAAATGCAGATGCGGTATCTGCACCAGCTTTTATTTCAGTGTCATTTTGTGTATTAGCATCTGTTGCTTGTGTAATATTACCAGCATCATCAAATCGTGTTTGTCCAGGAGTGGTATTTGTATCTTCATTGACCTTTACAGTTAAACTACCGTGACTTACTGCAGCTGGAGTTACTCTTACATCACCTCCAATAACAATTGTACCAGTTCTTGCATTTACTACAACTTTTGCAATTGGTGATGCAGGATCTACCTCAAGATTTTCTAATAAACTCATAAAACTTACTTTTTGAGAAGGATCTTTGGGAGCTCTTACAGAAATTGAAGTGTGATCTAAAGCTTTAGCAACATCAGGACCAAATACTTTGTTAATTTCTTCAGTAATTCTATTAGCGGTTGTAAAATCTCCTTGGTGCAAATTCATTACAAAATTTTCTGAATTAATAAAAGGTGCTTCAACCATTCTTTCTACAGTTGCACCATTAGAAATTGTCCCAACTGTAGGGATATTTACTGACAAAGAAGAACCATCAGCGCCTTCAACACCAAAACCACCTACAGCGAGATTACCTTGAGCAATGGCGTAAGTTTTACCATCTGCACCTTTTAGGGGTGTCATTAAAAGAGTACCACCTCTTAAACTTTTTGCTTTCCCCATTGATGAAACTGTTACACCAATTTTTTGACCCACCTTTGTAAACGGGTTTAAGTCTGCAGTAATCATAACAGCAGCAGAATTTTTTCCGCTTAAACTACCTGCATCAACATTCATTCCAAATTGTGATATTGTTGACTGCATACTTTGAAGTGTTACTGCAAGTGATGAGTCACCTGTTCCATCTAATCCGACAACAATTCCATAACCCATTAATTGGTTAGACCTAATTCCGGCAAAGCTAACCATATCTTTTAATCTATCTGCGTAAACAGTTTGAATAACTGTAGAAAAAAGAAAAATAAAGAAAAAATGTAGCTTAAAACTTTTCATAACTAAATTCCTTAAAAAGGTGAAATTGCTCTAAAGATTTTACTTCCCCAACCTGGTTTTGTGGCACTATCTAATATTCCTGCACCTACATACTCAATTTGAGCCTCTGCAATCTTTGCTGAAGAAACGGTATTAGTTGTAGATATATCCTCTGGTCTTATAATGCCACTAAGACGAATATATTCGGTACCCTCAGTAATCCTTAACTTCTTTTGACCTTTAATTTCTAAGTTACCATTTGGAAAAACTCTAACTATTGTAGCCGAAAGAGTGCCACTTAAACTATTTGACTGATTTGTAGCCATAGATCCAGAAAATGAGTTTGTTTTTTGAGCAGTCCCACCTAACCCAGCAAAGTTTCTTAAAATACCTGTTGGTCCTATATCTGCTCCAATTACATCAGCCTTGGCAGAAGAGTTTGTAACAGCTTTATTAGATGAAAAAGTTTCACTTAAAGTAACTGACAAAATGTCTCCAACTTTTTTTGCTCTTCTATCTGAAGAAAAAAGTCCTGAAGAGCTAGTGCTATATATTGAACCATTAGATGGTTCAGCTCTTTCAAATTCTTCAAATGATGGTCTTAATGGCTTGAACTGTTGATTATTTACTTCTTCAACATAAGTTGTACAACCACTTAGCGTTACAAAAGAAATGAGAAAAATTATTTTTTTCATTTTATTCCCTTCAGTCTAAAGATTTTGGTTTACAAATCTAAGCATGTCATCAACTCCTGATATTGCTTTTGAGTTAACTTCATACGCTCTTTGTGTTTCAATCATGTCAACTAATTCTTGAACAACATTTACATTGGAACTTTCAAGAGCTCCCTGTACTAAACTACCAAAACCATTTTCAAAAGGATTCGCTATAACTGCTGGACCACTTGCTGGAGTTTCAACTAACATTGATTGACCTATTGGCTGTAAACCCCTTGCATTTGCAAAATCTGCTAACTGAAATTGACCAACTTCTTCTGCTTCCACCTCACCTGGATTTTGTACTGATACAATACCATCTGCAGACACATTAATATTTGTTACTCCCTCTGGAATAGCAATTTCCGGCTGAATGACATAACCAGAGGCAGTAGTTAAAAGACCTTCAGCATTCCTTCCAAAAGCACCATTCCTGGTATATCCAATTCTTCCATCTGGCATTAAAACTTGGAAAAAACCGGATCCATCAATTGAAATGTCTAATGCATTATCTGTAGAAACAATGTTACCTTGTGTGAATAATTTATCTGCATTTATAATGCGTACACCTGTTCCTACAGAAAAAGCAGAGTTTGTTCTTGTTTCACCAGATGTCTGAGCACCAGAGGCTTTGATTATTTGATATAATAGAGTTTCAAAATTAGCTCTATCTCTTTTAAAACCTGTAGTATTTACGTTAGCAAGATTATTAGCTATTACCTGCATTCTACTATTTTGTGCATTCAAACCTGTTTTGGCTACGTGCATTGCATTTGACATATTCTACTCCTTATTTTGAATATAGAATTACAATGCAATTGATATGCCAATATTTTAAAGAAAAGTTAGCTTGGCATTCTCATTAAAGATGCGCTAGCTTCATCTATTTCACGTGCAGTGCTAATAAACTTAACATTTATTTCATATGCCCTAGATTGATCAATACCAGTTACTAGTTCATCGACTGACTTAACATTAGATCCTTCTAAAAATCCACTTAAAAGACGGATTCTATTATCGGGTTCAGGGATTGTTCCATTTATAGTTCTCACAAAACCATCTGTAGATTTTGCTAGTGGCACTTCTGATCCAGTAGTAGTAGCAAGTTGCCCTACTCTTACTATTTGTCCCTCTGGAGCATTTAATGGTTCAATATTAATAATTCCATCGCCAGAGATTGATATTTTTCTGTAAGGTGGAATCGTTATTGGTTCAAGATCTACGCTTAATAGTTGTGTTCCGGTTCCATCTCTTAACGTTCCATCAGCTGACACTGTTAAATCCCCTCGTCTTGACAGAGCTAATTTACCACTAACTGGTTTTACTATAAAATATCCGCTACCATCTATGGCAAGATCTAATGATGCCCCTGTTGGTTGAGTTGGACCAGGAGATGGATCAAAACCACCAATATCTTGTAAAGCCATAACTCTTGGGTCAATGCCCTTATCTCTATCTAAATATACGGATTCAAAGTTAATTTGAATATCTTTTTGGAAACCAGTTACATTTATATTTGCTAAATTTTGTGCTGTAACTGATTTGTTGTCTCTTAAAATATTCATACTATTAAGAGCTGTATAAATACTTCGATCCATAATTTTAAATCCCTTTTAATAATTATTTAACTACGTTCTAATTTGAATAATAGCTTGAGTTAGACTTGTGTTAGTTTCAATTGTCTTAGCGTTAGCCTGGAAGTTTCTTTGTGCGGTAATCAAGTTAACTAACTCCTCAGTAATATCAACATTTGATCTTTCTAAAGAACCAGATAAAATTGTACCATAACCATCTGCGCCGGCCTCTCCAACTGCTGCAACACCTGAAACTGAAGTTTCAACATATGTTGCATTACCAATTTGCTTCAATCCATTTTGGTTGTTAAAGTTAACCATCACTAATCTACCAAGTGCGATGTTTAAACCGTTAGTATAGTTAGCACTAACCAATCCGTTTGCAGCAATATCCAAACCATCTAACTTGCCAACAGTTTGTCCATCCTGAGTGACTGTTCTAACATTAAAATCAGATGCAAATTGCGTTGATCCATCAAAATCAAGATCTAAATCAATTGATAAAGCATTAGTTCCTGCTGCTGCATCTGCTGCAAAGTCACCCTTATAATTCACTTTTTGTGTTGGACTTAATAAGTTACCTTGAGTATCAAAAGTTAATTCACCAGGTCTTAAAAAAACCTTAGCAAATGTACCATCAGTCTCGGGTGTCCAAGCATTGTCTGGTGCAAGAGTAGTAGTAGTACCCGCATCATTAACATATAATGATTGTCCTGTATCTGATTTAGCTATTGTATCTGCCATATTAACAAAAGAAGGTGTGGTTCCTGTTACTAGCTCGAGTTCATCTAATCCCATACGAGCACTCGCTGAGACAAAGATTTTACTGTTTAAACCAGTTGTTCCTGTTGTAAATGTAAATGAGTTGCTAGTTGTATTATATACAACAGTCACACCGTTAACAGTATTACCAGAAAGGTCTTCCATTTGATTAATTCTTGACTGAAGAGCAGTTGCAAGAGATGTTCCGTTGTATACACCTTCAGGTACTTTGATGGCTGCGGTTATATCATTGACATTGACAACAAAAATTGTTTCTTCTGCTGCATCTGATAGAAAAAAATCTTCAGACAAGTCTTCGTTAGAAGTTTTTCCATTCAATACAGCTGCTTCTGATTGTAAACCTCTTCCAGCTGTATCTGCTGTTACTGTTGTAATTCCATTTGTTGCGTTAATACCTAGCAAAGCACTTGTGCCTCCAGTACCAGCTGTAGAAGCTGTGGCAACACCGTCAACAATTGCAAGTCTTCCAATTTCTATGTTGGATGCTGGCTGTCCAGCATCTCCAACACCAACAGCAGAATTTGCAGGAATATTTTCGCCAGTTGATCCACTAGCAATGCTAAATTTTCTTGTAAGGTTGTTGTATGACACCTCAACTCCAAAAGCTTGTTGAGTGTCAGCTGCTATTTGGTCACCCGTAAAAAGAACTGACTCTGCTTTTAAAACAGCACCACCACCAATGTTTGAAGACGCTTTGTTACTTAGAGTTTTAAGACCTATAGCATTAGCTTGGTTACCTTCTCCAGGGCCAAAAGCAGAAAAAGAAAACATTTTACTTGGTGTTGAAGTTCCTATTTTTGAAGGAATTCCTTGCAGAGTAAAATTCTGGCCAGAAATATCATAACCAATTTTTAATGCAGGATCCTTTTCATCCACCCAATCATCAGTTACTGTTATATCTTGAAAAATTGCATCGTTATCACTGTGATCAGCAGCAGTTGTGCCCCCTGCACCTCTAGTTAGTCCAGTAAAAGAAGTTGCCGTTTTACCAGTATATTGAATTAATTCATTTCCTATTCTAAAGAAACCATTGTCTTCAAATCCTGAAGTATCATCTACTGTAATTGTTGTAGCAGTAGCTGTTATATTTGAAGAATCATTAATTAATGTTGTTCGAGTTTCCATTCCTAACGTTTCTACACTCTCAACTAAACTTACTTCAGGTAATAAAGTTACGTCACCGAGAACTAAACCACCAGGATCAACAGTAGCATCTGTATGTGCAGCTGCAGTTGTGCCATTGACCCCTCTTGTGCAACCAGTAAAAGTAACTTCAGAACCACTTGTTGTAAAACCTGTATAAGTTATTTGTTCTGAACCAATTAGAAGAGTACCAGTCTCAGGGAAAGGTCCATTTTGTACAGTATCAATAGTTATTGATGTGACTGTAGCAGATATATTTCCAGTTATATCTCCGGTTGCGCCTGTAAAGGCAGTAGTGTTATCTGCTTCTCTTCCATTTAAAGCAATTTTGAAAGTTGTGTCGGTTTTTTCTGTATAAGTCATTTTTTCATTACCTACCAGGATTGTTCCACTAGCAGGAAAGCCAGCTGTAGACCCCACAGCTAAATCTACGGCAGATGAATCGTCCGGGACAGAAGCCGTTACAGCAGCTGTAACATTAGTATTTCTTAGTTTATCCTTAAAGTTACTGAAAATACCTTCTGTAAAAGTAATTAATTTAATTGCTGAATCATCAACATGACTGGCAGCCACGTTAGCAGGCGCAGAACTACCTGCTCCTCTTGTAACATCAAGAAATGATGTGGATGTAAGTCCATTATATGTAATTTCTTCATCTCCAATCAACAAAGTACCTGATGATGGAAATCCGGCGGTTGAATCTACAGTTAAGGCAGCACCATCAGCCGGTGTGCTAGCATCAACTGCTCCATCGTTTAACAAGGTGCTTGGTTGTTTTAAATCCTTATTTAAATAAGCATGTTTATTTAATTCCTTTAAAACAATTCTTTGACTTCCAAAATGTTGAGTTTGACCGTCAAATACATCCGTGCCACCTTCGAAATAAGCATCAACATCTTTTGATAAAGTGTGTAGTACTTTTATTTTTGTATCTGTAATATTAATTGCTGCAGTCGAATCGGATTTTAAATTTAAAAATTTATTACCATTTGCGTCTGTACCGGCACTTGAAACAGAAAATTTAGCTCCATTGTATTTAAGATCATTAACTGTTGAAGTTGTGGTATCGAACTCTCCAGCAATATGTACTTCGGTAGGAAAGGTTGTGGAATCAATAGTATTATCAGGATCATTGATATAAACTTTAAGTGTTCCACTAGCATCTTGAACCATTGTGTTACCACTGACAGCTGTTACATCTAAAGCTTCATCAAAAACTTTCAACTCTGGAGACGAATTATAATAACTATGTAATAAAAATTTTGTTTCATCTGTTGCTGATTGTTCATCTAGAAGGTCTGTTGAAGGATGCTTATATTTAAAACTTAAAACCTCAGTTTCTTTAACAGCACCTGTCATTTTTAAACCCGTTCCTCTGGCAAATAGAGAAGAACTTACCCCATAGGTAGCTGCGTTGTTAGTTGCACCATCTGCAGAAACTGCAGCCCTATTCAATGAATCATTAATTTTTAATTGTGCATGCGCTAAAAATTCTTCTCTCGCAAAATTTGGAGATGCTACATTTTCTATACCATTTGTTGTGGAAAACAAATCTTCAGTTACAAAACTATCTTTCATTAAATCAACATTAATTGCCGATAAAGTTTGAATTTCGTCATTATTATCTAGTTGGTTAAATTGAATTGAAAAACTACCATCAGTTACTGGATCAATTGCTAATTTTGCATCGTCTGACAATCCAGCATTGATTGCTCTTTGAACTTCAGAGGCTAATGTGGTGGCAGTATATGTTCCAGGTCTGATATCTATACTTTTAAAACTAGCACTACCAGTTGTATCATCTACGCGCACCGTTAGAAAATCTTTACCCCAATAAGTAGATTTGTTGAGAGTAGGATTGGCTTCATAAGTAGTATAATATTGCAATGGGTCAGTAACTACTGTAATGGATGGAGCTGTTGCAGTAAACGCTGCGTCTTCCAATACAGCAGACTCTACTGTTGCTGCTTTTGAAACAGTTTTGTTTGATAAATCATCAAGAAAAAACAATGGCTGTGTTTGTGCAACAGAAATAATCTGTGGTTTTTCATTGACTGGTATTATCTGACCAAAACGATCTACAACTAATGTTTGACCAGTTGGTGAGATTGCTTCTGTTAAAGAAGGTTGAACCTCTCTTCCATCAACAATAAATTTAGTTTGGTATTTATGGGTTACTTGATCTCCTGAAGCAGCTTGTGTTTTGATGAAGAATGCTGTTGCAATAACAGGATTACCTAAATTATCAAAAATAGTAACAGAAGTTGAGGAGTTAAATGTAGCTGGGTTTTTAGGATCGAAATCTGCTGCAGATTCAAAAACTGTCGATGAAGCTGGTAAGTTAACTGCTAATTCAAGGTTATCTGTTTTTTTAGCTTCTCCAGCCTCTAATTCTAACTTTAATGGTTTAGCGTCTACAATTTCTCCACCCTGAACAGATCCGTCATCAGACACGGGCAATGCTAGAACAAACTGGCCAGCGGAATCTACAACAAATCTGTCGTTATTTACTGAAAAGGAGCCGTTTCTTGTATAAACTGTTTGGTTGGTTGTTAATGAAGGTTTCAATGCAAAAAAGCCTTGACCAGAGATGGCCATATCTAGAGCGTTAAGTGAAGAAGAAACGTTTCCTTGGGTAAATTGTTGTTTAATACCTTTTAAAATTGTACCTGATCCAATAGAAGATGATGCATTTTGTAGTGGTGAGGTTGCAAATATATCACCAAATTCAGCTTTACTTCTTTTGTAACCAGTAGTTGCAACGTTTGCTATGTTATTGGAAGTAGCTGAAATATCTGCCTGTGATCCGTTAAGTCCTGTAAGAGCGGTGTAAAATGACATCTCTAATTTCTCCTAGTATTGTAATATAGTTTCTTAATTTTTAAATCTGACAACTTGGGAAGGATCAATTGTACCGTAGTCCTCTACCTCAAGCATTACTCCAGTATCTGTCTTGGACGTACCTGAAACGTGAGCAAAAACTTGTGTTGGCAACTCACCGGTATCCCCTGTATTACCAGTAAAAGCACGAATTGTTATTGGTGTTCCTGATTTTCTAATATTATCTGGTAAATCTTTCCATTCAAATCCAACCAAGCCCGCCTTTTGCATACCTAAGGCGTTTTGATGCAAGACCTCACCTTCACTACTTTCAAAAATAATATTTAAGTTTGAGGCTGTATCAGGTAAATCTACAACACCACTAATTACACCTTCTTTATTAGGCCTAGCAAGCTTTCCAGGTACTAAAACAGAATGTCCCATTAGCTGAGTTGTTGATGCAATTCTCATTTCAGATAGTTGTTGACTAACCGACTTCATGGTCTGGTCCATTGAAGTTATGCCTGTTACTGTAGAAAATTGTGCCATTTGAGCAATAAAATCAGCATTATCAACTGGTGCAAAAGGATCTTGGTTTTGCAACTGTGTTGTCATTAACTTTAAAAAATCTTCTTGACCAAGTTGATCTTTAGTTTCTTTTGGTGCAAATTTTTCTTTTGAAGAATTTATGCCTAATTTATCTAAAATTTTAGTTAGTGATTGATTTGATGAATTAATTTCAGACATTTTATTTCCTTATTTACCAATATTGATTGTTCTCATTGTTAAAGCTCTCAAAGTTGAGATTACTTCAACATTATTTTGATACTGTCTTGAAGCTTCAAGCATATCGACCATTTCTTCATCTACATTTACAGCAGCCTTATAGATGTACCCTTGTGCATCAGCTGCTGGATGCTTAGGCATATATTGTTTAATTGGTTCCCTATCTATTTCTTTGACTTGAATAGCATCAACAGTAGCAACACCATTTTTTTTTACTAAATCGCTATACTGAGTTTCAAATATAGGTTTTAATGGTTTATAAGTTGTCTTTGGATCTCCTGTTGTAGAACCAGCATTAGCAAGATTAGATGCAACCGTATTTAATCTAACTAATTGGGCTGCCATAGCTCTTCCTGCAATGTCATAAACTGATTTAATATCCATTATTCACCCTTTATTGCTGAGATAATTTTATTAATTTTTCCATTTAGAAAATTCACAGTAGTTGTATATCTCATAGAATTTTCTGCAAATTGCATTTGCTCTACAGCAAGTTCTACAGTGTTTCCATCCAGTGAAGTTATCAATGGTTCTCTGTAAGAAGTTTCAAAAATTGTTTTACCAGAGTTTTGTACAATATGTTTAGAGTGAGTCGTTGAGATGGGACCATTTTTATCAAATTTTTTTATTTCATCTTCAAAACTGATATCTCGTGCTTTAAAGTTTGGAGTTGCAGCATTAGCTATATTTGATGCTAAGATATTATTGCGCTTTCCTCTTAAATGTAAAGCTGATGAAAAAAAAGATAATTGATCTTTAATTGTATCCATTTTCTAAAACTCGTTAAATTATTCTTATTTTTCATTACTTCTGCAAATTGGATGCCAATTTAATTTTTAAAAATACTTTAGTTTTTTTTATATTGTCGTATTAGATTTATCGTGTAGGATGATTTATATGGATTTCTCAGAAAAAATAATTGATAAAAAAGAAGAACTTTTAGATGAGTTTGAAAATTTATCCCTTGATGATATTGCAAAAAAAATAAAACAAATTGAAAAACGTGATGATAATATAATATTTAAAATTGCATATCTAGCTGCAAGAATTTCAATTTTAAATCAAAGAATTCAAGCCATAATTAATGAGAATTCTGCAAATGATAATCTAATTAGAGAAAATGACGATAGTTCTAATAATATTGTTGAGAAAATTATCAAAAGCTCAAAAAAACCTCAAGATATTCCTGTTGAATGGGTTAGAGTACAAATTAAGGAAACAACTGAGGTTAACGGAGTAAGGTTTCCATCTGGGATACAAATTGACGTAACAGAAGAAGATGCTAAGCAAATGATTGAAGGCGAAAAAGCTATTTTACTTGAAGACGTTGTGAAAAAAGAAAATGAATAAATTAATTATTTTTTATAATAAGTATATATAGCCTCTACTTCATCCTCTCTTAAACCTGTTTTATCAATAATTTCTTGCTTACTATTGCCTTGTCTAGCCATATTAATAGCTATGTTAAGAATATCTTCAGTCCCTTTAATATTTCCTAACCTATTAATTTCTCTCTCTGTAAAAACTATTTTTTCAGAAATATTCGATATTTCTTTTTTTTGATTTTCTAACAAATTTCCTATAACTACTAAATACTCTTTAATCTCTTTATAATTATTGTCTATACTTTGTGCATATTCAATAATTGCATTTTTATTTGATTTGAAACTTTGGAGTTGGAGCAAAAATAATAATATAAAAGCAACAACAATAAATAAAATAGACAGGAATATAAAAATTTCAAAATTTGATAATAAAAAATCAATAAACATAAGTTATATATTCATGATTTTATAATAAATTGCTATAAATAAATTCAAAGATTAAGATTTTGATTTAGAAAATGAGGCTAATAAATTTGCTTTCGGCAAGATCTTTGTTTCTATAATGTCTATTTTATTTAAAAGATAATTCAAAAAATTAAAATATTCTTCAGAAGATTTTTTTATTTTGAGTGTTTGTTCATTAGATTTTAATTCTATTAATATTTTTTCGATTTGAGAGTTAACCTCTCTGAATTTTTCAAATGAAAAAGGCTTGCTATTTATCTCATCTAATGTATCTAAAGATTCATTAAGAATTTCAAGTTTCTGTATCATAACACACCTTCAATTTAAGATTTCATTTCTCTATAGGCTTGCATAAGTGCGTCAGACAATTTATCTAAATCCACAGGATATTTGCCACTTGAAATTGCTTCTTTAATTTTTGTGACCTTATCGACATCTATAGGAGCAGACTGAGCCATTTCTCTAACTAACTTTTTAGTATCCGTAATATCTACAACGTTAGAAGACATACTTTTGTCTAATTTATCTGCATTTACCTTATCATTAAGAGAATTTTGTGCATCCTTAACGTCTTTTTTAGGTATGTTATTTGCTATATTATTAGTTATTTTATCCATTTTACTTAACTCCACATTATAAATAACGACGACTTGTTAAATTATTTTAGCGAAAAATTTTAATTATTTTATCTTTTTTAATATAACCTTTAATTATTTTACCACTTTTTAAATTTTTGACTTTTATTAAATCACCTAAATTTCCAGCATCCTGGGCTTCACCTGATACTTTGACAGAAACATTACCAAGATTTGATACTATTGAAATAATATCTCCACTATTAATATCAAAACTGTCAAACAAATGTCTAGGATGCAAAATTTGTCCCATTTTAAGATTTGTTTTTAATTTTCTACCAACTAATTCTTTTTTATTAGAAAAAAAAGATGCTTGATATTTTTTTTCTACGAAAACTGTTTTAATATCATCCAATTTTAAAATATCATTTTTTTCTACTGACTTTTTCAATTTTATAGTTTTATATAGATTACTTTTGTTTTTTTCCATTTTATTTCTAATAAGAATTTCAGATACTTTTTGAGATTTAGCTTTTTTGTTATTTGCGTCAGTTTTTAACGTTTGTACTCTCATTATTATTTTAAATCCATTTTTATCTAAACAATTGACCTTAATAGTTTTGTAATTTTGAAACAATTTTTTAATTTCAATTTCGTTATTACAATCTTTATAAGAGGCATTTCTCGAAAAAACTGGAGTTCCTTTTATCCCTTCCTTAGTTAACCATTTAGAAACTTTTTTAGAAATTTCCTCCCCAGTAATTGCAGTTGCTTGATGATTTATTATTGTAATTAAAATAACTAACAAAAAATTTTTTATTATCATTTTAAACATCAATTATCCTCCGAAAAAATAAATTTGTGACGTAATTGATGAATTATTTTTATCTTTATTTTCAGATTTTTTATTTTTCTTGATAATTAAATTTTTAATTTCATTAACA
>CACJFI010000015.1 GCA_902592615.1 uncultured SAR116 cluster alpha proteobacterium | reverse complement strand
TTTGAAATTTTTAGAGTGAGTTTATGCTAGCCAAAAATGAAAATAAATCCAATAATTCTAAATCAGGTAATGACAGTCCTATTTTAGATCTTAACAATTCGGCTATGAAATCTATTATTAAGAAAGGGAAACTAAATGGTTTTGTAACTCTTGATGAGCTTAATCAAGTACTACCACCTGGGGAGTACAGTTCTGAACAAATAGAAGATATTCACTCAGCAATTAACGATATGGGCCTTAATATTGTAGATCAGCAAGAAGAAACATCTTTAGAAGATTCAGATGATAAAAACATAGGAAATTTATCTGATGAAGAAAATGCTAGGTCCGATGATCCAGTTAGAATGTACCTCAAAGAAATGGGTTCTGTTGAACTTTTATCTAGAGAAGGTGAAATAGCTATTGCAAAAAGAATAGAGGCTGGAAGAGAGTTAATGATAGGCGGTATTTATGAATCTCCCCTTGCAATGAGAGCTTTTTTCAAATGGAGAGATGAAGTAGATGATGGAAGTATGTTGTTAAGAGACATAATTGATTTAGAAACAACATATTCTCGTATAAATGGCGGTGCAAATGAACCAGTCTTGGTTAGTGAAAGTATTAATAATTTTAAACTGAGAAATTTAAACACATCGAGTATTGAAGAAAATTTTACTTCAAAAAAAAATGATGATTTAAATATTGAATTTAATAAAGAAAAAGATGATGAAGATAATGATGAAGATAATGATGAAGATAATGATGAAGATAATGATGATATAAATCTTTCATTAGTTGCAATGGAAGCTGAAATCAAAGACCAAATTTTGGTTATGATTGATGAAGTTGCTAAAACATTTAAAGAGATTTCAACTCTTAGCGAAAGACGAATAGCAAGATTAAGAAAAGGTGAGCCTCTTGTCGTTCGGTCTGAAAAAAGACTGTCTGAACTAAGGATTATTCTTATTGAGCAAATGGAAAAGATTTATCTGAATAATAACAGGCAAGAAGAGTTAATAGATCAGATGTATGGACTTAATAGACAAATTACTAATATTGAAGGATCATTATTAAGGTTAGCCGAAAAATCAGGTATAAAAAGAAAAGATTTTATAGATAGTTGGGTAGGTAATGAAATAAATCATAATTGGGCAATTAAACCAGGTAAGTCAAAATCTTGGGAAAAATTTACTGAAAGTTATAATGACGAGATAGTTAGGATTTGTGACCAAGTTTTTGATTTTGTAAACAATGTCAATATGCCAATTCAAGAATATAAAAAAATTATTCAAATCATTCAAAGGGGTGAAAGAGAAGCAGCTCGCGCAAAAAAAGAGATGGTTGAAGCTAATCTAAGATTAGTTATATCAATTGCAAAAAAATACACTAATAGAGGATTGCAGTTTTTAGATTTGATACAAGAAGGAAATATTGGTCTAATGAAAGCTGTTGATAAGTTTGAGTATAGGAGAGGTTACAAGTTTTCTACTTATGCTACTTGGTGGATTAGGCAGGCCATCACAAGATCTATTGCCGATCAAGCTCGAACTATTAGAATCCCAGTCCATATGATTGAAACTATTAACAAACTTGTTAGAACATCAAGACAGATGCTACACGAAATTGGTAGAGAGCCTACACCTGAAGAGTTATCAGAAAAGATTTCAATGCCACTTGATAAAGTTAGGAAGGTTTTAAAAATAGCTAAGGAGCCAATTTCTCTTGAAACACCTGTTGGTGATGAGGATGATAGTCATCTAGGAGATTTCATTGAAGACAAAATGGCAGTTCAACCATTAGAGGCAGCAATTCATGCTAATTTAAGAGAGACTACTACAAGAATTTTAGCAAGTTTAACACCGAGGGAAGAAAGGGTTTTGAGAATGCGTTTTGGTATAGGTATGAATACTGACCATACTTTGGAAGAAGTTGGTCAACAATTCAGTGTTACACGAGAACGTATTAGGCAGATAGAGGCTAAAGCCTTGCGAAAATTAAAGCATCCAACAAGATCAAGAAAATTAAGATCATTTCTAGAGAATTAAGTAATATGCTTAAAATACTTGCGCTTTACATAGTTAATTTGACCTAGTATAAGTCTAAATAATTATTAAGGCCTGTAGCTCAACTGGTTAGAGCCCTCCGCTCATAACGGAGTGGTTGGGGGTTCAAGTCCCTCCAGGCCTACCAAACTTTAAAAAAACACATGAATTTTCTCTCAATATATTTTTTCTTTGAAATTATTTAGTATTAGAGTCAAGATTAATTTGTAATAAAATTATAGGAAGTTATTTGAAAAAAAAATACGAAGAATTAAGAAGCCATAGATGGTTTGCACCTAATGATGTAAGATCATTCGGACACAGATCTAGAGCCATGCAAATGGGTTTAAGTAAAGATGATTGGGAAAATAAACCTCTTATTGGAATAATAAATACCTGGTCTGACATTCAACCATGTCATATGCATTTCAAACAAAGAGTTGAAGATGTAAAAAAAGGTATTTATCAATCTGGCGGATTTCCAATTGAGCTCCCCGCCATTTCACTTGCTGAGATGTATGTAAAACCGACAACAATGTTATATAGAAATATGTTATCTATGGAGGTTGAAGAGCTTATAAGATCTCATCCCATAGACGGGGTTGTTTTGATGGGAGGTTGTGATAAAACCACTCCTGCTTTGACAATGGGTGCAATATCTCTAAATTTACCAACAATTTTTTTACCAGCTGGACCTATGTTAAGAGGTAATTATAAAGGTAAATTCTTAGGAAGTGGATCGGATGGATGGAAATATTGGGACGAATTAAGAGCAGGAAATATTTCTCAAAATGACTGGGAAGAAGTAGAGACAGGTATTGCTCGATCATATGGACATTGCATGACAATGGGAACAGCAAGTACGATGACGGCCATTGCAGAGGCTATGGGTCTATGTCTACCTGGTGCAAGTTCTATTCCTGCTGCAGATTCAAATCACATAAGAATGTCTACAAATGTAGGAAAAAGAGTTGTTGAAATGGTGTGGGAAGACTTAACTCCATTAAAAATTATAACTGAAAAATCTGTTGAAAATGCTGTTACCGTTGCAATGGCGATGGGTTGCTCTACTAACGCCATTATTCATTTGATAGCTATGGCAAGGAGAGCTGGTATTCGTTTGACGATGAATGATCTAGATAAAAAGGGGAGAGTAATTCCATTATTAGCTAATATAAGACCATCTGGCAAAGATTATTTGATGGAAGATTTTTTCTATGCTGGTGGTATTTTATCTTTAATGAATTCCTTAGCAGATAAGCTTAATTTGGAGGAAATAACTGTAACAGGTTTAAAATTAGGTGAGCTCATAAAAGGTAAAGAGACACTTAATAGAGACATAATTCGTTCTCTACGAAATCCAATTTATAAGGAAGGGTCACTGGCTGTTTTAAAAGGAAATTTAGCTCCAGATGGTTGTGTCATCAAACCAGCTGCTTGTGACAAAAAATTTTTAAAACATAAAGGTCCAGCTATAGTTTTTAATAGTTATCCAGATATGAAAAAAATTATTGATAATGATGAACTAGATGTAACAGAAAATCATGTATTAGTTTTAAGAAACGTTGGCCCTGTTGGGGGACCGGGAATGCCTGAGTGGGGTATGATGCCAATACCAAAAAAACTTCTTAAGAAGGGTGTGCGAGATATGGTTAGAATTTCTGACGCAAGAATGAGCGGAACAAGTTATGGTGCATGTATTCTTCATGTAGCACCAGAAAGTTTTGTAGGTGGTCCATTATCGTTGTTAGAAACAGGTGATATCGTAGAGATTAATGTAGAATTAAGGTCAATAAATATGCTTGTAGATGAAAAAACTTTATTAAAAAGAAAAAATAAAATTAAAAAAAATTATCCTAAAGCAGGAAGAGGTTGGTTGTGGATGTATAGTAACCATGTACAACAAGCAAATGAGGGATGTGACTTTGACTTTTTAGAGAGTGATTTTGGATTGTCTGCTAAAGAACCTGATATATATTAGAGATTTTAAATGTTATCAAATGAAATAAAGAAAATTTTTACAAATTCAAGTGTAGCAACAATTTGCACTGCCTTATTTAAAAAAGGACTAAAAAATCAATTTATTCAAGAAGTTTCCCCACTTAATTCAGAATTACCAAATATGGTTGGATTAGCATATACAGTTAGATATATTCCGGCAAGGGAGGATCTTAATAATATAGAGGTATTTAAAAATCCAAAACACCCACAACGGTTAGCTATTGAGGAATGTCCTAAAGATTATGTTTTAATTTTTGATAGTAGGAAAGATCCTAGAGCTGCGTCGGCAGGTGCTATCCTAGTTACAAGATTAATGGTAAGAGGATGTGCTGGCGTAGTGACAGATGGTGGGTTTAGAGATTCAGATGAAATAAAGAATTTAAGCATCCCAGCCTATCACAACAGACCATCATCTCCAACTAATCTTACTTTGCATCAAGCTATAGATATAAACGTACCAATTGGTTGTGGAGATGTTGGAATATGGCCAAATGATCTTATTGTTGGAGATAAAGAGGGTGTTGTTGTGATACCAAATGAAATAATAAAAGAAATTTCTGATGAGGTTAAATCTATGACAATATATGAAGATTATGTAATAGAAAAGGTTCAAAAAGGAGCAACCATTAGAGGCTTATACCCATTGACAGACGAAAGTGAAAAAAAAGCATTTGAAAATTGGTTAATGACTAAAAATAGTGATTAGATTTTAGATGAGGTTTATATGGATAATAAACAGACTAATATAAATACTTCAAACGCAATACTCCTTAATGATATAGATAACATCATTATTGCAATAGGTAATATGAATGCCAATCAAAATTTAGAAGATTTTGACATTACACTAGATGCTCCGATTTTATCAGGACAAAAAATTGCTAGAGTAGATATCTTTAAAGATAGTCCAATTTATAAATATGGTACTATAATAGGTTTTGCAGATTCAGATTTATCAAAAGGTCAAGTTTTAACTAATTCAAATGTTGTATTTAAGGAATTTGGAAGAGAACACGAATTTTGCTCAAAGTATTTACCAACCCGATTTGTGAATTCATCAAGTGAAAGAACGTTTTCAGGTTTAAAAAGATCAGATGGACGAGTTGGCACAAGAAATTTTATTGCAGTTGTGTCAACAGTTAATTGTTCTGCAACCGTTGTTCATGAAATTGCATCTTATTTTACCCACGAAAAACTTACTAAGTATCCTAATGTAGACGGCGTAGCTGCTTTTAGCCATTCAACTGGATGTGGAATGGAATTGTCGGGTGAACCCATGAATTTGTTAAATAGAACATTAGGTGGATATATAAGTCACCCAAATGTTGCTTCATCTTTAGTGGTTGGTCTAGGTTGTGAAAGGTGTCAGGTTGGTGGTTTGTTTTCACACCAAGGACTTTCAGAAAATGAAAATTTAGAAACTTTAATAATGCAAGAAAATGGTGGTACTACTTCAACAATCAAAAAAGGAATTAAAATTGTAGAGAGTATGCTAGAAAAGGCGAATGGGATTTTAAGAGAAGAAGTCCCATTATCCAATCTTGTAGTAGGACTTCAATGTGGAGGATCAGATGCTTTTTCTTCTATTTCTGCTAATCCTTCCTTAGGAAAAGCTGTTGATATACTTGTTAGTCATGGTGGTACTGCTATTTTATCAGAAACACCTGAAATATATGGCGTTGAGAATACTTTAACTGCAAGAGCTGCAAATTCTTTGGTAGCACAAAAATTATTGGATCATGTAAATTGGTGGAAGAATGTTTACGCAGTAGGTCGAGATGTACAAATAAATGGTATAGTTAGCCCAGGAAATCAAAAAGGAGGTCTTGCAAATATTTTAGAAAAATCCTTAGGATCAGCTATGAAAGGTGGAACAACAGGTTTAATGGAAGTATATAATTATGCAGAAAGGGTCAATAAAAAGGGGTTTGTTTTTATGGACACACCTGGATTTGATCCTGTTTCAGCAACTGGTCAGATTGCAGGTGGAGCTAATCTAATAGCATTTACCACAGGTAGAGGCTCATGTTTTGGTGCAAAACCAACTCCTTCAATAAAATTGGCAACAAATTCTTCTCTTTATAAAAAAATGTATGAAGATATGGATATAAATTGTGGTTTAGTTATTGACGGAGATAAAAACATCGAAGAAATGGGAAAAATAATTTTTGAAGAATTTATTTCTTTTGCTTCTGGTAAAAAAACAAAAAGTGAAATTTTAAACCTTGGTCGCCATGAATTTGCACCTTGGCAAATTGGAATAACAGGTTAATTTCTCATGTAAAATTTTAAAAGATAGACTCTTACTGAGGAGGCAAGAGAAGTTTTTCTGTTAGAGTCAATTTTAGCAATCAAAGTTTCTAAGGAACACTTTTGTTCCTTCGTAATAATTTTAAGGGCATCCCAAAACTCTTTTTCTAAAGATAAAGATGTTCTATGATTTTTTATTGTTATGGATTTTTTAATTAACATATTTTATTTTAATTGAAATATTGCAACTAATTCAACGTGGGCAGAAAATAAAAACTGATCAATTGGTTGCACCCATTTTAATTCATAATTACTTTCAATTAATATTTTAGCATCTCTTACAAAAGTATTAATATTACAGGAAATACTTATTATTATTGATACATTTGATCTTGCTATGTTTAAAAATTGCAATTTTGCACCTGAACGTGGAGGGTTAACTATAATTGCGTCATATTTACAAAGTTCATCTGATGTCAAAGGAAATTTTTTTAAATCTCTTTCTTTTATTTTGACTTTATTTCCAAAACCCTCTTTTTTACAGATAAGTTCTAAAGATTTTAAAGACTCTTTATCTAATTCAAATGCGTGTATTTGATAATGTTTTTTTAATAATAGTAATGTTATAGTTCCGCTTCCACAAAAAAGTTCACAAATCAGTTTTGTTTTTTTATTCTCGTTTAATCCTTGCATAACGCTTTCAAGAATCGCATTTTCTCCTTCTACAGTTGCTTGAAGAAATCCGCCTGGAGGAGGAAAAGTAATAGTTGAAAAAGACTTGTTAGACAAACTTGAAAGATCTTTAATAAATAGCAATTCGTTGGTATTGTCCTTTAATCTTCTATGAAATCTAATAACGGAACTTAATGAAATAGCCTCAATAAAGTTGTTTAGTTTATGGTGGTTTATTTTTTCTATGCCATCTATTAAAAGATCTATTCCGTTGTCTAAAAGATTTGCGTGGATATCAATCTCATTACCTACTTCAAGCAGCTTGTGTAATGGTTTTTCTAAATCATGAATTAATTTTTCAAGTTCTGATTTGATAATTATACATTTTTCAATTTTTGTTATAAATTTACTTCTGTATTCATTAAACCCAATTATTGTAATAGATTTATATTTTTTTGCTTTTAATTTAGCATGTCTACGGCTTTTTATTGAAGATGTTTTAATTGCTTTAATAGTTGCTGTTGGCGAAATTTTTAATATTGGAAACGAGACTTTATTAGTTTTCCAAGAAGAATAATGTTCAAAGTTAAAATGCTGAAGCAAACATCCACCACATTGAAAAAAATGTTTACATTTAGGATCAACTCTTTTAGGTGATGCTGATTTTATTTCTACTAAGTCAGCTCTAACACCTTCAGAAGTAAAAAGGGTAGGTTTAACAACAACTACTTCATCAGGCAATGTAAAAGGGATAAAAAAAGTATAATCACTTTTTTTGTAATTGATTTCAGTAGTCAAGTTAGAAACACCTTCACCACGAGATCCAATTCGTTTTATCGTTAAAAGTTTGTTATCTATATTTTTTTGTAATTTTTCAAGCTTATTCATTTTGATAATACATTAGAACATTGCCATAAAATTTTACCATTAATAACTAAAAGATTTTCATTAATTTGGAAAGGAGAAAAATCATTAAAATATGGTTTTACACTTAATTTACGTTGACTAATTTGGCTGAATTTAATGCTAGCAAGAAAGTAATTTTTTTTATCATTTAGTAGATAAATATCAGGTTCTAAAAATTTTTTTATACTTACATCTACTATAGTGGTTATATGGCAATCCGATGTATGAGTTTGAAAATAATATAAATTTTCCACATCAAAAAAATTTAAGCCAACTAATAATTCTTTTGAAAATGATATTTGGTTTATATGATCATCTCTATTTTCTATATTTCTGAGACTAAAAAACTGTTCTTGTGAAGAAAGATCTTTTAACCAATTTGGTATCAATTCACTTACGTTCACATCTAGTAATTCAGCTAACAAGTATCTGTAAACTTCAGGCAGAACTTTGGGAGTTCCTCTGTAGAGATATTGTTGCAAATAAGCGTCATTTTTTTTTATGTTTCTTGATAAATCACGAAGATTATAGTTCTTTTTTTTTATTAAATTTTTTATTTTCTCTCTGACATCGTCGTTATCAACATTAGTTTTGTTATTTACTTCTTCTGTATTAACCATCGTATTATTTTGATCTTTCAATACTTTCGTTAGCTAAACCAATTAAATGATTTTTAATTTCTGTGTCGGGTAATTTTTCAAGACATTTTATAGATTTAGAAATAAAATCTTCAGTTTTCTTTTTGCATTCATTAAAAATATTATATTTGTTAAAGATATTAATCGCATTTTCAAAATCATTGGGTTCTTGATTTAGATCTCTTAGAGTCTTTATCCAAAACTGCTTTTCTTTTGTGTTACTTTTTTGCCAAGCCAAAATAACAGGTAGTGTTGTTTTCCCTAATTTAAAATCATCTCCTAAATTTTTCCCCATTTTATTAGGTGAATTATTAAAGTCCATAAGATCATCCACAATTTGAAATGCTAATCCTAGATTGAAACCATACTCGTAGGCAGCATTTTGTTCTTCAACATTACCTCCACCAACAATAACCCCACTTTTACATGAGGCACCAAACAATTCAGCGGTTTTTTTGCTAATAACTTCAAAATAATCTTTTTGACTGGTTTCTGGTTTGTTGGCAATTTGTATTTGTTGAAATTCTCCCTGAGTTATTTGGCAAGATGCGCTTGCTAAACTTGATAAAGCTTCTATTGACTGTGTTTCCACCATTAGTTCGAAAGATTGTGCAAATAAAAAATCTCCAGCTAAAACACTAAATTCGTTACCCCAAATTATATTGGCAGTTTTTTTACCTCTTCTTAAATTTGACTCATCTACTACATCATCATGTAGCAAAGTAGCTGTGTGAATAAATTCAACTGCCGCTGCCAATAAGATTGGTTTTTTTGAGTTATCATTGAATTGAGCTGCCATAGCTAATGTTAAAAGTGGACGCAATCTTTTACCAGAAGCATTTATTAAGTGTTTCCCAATATCATTAATGAGGGGAATTGACTTATTAAGTCTACTTATTATTTCCTGATCCACAGCCTTTAGGCTTTGCATTAATGAGTGCCGTAGTTGTAAAATACTTTTCTCACAATTTTCGGTATTTGGTTTTGTCATAGCATTTTCCAAAGGTTAATATTTATATTATAACTTGCTTATTATATATATTAAACATTTATATAATTTTAATTAAGGATAATTTATGTTCCCCAAAAGTGTTACTATTGACAAAATTTTGAGAGGTAAAATATCAATAATTCAGCTGAAAAAAGGTTTTAGATATGGATTTGATGCGGTTTTTTTAGCAGCGTTCGTAAATGGTTATTTAAGAAAATTAAAGAAAAAAAAAATTTCATTGGCAGATGTTGGGTCTGGGGTGGGTACAATAAGTTTAATAATTGCTTATCACAATAGTGAAATTAATATTACGGCTATTGAAAATAATGATAGTTACGTAGAAATTGCAAATGAAAATATTTTAAGAAATAATTTTCAAAAAAAAATTAATTTAATGCATGGAGATATATTTAATATTGATAATAACTTGATAAATAAATTCGATATTGTAGTAACTAATCCACCATTTTATGATCAAAAACAAAAAAAATCAGAAAATGAACTTAATGATTATGCTAAGAGAATAATCAACTACGAAAGTTGGATTGAAAACTCAGTTAAATTACTTAGAGATAAAGGTATAATTTTTCTTATTATTCCAACTAGACTTCTCGAAAAATCATTAAAACTTCTCAGTACAAAAACTGGATCTTTTAAAATTTTTCCTATTTGGCCTAATAAAAAAAAGTCTTCGAAACGGTTGATACTTTTAGCTAAAAAAGGGGGTGCTAGTCCTACCGAATTAATGTCTGGAATGAGATTATTGAATAATCGAGGAGAGGTTACGAAAAAGGCAAGATCATGTAGTAACAATGGTATATTTAATTTTTTATAAACAATTTATTTAAGTAATTAAATAAATGTTGTATTAATTTAACAATCAATAAGCAATAAAATTTAGAAGAATAGGAGTTTAAATGGGTCTTCTTTCTTTTTTTAGAAAGTCACAAAATGTTTCATCTATATCATTAAGTGGAATAATTGCTCCAAATATGGGCAGAAGAAAAGGGTTAAATTTGTATGAACTTGATAAAGTTATTGAGCAAGCTTTTTCAGTTAAAAATTTGAAAGCTGTTGCTTTGCAGATTAATTCTCCAGGTGGTTCCCCCGTTCAATCTGAGATGATATCTAAGCGCATAAGGGATTTATCTGAAGACAAAAATATACCTGTATTAGCATTTGTTGAGGATGTGGCTGCTTCTGGTGGTTATTGGCTTGCATGCGCGGCTGATGAGATTTTTGCAAGCAAGGCCTCAATTATTGGTTCAATTGGGGTTGTTTCATCTGGCTTTGGGTTTGATAAAGCTATCAAAAAAATTGGTGTTGATCGCCGTCTTTATACATCTGGTGAAAATAAAGCAATTTTGGACCCATTTTTACCTGAAAATAAAGATGATATTAAAAGGTTAAAAGATATACAAAAAGAATTACACAATCAGTTTATATCGTTCGTTAAGTCAAGACGTGGAAGTAAAATTATCAATAAAAATAAAGATGTATTTACAGGAGCTTTTTGGTCAGGCGAAAAAAGTCTTGAAATAGGATTAATAGATGATTACGGAGAAATGAAATCA
This sequence comes from uncultured SAR116 cluster alpha proteobacterium, assembly GCA_902592615.1. GTDB lineage: Bacteria > Pseudomonadota > Alphaproteobacteria > Puniceispirillales > Marisalimonadaceae > Marisalimonas. The sequence continues at coordinate 16,203 of CACJFI010000015.1, read as the reverse complement.
GTGTTAAAACAAAGATTTGGTAAAAACGTAAAAATTAGAGAGTTTGCCCCTAAGAAGAAACTTTTTGGTTTTAGTAATTTATTTTCAGGAGCTATAGATATCTTAATAAGTAAAATTGAAGAAAGAATTAGTTTTAAAAAATTTGGATTATAAAATGATGCTTTCTGTAGGTAAAATTTTTTGGCTTATTATAATATTAATTTCAGTTTGGTATCTATTCAAAATAATTGAAAAAAGAAAGCTTAATATAGATAAAAATACGAAAAAAAAAGATAATGATAATATAAATAAAAAGGGTATAGATGCATTTAAATGTGATGTTTGTGGATTGTGGAGTACTGGAAAAAAGTGTAATAATAAAGAGTGCACTAATGCAAAATAGATACAATCTTACATCTTCAAAGCCTTCGGTTTAATAACATAATAAGTTTAAAATAAATAAATCAAATGAGTGTAAATAATTCGTTTCAAAAAATTATTACTGGACTCCAATCATTTTGGATTGATCAAGGTTGTGTTTTATTACAACCATATGATTTAGAAGTTGGAGCAGGTACATTTCACCCTGCAACAGTGCTTCGAGTTTTAGGTCCGGATCCGGTTTGGAAGGTAGCATATGTACAACCTTGCCGCAGACCAACTGATGGAAGATATGGTAAAAATCCTAACAGACTACAGCACTACTATCAATTTCAGGTCATTATTCAACCATCTCCAGACGATATACAAAATTTATATCTAGAAAGTTTAAAATTCATTGGCCTTAATCCTCAAGATCATGACATTAGATTTGTAGAAGATGATTGGGAAAGTCCAACTCTTGGAGCTTCAGGTTTGGGTTGGGAAATTTGGTGTGATGGAATGGAAATAAGTCAATTTACGTACTTTCAACAGGTAGGTGGTATTGAAGTAAAACCTGTTGCAAGTGAAATTACTTATGGTCTTGAGAGATTAGCAATGTTTATTCAAAAAATTGAAAATATTTATGATTTAGATTGGGATGGTATTGATAAAAATAAAGGTGGTAAAACTTATGGTGATATTTTTTTACAGCAAGAAAAAGAATTCTCTAGATATAATTTCGAAAAATCTGAGACATCCATTTTGTTTAAGCAGTTTAATGATGCTGAAACTGAGTGCAAAAATTTATTAGAAGATAAGAAAAATCCTTTGGCTCTCCCTGCATATCATCAATGTGTTAAAGCAAGTCATATTTTCAATCTGTTAGACGCTAGGGGTGTCATTTCTGTGGCTGAGAGACAATCATATATCTTAAGAGTTAGAAATATGGCTAGAACTTCTTGTATTGCTTGGATGGGTACATCAAATGACTAAAATGGATGCAAGTAAAGGAAATTTACTTCTAGAGTTTTTTTCTGAGGAAATTCCTGCAAGGATGCAATTAAACTCTGAAACACAACTACAAAATTTATTTATTAACTCTCTCACTCAAAGAGATATAACTTTTGAGTCTTTCAAAACTTACAGTGGTCCAAGACACCTATCAATTATAATTAAAAATATTGAGTTAAAGCAAAAAGACCAAAAAACAGAAAAGAGGGGGCCAAGATTTGATGCAGATCAAAAAGCCATTGATGGTTTTCTAAAATCCAACCACTTAAAGCTAGACGAAACTGTCATAAAAGAAACAAAAAATGGAAAATTTTATTTCCATTCTAAAATGAGAAAAGGACAAAAGACTGACGAAATTTTACCAGATATTATTAATGAGATAGTTAGGGGTTTTGTTTGGCCTAAAAGTCAAAGATGGGCAAATACAGATCTAAAGTGGGCGCGACCTCTTAGAAATATTCTTTTGCTTCTTAATGATGATATAGTTAAAGGTAAAGTAAAAATAGGAAAAGATCTTTTTTTAAATTTTACCAATTTTACGTTTTCACATAGACATATCGATAAAAAGATTATTATTAATAAGATTGATAACTATGAAAAACTATTAGAAGAGAATCTTGTAATCTTAGATAGAAATAAAAGATCAGACAAAATTATTAATGATACATCGTATTTACTTAACAAGGAAAAGCTAAAATTAGTTAACGATAAGTCTCTGCTTGATGAAGTTGTAGGTCTTGTTGAATTTCCTAATGTTCTTATTGGCTCTATCAGCTCACAATTTATGAAACTGCCGAGGGAAGTGTTAACAACTGCAATGCGCGTACATCAAAAATATTTTTCAATAACAGACAAAGAAAATAATTTAGAGGCAAAATTTTTATTTGTTGCTAATAGTATTAAAAACAAGAATAGGGACTTTAGGGTCATTGAGGGTAATGAAAGAGTTTTAAAAGCACGCTTATCTGATGCCTGTTATTTTTTTGAAAATGATATTTCTAATACATTTGAAAATTGGAATAATAAACTCAAAAATGTATTGTTTTATGAGTCTTTAGGATCATTACATGACAAGACTATAAGAATGGCCAACGTTTCTAAAATTTTTGCAAATGCCTTTGGAGTTAAATCAGAACTAGCTAAACAAGTATCGCATTTATCTAAAGCAGATCTTGTATCAGAAATGGTTATGGAATTTCCTGAACTTCAAGGTATTATGGGTGGTCATTATGCTAAAATAAAAAACAAATCTGAAGAAGTTTCAAAAGCTATTTTTGATCATTATAAACCCAAGGGTATCTATGATGATTTACCAGAAACAAAACTTGGATCTTTATTATCAATGGTTGATAAGATTGATACTTTGGTAGGTTTATTTTCTATTGGCAAAAAACCTACTGGTTCTAAAGATCCATTTGCTCTAAGAAGAAATGGATTTTCAATAGTTCAAATCTTAATTAATTTTAAACTCAATATCTCATTAGATGAAGTTATTGTACCATCTTTAAAAGAATATGGTTGTTCTTCGCGATCAATAAAACTCAGTTTAATTGACTTTATGATTGATAAATTGAAATTTGTACTTTCTAATCAAAATAATAGAATTGATGTGGTTAATTCAGTTTTAAATACAAAAATTGTAAATGAGTTACCAATTAACGTGATATTAAGTAGAATTGATAGTTTAAATAAATTCACAAAAAATAGTGATTTCAAATTCTTTTTAGCAAATTTCAAAAGAATTAATAATATTCTTAAAAGTGAAAAATTTTCAAATTATGCCGTGTTGAAGGTAAATACAACAATTTTTGACACCATCGAAGAGCATAATATTTACAACATAACCAATGCTTTTTCAAAAGAAATTATTAAAAAAGGTGTTTGTGAAAAGTCTCAGGAAGTTTTGATAAATTTTTTAATTAAAATGAATAAGCCAATATCACTGTTCTTTGATAATGTAATTGTTAATCATGATGACCATAATATTAAGACTAATAGATTGAATCTATTGAAAAACTTACACAATTTGATGTTAGAATTTTCAATTTTTGAATTTATTGAAGATTAGTCAGTCTTTACTCCCAATCCTGAAAATCTTTTATTAAATCGAGCTACTTGTCCGCCTGAGTCTAATATTCTGTGTTGTCCTGTCCATGCAGGATGTGATTTAGGATCAATATCTAATTTTAGAGTGTCACCAGCTTTTCCCATAGTAGAGCGTGTTTTATATTTTGTACCATCAGTCATCACAACTGTTATTTCATGATAATCTGGGTGAATATCTTTCTTCATATTATACTCTTTACAATTATTTTTGACATACCTACAATTAATATTATTTTATTTCAAGTTATTTTATCATTTTAATTCGTTTTAGAAATTTTTTTTCAAACCTCCAAAAATATCGAAATTCTCCAAAAAATGTAGCAATTAGTAACAAAGTTATTTGATAAATAGGAATTATAATCAAAAATCTGAAAAAAATATATAAAGGATAATTTTTCAATATATTTTTTAAATCCAAAGCGGACATGATCGGAGATGAAATCCAAAGTGAAAAAGAACCACTTAAGCCAAACACTAAAAAAATTATAAATAGATGAAATTTAGATTTAGCGTTAAACTTTTTAATTAAATTTTGGATCAATTTACTTTTTCTTATTTAATTTTTGTGTTTTGAGTAATCTTCATTTCTATTCTTCTATTTTTCATTCGTGCAGATTTAGTATTTTCTTCGTCAATTGGTTGAAAGCTTCCATATCCTGAAGCTGATAATCTGCTTGGTTCTATACCTTGCTTAATCAAAAATCTTAATACTGATAAAGCTCTTTTTGTAGACAACTCCCAATTGTCTTTATAGGTTTGTCCTTTCTTGACTGGCAAACTATCAGTATGACCCTCAATTTGTAAAATCCAATCGATGTCTGTAGGCAATGATTTCTCTATTTCCATCAAAGTTGCTGCAAGCTTTTGCATTTCTATTTGTCCTTCTACTCCAAGTTCGTCAGAACCCAAAGAAAAAAGAACTTCAGATTGAAATACAAATCTATCACCAACTACTCTAATTTCTTTTCTACCTTTTACGAGTTCTCTTACTCTTCCAAAAAAATCAGATTTAAATTTCTCTAGTTCTTCCACTCTCCTTGCAAGAGCAGAGTTTACATCTTTTCCTAAACTTAAATTTTTAACATTTTCTTTTTTATCTTTTGCTTTATATGCTGAGAGTAGAGTTTGTAATTGGGTCAACTTATTTTTTAATTTTAATGTTGTAGCTATTAATTTCTTAAATTCTTCTTTATTGGCTTTTAAAATTATTTCCTTATTCTGAATTTCTAAATTCTTCTTACTTACTTTTTTATCTAAGTCTGAGATATTATTTTTTAATCTGGTCGTATCTTTGATTTTGTCTTCAATAACTTTTTTTAGTTTGTTAATCTCTCTTTCATTAAAAGCAATAATATTTTTTGTACCAGTTAATTCTTCTTGATATTGTTTTGTAATTTCTTTTTCTATTAATAGATCTTTTTTAATCACTTCAATTTTTTCTTCTAAAACAGATAACTGCGCAGTAAGTTCAGTTGTTGTATCCCTTTCTAATGACAATAACTCACCAAGTTCAGATAAATTATTTTTAAGCTTTACTAGAGCTTCATCTTGGCCACTCATTTTTTGGGAAATAAAAAATTGAGAAATAACAAAAATCATCAACACAAATATTATTACCATTAATAGACTGGACAAAGCATCAACAAAACCTGGCCATGTATAATCTAATTGTTTTTTTCTAATTCTATTTTGTATCATTTAAAAACTCTAAAGAAATCTCAATTTTTACTTGTTATTAAGTTTGGAAAAAGATTTATCAAGATTAGATAGTTGTTTTGAAATAGCCCTTAATTCAATAGTTAAATTTGATTGGATTTCAGAAATTTTTCCAGTGTTCTCATCTCCTAAATTTTTTAAAGTGGAAATAATTTTTACTAAATGATCTTTAATGGATCTATCCTCATCAAGTTTTTCTACTAATCTATTTAGAACAATAGTAAGCTCATTAATATTTTCTGAAATTCTTACTCTGTCATTTTCATTTTGGTTTGCTCTTTTTGCAACTAATGCAAGGCTTTCGACGGCAGCCTCACTCAAACCAGAATTCCCTAACTCGTTTGTAGTAAAAATAGCCATTTGAGACAACCAATCTTCAAGTTCATTAAAAAATCGGTTACTAGCCTGTCCTACCTGCAGATCGAGAAAGCCAAGAATTAAGGATCCAGCTAATCCAAATAAAGAAGAAGAAAATGCAGTTGACATTCCATCAAGAGGGGCACTTAGTCCTTTTTGAATTTCCATAAATAGTGAATTTCCTTCATTTGAAATATTACTGACATTAAAATCAATCGTATTTATAACTCCAGATACAGAAGAAATTGTTTGCAACAAACCCCAAAAAGTGCCTAATAATCCTAAGAATACAAGAAGTCCAATCATGTATCTTAATATTTCTCTACTTTCATCTAATCTTGATGAAACACCTTCTAAAATAGTACCAAGAGAATTTGCAGATAAAGAAGGGTTCTCACTTCTATCATCTGAAAGTACAGCAGCAACAGGTGCAAGCAGAATAGGTTTAATCTTTAGAGCTACATTCGCTGGCATTAAAGTATCTTTTCTTTTAATAAATTTAAGCCATTTAGCTTCTTTACTTAGACGGGCTGTTTGACGAAAAGAAAATATTGTTCCTAAAACAAATGTACTAATTATAACACTATTTAGGATCACATTTCCTTCGAAAGCATTTTTTAAAGGATCAAACAAAAGGGTTATAAGTACCGCAACTAATGCCAATAAAAATAACATTCTTACAGCATATTTATTTGGATCTGTCATTTCTTCACCCTCATTAAAATTTAATTATAAGATAAATTAAATAACTAAACACTAAAACATGACTTTTTAATGACACAAATCAAACTATAAATAAATTAATCTTTATGATTTAGTTTTTTTAAAATTTGTTTGTGTAATGTTGGGTTAGCTCCTACCAAAAAGTCACTATCGGTATCGTAGGCATTAATATATTTTAAATTTGTTAAATAACCTCCAGCTTCTTTAATAAGAAGTTGGCCACAAGCAATTTGATTTTTATTTAGTTTATTGACAAACAAACAGTCAATTTTTCCAGATGCTAGCCACGCAAAACTTAGTGCTGAAGAACCAAATGAACGGGTAACACAAGAAGACTGGTAAGATAATAGATTAATTTTTTCAACATAATTTAATTCAGAATTTTTATCATTTGATATATTTTCATCAAATATTGAAAACACACAGGATTTTAGCTTATTTCTTTTTGAAACTCTAATTCTTCTATCATTTTGAAAAGAGCCTTTACCTTTTTCTGCAAAATAAAATTCGGCTCTAATAGGATCGAAGATAACAGTAGATAAAATTTCATTATTAAACTCCACTGCGACAGAAATTGCAAAATGTGGCAATCCATGCAAAAAATTAAATCGACCATTTAATGAGTCTACTATCCAATAATATTTGTCCTGAACATACTCTGAACAATTATTTAACTTGATTCCCCATTTTGGTCTTGATTTTGAAAGATCGTTCAAGAGAGATGTAGAAATTTTTTTTTCGGTTTTAGAAACAAATTGTTCCAACGAATTAGGAGAAACTTGTAAATTCTCTACTTCTCCAAAATCTCTTAATATATTTTTAGTTACTTTATTTAAGGATTGAAAAATAACGTTTAAAAGTGGTGATCTATTACTCATTATCACTCCAAATTAGGAAAAAGATAGATATTAAATTAATCTAAATTTTAGCTTTTTCTATGTATGAACAATCGGCAGGTCTTACTACTATTTTTGTCCCAACTTCAATATGTCCAGGAACCATTACTTTTACGCCATTCTTTAAAATTGCTGGCTTGAACGATGAAGATACAGTTTGGCCTTTTATAACAGCGTCAGCTTCAATAATTTCCTCAATACAACTATCTGGCATATTAATTGAAACAGGTGCATCATTATATATATTAATAATTACTTTCATACCATCTTGTAAAAAAGCAGATTGATCTCCAATCATTTCAACATTTACACTAATCTGTTCAAAGGTATCATTGTTCATGAATATAAGATTTTCATTTTCTCTATATAAAAAAATGTGCGGAGTTTCTTCAAGTATTACTTTTTCAATACTTTCAGATGATCTAAAACGTTCGTTAAGTTTAGTTCCATCTTTTAAATTTCTTAATTCAATCTGAGCAAAAGCACCACCTTTCCCAGGTTTAACATGACTAGTTTTTGTTGCTACCCATAACCCATTCTTATGTTCGATAACATTGCCAGGTTTTATTGTATTTCCATTAACTTTCAAATTATTTTCCTTTATAAATTTCTATAATTTGGTTCAGTAGTGCTAATGCTTCGCTATATGGCCTTTGAAAAGAATTTCGTCCGATAATCGATCCACTCGCACCACCTAAATATAATTCTCTAATTTCTACTAAAAGACTTTCTTTATCTTTGGATGATCCTCCTGAAAAAACTACAAGTCTTTTTCCGTTGAAACATGACTGAACAACGTGCTTAATTCTTTCATTTAGCGAAAAAATTGGGATATTTTCTGATAAATAGACTTTTTTAGCTTCATCTTGTTCGATGAAAGAAGTTGGAGGTTTTACCTTAATAATATGTGCTCCAACCAACGCTGCCATATGTGCTGCATAAGAAACTATATCCACAGCAGTTTCTCCTTCTTTACTTATATTACCACCTCTAGGATAACTCCATACTACGACAGCTAAACCTGCATCTTTTGCTTGGGCAGCTATTTCTTGGATATCAGATATCATATCCAAGGCCATCTCGGATCCTGGATAAATAGTAAAACCAACAGCAGAACAACCAAGCCTAATAGCCTCACTCACTGAACCAGTTAATGCTTGTGATGGAGCAATTTTCTCGTTTGACAAAGAATTTGAACTGTTTACTTTCATTATTAAAGGAATTTGACCTGCAAATGTGTCAGCTCCAGCCTCTAACATACCTAATGGTGCAGCAAAAGCAGAAAGTCCCGCATCAATTGCTAGTTTATAATGATAATGAGGATCGTATGCTGGTGAATTTTTGGCAAATGATCTAGCAGGACCATGCTCGAATCCCTGATCAACCGGAAGTATAACTAACTTACCTGTTCCACCTAACTTTCCTGACATTAAAATTCTAGCTAAATTTGCTTTTACACCAGGGTTATCACTCTCATAATAACTTAATATTTTCTTAATATTTCTTGTAAATTTCATATTTAATATTTCCTTGAATTTAAATAGATAAATAGCTCTGTATATTAATAATATTAAGTATCTATAAATTTAAATTTAATGAATTACAATAAAATTTGTATATTATAAATTGGATCTGTTATGATATTAATTAGAAAAACGTTATTATATATATTGAGTATTTATTTATGGAAATTGACAAGACCAATATTTCAGAACTTAAGAAAATTAGAGTTTTACAAGAAACTTTTGATAAAAGTATGAAAATACTTGAAAGCCATATTGCTGAGAGTATCACTAATAAAGAAAAACTTAATTCTATTAAAAGTGATTTAAAAGAAGCGAATGAAAAATTTCTTGAGGCTGAAAGATGTTTGGATGATTTGAAAGTTGATCTTGAAAATCCTTCGAGTTAATAGAATAAAAAAAGTCTAGTAAGGTATAAAATGTCAGAAACCGTGACTGTTAAGATTGAAATAAATGGAGTTGTTTATCCAGTTTCTTGTATGACTGGTGAAGAGGACAGACTTATTGAATCATCAAAAGAGGTTAATAGAGTCATTGCAAGTTTGTCAAATGTTTCAGAATTAATTGGTGAAACAAGACTATTAGCTATGACATCTTTAATTCTAGCGGACAAATTGATTGAGCAAGATAATACGTCTAACAATAATAATCTGAATGAACTCATTAATTGGCTAGAAAAAGCTACTGAAAGAATGAATAAAGTTGCAAAATTACTTGAAAACAAATAAATTTCAATTATGAAGGCTGAATTTTACGTTAGGAACTTTAATCCTTGGGGCCATAAGTATTCTAAGGGAACCGTCACTGGTTTAGCTTTGGTTAAATTAAATGGTGCCCACCTGTTTAACAGGCAACATAGGATAACTTATCCAACGACTTTTTGGCTTTCATATTAAAATAGAGCCTTAAATGAAAAATAAACTAAGAATTGTTGCAAAAAAAAAAGAACAAAATTCAATTTAGGATTAAAGGCCAAGGCTGATTTAAGAAATAATATCTACATTTGCTTAAACAAGATTTTTCTTTCAAACAAAAATATTGAAACCGCCGGTTTATATTTCCCAATAAACAACGAGGTTTCATCATTAGATTTTATTAATTATTTACAAAAAAAAGATGTAACACTATGTTTGCCTGTAATAGATAAAAGAAATAATTCCATGAATTTTAAGAAATGGATACCTTTTGATAAATTAATAAATGGTCCATTTGGTACTATGGAACCTCCCAAAACTCAGAAATCTATTTTGCCACAGATTTTAGTTATTCCAATGCTTTCTTTTAATAAAGAATTGTATAGATTAGGTTATGGTGGTGGATATTACGACAAATCAATAACTATTTTAAAAAAACATTTTAAAAAAGAAAGAAAGTTTTTTATTACAATTGGTCTTGCTTATAGCATCCAAGAAGAAAAAAAAATACCTATAGAAAAGCATGACATGAAATTGGATTACATTATCACAGAAAAAGAAGTGTTATCTAATTTTAATCACAGAAAATATTAAAGAAGGTTTTTATGAGAGTTTTATTTGTTGGAGATATTGTAGGAAGAAAAGCAAGAAATTTTGCTCAAAAGAAAATTGTTGAATTGAAGGATCAACTACAACTTGATGCTGTTATTGTTAACGTGGAAAATGCAGCTGGAGGATTTGGTGTTACACCTTCTATTTGTGATGATTTTTTTTCAGCTGGTGCTGATGTTCTTACAACCGGAAATCATATATGGGATAAAAGAGAAATAATATCTTATATCTCAAAAAGCGATCGGTTGCTTCGCCCTTTTAACATGATCAAAGGAACACCTGGATTAGGAATGACTATCATCAAAGTAAATACTGGTACTATTGGTGTTGCAAATATTATGACTAATCTATTTATGGTTAGAACTGACCCAGTCTTCGAAAAAATTCCTGATATAGTTAAATATCTACAATTAAATGAAAATGTTAATTTTTCATTAGTAGATGTACATGGGGAAGCTTCGTCTGAAAAAATGGCAATAGCTAATGCTCTTGACGGAGAAGTATCAGCTGTGGTTGGAACTCATACACATGTGCCAACTGCCGATCATCAAATACTAGAAAAAGGCACAGCGTACATAACAGACGTTGGAATGAGCGGAGATTATAATTCTATAATTGGTATGAATAAAGATGATGCTCTCAACAGGTTTTTACATCCAAACAATAAAAAAACTAGACTTGAAGTATCATCTGGGGAGCCAACTTTATGTGCTGTTGTAATTGAAACAAGTGCTAATGGTTTGAGTAAATCAATAAATCCTCTTAGATTAGGTGGTAAGTTAGAACAAGCATTTTTAAAAACCTAATGCTTAATTTTATTGGAGTTATTCAAATGGCAGGTCACTCGAAATTTAAAAATATTATGCACCGTAAAGGAGCTCAAGATGCAAAGCGAGCAAAAAAGTTTGCAAGACTCACAAAAGAATTACAAGTAGCTGTTAGAGGAGGCACAGATCCTTCAAGTAATCCAAGGTTAAGATCTGCTCTTGCTGCTTGTAGATCGGTGAATATGCCTAAAGATAATATTGAAAGAGTTATTAAAAAAGCAGAAACTGGTCAGTCATCGAAACTAGAAGAAATTAGATATGAAGGTTATGCAAGTGGTGGAGTTGCTCTAATTGTTGATGCAGTAACAGATAATCGTAATAGAACAGCAGCTGAAGTCAGATCCTCTTTTACTAAATATGGTGGAACTTTAAGTGAAACTGGTTCAGTTTCCTTTATGTTTAACAATATTGGTCAAATTATCTATAATAAAAATATAAAAAGTGATGAAGATATTTTTGAGATTGTAATTGATGTAGGAGCAGATGACGTCAATTCTGATGAAAATAATCATGAAATATTTACATCTGTAAATGAGTTTAATAATGTTCGTGAAAAGCTGGAAAAATTATTAGGCATGCCTGAGCAAGCACAAATTATATGGCAACCTGAAAACTTGATTAAAATAGATGACGAAAAAAAAGCCATGTCAATTTTAAAGCTTTTAGAAACTCTTGATAATTGTGAAGATGTTCAAGGAGTTTACAGTAATTTTGATATTGAAGACGAAATAATTAATAAAATTAACATTTAAAAGGTTTTAATTTGAGAGTCATAGGTGTAGATCCTGGTTTAAGGCATACAGGTTGGGGTGTCGTTGAGTTTAAAAATAATAAAATTCTTCACATTAAAGATGGATCCATATCACCTTCAACTAAACTTAACGACGGTAAAAGATTACTTGAAATAAAAAACCAATTACAAACAATAATTAATAGATATAATCCTAATATGTCAGTAATCGAAAAAATATTTGTTGGATCTGGATCAATCAGTAGTTTAAAGCTTGGAATGGCAAGAGGAGCATCAATGATTGCGCTAGCTGAGGCCGGATTGATTGTAAATGAGTTATCTCCAAAGTTCGTCAAGAAGACAGTAACTGGTTATGGAAGCGCATCTAAAGAACAAATCAAATCAATGATTGAAAAATTATTAAACATTGTTCCCAAAAATGAAGACAGTTCAGATGCCTTAGCAATTGCTATTTCTGGTCAACATATTGGTTATGATAATAAATTTTCTTTTTCAAACGGGAGTGATAGGCTAAATTTAGCAATTGCAAAAGCATTACTTAAAGAGGAAAATAAATAATAATTAAAATTTTAGTAATTAAGGAAAGACATGATAGCTTCTCTTTCAGGTACATTAAAGTCGATATCAAAATCAGAAATTGTTTTAGAAGTAAATAGTGTAGGATATCTTCTAAATGTATCTTCTAAAGTCATATCCTCTTTAGGTAATATTGGTTCAAAGCTGAGTATGTTCACTGATTTACAAGTTAAAGATGATAAAATTGTAATGTATGGTTTTTTTAACCAAATGGACCAGACTATTTTTAAGTTATTACAATCTGTTCAAGGTGTTGGGCCTAAAGCTGCACTTTCTATTCTTTCGGCACTTACTGTAGAGGAATTAATTTTAGCGATTTCATCAGGTGATAAAGCTATGATTTCAAGAGCAGAAGGAGTTGGTTCAAAGGTTGCTGGTAGGATAGCAACGGAATTATTGGAAAAAGTATCTAATCTTAATGTTATTAATATAGATAAAAATATAGATATCGTTGAAAGTTCTCAGGAAAATTCAAATTTATCAAATGAAACTAATCATATTGACACTCAAGTTGTAGAAGATGCCATTTCCGCTCTCGTTAATCTTGGTTATAATAGAAGTGAAGTCTTTTCAATAGTCATGAAAATTAAAAAAGAATTTAGTTTGAAACACGAAAGTAAAGACTTTAAAGTTGGAAATATTATACCTCTAGCCTTAAAAGCTTTAACTCAGGTGACTAAATGACTGATGATAATGAAATAGATGAAAGGTTAGTCAACTCTGAAGTTATTGATAATATGGAATCTAATGATATTAGCCTCAGACCAAGACGTATTTCTGAATTCATAGGTCAACCACAAGTTCAAAAAAATTTATTAACATTCATTACAGCAGCTGAAACTCGGAAAGAAGCAATGGATCATGTGCTTTTATTTGGTCCACCGGGACTAGGTAAAACTACACTTGCACAGATAATTTCTATTGAACTTGGTGTAGGTTTTAGAGCCACCTCTGGCCCAATTATCAATAAAGCAGGTGATTTAGCAGCTTTGTTGACAAATTTAAAACCAAAGGATGTTTTATTTATTGACGAAATACACAGACTTTCTCCAAATATTGAAGAAATTTTATATCCAGCAATGGAAGATTTACAATTAGATTTGATTATAGGTGAGGGGCCTTCCGCAAGAACAATTAAAATTGATCTACCTCCTTTTACATTAGTTGGCGCAACTACTCGTTCTGGTCTTTTAACAACTCCTTTAAGAGATAGGTTTGGTATCCAAATTAGAATGGAATTTTATAATCCAAACGATTTAGTTAAAATTCTGCTAAAACAAGCTGAAAAGTTAGAGGTCGGTTTGTACGAAAGTGGTGCTTATGAGATTGCTAGAAGATCTAGAGGTACTCCTAGAGTTGCTGGAAGATTGTTGAGGCGTGTAAGAGATATTCTTTCCGTTTCAAACACAAATTTTATAGATCATGAATTTGCAGAAAATGCTCTATCTCAGCTAGATGTTGATTCATCAGGTTTGGATGCAATAGATAGAAAATATTTAAAAATAATTATAGAAAAATATCATGGTGGTCCTGTGGGCTTAGATACTTTGTCAGCAACTTTATCTGAACAAAAAGATATGATTGAAGAAGTAATTGAACCATACTTATTACAACGTGGATTAATTCAGAGATCCTCAAGAGGCAGGTTTGTATCAGCTTCGGGATGGAGACATTTAGGTTTAAACCCTCCTAAAAATGCTGTAGAACAAAATGATATGATAGATACATCTAAAAACTAAATATATGAATTCTATATATAATAATAATTATCAAAATCTTGACGGAATAATTCAAGGTAATGAACATCATTACTATCTTAAAGTATATTATGAAGATACAGATGCTGGTCAAATTGTATATCATACCAACTATTTAAAATATTTTGAAAGAGCTCGTACTTCTTTATTAAATTTGTTAAATATAAATCAAAGAGTTTTGAGAAAAAATCATAATATAAGCTTAGTTGTTAGAAAAGCTGACTTGATATGGCACAAACCAGCATTATTTAATGATACAATTTTAATAAAAAGTTGCCTTAAATATGCCAAAAATACAAGTATAACAATTAATCAAGTAGCATGTCGCTTTTTTGGCATGGAGAAAAAAAATGAATTACTAGTATCAGGTACGATTCAAATAGTAGCAATCAATAAAGAATTTAAAGTAAAAAGAATTAATCAAATCTTGAATTGTAAATTTTTTCAAAATAAATAATTATAATTTGTGAGGTTTAAAAATGAATCCAGGGGTTAAAACAGAAGTAATATCAACCGGACCTGATTTAACTATATTAGGACTTTTTTTTCAGGCAGATCCTTTTGTAAAAGGTGTAATGTTCCTTCTTATTTTTGCATCCATATGGTGTTGGGCAATTATAATTAATAAATATGCGCTTTTAAGAAATGAAAGAAAATTATCTATGGAATTTGAGGATATTTTTTGGTCAGGTGTGAATTTAGATGATTTATACCAAGAATATTCCGAAAATATCAATAATTCTCAGGTACAAGTTTTTGTAAGTGGGATGAAAGAATTTAATAAAATAAATCAAAGTCAAACTTTGTCTAGCACAAAATTAAGAGATTTTTTCCAAAGAATAAATAATTCTATGCATATTTCTATTAACAGAGAAATTGAAAAATTACAAAAAGGAATGAGTTTTCTTGGATCAATTGGTTCTGTGGCTCCTTTTATCGGTTTGTTGGGTACTGTTTGGGGTATCGTTAATGCTTTCCAATCAATAGCCATTAGCAATAATACAAGTCTTGCAGTTGTTGCACCTGGAATAGCTGAGGCTCTATTTGCCACAGCTCTGGGTTTGCTAGCTGCTATACCAGCTGTTGCAGCATACAATAAATTTTCAAATGATTTAGAAAATATTTCTAATAATTTAGAATACTTTTCTATTGAATTTTCAAATGTTTTATTACGTCAAGTCGAAGAAAACTAAATGTATAATCGCAACAACAAAATACATAAAAAAATCAAAATTATAAGCCAGATTAATGTGACTCCGTTTGTTGACGTTATGTTAGTTTTATTAATAGTTTTTATGATTACTGCACCATTGTTAACTGTAGGAGTTTCTGTAGATCTTCCAAAAACAAAAGCTTCGCAGTTAAACTCTAAAGGTGATCCAATTATAGTCAGTATTAAGAAAAACGGCGAATTATATATACAAGAAAGAGAGATTGATACTCTTCAATTATTACCCAGGCTCAAAGCCATTTCTTCTGGAAACAAAAATCTTAGGATATTTGTTAGAGGTGATAAAAATGTTCCATATGGTTTGGTATTAGACACAATTGCAAAGATTAAAAGCTCTGGTTTTAAGAAGGTTGCCTTAGTAGCTAAGTTACAAGAAGGTTAAGATCATGATTAGATCGACTTTTATTTCTCTTGGATTACATTCTTTTATACTTACTTTAGCCTATTTTGGTCTACCAGCTTTCAAAACTAAAGAGCCTATGGAACTACCAATTGATATCGTAGATGAAACACCAATCAGTTCCAAAACTTCTTTAAAGTTAGGAGATCAAAAAGAAAAAAAAAATACAGAAATAAAAAAGAAAATTGATAAACAAGACAAAGTTAAAAAAAAACCTGCACCTCCTCCACCAGCTTCATCTAAAAAAATAGTAGAAAAAAAGAATTTAGTTTCATAAAAAAGATCCAAACACCTATAAAGAGGAGCATTGGAAACCATGAAATTAAAACTGATAAAATTCCAGGCATACTACTTTCATCAGGTTCTGAAGTGACTTTTATTCCCTTTTCAGATAATTTGTTAGCTAATTCTTCTTCTTTAGGGATGAATGAATAAAAAGGAACACCACTACTTGAAGCACC
>CACJFI010000014.1 GCA_902592615.1 uncultured SAR116 cluster alpha proteobacterium | reverse complement strand
GTGAGGCAAAATTTTAAATAATTTTTTATTCTGGAGATTATATGTCAGATTTTGATTATGACCTTATTGTAATAGGTGCTGGTTCAGGCGGGACAAGAACTGCTAGAATTTCAGCATCTTATGGTGCAAAAACTCTTGTTATTGAAGGAGATAGAGCAGGTGGCACTTGTGTTTTAAGAGGCTGTGTACCTAAGAAATTACTAGTGTATGCATCTCAATTTTCAGAACAAGTATCAGATGCAGAAGGTTTTGGTTGGCAAATTGATAACTTTAATAGCAATTGGAATGATTTGATTAAAAAAAAGAATAAAGAATTAGATAGACTTCACGAAATTTATGTAAAATTAATTAAAAACTCTGGCTGTGAACTTATTACTGGTTGGGGCAAGATTATTGGACCTAATACTGTCTCAATTACAAAAAGTAATAATGAAATTATAGAATTATCGTCAAAAAAAATAGTGATTGCTGTAGGAGGTAAATCTTCTTTTCCAACCTTTGATGGTAATCATTATATGATTAATTCTGACAAAGCTCTAGATTTAAGTGAACTTCCTGAATCTATTGTTATATATGGTTCTGGTTATATAGCTGTTGAGTTTGCAGGTATATTTAACGGTTTTGGAGTAGATACTCATCTTGTTTTTAGGGCTGATATGGCTTTAAGAGGTTTTGATAATGATATAAGGCAGTTTTTGATGACATCCATGAAGCAAAAAGGAATAACAATACATAATGAAGTTACAATTTCAAAAATTGAAAAGAATAACAAAAACTATAATATTAAATTATCAAACGAAAAGAGAATTGATGTAGAAGTTGTTATGGGTGCAACTGGCAGATTGCCAAATGTGTTAAATCTTGGATTAAATGAGGTTGGTGTAAAAACAGGAAGTCATGGTGAGATAATAGTAAATAAGCATAGCCAAACTAATATTAAATCGATTTTTGCAATTGGGGATGTAACTGATAAAGTTACATTGACACCAGTAGCTATTGCAGAAGGTCATAGTTTTGCAGACAGAGAATTTGGAAAATTGAAAAGATTTATTTCTTACGAAAATGTTCCTAGCGCTGTTTTTAGTCAACCATCCATTGCAGTTGTTGGTCTAAGTTTTGATGAAGCGGTAAAGAATGGTATAAATGCAAGAGAGTATAAAAGTGAATTCAAAGCTTTAAAAAATACAATATCTGGTAATCTTGAGAGAACTCTAATGAAACTTGTTGTCAATGAAAAAACTCAAAAAGTAATTGGAGCTCATATGATTGGTCCAGATTCTGCAGAAATAATTCAAGGAATTGCAATAGCAATTAAAGCAGGTGCATTGAAGTCTGATTTCGACAATACAATAGGCATTCATCCTTCTTCTGCTGAAGAGTTTGTCACTATGAGATCTTAGTGATAAACTTAACTCATTATTTGAAGAAAAAGTTAAATTCTGGTATTTGATTGTTAATTAAAGTTTTGTATTGATTTTGTGTTAAAGGAAAAGTCATGATTGATTGGAGAATAGATAGCTGGAGAAAGCGTCCTATTAAGCAAGTTCCAGAATATAGTGATGTTACAAAAGTTACTAGTGTGGAGAAAGAATTATCTATTAGACCACCTTTAGTTTTTGCTGAAGAAGCTAGGAGATTAAGAAAAAGGATGGCTGATGTAGCTGAGGGTAATGCTTTTTTATTACAAGGTGGTGATTGTGCTGAGTCTTTTGCTGAACATAACGCCAATAATATAAGAGATAGTTTTAGAGTATTATTACAAATGGCTGTTGTTCTCACTTTTGGATCAGCCCTGCCTGTAGTAAAAATAGGAAGGTTAGCTGGCCAATACTCTAAGCCTAGATCATCTCCTTTTGAAGAAATAAACAATGTCTCTTTACCTAGTTACCGTGGTGACATGGTAAACGATATGGCATTCGACAAAAAAGCAAGAGAGCCTGATCCAGACCGTCTTATTCAAGTTTATGATAAATCTGCTTCAACGTTGAATCTATTAAGAGCATTCGCAAGTGGAGGTATGGCAGATCTAACGAAGTTGCACGAATGGAATCTTGAGTTTGTTAGAGGTACTAAAGAGGCAGAAAAATACAAAGAGTTAGCGTCTCAGATAACTGCTTCACTTGAGTTCATGAATGCGTGTGGTATGACACCTGAGAATACTGTCCAACTTCGTGAAACTGAATTTTATACATCTCACGAGGGATTGTTACTTAATTATGAAGAAGCTCTAACTAGAAAAGATACTATCACAGAGGAAAAAGGTTGGTTTGCTACATCTGCTCATATGTTATGGATTGGAGATAGAACAAGAAGCATTGATGAGGCTCATGTTGAATATATGAGAGGAATAGCTAATCCCATAGGCCTAAAATGTGGACCATCTACAGAACCCGATGATTTGCTCAGATTAATTGAAAAGCTTAATCCACTTAATCAAGCCGGTCGATTAACTTTGATAGCTAGAATGGGTTCTTCAGAAATACACAAAAAATTAAAACCATTAATTTCAGCAGTTAAGAGATCTGGACTAGTTGTGGGTTGGTGCAGTGATCCAATGCATGGAAATACAGTAAAAGCGTCATCAGGTTTCAAAACTAGGAAAATGGATGATATTATGATGGAGGTTAGAGGTTTTTTTGAGGTTCATAATGAAATGAATACAATACCAGGTGGGGTGCATTTTGAAATGACAGGACAAAATGTAACAGAATGCGTTGGTGGTGTTTATGAAGTTAATGAATCAAATTTAGCTGATAGATATCATACTCATTGCGATCCTAGACTAAATGCAACTCAATCTCTTGAGCTAGCATTTTTAGTAGCTGATTTACTTACCGAAAATAGAAATAATCAAAAAAAACAAATTGCGGCAGTATCTTAAGGAAATGTCTTGAGTAATCAAAAGAAAAAGCATAATTTTAAAATTGTTAAAAAAAATAATTGGCCACGAGATTTAAGGCCAAATCCAAGCCAGTTACCTTCAGTAACTGACACCTATTTTTTAAGAACAAAGGATATTATATCTTCATTTGGTGATACAGAAGTTACATATGCAATTTTCATGAGAAGGCCAGTAATTTCTGCATTAAATCCGGCTTTAGAATGGCTTCAAAATATTATTAAAGACAGAAATGGAAGTGTTAATATAAATCGCTGTTTTGAAGAAGGATCGGATGTTGGAGCTGGTGAACCATTGGTTTATGTATCAGGATCATTTCTATTATTAGTTGATTTAGAAACAGCTTTACTTCAAAAAATTGGGGCTACTTGTGTTGCTGCTTACAATGCAAAAGCGATGGTAGAAAGTTTACCTAAAACATCTTTTTTAGCTATGGATGCAAGACATTGTGCAGGTACTGATATGGCAGATTTAATGGCATATGGAGCATTTGTGGGCTCTAAACGGGTTAAGTCAGAAGGTGAAGCAATAGGGTTTATAGGATGTGCTACTGACAAAACAGCGCATTTATTTGAAAACACAAAAGGTTTGGGCACTATGCCTCATGCATTGATTGGTTATGCTGGATCAACATTAAAAGCAGCACAAATGTTTCACTCAACTTGGCCAGATGAACCATTAACTGTTCTTATTGATTATTTCGGTAAAGAAATAACAGACGGTTTAACAGTTTGTAGATCTTTCAAAAATTTGGCTGATAAACACTCTTTATCGCTTCGAATTGATACTCATGGTGGAAGATATGTTGAAGGTCTTGACGTAGCTGGTTCTTACTCGGTTTTAGAAAGAAATGCTCCACAAGCTATTCGTGGCTATAGAACTGAACAAGAGCTTCGTTATTTAATTGGCACAGGAGTGTCTGCAGCTTCTGTTTGGCATTTGAGAGAAATACTTGATAATGCTGGTTTTGAAAAAGTTAAAATTGTTGCCTCAAGTGGATTTGGTCCAGAGAAGTGTAAAGTTTTTTCACTTGCAAAAGTACCTGTTAATGTTATAGGGACAGGATCGTATCTACCCAGTCGTTGGTCAGAAACATATGCAACAGCTGATATAATTTCTTATGGTGGTAAGTCACAAGTTAAACTTGGAAGAGAGTTTTTACTGAAGCGGTAATAATTCTAGTAAATGAGTCAATTGTTGAAAAATAAAATGAAAATAGCACTTGCCCAATTAAATCCTAAAGTAGGAGACGTTAAAGGAAATATTTCTAAACTTATATCGATCAGAAATAATTTGAGTAAGGATGTAGATATTATTGTTGTTCCTGAATTATATGTTACAGGATATCCAATTGACGATTTAGTCCTTCGAAACGATTTCTTGGAGCTCGTAGAGAATGAAATTAGTGACCTAGCTAATTTAACAAATGATGGTAAAGCAGCAATAATCCTTGGATCTCCAAGAAAAGATGAAGATAAAATCAAAAATTCTGTTTTTGTTTTGGATCAAGGAAAAATTCTTTCATTTAGGGATAAACATAATCTTCCAAATACTGGAGTATTTGACGAACAACGAATTTTTACGCCTGGTTCTTTGTCAGGCCCAGTTAAAATTAGAGAAACACTAATTGGATTACCAATATGTGAAGATATTTGGAATGAAACAGTGATAGATTGTCTTTCTGAAACAGGAGCTGAGATAATTATTTCAATTAATGCCTCTCCATACACAACAAAAAAAATTGATCAAAGGATGTCTGTTGCAGTTTCAAGAGTTTTTGAATCCAAATTACCTCTAATTTACCTGAATAGGGTAGGAGGACAAGACGAATTAGTTTTTGATGGCTCGTCTTTTTGTTTAAGTCATAATGGAGAATTAACAGTACAACTTAATGACTTCAAAGAAGAAATATTGAATATAGATTTATATAAAAATAATAATAAATGGAATTTTCAAGAAAACGTTAAAAATATCTCTTCTAACATTGAGGCATTGTATAAGTCTTTAGTTGTAAGCGTACGAGATTATGTTCAAAATAACGGTTTTCCAGGTGTTGTACTGGGGATGTCAGGCGGTGTTGATTCAGCACTAGTAGCTGCGATAGCAACTGATGCTTTGGGACCAAATTTAGTAAAAGCAGTGATGATGCCTAGTCCATATACTAGTAAAGAAAGTCTTGAAGATGCTAAAATGGCCTCATCTAATCTTGGAATTGATTACTCATATCTAGATATCAAAGAAGGTATGAATACTATTGATCAAATTTTATTAAATTTCAATGGCCCAATTATACCACCAGGTATAACTGAAGAAAATATTCAATCTAGAATCAGAGGATTACTATTAATGGCAATATCAAATAAGTATGGATCAATGGTATTAGCTACAGGAAACAAGTCAGAATACGCAGTTGGATATGCAACATTATATGGCGACATGTGTGGAGGGTTTGCGGTTATAAAAGATGTCTGGAAGAGTGATGTTTTTAAATTATGTAAATGGAGAAATTCAAACAAACCAGCAGAGTTTTTAGGACCTAAAGGAATTGTAATACCAGATAGAATAATTACTAAACCACCAAGCGCAGAGTTAAGAGAAGATCAAAAAGATACAGATAGTTTACCAGAATATGATATCCTTGACGTTATTTTAAAAAAATTAGTTGAAGATGATCAGTCCTTAGATGAAATAGTAAATGAGGGCTATGATTTAAATGATGTAAAAAAAATCTCAATGTTGTTATCTAGGTCAGAGTATAAAAGATTTCAGTCAGCACCTGGACCAAAAGTTACCGAAAAAGCTTTTGGTAGGGATAGAAGATATCCGCTAACTAGTGGTTTTAGGAATTGGAATTAAAATTTATACATTTATTTTAAAACTTTTACAAACTAGGAAAATCAATGATTAAAGTTCGATTTGCACCAAGCCCAACGGGATATTTACATATTGGAAATTTTAGAACTGCATTAGTTAACTTTTTGTTTGCTAAGAGTAAAAATGGACACTTTATGCTTAGAATTGATGATACTGACGATGAAAGATCATGTAAAGTATATGAAGATGCTATCAGAGAAGATTTAACTTGGATGAATATAAATTGGGATAGTATAGAAAGGCAATCATCAAGACTTTTATCTTATAAAAAAGCTTTAGAAATTTTATTAGAAAAAAAACGCGCATATCCATGCTTTGAAACAGCAGAAGAATTATCCTTAAAAAGAAAAAGCCAACTATCTTCAGGAAAACCACCAATTTATGACAGGTCTGCATTAAGATTATCAGATTCAGACGTTGCTGATTTGAAGACTAAAGGAAAAAAACCACATTATAGATTTTTACTTAATCATGAAGATGTAAATTGGAATGATCTCGTAAAAGGCGTAAGTATGTATAACATGTCTAATTTGTCAGATCCAGTTATATTAAGAGAAGATGGAAGGGTTATTTATACTTTAGCTTCAGTAGTTGACGACATCCAATTTGAAGTAACAGATATTTTAAGAGGTGAAGATCATATGACAAATTCAGCTGCTCAAATACAGTTATTTGAGGCATTAGGATCATTGCCACCGAAAATGGGGCATTTGTCACTTTTGACTGATAATACTGGATCAGGACTTTCAAAAAGACTTGGAAGTTTATCGCTTCGAAAATTACGAAGTCAAGGGTTTCAACCAATGGCAATTTCTTCCCTGTTGGCCAAAATTGGAACTTCAGACTCAATTGATATTTTTAAAGATATGAAGCAAATTGTTAAAAGTTTTGATATTACTAAGTTTGGCAATTCAAAGCCAAAATTTGATGAAAAAGAGTTGTCAGCTTTAAATTCTAAGTTTTTTCAAATGGTAGACTATACAGATATTAGTCATCAATTAAATACATTAGGTATTAAAATTACTAATGAATTTTGGAATTTAATTAGAGGAAATATAAATAATTTAGATGATGTAAAGTTTTGGTGGAAAATTGTTTATGGAGATATTGAAGAGATTCCACATGATAAAGATTTCAAAAAATTAGCATTGCAAACCCTTCCTAGAGATAAATTTGATAATAACACATGGTCTGTTTGGATTAACTCTCTTATGAAAAAAAGTGGCAAAAAAGGTAAAGAACTTTTCAAACCACTAAGATTATGTCTTACAGGTCAGAACAATGGACCAGAAATGGCAAATTTAGTCTTAATGATGGGGAAAGATAAAGTTAAAGAAAGATTAAGCAATAATTATTAAATTTTTAAAAATAAATAAATCTCAAAATGATTAAATTAAATTTATATAATACACTTCAAAGGCGCATATCTATTTTTCAGCCAATTGATCAAAATAATGTAAGAATATATGCATGCGGTCCCACCGTTTATGATTTTATACATATTGGTAATGCAAGACCTTTAGTTGTTTTTGATGTTTTAGTAAGATTACTTAGAATAATATATCCTAAAGTTACATATGTAAGAAATATAACGGATATAGATGACAAAATTAACAAAAGAGCAATTGAAAAAAAAATAACGATCTCAGAATTGACTAATGAGACTATAAAAAATTTTCATAAAGATGCTCTTACGTTAGGTAATTTGAAACCTGATTTTGAACCAAAAGCAACAGACCATATATCTGAAATGATAGAGATGATACAAACGTTAATCTCAAATGGTTTTGCTTATTTTTCATCAGGAAATGTTTTGTTTGCTGTTGAAAAATATAAAAATTATGGTGCTTTGTCAGGCAGGTCACTTGATGAAATGATATCTGGATCAAGGGTTGAAGTTGCTGATTATAAAGAAAATCCTGGAGACTTTATTTTATGGAAACCATCATCTGAAAATCTTCCTGGATGGGATAGTCCATGGGGTAGGGGACGTCCAGGTTGGCATATAGAATGTTCAGCAATGAGTAAAAAGTATTTAGGGTCTCAATTTGACATTCATGCTGGTGGATTAGATTTGATTTTTCCACACCACGAAAATGAAATCGCACAATCTTGTTGTGCCAACAATTCTGATATAATGGCAAATTACTGGTTGCATAATGGTTACGTTACTTCTGACGGTGAAAAAATGTCCAAATCACTAGGTAATTTTGCTACTATAAATAATTTGTTGTTAAATTTTAGAGGTGAAGCAATTAGATATGCTTTAATGCAAGCTCAGTATAGAGCACCTTTAAGTTTTAGTAAGAAATCTTTAGATGAAGCTACTAAATCACTATCTAGACTTTATAGAGCTACTGAAGGCTTAGAAGTAAATGATGGGCAAGATACTCAGTTAATTTATAATCTTTGTGATGATTTAAATTCACCCAAAGCTCTTGCCAGGCTACATTATCTTGCTGATGAAGCTAATAAAGGAAGCAAAGAATGTGCTCAAAAATTAAAAAATTCTTCTAACATTCTAGGAATTTTATGCAACTCTACAGATGAATGGTTTAAATTTAGAGAAGTAAATTCAAACGATAAAACTGAAAACGCTACAATTACAGAAAAAGAAATTGATGAACTCATAATTAAACGTAAAATTGCAAAAGAGAATAAAGAGTTCGAAAAGGCAGATCAAATTAGAGAACTATTATTAGAAAAAAATATTCAATTAGAAGATAAACCAGATAGAACAGTCTGGAGAAGATTTTAAAATTAAATGAATTTATGATTGAACTTAATCCATATATAATTTTATCAAAACCACAACTTGGTGAAAATATTGGTACTACTGCTCGTGCTATGAAAAACTTTGGTGTAAAAAATCTTTTACTAGTCAAACCTAGAGACGGTTGGCCAAATACTTCTGCTTTTGCCCCTGCAGCGGGTGCGGATGATGTTTTAAATCAAGCAAAATTATATGATTCTATATGCGAGGCTACAAAAACAATTTCTTTGTTATTTGCTACAACTGCAAGAAAGCGTGTTGTTGGCACAAAATCTTTAAGCATTTTTAAAGCAATAGAAACATCATTTGAACATGTTGTTAATGGAGGTAACGTAGGATTTTTATTCGGTCCTGAGCAATCAGGATTATCCAATGATGATGTTGTTCAGGCAGATTACACTGTTTCAATTCCAATAAATAAAGAATTTTCGTCATTAAATATATCTCAAGCAGTTTTATTGATTTGTTGGGAATGGAACAAAATAAAAATGTCATTTTTAAATGAAGATAAGAATTTGATTAAAATTAATAAGAAATTTAAAAAAAGCAATGAACTCTCTAATATAGGTGACAGAGAATATTTTTATAAACAATTAGATGAACTTTTAAGTAAGTCAGGTTTCTTTTATTCATCTGAAATGGCTCCTGTTGTTAAAAGAAATATCAGAAGTCTATTTAATAGAGCTTCATTAACTCACCAAGATCTAAGGACACTTCATGGTATTATTAGATCATTATCGGGAACTTCAAATCGCACTTGACATTTCATAGAATGATAGTATTTTGCAAGATCATTTCCGATAAAGTGGATATTAGCATGGTGCTATTTATTCCGAGGCTTAGCTTCTGGTTGGAATAATCTACTACTTATCAGTAGTTACTTAAAGGTTTAAAAAATGCCTAAGTCAGATCACAAAAGAACAAGTTCAAAACATAAAATTGATAGAAGATTAGGAGTTAATTTATGGGGTCGACCAAAATCTCCATTAAATGACAGAGAATATGCACCAGGTCAGCATGGTCAAAGAAGAAAAAAACCTACAGATTTCGGTGTTCAATTAATGGCTAAACAAAAATTAAAAGGCTATTACGGTAATATTGGTGAAAAACAATTCAAAAAATACTATACAGCTGCTGTTCGAAAAAAAGGTGATACTGGTGCAAATTTGATTGGTATTTTGGAATGTAGACTAGATGCTATCCTCTATAGAATGAAGCTGGCACCGACAGTGTTCGCCTGTCGTCAGTTGATTAATCATGGTCATGTTATGGTAAATGGAAGTAGATGTAATATACCTTCTAGAATGATCAACGTAGGTGAGGTTATTTCTCTAAAGGACAAAGCAAAGAACATTCCAGCTGTAATTGAAGCAACAACTCTACCTGAAAGAGATGTACCTGAATATGTCGAAGTTGATCACTCTAAGTTTACTGGATCTTTATTGAGAATCCCAATGCCGGATGATGTTCCTTATCCAGTTCAAATGGAAACCAACTTAGTGATCGAATTTTATTCACGTTAATAAATTAGTTAAAAGCAAAATTTTAAAAATTAGAATTAGTTTATTAGGTAGAAATGCCTGCCTCATTAAAGTACTCAGTTAATTCTCCACTTTCGTGCATTTCTCTAATAATATCACAACCACCAACAAATTCTTTTTTTACATATAATTGTGGTATTGTAGGCCAATCTGAAAACTCTTTGATACCCTCTCTTATTTCAGGATCTTCAAGAACGTTTACACTATTGTACTTAATTCCCATATGGCTTAAAACTCCAACAACTGCAGCAGAAAAACCACATTGTGGCATAACTGGAGTACCTTTCATAAATAGCAAAACATCGTTTTCATTAATTATATTCTGAATTTTATCTTTAGTACTTTGTTCCATTTAATTCTCCTTTATTCACTTGGGGCAGATGTATTCAAAGCTAATGCATGTAGTACTTTTCCCATTCTACCACCCATTGCATTGTAGACCATTTGATGTTGTTGCACACGAGTTTTACCTCTAAATTCTTCAGCAATGATTTGTGCTGCATAATGATCTCCATCACCACGTAAATCATCAATAATAACTTTTGCATTTGGAAAAGCTTTAATAATTAGTTCTTCTATCTCTGAAGCTGTCATAGCCATTTTATAAACTTAACCTTGTTGTTGATCACCCATCATTGAGGGGATGGTTTTTTCATTTAAGTTTTTTATTTCATGTATAGATATAGTAGTAATATCTTTTAAATTCAAGTTACTGCTTGAATTAGTTTCTCCAAGAACAAAGAAGTCAATATTATTTTCTTTTAATACATGTTGTACTTTTTTGACATATTTTGTTGCAATAATTATTCTTGCTTGATCTTCTCCAAAACACCATGATTGAAGTAAGGGGTCATAACTATCACAATTAATTAGGTTGCTAGGTAAATTAATATCTAATCCTAAATTATATTTAAATAACATTTCACAAACTGTTGTCAGCAAGCCACCGTCTGAAATATCATGAGCAGCTGTCAGAAGTTTTTGTTCATTCAATTTCAATATAATTTCAATTACTTTTTTTTCATTTTCTAAATTTATTGGCGGAGGTGCTCCGTCATATTTTTTATTAATAATTTCTTGATAGATACTACAACCAACCCAACCTGCTTTAAAATTTTCAGATTGTCCAAGGGCAATCAAGACATTATCTGGTTCTGCACTTATCTTTAGAGAATTTTCAACCTCTTCTATTGCTCCTACCATACCAATGACTGGAGTAGGAAGAATACTCTTACCATTAGTTTCATTATAAAGAGAAACATTTCCAGACACAATTGGAGTACTTAAATAAGAAGCAGCTTCTGAAATTCCTCTTATAGATCCTACAATTTCTCCCATAACATTTTTTTTATCAGGATTTCCAAAATTTAAGTTGTTTGTTATCGCAAGTGGTTTTGCCCCTGACGAAGCTATATTTCGTGCAGCTTCACAAACTGCTTGCATACCTCCAATTATGGGATCTGACTTAACATAACGTGGTGTGCAATCAGTTGTAATAGCAAGGCCTTTTCCGAAAGATCCTTTTTTTTCTGTTCCATGAATTTTTACTAAAGAAGCATCACTATCACCATTTGCAAAAATTGTATCGCCCATTACTGAGCTATCATATTGTTCCCAAATCCATTTCTTACTGGCTATATTTGGATTTTTAAAAATTATTTTTAATATATCAATTATTGTAAGATTGGTTTTGAGGTCAGACGGTTTTAATACTTTTTTAATAGCTTTTATTTCAAAAGGTTTATCATATTCAGGAGCGTCTTCGACAAGAGGTTCAAGAGGTAAGGAGCACGCTTCAAAGCCATGTTTAGTAAGAATTAGTCTTCCTGTATTAGTAACTTCTCCTATATTAGCAAAATCTAGATCCCATTTATCAAATATTGATTTTGCTTTTTCCTCTGATCCTGGTTTTAAAATCATTAACATTCTCTCTTGACTTTCTGAGAGCATGATTTCATAGCTAGTCATCTTATCTTCTCTAGTAGGCACTAAATCTAAATTTAAATTCATACCTAATGATCCCTTGGAAGCCATCTCTACGCTAGAGCTTGTTAAACCAGCTGCTCCCATATCTTGAATAGATAAGACAGCATCTGTGTTCATTAATTCTAAACAGGCCTCTAATAGTAATTTTCCTGTAAATGGATCTCCAACTTGAACAGTTGGTCTTTTTTCAGTACTGTTTTCTGTAAATTCAGCAGAAGCCATCGTCGCTCCGTGTATTCCATCTCTTCCTGTTTTTGCACCTACATATATAACTGGATTACCAGCGCCTGTTGCTGCTGAATAAAATATTCTATCTTTTTTTGCAAGACCAACAGCCATTGCATTCACTAGAATATTACCGTCATAAGATTTATCAAAGTTTGTTTCACCACCAACTGTTGGAATTCCTATACAATTACCATATCCACCAATTCCTTTTACTACTCCTGAAACGAGATGTTTTGTTAAAGGTTGATCTGGAGATCCAAATCTCAATGCATTCATAAGAGCTATAGGTCTAGCACCCATTGTAAAGACATCTCTCAAAATTCCGCCAACACCAGTTGCTGATCCTTGGTAAGGTTCTATAAATGAAGGGTGGTTGTGTGACTCTATTTTAAAAACAGCAGCTAAATTTTCTCCTATATCAATTACACCTGCATTTTCTCCAGGTCCTTGAATCACATGGCTAGCCTCTGTTGGTAAAGTTTTTAACCATTTTTTTGAGCTTTTATAAGAGCAATGTTCTGAAAACATGGCAGAAAAAATCCCTAATTCTGTTATATTGGGAATTTTATCAATTTTTTCACAAATTAAATTATATTCATCTTTAGTTAAACCCATCTCTAAAGCATCTTCAAGTTTACTTTTCTGTTGAGCTAAATACTCATTTTTATTAATTTTTAAGAGTTCTGATTGTGGTTCCATTATTATTTAACCAATTATTTGTTCAACACAGTTTGTAAGAAATTTTAAACCATCGGTTCCACCGTGTAGATAGTTCATGGCTCTTTCAGGGTGTGGCATCATTCCTAAAACTTTTCCATTTTTTGATAGAATACCAGCTATGTCTTCTGTTGATCCGTTCGGATTATAATTTTTTTCATTATCCTTTTGTTTGATATATTTTAAAGCAATTCTTCCTTCTTCTTTCAGTTGTTTTAATAAATCTTCAGGAGCAAAATAATTACCTTCATTATGTGCAACAGGAATCTTTAAACATTCACCTATTTTTAAACCAGAGAGAAAAGGGTTTTCAATACAGCTTTGGACTTCTAATGTTGTCTCTCTACAAGTAAATAAGAGTTTCTTATTTCTTATAAGAGATCCAGGGAGTATTTTAGCTTCAATTAAAATTTGAAAACCATTACATACACCTAATACTGTGCCACCACGACTTATATGGTTTTTAATTGAAGTTATTACTGGAGATCTAGCTGCTAAGGCGCCGCATCTAAGGTAATCTCCAAAGGTAAATCCACCTGGGATAACAATTAAATCTAAATTAGGAATGTCATATTCTTTATGCCAAATTTTAATTGGAGTTTTCCCTGTGATTTTCCTGATTGCAACAATCATGTCTCTATCACAATTAGAACCTGGAAATATTACAACACCTGAACGAAAAATTTTTTTAATCCTTTAAAATATTGATTTCATAATTTTGAATAACGGTGTTTACTAACAACTCTTCGCACATCTTCTTAGCTTGTTTAATAACTTCAGTTTCACTCTTTTGATCCAAATTTAAAATAATTTGTTTGCCAGTTCTTACATCACTACAATGCTCAAAACCCAAGTTATTTAAAGAAGATTTTATAGCTTGTCCTTCTGGATCTAAAACACCTTCTTTAAGAGATACATTTACAATAACTTTCATAATAACTCTCTTTATTTTACTATTTCAGGTTTAGCGCTAGAGTATATTTTTTTCTCAGGAATAATACCTAATCTATTTGCAACTTCTTGATATGCCTCTTTTAACCCACCTAATTCTTGCCTAAACAAATCTTTATCCATTTTCTTATTAGTTTTAATGTCCCATAATCTGCAGTTGTCTGGGCTTATTTCGTCAGCTAATAGTAAAATTGAATTGCCATCTTCAGAATAATATCTTCCAAACTCAATTTTAAAATCTACAAGTTTTAGACCTATTCCAAAAAATAGACCTCTTAAAAAATCATTAATCCTAAGACCGTATTCTTGCATTTCCTCTAATTCATCTCTAGTGCCCCACTGAAAGTTAAGTATATGATCTTCGTTTATAAGTGGATCACCCAAAGCATCTTTTTTTAAATAATGTTCAATTAAGGGTCTTGAAAAAACACTACCTTCTTTTAAACCAAGTCTTTTTACAATGGATCCTGCAGCAATGTTTCTTACAACAAATTCTACAGGTATTATTTCAACTTTTCTTACAAGTTGTTCTCTCATATTTAACTTTTTGATATAATGAGTTGGTATTCCAATCTCATTTAATTTTTGCATCAAGTAGTCAGAAATAGAATTATTTAAAACTCCTTTACCATTAATTATGGAATGTTTTTCAGCATTATTTGCAGTGGCATCATCTTTAAAATATTGTATAACTGTATTTGAGGTAGGACCTTCAAAGATGGTTTTAGCTTTCCCATCATATAAAATTTTCTTTTTAGACATAGATTAATTATCCTCTTAGTCAAAAACTCTGTCAAATATATGATTAACATGAACAAAATGTTGATCTAAATTGAACAATTCATCTATTTCTTTTTCACTAAGGTATTTAATCACTTTTTTATCATTTTTTAACAAGTTTTTGTATACATCTTTTCTTTTATGTTCTGGCGTTTCCCAAACTTTCATGGCATTTTCTTGAACCATTTCATAGGCATCTTCTCTACTAGCACCTTTCTGTGTTAGTGCAAGTAATACTTGTTGTGAGTGAACAAGACCACCAAGTTTTTCTAAATTTATTAACATTGTGTCAGGATAAATAAGCAAATTTTCAATTACATTATTTAATCTATGTAAAGCAAAGTCTAAAGTTATTGTTGCATCAGGAGCAATCATCCTTTCTACGGATGAATGTGAAATATCCCGCTCATGCCACAATGTAACATTTTCTAAAGCTGGTATAACTGAAGATCTAACTAATCTTGCAAGTCCAGTTAGATTTTCTGTAAGCACAGGGTTTCTCTTATGTGGCATTGCACTTGATCCTTTTTGACCTTGAGAAAAATATTCTTCTGCTTCCCTTACTTCAGTTCTTTGCATATGCCTTATTTCTGTTGCTAAGCGTTCAACACTAGATGCAATTATTGCCAGGGTTGAAAAGAACATTGCATGTCTGTCTCTTGGAATAATTTGTGTTGAGACATCTTCAGGTACTAAATCCATTTTTTTAGATACGTAATTTTCTACAAATGGGTCAATGTGAGCAAAAGTTCCTACTGCTCCTGATATAGCGCATGTACTAATTTCTTTTTTTGCTTCAATTAATCTTTTTTTATTACGTTTGAATTCAGCATAGTAACCAGCGAGTTTCAAGCCAAATGTAATTGGTTCTGCATGAATACCATGAGATCTTCCAATTGTAATAGTATGTTTATGTTCGAAAGAACGTTTTTTTAATGTTTTAAGTAATTGATTAATATCATTTAATAAAATATCAGATGCGTTTCTTAATTGTATAGAAAGAGTAGTATCCAAAATATCAGAAGATGTCATGCCCTGATGAATAAACCTTGCATCTTCTCCAATATATTCTGCCAGGTTTGTTAAAAATGCAATTACATCGTGTTTAGTGGTTTTTTCAATTTCATTAATTTTCTTTATATCAAACTTTCCTTTTTCCCAAATTATTTTCGCAGATTTTTTTGGTATTACACCTAAATTTGCTTGAGCATCACAAGCATGAGCTTCAAGTTGGAACCATATGTTAAATTTCTCTTCTTGAGACCAAATTTTAACCATCTCTTTTCTTGAATATCTTTCAATCATTTCAAAACCTAAATCATTTTTAAGAAATTTTTTATTTTTTAATTCAAACTGTTTTCTTATACTGGATAAATAAATTTATATACATATATATATTTTGTTTTTAATTTTAATACGAGAATAAAATGATTGTCGGCACACTTTTAAAAAATGCGATAAAAATCTTAGCAACTAATCCAGCGGCAAGAAAAAAAGCCGGAGAGTTGGCTTTTAAAGGTTACCAAAAAGCTAAACCAATAATTAAAGAAACTTCAAAAACTTTGAAAAATACAATTAGAGAAAACTTGAAGAAATAAAACTGAATTAATTATTAAATCTGGTAATCTGGCTGTGTATAACCTTTAGGGGAAATAGTAAAAACTTCATACCCGTTTGATGTTACCCCTATACTGTGTTCAAATTGAGCCGACAAACTCTTGTCACGTGTCACTGCAGTCCAACCATCAGATAGAATTTTAACTTCATATTTTCCTGAATTAATCATAGGTTCAATAGTAAAAATCATACCCTCTTCAAGAACATGACCGGTATTTGGTTGACCATAATGTAAGATTGTTGGTGGTGCATGAAAAACTTTTCCAAGACCATGGCCTGTAAAGTCTCTTACTACTGACAATCCATTTTTTTCAGCATGAGTTTGAATCGCATGACCAATGTCACCAGTTGTACTTCCTGGCTTGACCGTCTCAATTCCTAACCAAAGGCACTCATAAGTTACCTTTGTCAAAAACTTTGCTTTACGAGACGGCTCTCCTACAAAATACATTCTGCTTGTATCTCCATACCATCCATCAAGAATTACAGTAACATCAATGTTAAGAATATCTCCTTCATCAAGAATTTTGTCACCAGGTATACCGTGACAAACAACGTGATTTACAGAAATACATGTGGATTTGGGAAAACCTCTATAATTCAATGGGGCTGGTATAGCATCATTTTTTAAAATATAATCATGGCATAAATCATTTAGATACCCTGTTGACACGCCACTTTTCACATACAACGTTATATAATCTAATACATCTGCTGCTAATTTACCTGCAGCATGCATTTTTAAAAAAGCGTCTTTGTTATATAAATTTATATCTTTTTTCATTTTAACTAACACTTTGTTTTATATATAGTGGATATAGTTTGTAACATATATTTATAAATACTTACGAACAATATTATTTTTTATTAAGGATTATTTTATGGTGGCTTCAGCAGGTATAATAATTATTGGAGATGAAATTTTATCTGGAAGGACTAAAGATTCCAATATTAATTGGATTGCGTGTCAGTTGGATGATTTAGGAATTAGATTAAAGGAAGCTAGAATTATTCCTGATAATCCAAGTATTATTATTAAAACAATTCAAGATTATACAAATAAATACACATATGTTTTTTCTTGTGGTGGAATTGGTCCAACTCACGATGATATAACAACAGAGTGTGTTGCAAAGGCTTTTAATCAAAAGCAATATAAAGATACAGAAGCTATGAGAAGATTAAAATTACATTATGAGGGTACAAATATCGAGTTTAATGAAGCTCGCCAAAAGATGGCAATTGTACCAACAAACTCTGAGTTAATAGATAATCCTGTCTCAGCCGCGCCTGGCTATAGGATTGAAAATCTTTTTGTTTTCGCGGGTGTTCCCAAAATAATGCAGGGTATGTTTAACTCAATTCTTAGTGATTTAACTGGTGGAAAAAAACTTAAATCTAAAACGGTTTCAAGTAATATTGGAGAGGGTTTGATTGCTAAAGACTTAGAAAAAATCGAAAATCAATTTTCAAGTGTTAAAATTGGTTCTTATCCATATTTTAAACCAGGGAGTTTTGGAACGTCTATTGTATTGAGGTCTGAAGATGAAGTGTCTCTAGAAAAGGCTTCCGAAGCAATTTTAGAAATTGTCATAAAATTAGGTGGAAAGGGAAAAATTTATGATGGTAATGAAATTGATGATAGATCATTATAATTATTTTGAATTAGGGACGGAACCACTTAAAATTTTATGTTTTTGAGTTATCTTATTTTTCATTATATTTATCAATAATACTCCTGATATAAATCCACCAATATGTGCTGCGTATGCAACACCACTTGAATTCAAGTCAGTTCCATTAAAGCTAATAAATTGTATTATTATCCATCCTCCAAGAACAATAAAGGCTCTAATTTTTATTATTTTTACAAAAATTATAAACCAGAAAAAAACTTTTACTTTGGCCCTAGGGTATAAAACTAAATATCCTCCGAGCACACCAGCAATAGCTCCTGATGCACCAATCATTGGTATTGTTGATGTGGGATCAATTATGGCTTGACAAAAAGCTGCAACAATTCCAGTAATTAAATAAAAAATTATAAATTTTAATTTCCCCAAACTTTCTTCAATATTATCTCCAAAAATATAAAGATAAGTCATATTTCCAATTATATGCATCCAACCACCATGTAAAAACATAGAAGTGAAAATTGATAAAAAAGGTGGAATTATTTTAAGAGGTCCAGATAACTCAGAATGTCCAAATAAAACGGCTGGGATCATGCCAAAACTTAAAAAAGTCTGTTCCGTTATATACATGGGATCAAAAGTTTGGTTAAGAAAAATAAATGTACAAGCAAATATTATTAACCAAGAAATAATTGGTTTTTTGTTTGTAGGGTTTTCATCAGCAAACGGAAAAAAAAACATTTAAAATTCAATATTATCAATTAATCTAGTATTGTTGATTGTAACAGATCCAAGAAAAACTTTGTCACCTTTATAATTATTTTTTGATATATAATTAAGTTCGCTATCTCTAAGTTCAAAATAATCAGGCATAAGTTTTTTTGATGTTAAGAATGTCTTTGCATTATCTAAAATTTCTTCTAACTCTTCACTTTTCTGATAAGAATTAACGCTTCTTTTAAGACATTTAAATAAATTAGCTGCAATATTGAATTCTTTTTCAGATAAATAATTATTTCTAGAAGATAATGCGACACCATTTTTCGATCTTACTATTGGAGCTTTGATAAGATTTACTTTAGGATGCAATGTTTCCGCCATTTTTTTTATCAAAATTTGCTGTTGATAATCTTTTGCACCAAAAACGGCAATGTCCGGATTAATTAACTCAAATAATTTATTAACTACTGTTAATACTCCATTAAAATGACCTGGTCTAATTTTGCCACAGAGTTCTGATCCCAGAATGCCTGAATCTAAATTTTTAACTTTTTCATATTTTGAAAATACTTCTTCACTATTACTTGGAATGAATAAAATATCACATTTTTCTTTTTTTAATTTTTCTATATCTAAATTTTCAGTTCTTGGATACTTTTTAAAGTCTTCATTTTTACCAAATTGAAGAGGATTAACAAAAATAGTAGTAATTGTTTTTGATGCCTTTAGTTTTGCTAACCTTATTAACGATAAATGTCCATCATGCAAGTTACCCATAGTAGGAATTAATGCTAATTTGCCTGGCTGTTTAAAAAATTCATCGAGGGTTTTATATAGTTCTTCTCTTGTTCGAGTAATAACCATTTACATGATAACCTATACGATTTGTTTAATATCTAAAAACAAATTATATGGTACGAGCGGGGGGACTTGAACCCCCACGTCCTTATCGGACTCTGGATTTTAAGTCCAGTGCGTCTACCATTCCGCCACGCTCGCAAAACCATATATCTGTTGTGTAGCTTAGGTTTTAGAGGATGGCAAGTTATTTCTCAATTATTTTTTTTGGCAATAATTTTATATATTTTATATATATTATATATTTAATATACCTATCTTGACAAAAATCTTGACACAATTTTTTCACAATTAACTTACATCAAGGGAGAAGAAATAAAATAACTTATCTGGAGATAATACTCAAAAAAAATCTCTTCTAACGTGATTTATATCATATCATTTTATTTTTTTTTTCCTTATAGTAATTTAAGGAATTTATATGTCTGTCAAATATGTAACAATTTTTGTTGATGATTTTACCTCACGGTCTCTGGATTATCCTAACCTAAGTTTTTATGATTATGGAAAGGAAGAAAGCGAGACAGGTTTTGATGATTGGTATTATGATTATTTGTACGATTTATCCGGAACAATACCTTTTGATTTTGGAGATCTTGATAGATCTGTTACCAATTTTCAAAATGTTGGGTATTATCATTCATCACAATTTTCTGCAGCGAGCATAATAGACTCCGGTAGAACAGGTCCTTTTTTTAGTGATTATTATGCTCCAGCTCAACTATATTTAATAGAAGGTTATACTGACTATATAACGACATATCAATTAGGTACTTTAGATTCTTCTTCTGAAGCTGATGCGCAACACGGTGATTGGGTTCTGGATGCATTTTACTCTCAGCTTGATAACCCTGATTCAGTTGAAGTTATAGCTATTGATATAGACTTTATAAATAGTAATGATTTTAATTATTTATTTTCAAATATTTCAGGCACTGATACTTCTGTTTTTGAGGCAATTTATAATGATGCTGTTAATAGAGTTTATGACTCTAATAACGAATACATTTTGTCTGCATTTAGCGCTTCATTTACTACTCAAGATTATAGTGTGGCACAAGCAGTAGACGAATTTATAAATGAACAATATGCTTTTGTTGTTCAATCAGCACCCAACGTTACAAGCCCCGGTATTTCGTGGGGGAATTATATAGATAATGTGATAAATGTCGGGGCATGGAATGTTGATAATAATGGCTATGCTCTTGCATCAAATATTAATGATATTAATGTTGTTGACATATATGCTGATGGGTATGTACAGAATGCCAACTGGGGAAATGGATGGAATTTTGGAACATCATTTGCAACTCCACGTGTTACAGCAGAAATAATAAATTTTAGCGATGAGTTTATTACTCCACTTATTCAAGACGATTCCTTGTTACTTGATCCAAATTTAGTTATGACAAATGACGAAATAACAACAGTAACTTCTGGTTTTGTAGAAACTATATCAACTCAAATGGATGTTTTATTTGAAGAGCTTGACTACTATGTTGGACCTTTAAATGTTATGACAGATGATTTGTCAAATAATCTTTATCCAACTGCAGTTCCTGCAAGTATAGATGATTTTGGATTTAAGGTTGAAACTACAATACAGTCTATTAATAATAATCCACCACCTAATAATGATCCTTATTTCACATATGAAATAGATGGACGAGACTATTTCCCCTTTCAAGAAAATGGGACAGGTGTGATAGGCTCTGTTTTTGCAGAAGACGTTGATGGTGATGAATTAACTTTCAGTATAACAGGTGGTGCAGATCAATCATATTTTGTAATTGAAACTATCCAGAGTGATTGGGGCCCTCAAGGACGAATCAAAATTAAGGAATATGGCCAGCCTGATTTTGATGTTCTTAAAAATACTCATGAAATAAAAACAGATATCAATCTCTTTGGTAATACTTATGAACATGTAATATTGGACCTAGAGGTCTCTGTTAGTGATGGAGTATCAGTTGTTTCCAGAACAGTTCAACCTGCTGTTTATAATAATGTTTTTGATGATAATAACCATGCTGTTTCAAAGCCTGTTGATACAGACAACAACCCTAACCAAATAATTGAAGGTTTAACAAATGGATCTCCAGTAAATATTACTGTTTTCGCACAAGATGACGACATTACTCAAAACGGGGTTACTTACTCTCTAACTGATGATGCAGGTGGTCGCTTCCAAATCAATGCTAATACAGGATTGGTGAGTGTTAATTCTGGAAACTTAATAGATTTTGAAGATCAAGAAACACATACGATTACAGTAAAAGCCATTAGTGATGACACAAGCGTTTCATATGAAGATTTTCAAATTGAAGTTATAAATAATCCTTATGACGATAACAATCATAGTGTAACATTACCAGTTGATGCTGATATTTCATCAAATCAAGTAATAGAAAATTCAGATATAGGAACAACTGTTGGAATTACATTTTTTGCAGAAGACAAAGACTTATCTAATAACGAGATTAGTTACTCTTTATCAAGAAACCCTGATGACTTATTTGCTATTGATGTAAACACGGGTGTTGTTACTGTTTCTAGTTTATTAGATTATGAGTCATCACATATACATTCCTTAACAGTTGAAGCTAAAAGTCAAGACGGAAGTGTTAGTTCAAGTGATTTTACGATTAATGTAATTGATGATATTTCTGATAATCCTCCTATACCAATACAAGTTAGAATTGGTAGAGAATTAACACAAGATGATATTACCGACAATTCTACTCAATTTTTTAATCCTGAAAACAATCACATTTATGAATATGTTAATTCCAATGTTGATATTGGACAGGCAAAGGAAATAGCTGAAGAATATTTATTTTCATCAAAATATTCAGGACACATCCTAACTGTAGATAGCGAAAATGAAAGATTATTATTTTCAGAAACTGGTGATGCTAACAATTTTTACCATCAAATTGACGATTATGTTGGAGTAAGTTGGCTAGGTATACATTTAGAAAATAACGAGTGGATCTATTCGTCCTCAAATTCAGATTTAACGTCTACGTTTGATTACACTTTTTGGGCATCGGATGAACCTAGAACTGACCATGACGGATATTTATGGGCGATGCAAACAGGAGGTCATAGCATTTGGCGTTCTGGTTACAATCCTGATTATACTCAGCCTTTGATTTTAGAGTTTGACGGATATGATATAGATGTAGTTTCTGATTTTTATGTTGGAGACATAATTAATTCAAAACTTATTGATACCCAAGATGCAACAAATATTTCTTATGTATGGCAAA
The DNA here is from genome assembly GCA_902592615.1 of uncultured SAR116 cluster alpha proteobacterium. GTDB lineage: Bacteria > Pseudomonadota > Alphaproteobacteria > Puniceispirillales > Marisalimonadaceae > Marisalimonas. Next base: position 5,177 of record CACJFI010000014.1, on the reverse strand, counting down.
AAAGTGATGATAATACAACTTGGCAAAGCATTGAAAATGCATTTACAAATGAATTAGAAATCTCACACGACTTAATTGACCAGAGTATTCGTTTAAATATTACATATGAAAAAGATGGAGAAACTTTCACTGCTTCCTCAGATGCATCACCAACAATATCACTTCCAGGTGATCTACCTCATGTACAAAGTGAAAATGCCACCATTATCCAACTAAATTCCTCTGATGTTGAAGGTATAGAAGCGGGGTTTTATCATCTTTATGGCCCTGAATGGACTAAAGACAATAATAATTTGAGCATACACGAAAGACCTAGTTTTTTTGATAAAATAGTTCTTCAACCAGTAGAGCCTGATCTTTTAACTACAAGTGATTCAACTGATTATAAGCCATTTTCTGAAAGCCATATAGTTCTATCTAATGATCAGAAATTAGCTCTTATGGAAGTTAATGGTTATGATAATCAAGATAATGTAGTCGTTGCTAATGCTCATATGAACTTGAACACCGTTAACTACCCAATTACAAATGAATCCCCGACATCAATAAGTTTAGATAACTTAAGTGTAAATGAGAATATTGCTGGAGCACATATAGCCAATATAAGCGGTGTTGATCCTGACAGTGATAGTTTAACGTATAGTGTTTTACTAGGTCATGATGGTGACATGCTTGAGGTTGATGGATCAAGGCTTAAGTTCAAGGACACTATATCAGCTGATTATGAAAATGACCCGCAACTTGAAGTTACATTACGAGCGGAAGATCCAGTAGGGTTATATACAGAACAGTTCTTTACTATAGATGTTCTAAATGATGCATCTGATGATACTCTAGTTAATATTTTCCAGCCTAGTAACGATTTATCTTATTTTGTTGATACATTGGAAGAGGGTGCTTTCCCTGACATTAGTCACTGGGATGTATCATCTGTTACTAACATGACCTACATGTTGAGGGGTGCCAATGATTTTAACCAGGATATAAGTAACTGGGATGTGTCTTCTGTTACTAACATGGGTCGTATGTTCGCTAATGCTGATACTTTTAATCAAGATATTGGTGGCTGGGACACATCTTCTCTTACCAATATGTTTTATATGTTCGAAGGTGCTGATTCTTTTAACCAAGATATAAGTAATTGGGATACATCTTCTGTTACTGACATGCGTGGTGTGTTCGCTACGTCTAATTCTTTTAATCAAGATATAAGTAATTGGGATGTATCTTCTGCAACTGACATGAACAGTATGTTTATGAATAATTCTAATTATAACCAAGACATAAGTGACTGGGATACGTCTTCTGTAACAGATATGCGTTGGATGTTCTATTCAGCTACTGATTTTGATCAAGATTTATCTGGCTTAGAAATACAAAACGTATCCAATATGAAAAACATGCTTGATGGATCAGGCTTGTCGACTGCTAATTATGATGCAACATTAAAAGGATGGTATCAGCAAGCTCTAACAACTGGTGTGCAAACTGAGGTTAATCTAGGGGCAGAAGGATTAACTTACTCTGCAGATGCAGCTGCTGCTAGATATGGACTTATTAATGAATTCGGATGGGAAATATACCATGATCAGATAAATGAGGGTATTGACCCATATGAAAGTCTTATTATATTTCAAATGCCTGGTAATGATTTATCATACTTCGCATCTTCTTTAGAACCAGATTTTTTCCCTGATATAACTCACTGGGATGTATCATCTGTTACTAACATGGCCTACATGTTCGAGGGTGCTAATAATTTTAACCAAGATATTAGTCACTGGGATGTATCATCTGTTACTAACATGACCTACATGTTGAGGGGTGCCAATGATTTTAACCAGGATATAAGTAACTGGGATGTGTCTTCTGTTACTAACATGGGTCGTATGTTCGCTAATGCTGATACTTTTAATCAAGATATTGGTGGCTGGGACACATCTTCTCTTACCAATATGTTTTATATGTTCGAAGGTGCTGATTCTTTTAACCAAGATATAAGTAATTGGGATACATCTTCTGTTACTGACATGCGTGGTGTGTTCGCTACGTCTAATTCTTTTAATCAAGATATAAGTAATTGGGATGTATCTTCTGCAACTGACATGAACAGTATGTTTATGAATAATTCTAATTATAACCAAGACATAAGTGACTGGGATACGTCTTCTGTAACAGATATGCGTTGGATGTTCTATTCAGCTACTGATTTTGATCAAGATTTATCTGGCTTAGAAATACAAAACGTATCCAATATGAAAAACATGCTTGATGGATCAGGCTTGTCGACTGCTAATTATGATGCAACATTAAAAGGATGGTATCAGCAAGCTCTAACAACTGGTGTGCAAACTGAGGTTAATCTAGGGGCAGAAGGATTAACTTACTCTGCAGATGCAGCTGCTGCTAGATATGGACTTATTAATGAATTCGGATGGTCTATTATTGGAGATCAGGAAGCACCTAACCTGTCGCCATCATCTCTTGAGATTGAAGAAATGGCTGTTTATGAAAATCTAGTAGGGGAAGAATTAGGCTTAATAAGCGCTTATGATCCTGACGGAGATGATTTGATTTTTGAATTATCAGGATTTAATTCACATCATTTTAATTTAATTCCTTATGAGGGCCCCGCAATTACTTTAGAAGGATGGCAAGGAGTTACATTAAAATTAAATGATAACTGGAGTTATGACTATGAAACATTAGCCAATTATGGTGATAGATCCTTAACAATAAAAGTAAGTGATCCTGAGGGGCTTTTTGTAGAAGAAAATTTTGTATATCAAATTTTAGATAACACATCTGACAACCCCGTTGTAATAGATACAACGCCTCCAGTTTTAACCAGTTTTGAGATTGTTGACACAACTCTTTCAGTAGATGAACAATTTGTAATAAATTTTAATGCAACCGATGATAGTGCATTAAGGCGTTACAATGGTGAATTTACTTATATTGATGATACTGGCTCTCAACATAATTTACAATTTTCTGGTACTCCTATTTTAATGGAAGATGGTTCATTTAGTACCTATGGTCGTACTATACCAACAGACTATCCATCTGGAGATTACGCTTTAACTAGATTTTTTATAGAAGATGTTAATAACAATGAGTATTGGAGAGACTCGTCTGAGCCATTTTGGAATGATATAAACATCACTATTACAATAACTAATCCAAATGATGTTGTAATAGATACAACGCCCGTTATTCCATTTAACTCAACAGATAACGCAACAATAATCTTCTTATCTCCAAATGATATACCTGGAGTACCAGACGGGACTTATCACTTATATCAAGATGGATGGAATAAGGATAATAACAACCTTCACTTAGATCCACCTACAGAAGCAAGCATCCTATTCCTTCAATCTGTTGAACTGGATACGAGCACTAACAATGACACCACTGATTATAAAGTTACAAATGATACTTTTCCTATACAACTCTCATCAGATCAAATCACAGCATTGAAGGTAGCTAATGGAACAGAATCAGATAATAATCTTATACTAACGAATATGCATATGAACCTTGAGAGTGTCTCGGATTCTTCAGATGAAAGCTCTAGTAACACAACTTATTCAACTGAAAATCTCTCTGCAGAATACAATATCTACTATGGTGAGAATATAAACTATAATGATATTATAAACTCATTTACAAATATTCAATTTGAAAACGGGCAAGACGTTACATATGGGGAAGGGTTAGGTGCAACTTATGGAGTAGGCAGAATATTCACTCTTTACGAGACCATACAATCAGGTAATCTTTATTTTACTGGAGCCGCAGGTGAGGCTAGTTGGAATGAATTTGATCAGATAGATGCGTCTGGAACTTTAAGGTTTGCAAACTTCTCAGATGAAACAGGTGCTCAAGATCAATTAGTTTTTAGTTTTAGAGGAGAAGCGGGAAGTCCGACTTCAAATTGGTTAAATGGTGGCGTTAATAACGGAATAGATGCTAACACATTTTATGAAATCTTAAAAAATAATGATGCACAGTCTTTAAGAGAATATTTAACCTTTGATAATAATAAGGTTTATGACTCTACAGGTAATGAAGTTATATATGCTGGTGCTGGTGATGATCAGATTTTCTGGTTAGCAGGTAATGATCAAATTGATGGCGGTGAAGGATACGATATTTTAAGAGTCGATGGAGAAGCTGTAAATTATTCAATTGAGAATGTTAGCCAAGGAACAGTAAGACTCAACGATATAGCAAATAATTATTCTTCTGAAATCACTAACGTTGAAACCATTGCTTTCTCAGACAGTACTATTGAAGTCACTGCTTATGAGGGTGTTGTAGATGATCCAAATTACTATCACCCTAATGACTATGGATATATAGACTATGCTTTATCTGAGTACAAAACTATTGATCCCACATTTGAAGTTAGCACTTATAATGGCAATCTTGAAGACATCTCTGATACAGATGTATTAAGAGTTTATTTAGAACACGGCACAACTTATAATGCTTCTCTTACATCTCTTGATGAAGCGTTTAATCCTCAGTTTTCTTTTAAAGATAATAGCTTAGAATCAATAAGTAATCTGTATTTCAACAATGATAATGGTGCTGTAGAGGATGCTACATTTACTTTTGTAGGTAATTCTGGATATCAATTTCTTGAACTTAGGCCTCAAACATTTGGGCAAATTGGAGATTATACTTTTAAAATTGTTAGAGAAAGTGTGGTAGATGAAATTATTAATGATACAGATGATCCAAATATTTATTATTATGAAGGTGGTGACTATTTAGTTTCAGACTATATTAAATTGAATCCAAACGAGATTAATAATTCTAGATACCAAGAGGCTACTCATAATGCAAGTTTATACGCTGGTGATAACGATGTTATAGCTGTCTATCTTGAAAATGGAATGAGCTATATTGCATCATTAACATCTTTAGATGGTGGGTTTGATCCTTCTTTTGATTTTTGGAGTCCTGCATTTTTTTATTTTGACGATGAGACGGGTTTTGTTGAAAACGCTTCATTTACTTGGAATAATGAAACTGGTTATCAATACTTATCGCTTAAAAGTTCACACAACAATTCTGATGGAAGTGGTGATTATTCTTTTAATATAAGTAATGTATCTTTTGATGATCAGCAGGCTATAACTTCTCCTTTAACTTCTGATCCATCT
>CACJFI010000013.1 GCA_902592615.1 uncultured SAR116 cluster alpha proteobacterium | reverse complement strand
TGATGTTAACAATTCTTATGATGCTGCTCTTCATAATAGGGCTCAAGAACCAATCCTTGAATTGTGGTCATCAGCACCATTACCACTTAATAATGATGATGAGTTACTAACGATCAATCCTGATATTGTTTGATTTTTAACCTTAAATTCATATTCAAGTTATATGAAATTATAAAAGGGTAACTTTTAGGGTAACTTTATAATTCTATAATATTAAAGTGTAACAGAAACAATGATTTAGGGATAAAAAATGGCTCCCCGGGACGGATTCGAACCGCCGGCCAGACGATTAACAGTCGTCTGCTCTACCGCTGAGCTACCGGGGAATATATCGATTACTCATTTGATTGTTTTTAATCTAATTATTATAAAATGCAACAATTTAATAAAACAATTCAAAGAGTTGACGATTAATTATTTTTTTAAAATTTTTTTAGCTATTTTAGAAATTTCATAATTACTTAAAGATTTAGCATTTATGAGTTTTATTATTTTACGGTCATTTTTAATTGTATTAGAGGAGTAAGATGGGTCATAATGATTCTGTAAAAAACTTTCAGTAAGCTCTTCCCATTTTTTTTTAAGTATTAAATCCTTCCAACTGCCAATTAAGTCTTTGCTTAATCTTTTTTTTAAACCATTAAGCAAGGGATAAATTAGATCAGGGTTGTTACACATATAATAATAATCTTTAACAAGAAAATTTGCTCTTAATTTTAGATCTGCTTTAATCTCAACCCTAGGTGAAATTATCATTTTTGCCCATATTGATTTAGGTATATGAACATTACCAATTTTACTACTTTCTGCTTCAATATATATATTTTTTTTTAGGTTAAGTTGTCTAAGTTTGTTGAATAATTTACTTTCAAATAATTTTTGAGAAGGTTGATCTAAACCTGGCATTTTACCTAACAAAGAACCTTTATGATTGGCCAAACCTTCAAGATCTAAAATTTGTCCGCCTAATTCACCAATATTTTGTAAAATTTTAGTTTTTGCAGAACCAGTTTTCCCACTTATTAATATTACTTTTAATTTAGATCCTATGGTTTCAAAATATTTTACAACGCTATTTCTGTATTCTTTATATCCACCATCTAATTGATATGTTCTCCATCCTACTTCAGATAAAATCATCGAAAAGGCTTTTGACCTTTGTCCACCTCTCCAACAATAAATCAATGGCTGCCATGAACCTTTTTGATCAAGAAATTTTTTTTCAATGTGGTATGCAATATTTCTTGCTGTAAGCGAGGATCCTATTATTTTGGCTTTGAAAGTACTTTCTTTTTTATAAATGGTACCAACTTTTTCTCTTTCATGATCGGATAATACAGGGCAATTAATAGCACCTATAATATGGTCATTAGCAAATTCTGATGGAGATCTAACATCAATAATAGTATCAAAGTTCTTTCTCTGCCAATTTTTAATTGATTTGAACTTTTTTAGCATTTCTTAAATGATTCTAATTTTATTGTCTAAATTGTTAACAAATCCTATTTCTGTGAAATTAATTTTGTTTTCCTTTAAAATTTTAAATTGTTTAACTTTTTCTTCTCTTGGAATTATAAATGCTAAACCTCCAACAGTTTGAGGATCATATAATATTTCGTCTATCAACTTTGTTTCTCTATCATAAATTAAATTTTTTTGTGCGGTTTTAAAATTTTTGTCATATAATGAAGATCTGACTTTTTTGGATAAAGCTTCTTTAACACCATTAAATACAGGTATTTTTTCTGGATAGATTGTCAGTCCAATATTTTCACTATCTCTTTTTATCAAGTTTAAAAGATGGTTTACTAATCCAAAACCAGTTATGTCCGTCATTGACAAAGTTTTCAATTTGTTTGAAATTTTTGAGAAATTTATATTTCCTTTAGACATTTGATTAAGAACCTCAATTTGGTAATAACTGTCAATTAAATCGTTATTTATACCTGAGAATATAATCCCAGATCCTATTTTTTCAGTTAATATTAAAACATCATTCACTTTTAATTTGCTTGGGATTTTATGGCTAACTATATTTTTTTTTTCGCCAATTACTGAAAAACCAATTATCGGATCTTTATCTTTACCAATCATAGTATGTCCACCACTCATAGAACAATCAATCAACTTTAATACATCACTTGCTCCGGTGGTAACTTGTTCTAGATCTCTTGAATTTATTTCAGAATTTGAAAAGGGAAGTTGTAAGATCATTAAAGCTGAAATAAGTTTAGAATTTACTGCAATAATATCACTAATTGCGTGATTTGCTGCAATTTTTCCTAAAAGATATGGGTCCGATACAATAGCGCTAATCATATCAACACTCTGATATAACTTTGGATAATTCTTTATATTAATAGCATCTTCAGATGTGTTCATTATATTTTTTGGTAGAGCTTTTTTTAGGGCATTAAAATCTACTTTTGCAGCACAACCTCTGCACTGCATTTGATAAGTAGGTATATTTTCATTACTTTTTTTAATTATTTTATCAAAAATTTTTAATAAATCTGAAAAATTCGAATAATTATTTTGTCTCAAATTATTAAATTTTTTTACAAATTTTAGATCTATTAATTTTTTTAGTAGAAAACAAAATTTTGAAGTAAATGTAAGATTATATTTTGTCGCAATAGCAAGACCATTTGATAATCCTATTATAGATAAATAATTTTTATTAAATTTATAGGGCACTGCTTCTTTTTTTTGGATAAATCCTCTAATACTTTTAGCCAGAGGTTTCCCAGATTTTACGGCAAAAACACCTGATTTACTCAAATTTTGATTGTTAAAATCAACCACATCACCAGCAGCAAAAACATAATTATAATTTGTTTGGAATTTATCATTAACAATAATGAAATTATTTGGATTTAAGATAATATCTGATTTTTTTATCCATTCTGGTGGCATAGCATTTGTTGATAAAATTGACTTATCAATTTTTAATTTAGTTTTATTTGATAAAAGCAGTTTATCTTTTTGTACTTCAATTACTTCAACTTTTTCAATCACATTAATTTTTGTGTTTTTAAGAGTTTGTTTTGCTATTTTTCTAGTTTTAGGTGGGAAAGAACTTAAAAGTCCATTTTTGCCAGTTATTATGCTTATTTGCAAATTAGATTTGTTATTTTTGAAACGTTTTTGTAAACCTAAAGCTAATTCTACGGAAGCAGGACCTCCTCCAATAAAAGCAATATTATTATTTTTTTTTATTTCATTTAAAAATTTATTGGATAACTTTGAGATTGGTTTAACTGGAATGCAATATTTAAGCGCTCCTTTTATAGTTTTATTATTGCTTTTTATGCCAGTATTTATAGATAGTACGTCAAATTTTATTTTTGGCCTGTTTTTTAAAATAATTTCTTTATTAAATGCTGAAATTTCTAAAACTTCTGAATGTATAAACCTAATATCTAATTTGAAACAAAGTTTATATAGATCTATATGAGTTTCTCTCCAAGTGTAAATTCCTTCTATAAAACCTGGTATCATTCCAGAATAAGGCGTATCAATTTCATTACTAATTAATGTTATTCTGTTACCTTTAATTGGTTTTTTGAATAGTTCCATCATTAGCATTATGTGAGAATGCCCACCACCAATTAATACTAAGTCATTATTTATTGGGATATCTTCTTGCTTAAACATATTTATTACATCTAATAAATGGAGGCCCGAAGCGGAATCGAACCGCTGTTAACGGCTTTGCAGGCCGCTGCATCACCACTCTGCCATCGGGCCATAAGTTAGGTGATTACTTCTATAACTCGTCAACAGCATACAAGCAATTAAAAAAAAATGTAGAATATTATTTTGTTTTAGAATTTCGTGTTAAAACTCAAATATTAACTAGAATTTTATTTTCAATTCGCTATTAAATTATAGTAAATATTGTTAAGGAATTTTTTTGAGGTTACAATGATTTCATTTTTTAAAAGAATAAAATTATTTTGTTTAATATTTTTATGTTTTGTATTTTTAAATGTTTCAAAAGTTCTTGGTTCTGATATTTTATTTGAACGTTCTATTTATGAAGCACTTAAAAATAGTTTGGAATTAAAAGCTCAAAATTACAAGTTAGCTGCCACCAAGTATTCTCTAGAAGAAGCTGGCACTTCAAAAGATTGGACAAATTCTTTTACAACGACATTTAATACTTCGAGTAAAGATAGTAACTCCCAAGGAACATTTGTTAATGATGAGACAACAACCTCCACTATCTCATTAACTAAAAATATATTTGATGGAGGAGAAGCTTATGAAAAAATTTCTATAGCAAAAGAAAATATCAAACTTGAGCAATATAATCTAAATATTATTGAGCATAAAATAATTTTGAATTGTATAAGAGCTTATTTAGATGTTTATTCAAATCAATCAGTAGTTAATTTAAGAAAAAAAAGTTTAGATAGATTTAAAGAAAATGTTGATGCCACAGAGTTAAAACTACAAGCTGGAACAGTAACACCAACCACACTGGCCGAAGCTCAATCAAAATTAGCAAAAGCTCAATATGATTTAATTTTATCTGAAGGAAATCTTGAAAAAGCGATTTCTAAATTTAAAAGTATTACAAAATTCAAAGTTATACCAAATAAATTTTCTTTACCTATTTCAACTTTTACACCTCCAGATACTAAAAATAAAATTATTAAAATAGCCTTAGAGAATAACCTTGAAATTATTGTAGCTAAATTAAAAAAAAATATTGCTGAAAAAAATGTTGCATTAAAAAAAAGTGATAATAGACCTACGATTAACTTAGAATTTTTTGGTAAAGATAGTGAATCATCACTAAATACTTCTTCAACTGATTACCAAAGCTATGGTGTAAATCTTACTTTTAAGACACCTTTATTCTATAATTCGTCCTCCAAAGCTTCTATAAAAAAACTTGATAATTTATCAAGAGCGAGTTCAGTTGAATTTTCTGAAAAACAGAGACAGGTTGAGTTGAGTGCAATTTCATCATATCAAAATTACAAAAGTGCTATCGCAAAAACCAAAGCATCAGAGAGCGAAAAAAAATCGTCATCACTAGCCTTAAATGGTATCAAAAAGGAGTCAGAATTTGGCATAAGAACAATTTTAGACGTACTAGATGCGGAAGTTGAATTTTTAAATGCATCTACTAACTTGATACAAAGTCAAGCTGACGAGATATTTAGTATTTATCAAATAAAGTCTATAATAGGGAGCTTGTCAATTAAAGATATTAATAATGATTTGGATGTTAAATATGATTTGAAAGAGAATAAACTAGATTTTAACATATTAGATCGTAGGATGTTTAATTAAGCAAAATTTATTGGAATTCTAATATGATGGACAAAAGGTATGATTCTAATTACATAGAAAAAAAATGGTATAAAAGATGGTTGGAAAGTGGTGCTTTTGCTTCAAACAATCAATCACCAAAAGAACCATATGTTATAATGATGCCACCTCCAAACGTAACTGGTTCGTTACATATTGGTCATGCTTTAACATTCACAATTCAAGATATCTTAATAAGATTTCATAGAATGCAAGGACTAGATGTTCTCTGGCAACCAGGGACTGATCACGCTGGAATAGCTACTCAGATGGTTGTTGAAAGAGAATTAGCAAAATCTAATTTAACAAGACATGGCTTAGGTAGAGAAAAGTTTGTTGAAAAAGTTTGGGAGTGGAAAGAAAAGTCAGGTGGTGAAATTACAAATCAATTAAGAGCTTTAGGAGCGTCACCTGATTGGAAAAAAGAACGATTTACAATGGATGAGGGATTATCAAAAGCCGTAATTTCTGTATTTGTAAAATTATATAAAGAAGGATTGATTTATAGAGACAAGCGATTAGTTAATTGGGATCCAAAACTATTAACAGCCATTTCTGATTTAGAAGTTGAACAAAAAGAAGTTGAAGGAAAATTTTGGTATTTTAAATACCAAGTTGAAAATAGTGACGAATTTTTAACAATAGCAACAACTAGGCCAGAAACTATGTTAGGAGACACAGCTGTAGCAGTAAATCCCGATGATGAAAGATATATTCATCTAAAAGGTAAATATGTAATATTACCAATTATAAATCGACGTATTCCTATTATTTTTGATAATTATTCAGATCCAGAAAAAGGTTCTGGTGCTGTAAAAATAACTCCAGCTCATGATTTTAATGATTTCGAAGTTGGAAAAAGACATGGTTTAGATATGATTAATATCTTTGATGCTAATGCCTCGATAAATGAAAATGGTGGAGAAGATTTCAAAGGGTTAGACAGATTTGAAGCTAGAAAAAAAGTTTTAGAGATTTTAAAAGCTCAAAATTTATATGTTAAAGAAGAGAAAATTTTACATACGGTTCCTCATGGAGATAGATCTAATGTAGTTGTGGAACCATGGCTTATGGACCAATGGTATGTTGATGCATATAAATTAGCTCAACCAGCTATCAAAGCTGTTAAAGATAAAAAAACTAAGTTTGTTCCTGCAAATTGGGATAAAACATACTTTGAATGGATGAACAATATTCAACCATGGTGTGTTTCTAGACAATTATGGTGGGGCCATAGAATACCTGCCTGGTTTGGGCCTGATGATAAAATTTTTGTAGAACATAACCAGTTAGATGCTGAGAAAGCAGCAGAGTTGCATTATGGAAAAAAAGTTAAGCTAATACAAGATGAAGATGTATTGGACACATGGTTTTCATCCGCTCTTTGGCCATTTTCAACCTTAGGATGGCCTGATAAAACAAAAGATCTAAATAAATATTATCCAACCAATGTTTTAGTAACTGGCTTTGACATAATTTTCTTTTGGGTGGCTCGTATGATGATGATGGGTATACATTTTATGGATAAGGAGGTTCCATTTAAAGAAGTTTACATACACGCCCTAGTAAGGGATGAAAAGGGTCAAAAAATGTCAAAATCAAAGGGTAATGTTCTAGATCCTCTTGATTTATCTGTAAAATATGGTGCTGATTCATTAAGGTTCACTCTTACAGCAATGGCCGCTCAAGGAAGGGATATAAAATTATCAGAAGAAAGAATTGCAGGATATAGAAATTTTAGTACAAAAATATGGAATGGATGTAAATTTCTTGAATTTAATGAATGCATTTCAGAATTAGACAATAATCTCAATTTTATAAATCTACAAATCAACAAATGGATAATTGAAAATTATAATCAACTTAATTTAAGAGTTAAAAAATCTATAGTTGAATACAAATTTAATGATGCTGCAGATGCCTTGTATCATTTTATTTGGAGAGATTATTGTGATTGGTATATAGAGTTTATTAAGCCTATTTTAAATAATGCTGAAGATATTGAGTCACAAAAAGAGACTAAAAGTGTTTCTATTAAAATTATGAAAAATGTTTTATTAATGTTACATCCCATAATGCCATATGTCACAGAAGAAATTTTTGAAAAATTGTTTAAATCTAATAAGTTAGCAATATCATCTTCATGGCCGAGCTTAATTGAAACTGAAACTTCATTAAAAAATGGAATAGGTCTGACAATTGATATTGTGTCTGCGATAAGATCAATTAGAGTTGAAAAAAATATTCCAAATAAATCTAGACCTACAATTTTACTTAAAAATGTAAATCAAGAAAAAAAGATTATCATTGAAGAGAATAACAATCTAATCCTTAATTTAGCAAAATTAAATCAGATAAAATATTTATCTAAACAACATGAAGAAAATCAAAAATCTATTGTTACAACTGTTGATGAGATAATTATAATGATACCAACAGATGGACTAATTGATATAGAAGCAGAAAAAAATAGATTGAGTAAAGAGCTTGAAAATATAACCAATGAAATTGAAATAATAGACAAAAGATTAAACAACCCTTCATTTATAGAAAAAGCACCACAACAAGTTATAGAGGATGTGAAAACTAAAAAAACAATATTTAATCAAAGAAAATCAGAAATAAATAAGGCTTTATTAAATTTATAATATTAAATGAAAATCGGAGAAAAATATGAAGAATTCAAAAACAGTTTTAATTGACAAAAACCCTGGAAGAAATTCTCAAACTTTTGGTATTGCAAGAATTCTAAATACTGACCTTGAATTAATACATGAACCTTCAATTGGAGTGGTTGGAAATAAAGGGGATTCTCAATGTTATCTTGGTGTTGAACAAAAAGTTAAAACAATACATGAAAAATTAAGACTAAGGATAGGCCAAAACCCAGATGGTATTAGAATGAGATTAGTACAACCTGAGTACACCGTAGCGACATCTGATGGTATAAGAAACGGTACTAAGGAGATGCGTTATTCTTTAATTGGAAGAGAAGTAACTAATGATACATTATGCGAACATTTAAGCGCTTCAGGTTTAGAAGGTACAATTGCAGTTGTTGCCTGTGATAAACCGCCAGTTGGAACATTGTCTGCAATTTTAGAGCACAATAGACCCGCTATCATAATGTCAGACGGTCCAATAAGACCTGGAATTGATTCAGTTACTAATGAACCATTAGATATTATTTCAAGTTATCAAATTGCAGGTAGTGAAGATGAAGAACTGAAAAGAAGAATTGCATGTGAAGCTTGTCCTGGTTATGGAAGTTGTGGTGGGATGTTTACTTATAATACTATGCAGACGTTTATTGGTGTTGTAGGCATGCAACCCTTACATATGGTTTCACCACCTTCAGACGATAAAAGAAGGTTAGATGTTTTTCCTGACCAACTCATTACTTATTTAGATAATATGGTTAAAAAAGATATTAAGCCAAGGGATATTGTTACGAGAGACTCTATAAGGAATGCTCTAATAGTAGCAATGTCTATAGGAGGATCAACTAACGTCATGCTTCATGCACCAGAGTTAGCTAGAGCTGCAGGATATAAAAGTTTTAGTGAAGATATTATGTCTGCAGATGAATTTAATTATTTATCGGAAAAAGTAGTTCCTGTTTTAGTTGATGCAAGACCATTTGGTAAATATTCAATGGTTGATATCGATAAACAAGGTGGTGTGCAGGTTTTTATAAAGGATTTATTAAACTCAGGCCTGTTGAATGGAAATACTCTAACATGTACAGGTGAAACTTTAACTGAACAAGTTGATCGATTAGCTCCTAAAGAACCTGACGGAAGAGTAATATATCCTGTAAAAAAACCTTATAAAGAAACTGGTGGACTTAGACTTTTAGGAGGAAATTTATCTCCTGAATTCAGTTCTATCTTAAAATTAGCTGGCGTTGAAGGTGGTTTAGAAAATAATGTTTTTATTGGAAAAGCTAGAATATTTGATGGAGAACAAAAACTTCTTTGGACCTTAGAAAATGAACCAGATAGTTTTAATAATAATGATATGGTTGTAGTTAGGTATGAAGGACCTGTTGGCGGGCCAGGAATGCCAGAAATGCTGGATTCTACCTCAAGAATTACCACTTTGTGCAGAGAAAGAAATATAATTGTAGGATTAATGACTGATGGACGTTTCTCTGGCGGCTCTGTTGGTCTTGTCATTGGTCATGTTGGTCCAGAGGCGGCTATGGGTGGACCTATAGCCCTAATTCAGGATGGAGATGAAATTATAGTTGATTTAAATAAAAATGAGATTAATTGTTCCCAATTGAATAATACTAATATTTTCAAGTCAAGAAAAAGCAATTGGCAAGAAATTTTCAAAACTAATGGTGGCACACATCCTGCAGTTGGAGATGCAGATACGAGATTGCTTAATAGAATGAGAAACTCTGCTGTTTCAGCAACTTATGGAGCAGGAATGCATCCTAATCGAGAACTCTGGGTTCCTAATCCTAGAGGGGTAGAAGATACAGGGTTTATACCAAAAAATATACATAAATCATAAAGTTTATTTTTCTAAATGAATCCAAATAGGTGTATGGTCACTGGGTTTTACTTCACCTCTTGGTATTTTGTCTATGCCTACATCAATTAGATTATCAACTATCTCTGGTGAGATTAAAAAAAGATCTATTCTTATTCCATTGTCTTTTTGCCAAGCTCCACCCTGGTAGTCCCAAAAACTATACTCTTTAGCTGTTGGATATTTTATGCGGTAAGCATCAACTAGACCAATATTTATTAACTCTCTTAGATGTCTTCTGGTTGTTTCCAGATATAATGCATCATTTTGCCATTTAGATACATCATAACAATCAATACTTTCCTGAATAACATTAAAGTCGCCTCCTAAAATCAGAGGTTCATTTGTGTCATAAATATCTTTAGTGTATTTTGTTAGACGTTTCATCCAACTAATTTTATAGTCATATTTAGGACCAGGAGCAGGATTACCATTAGGTAAATATAAACAAATGATATTTACATAATTAATTTTGACGTGCAAGAACCTTGCCTGATTATCTTCATCAATGCTATCAATGTAAAAAGGTAATGATCTGGTAATTTCATTTATTTCAAATTTAGATGCAATTGCAACGCCGTTATATGATTTTTGTCCATTGAATATTACATTATATCCTTTTTGTTTAAAGTCTAACAAAGGAAAATTATCATCTATTGTCTTAGTTTCCTGCATTAAAATTACATCAATATTATTTTTATCTAGCCAACTTAATACATTTGGGAGTCTCATTTTTATAGAATTTACATTAAAACTAGCTATTTTAAAGGACATTGGATTAAATTTATTTTAGATAGAGAAACTTGTTCCACAACCACAATTTGCCGTAGCATTAGGATTTTCAATTTTAAAATATGATCCTGCTAATTCTGAAACATATTCTAAAGTGCTTCCACGAAGAAAATCAATAGACACTTTATCAATTAAATAATCAATTCCATCTTCTTTGAAGATCATATCATCGTCTTTAGGTTTTTTATCAAATGAAAAATCATACTGAAAGCCAGAACATCCACCTCCTAGAACTGATATTCTAAAATATGAACCTTCTTCGTCTTTAAGTAAAATTTTTACTCTTTCCAAGGCTTCTTTTGATAGGCTAAAGTCTTGATTAAAATCCTTACTTTCATTCATTTAAAAAACCTCATTTAATTTTGTAATTAATTACAAATGTTTGATTGCAAATTAACATATTTTTATACATAAATGAATAATTTATTGGAAAATTTTATGTTTGTTAATAATGACAACCGATATTTAAGTCCATTTGCATGTCACAGTTCTGAAAGTAGGGGCAGAGTCCATAAAGATGATACACTTATTCTTGGTAGATCTGAATATCAAAGAGATAGGGATAGAATCATTCACTCTGAAGCTTTTAGAAGATTGAAAGACAAAACTCAGGTTTTTATTTTCCATGAAGGAGATCATTATAGAACTCGACTAACTCATACTCTTGAAGTGTCTCAAATTGCAAGATCAATTGCTAAGGCTCTAAATATTAATGAGGATTTAACTGAGACAATAGCACTTGCACATGATCTAGGACATCCACCTCTAGGTCATAAGGGAGAAGAAATTCTCCAAAAAATAATGTCTGATGTAGGTGGTTTCAATCATAATGAACAATCATTAAGAGTTGTAACAATTTTAGAAAAAAAATATCCAAATTTTGATGGTTTGAACCTTACTCATGAAACTTTAGAGGGATTGATTAAACATAATGGGCCTTTTTTGGATTTGAATAAAATACCACAAACTATCAAAGATATTTGTCTTATCTTAGATATTGATTTTAGAACACACAGTTCATTAGAAGGTCAAGTGGCAAATATTTCTGACGATATAGCTTATTTAACGCATGATTTTGACGATGGTCTTCGTGAAAAATTATTTTCTTTAAATGATCTTCGTAAAATAGATATTATTAATTATATTTTGAAAAATATAGAAAATAATTTTATCAATATAAAGGATGATATATTAATTCATCAATTAATAAGGCATCTTATTAGTTATTTTATAAACGATGTTGTATCAAATTCACTAGCAATAATAAAAAAAAATAATTTTAAACATGTAAATGAAATAAAAGATTATAGAAAAAAAACTATAAAACTTTCCATCAATGCTTCAGCGTCAATGGAGGAAATAAGAAAATTTTTATTTAATAAAATGTATCGAAATGAGTCAGTTGTAAAAAAATTGGATAAAAATGCACTTATGATAGAAAAATTATTTTTATTATTTATAAAAGATATTCATAAACTTCCAGAGCAATGGAAAAATTTTAATGGACAAATTCTATCGGAACTCTCACAAAAAGAAAAATTAAGAGTCATAGCTGATTATATAGCTGGTATGACTGACAATTATTTGAAAAGAGAATATGATAAATTTTACACATAGAAAGATTTTGAGTTAATGAATATTTACAAATTTTATTTTAACCATTTGATCGAAGCGGTTGAGAAGTTTAAATCAGATTTTAAATATTCTTTCATAGTTGAAGACATTCTTAAAAAACTAACTCTAGAACCTCCTAAAAATTCAATCAATGGAGATATGTCTACAAATTTGGCAATGATTTTAAGTAAAGATTTAAAACTAAGCCCTAAAATAATAGCAGAAAATTTTATGGTCTATATTACAAATTTTCCAGGTGTTGACAATGTTAATGTAGCTGGGCCAGGGTTTATTAATATTACATTTAAACAAAATGTATGGTCAGATTTCTTGAGCAATATGCTTCAGAACTCAGGGAATTGGGATAAATTAGAAATAGGAAAAGGAAAAAACATAAACATCGAATATATTTCTGCTAATCCTACTGGACCTCTTCATGCAGGTCATGCAAGAGGAGCTGTGTTTGGTGACGCTCTTGCGTCTCTTTTGACTGAGGCTGGCTTCACAGTTACTAGAGAGTACTACATTAATGATGCAGGAAATCAGATTGAAAAATTGGTAGACTCTTCATTGTTAAGATATAATGAACTAGTAACAAATAAGTCAATTGATATGCCAGATGGTCTTTATCCAGGTGAATATCTAAAAGAAGTAGGAAAAATTCTTTTTGAAAAGTATGGAGATGAATTAGAACTAGATGATAAAGAAAAAGTTTTTGAAAAAGTTAGATCTGTTTCTTTAGAATTTATAATGGGAATGATAAAAAATGATCTTCTTAAATTAGGAATTGAAATGGATGTTTTTACCAGCGAAAAAGAAATTATTTCAGGAAATTTATTAACTGAAATTTTTAAAATTCTTAAAAGTAAAAATCTTATTTTTTATGGTGCTCTAGATCAACCTAAAGGTACTGATCCTAAAAATTGGGAAAAAAGAGAACAGTTACTTTTTAAATCGTCTGAGTATGGCGATGATTCAGATAGGGCTCTTAAAAAATCAGACGGTACATGGACTTATTTTGCAACTGATATGGCTTATCATTTAGATAAAATGAATAGAACCAAGGGTGATTTAATTAATGTTCTAGGTGCAGACCATATCGGTTATATTTCTAGAATAAATGCTGCTGTTAGCGCTTTATCCAACGGTTCAGTAGAAATTGATACTAAAGTTTGTGCATTAGTAAACCTTTTGGAAGATGGAAAACTAATTAAAATGAGTAAGAGAGCAGGTAAATTTGTAACTCTATCTGACATTATAAATGCTGTAGGTAAAGATGTGGTAAGGTTTATTATGCTGACTAGAAGAAACGATCAATCTTTAGATTTTGATTTTAAAAAAGTAATGGAAAAATCAAAAGAAAATCCAGTTTTTTACGTTCAGTATGCGCACGCACGTTGTAACTCTATTTTTAGATCTTCAAAAGTTAAAGAAAGAGAATTAATTTTAAAAAATCCAAAACTCTTAAAAGATGGCTTCGAAATTGAGCTTATTAAATTCATAGCTTTGTGGCCTAGAACTTTAGAACTTGCAGCTAAAAATCATGAACCCCACAGGATTTGTTACTACTTAATTGAATTATCAAGTATTTTTCATAGTTTATGGAATAAAGGTAAAGATAATAATATAAAATTTATAGTTGAAGATGATTTAGAATTAACAAATGCAAGATTGTCATTAGTGAAAGCTGTTGCTTTAACAATTAGAAAAGGGTTAAGTATTCTTAAAATTGAACCAATTTTCGAGATGTAGATTAATGAATAATTACTTGAAGACATTTTCTATAATTTTTTTAAGTTTTGGAATTTTTTTTTCGATTAGTCTCTTTGCTCTAAAAATTTATTTTCAAGAAACTAATAATGATAAATTAATAGTTTTAGGGCCAGACAATGAAAACATTATAATTAAACCTAAAGTTCCAGGTGGTAAGAAAATTTCAAATCTAGATATTGAAATTTTAAATAATAAAGACGCATTAATTAAAAATGAAATAATTAGACCTAAGCCAACAAAACCAGAGCTTTTACCATTAAAAGTCGTTCCAACTAAGAAAAATACACAGAAGAGTATTGATCAAAATTTATTAAAAGATTCAAAAATCTCTGAGAAAAAAAAATTAAATTCCATAGGAACTGAAAAAAATATAAAAAAATCAAATAAAAATATACTCTTGTACAGAGTACAATTTGGATCATTTAGAGATTTAAATAAAGCTAAATTAGCAAAGAAAAGTATTGAAAAAAAATACGCAAAACTATTATTGGAAACTAAGTTGGAAATTTTTTCTTATACTAACAATGATGATTTATTATTCCATAGAGTATGGACATCTTCGATGAATAAGGATAATGGTTTAACATTATGTGAAAATTTCCAAAAAGAAAAAATAGTGTGTATTCTTCAAGTTAATAAAAGAAATTAAATGTAAAAATTTAAATGTCAGAATTTATTTATAAAAAAATTGATATTCTTAGCCTTTCATTAGATGGCTTTCAAGGTCCAATTGATCTTCTCTTAAGCTTGGCTAGGGATCATAAAATTGATTTAACTAAATTATCAATACTAAAATTAGCTGAGCAATATTTAGAATTTTTAGATCAAATCATTAAAAAAGATATTGACATTGCAGCAGAATATTTAGTTATGGGCGCTTGGTTAGCTTTTTTGAAATCAAAACTTTTATTACCAGTTGAAAAAGAAGAAGGGTCGATGACTTCAGAAGAAATGTCAGAATTATTAGAATTTCAAATGAAAAGGTTAGTAGGAATCCAAAAAGTATCAAAGCTTCTATTTAAAAGACATAAATTAGGGACGCATTTTTTTAAAAGAGGCAACCCAGAAATTTTTGGTATAAATCAAAAAAACCAATACAATTCAACTTTATATGATTTGATTAAAACTTATGGTGAAATTATTACGTTCAACAATAGTAAATCAATTACAATTGCAAATACTCAATTATTCTCAGTTGAAGATGCATTAAATACTCTTAAAAGTTTTTTTAAACATTCAAAAGATTGGAAAGATCTTTTAGATTTTATACCAAATAATCTTAGAAATAAGTTGGAAAGGAAATCAGCCTTGGCTTCTCACTTTGTTGCTTCTTTGGAACTTGTTAAAGAGGGTAGTTTAAAATTAAGGCAAGATAGTTTTAATGATAACATCTTATTACATTCAAAATAAATTCAATTTTTATGATTTAAAACCTTCATTTTAGGTAAACTTATGAAAAAATTAAAAGAAAAGAATAATGATAATTATGATTTTGTCTTAAAGCAGAAAGTAGTTGAGGCTCTAATTTTTTCTTCTTCTGAGCCTATACCTTATGATGAATTATTAAAACGAATAATAGATAAAAATATATTAAATCAAATTTTAGAAAACTTGGAAAAAAAATACTCCTCAAGTGGAGTTAATTTGTACGTTATTAACAATTCATATGCATTTAGAACATCTTTAGATGTTTCAGAGTTTTTGAATATTGAAAAAATTGTTCCAAAACCACTGTCACGTGCAGCAACTGAAACTCTAGCTATTATTGCTTACCATCAACCAATTACACGTTCAGAAATAGAGAACATTCGCGGAGTTTCTCTTAGTAGAGGAACCCTTGATGTATTATTAGAATTACAATGGATTCAACCTGGTCATAGGAAATCAACGCCAGGAAATCCACTTACATGGAAAACTACTAATTTGTTTTTAGATTATTTTAATCTTAAAAATATTAAAGATCTTCCAGGAATCGAAGATCTTAAAAACTCGGGTTTACTTGATAAAAATAAAGTTATTTTTAATGATCAATCAGTTGATTAAATATTATTAATTATTAGGATTTAAACATTGTTAGAGTTTCTAAATATTTCACATAAATATAACAAAAAGATAATTTTGAATGACTTTTCCATGAAACTTGAAGCAGGGGAAGTAGTTTCTTTGTTAGGTCCTTCTGGTTGTGGAAAAACAACATTACTTAAATTAGCAAGTGGAATAGAAAAACTTCAAAATGGTCAAATCAAGTTAAATGATGAAATTGTTTCTTCTTTAAATTTTCATTTAAGTTCAGATAAAAGACAAATTGGATATGTTTTTCAAGATTGTGCATTGTTTCCTCACTTAACTGTTATGGAAAATATTTTCTTTGGAAAAAAAATAAATTACCTAGAAAAGAGTTCAAAAAAAATTCAAAACTTAATGGATGAAATTGATATTTCTAATCTGGCTAACAGATATCCTCATGAATTATCAGGTGGTCAACAACAACAAGTTGCGTTAGTTCGAGCTATGGCTTCTGATCCTAAGATTATTTTTTTAGATGAACCTTATTCAAATTTAGATTCTAGATTAAAAGAAAAAATTAGAGATCAAATGTTACATATTTTAAGGGAACACAAAATTTCAGCATTATTAGTAACTCATGATCCAGAAGAGGCAATGTTTATGTCTGATAAAATAGGCGTTTTAAATAATGGGTGTATTGAACAATTTGGAAGTCCTATAGATCTATATTTACGACCAAAATCAGCTTTCATAGCTGAGTTTTTTGGAGAAATAAATATACTTGAGGGAATTGTTAATGAAGGTTCTGTTAGCACTGTACTTGGCACTTTTAATTGTTCTCAAAGATTTAATAATAAAAAAGTAAAAATTGTTGTTAGAGATGAAGCAATTAAGTTGTTTTCTGCAAATAAAATTAATTTAAATACAACAGATAAAACAAATTTTATAAAATCTTCATACTATGGATTTGTTATGGAAGCAAGATTACTTGCTGGTTCAAGTTTAGTTCATTTATCATTAAAGGTTGATGAATCAAATTTTCATATTCACGCTAGAATTCCTGGACTTAATTTTTTTAAAGTTGATGAAAAAGTAATAGTTGAAACTGATCCAACACAAATTTTTATCTTTGAGCAATAAATAATTTTTCTATATAAAAAAATATTAATTACATGTAATGTGTTTTTAATTTAAAAGTATTTAAATAGGAGATTTGTATTATGGGTGCATTTAGTATTTGGCATTGGATTATTGTACTAATTGTCGTTTTAATTTTATTTGGTGGAAAAGGTAAATTA
Source organism: uncultured SAR116 cluster alpha proteobacterium (assembly GCA_902592615.1). Taxonomy (GTDB): domain Bacteria; phylum Pseudomonadota; class Alphaproteobacteria; order Puniceispirillales; family Marisalimonadaceae; genus Marisalimonas. The sequence goes on along the minus strand of CACJFI010000013.1, from coordinate 17,542 downwards.
TCAAGTATAATGGGAGACTTTGGTAAAGGTTTAAAAAATTTCAAAGATCAGGTTAAGTCTAATAAAGAAAATGATGAAGAAATAGAAGTTATTGCTGAAACAAAAACTAAACCTAAAATAAAGACTGTTAAAAAAACAGCAAAAAAGAAACAAGCCGTTAAAAAGAAATCATAAGTAAAGTTTTATTTAATGCTTGATATCGGTTTTCCAGAGTTTCTTTTAATCTCTTTTGTGTTGCTTATAGTAGTTGGTCCAAAAGATTTACCAAAAGTTCTAAGGTCAATTACATCTTTTATAAGAAAAATTAAATCTATGGCTTCACAATTTCATTCGGGAATTGATGATTTAGCAAATGAAGCTGATATTTCTGATTTGAGAAAGGAAGTTAATAAAATTGATAAAAAATCCCTAATCGATGATCATGTTGGTGAAATAAAAGAATTAGAAGATGATGTTAATATAAAATCAATAAAAAATGATGTCGATAATATAAAAAATGCTAATAATACAAAGCCAGATAAAAAATCTAATTCAAAAATTAAAAATTTATAATTTTAAATAGTAATATGAGCAAAGCCAAAAATCCTGAACAAAATATGACACTATTAGACCATCTTATTGAGCTAAGAAATAGACTATTAGTATCATTTTGTGCATTTTTATTTTTATTTTTCCTCTGCTTCATCAAATTTACAGATGATAATCAAAATCTTGCAGATATTGTTTATATGTTTTTACAAGCTCCACTTGCTTCTCAAATACTTGAAAATGGTGGAAGAATGATTTTTACGGCCTTGCATGAAGGTTTTTTCACACAGGTCAAAGTTGCTTTTTTTATATCTTTATGTATTTCTTTACCTATATTTTTAATTCAAATATGGAGATTTGTTGCCCCAGGATTATATAAAAATGAAAAACAAGCTTTTCTGCCTTTTCTGTTGGCCACACCCATCTTATTTATAGCAGGTGCAGCTATGGTCTATTATATTGTAATACCTCTTGCGTGGGACTTCTTTCTTTCTTTTCAAGTTAATAGTGTAGATGGTTCTCTACCAATAGAATTAGAACCAAGAATATCAGAATACCTTTCATTAATTATGAAACTGATTTTTGCTTTTGGATTATGTTTTGAATTACCAGTCATTTTATTATTGTTAGTTAAAACAGGTATTATCACACCAGATGATTTGGCGAGTAAGAGAAAGTATGCAATCTTAACGGCTTTTGTCATTGCTGCAATACTCACACCGCCAGACGTTATCTCACAAATTTTACTCGCATTACCAATAATCGCTTTATACGAAGTATCTATAATTTTTTCTAAATTTCTAAGTAAAAGTAGTTAAAAGAGCTTTTTAATGCATGATATAAAATTTATAAGAAAAAATCCTGAAAAATTTCAAAAACAAATGCATCGTAGAGGTTTGAATATTGATATATCTTCAATTCTTGAAATTGACGAAGCAATTAGAAAAAAACAAGCTGAAATACAAGTTATACAAAAACAAAGAAATAATAGTTCAAAAGAAATTGGAAAGCTAGTATCTGAAGGTAAAGATGTATCAGAATTAAAAAAAAATATTTCTAATTTCAAGTCTGAATTATCAACAATAGATCAAGAAATAAAAAAATATTCAAGTGAACTAAATGATATTTTAAAAGTATTACCAAATAGTTTAGATGATGATGTTCCTGATGGAAACAATGAAAATGAAAATAAATTAATTAAAGAGTGGGGAACAAAACCCAAATTTTCTTTTGAACCTTTAGACCATGTTGAAATTGGTGAAAAACTAAAGCAACTTGATTTTAAAACAGGTGTGAAGATATCAGGATCAAGATTTGTTTTATTAAGAGGAAAATTAGCTTTGCTTGAAAGAGCACTATCTTCATTCATGATAGACATTCATGTAAAAAATTTTGGCTTTGAAGAAATCTCTCCTCCCTATATTGTAAGAGACAATGCACTATTTGGCACTGGTCAACTTCCTAAATTTACTGAAGATTTATTTTGTACTACAGACAAAAGATGGTTAATTCCTACTGCTGAAGTCCCATTAACTAATATTGTAAGGGATGAAATACTTGATAAAAATAGTTTACCATTAAGATTTGTTGCCAATACTCCTTGTTTTAGATCTGAAGCTGGCGCTGCTGGCACTGATACCAGGGGAATGATACGTCAACATCAATTTTCAAAAGTTGAAATGGTTTTTATAACAAATCCAATTAGTTCCGATGAAGAATTGAACAACTTAGTTTATTGTGCAGAAAATATTTTAAAAAAATTAGAATTACCATATAGAATTATGAAGTTATGTTCAGGAGATGTTGGTTTTTCAGCTAAAAAGACATTTGATCTAGAGGTTTGGCTTCCTGGACAAAATTCTGGAAAAGGGATGTACAGAGAAATTTCATCTTGCTCTAATTGTGGAGATTTTCAAGCAAGAAGAATGAATGCCAAATTTAAAGATAAAGAAACAAATAAAATTGATTTCTTACATACACTTAATGGTTCTGGTTTAGCAATTGGTAGAACAATAATTGCCATATTAGAAAATTATCAACAAAGTGACGGATCTGTAGTTATCCCTGATGTCCTTATACCCTACATGAAGGGAATTAAAAAAATTGAAGCATTAAATTAATCATATGACTAATAAATTGAATAATATTCTTATTTCTAATGATGATGGGTATGAATCTATTGGGTTGAAAGTTTTGTTAAATATCGCCGAGCAATTAGCAAATAATGTATTCATAGTATCTCCAAAAAATAATCAATCAGCTAAATCAAAATCTATTACAATTAGAAAAAATATTTACTTTAGACAAATATCAAAAAACTTTTGGATTGTTGATGGTACACCAACCGACTGTATGATATTTGCTCTAAACTATTTGTTTAAAAAAAACAAGCCTGATTTGATTCTTAGTGGTATTAACGCTGGCAGCAATATTGGAGATGAAGTTTCTTATTCAGGTACTGTGGCTGCTGCATGGGAGGGTGCAGTTAGAAGAATAGATTCAATTGCGCTAAGTCAGTATGGTGGTGATGATAAAATTAATTCTTATGAGTGTTCAAAAGCCAAAGGTTATGAAATCATAAAAGATATATTAAAAATAAATTCACAAACTACAAGGTTTTATAATGTTAATTTTCCATACATAATTTCACCTAATTTAGAAAATATTAAAAGTTCAATTACAACATTAGCATCTCAAAAAATTGGTGATGAAATTTCATTTGATGATAATTTTAGCTCCTTTACAATAGGGCGTATGGTTAATGATTATAGATCTTCAATAAATACTGATTTAGAATGTTTAAAAAAAAATAAAATTTCTATAACACCATTATCATTAAATTTAAGTAATAATGAATTTCTTAGTAAATTAAACCATGATATTTGAAAGTACAATTCAAAAAGCTAATTTAATTATGAAATTAAGATCTATGGGAATTTCTTCAAAAAAAGTTTTATCTGCAATTGAAAAAATTCCTAGAGAAATTTTTCTTCCTCATAACTTTAAAGATTATGCATATGAAAATAATCCTCTACCTATTGGCTTTGAACAAACAATAAGTCAGCCATATATAGTTGCCTTGATGACTGAAGCTTTATCGCTCAAAGGAAATGAAATAATTTTAGAAATAGGAACTGGTTCAGGTTATCAAACATCTATTTTATCTATTTTATCAAGAAGAGTTTATTCAATAGAAAGAATTCGCCCCTTATTAGTAAACGCTATTAATTGTTTTAAAAAACTTAAGTTAACAAATATTATTTGCGAATGTGGAGATGGATTTTTGGGGTGGCCTAAATTAGCACCGTTCGATCATTTAATAATAACATGTGCAATAGAAAAAATTGATGATAGATTATTAAGTCAGGTAAGATTTAATGGAACGTGTGTTGTGCCGGTAGGATCTGTTTTAGAAGGACAAAGATTAAAAAAAATTATTGTCAAAAATAATAGAAAAAACGACATATGGGAAGATCTTGGTCAAGTCAATTTTGTTCCATTAATAAGTGATAATTATTGAAATGTATTTGATTTTAATTTAATCCTATTTTAAGGGTGCTTTATATTGAATAAAATTATTTTCATCATTTTAATTTTCTTTGCATTTGGGTGTCAAAATAACAAACTTTATGACGGCTTAAAAGAAAACCTTGCTCCTGAAAAAGAAGCCAAAATTTTTGACAAAACATTTAGTTCAAATGATATAAATATTCCACTTAATGGTATGATAATTGTCAAAGAAAATGAAACAATTTACAGTATTGCTAACAAATATAGAGTAGTACCAAAAGATATTATTGAAGATAACAATCTCTCAAAACCTTATGAATTAAAACCTAATCAAATTTTATTCTTAAGACATGATAATATTTATATTGTAAAAAGTAATGATACTGTTGAAAAAATTTCTAAAAGATTTGCCGTTAAAAAATCACAAATTATTAAATTAAATAAACTTAAAACTCCTTTCAATTTAGTTGTAGGGAACAAAATTTTAATTCCATTGCTTAAAGATTTTTCAGTTGTTGACTTAATTATTAATGAAAAAGTTTATGACACAAAACAAATAACTAAAAATGAATATACTGCTAACATAGAAAAAATTAAAAATGCTCCTGTTTTTCTGTGGCCAGCGAAAGGTAAAGTTATAAAAAGTTTTGGTAAATTTGGTAAGGGTCAACATTATGATGGTATTGATATTATGTTCGGTAAAAACAAACCTATTTATTCAGCTTATGATGGAAAAGTTGCATTTGTTGGTTCACAAATTAAAAAGTTTGGTAATTTAATTATTATAAAACATAACCAATCTTGGGTTACTGCATATTCAAATTTAGGGAAGTATAATGTTAAGGTTGGTGATAAAATAAAGAAACAACAAATAATTGCTTATACGCCTGATAACAAAAACTATTTTCATTTTCAACTAAGACATAATAGAAATCCAGTTAACCCATTAAGCTATTTAAATTAAAAGATTTTAATATTTTGTCTGCTGGCTAAATCTTGAATAAATTGCCAGGCTACTCTTCCCGATCTCGAACCTCTCGTAATTGACCACTCAAGTGCCTCTGATTTAAGTTTGTTTTTTTTAATAGATATTTTGAATTCATTACAATATGCTTCGACTATGGTTAGAAATGTATCTTGATCCATATTGTGAAATCCTATCCACAATCCAAATCTATCTGATAAAGAAACCTTTTCTTCTACAGATTCTGAGGGATTTATAGCTGTAGATCTCTCATTTTCCATCATGTCTCTTGGCATTAAATGTCTTCTATTTGAAGTTGCATAAAAAATTACATTATTTGGCTTTCCTTCGATACCTCCATCAAGTGCAGCCTTTAAGCTTTTATAATTATTTTCGCCAGCATCAAAGGATAAATCATCACATAACAAAATAAATCTATAATTTTTGTGTTGTGATAAGAGTAATAAAAGTTCAGGAAGCTCTGAAATATCTTCTCTATGAATTTCAACTAACTTTAAAGTGTTAGATTTTGTCTTAACTATAACTTCTTTATGCACTGCCTTAACCAGAGAAGATTTGCCTGTTCCTCTTGCTCCCCACAACAAAGCATTGTTTGCACTCAAATTTTTAGAAAAATTTAAAGTATTGTTTAAAAGGATTTCTTTTTGATTATCAATGCCTTTGAGAAGGGATAAAGAGATACGGTTTATATTTTCAACAGGTCTAATTAAACCAGATTTTGATTCAAAAATAAAACCTTCACTTTGATCTAAATTATTTATCTTTTTATCTGGTGGAGCTAATCTTTCTAAGGCATTAGCAATTCTTTCTAAAATAGAATTTGAAGTATTATTAACCATTATAAAAAACCTAAATGAATAAAATTTGTAATATATATAATTTTTAAATTTTATCTATGGTCTTTCTTAGTTTTTTTTTATATAAGATGATATTTATATAAAGCATACAATGGAGTAACTTATGATTTCAAGTGCATTTGCTCAATCAGCAGCTGGAGGAGCTGGAGGTTTTTCATTACAGGGTCTTCTACCATTCATTTTAATTTTTATAATTTTTTATTTTCTTCTGATAAGACCCCAACAAAAAAGAGTTAAGCAACACAAACTAATGGTTGAGAGTTTAAAGAGAGGTAATAAAGTTTTAACTGCAGGAGGTATACTTGGAGTAGTTACTAAAGCCATTGACGGATCAGAAACTGTAAGTGTAGAAATTGCTTCAGGGGTAACTGTAGAACTTGCAAGACAAATGATATCTGAGGTTCGTGGTGATCAAAAGTTAAAACCTGCAGATAATAAAAAGTCAACTTCTAAGAAAAAATAATTATTTTTAACTTGTTATTTTCTTTGGTTTTGTGAGATGAAAAGTTTGTCAAAAATAAGATTAATTTTGATCGTTGTTAGTGTAATTATAGGTGTAGTGTATGCAGTTCCAAACTTTTTTAATATATCTAATCAAAATCAATCATTCAACTTTTTACCAGGAAAAAAAATAAACCTTGGTCTTGATTTAAAGGGTGGATCATATTTATTGCTAAAGGCTGATATGGATGTTGTTTTTGCCGAAAAACTTGAATTTCTTTTATCAGATATCAGATCTTCTTTAAGGAAATCAAAAATTGGTTATAAAAAATTAAGCATACAAAATAATGTTATTTCGTTTCAAAAAAGAAAAAATTATTCAAATGAAGATATAAAATCAATTATATTCTCATTAGATAAAAATCTAATTGTTGAAGATAAGCTTGAATCTTTTTTCATAAAATTTTCAGAGCAAAATAAAAAAAATATAACTAAAACTACCATGGCCCAGGCAATTGAAATTGTAAGAAGAAGAATAGATGAGACTGGAACAAATGAGCCTAGCATTCAACAACAAGGCACTGACCGCATTGTTGTTCAACTTCCTGGTTTGGATGATCCAAGTCGTATTAAAAAATTACTAGGTAAAACTGCAAAATTAACATTTCAATTAGCTCATCCAAGTATATTCCCTGAGGATTTAGATGAAAATTCAAAGGCTCCACCTGGTTTTATTAAATTACAAGAAGATAAAAATCCTGATCGTTTTTACATGATTAATAAAAGAGTTATGGTTTCAGGTGAAATGCTTAAGGATGCAAATCCGACATTTGATAGAAATAACAGTCCATCAGTTTCGTTTCAACTATCTCCTTTAGGTGGAAAGAAGTTTGGTAGAGTTACTGGTAAAAATATTGGCAGGGCCTTTGCCATAGTTCTTGATGGAAAAGTTGTGAGTGCACCAGTAATACAAACACAAATATTTTCTACAGGGCAAATTACAGGTGCTTTTACAGTACAAGAGACAAATGATTTAGCATTAGTTCTTAGATCAGGTGCATTACCTGCTCCAATGGTTATTCTTGAAGAACGTTCTGTTGGTCCTGGTCTAGGCAGCGATTCTATTTCTGCAGGCAAAATTGCAAGTATTTTTGGTTTAATTGCAATAATGATTTTTATGTTAATAACTTATGGTATATTCGGAATTTTTGCTAATATTGCACTTGTATGTAACATTATATTTATAATTGCATTATTAAGTCTTATCCAAGCAACGCTTACATTACCAGGTATTGCGGGAATAGTTTTGACTATGGGAATGGCTGTAGATGCAAATGTTTTGATTTTTGAAAGAATAAAAGAGGAATTTAATTCTGGTAGAAATATCTTTGATGCTATCGAGGCTGGATTTCAAAGAGCAATTTCAACCATAATAGATGCTAACTTAACAACTTTGTTTGCTGCTTTGGCTTTGTTTTCATTCGGAAGTGGTCCAATTAAGGGCTTTTCAGTAACTTTAATGATTGGCATAGCAACTTCAATGTTTACTGCAATTGTTATTACAAAATATATCGTTTTTTTATATTCAAAGAAAAAAAATGTTAACAGTGTTTTTTTACAGGACTAAAAAATGAAATTATTGAGACTTGTACCAAATAATACAAACTTTGATTTTTTAAGTATAAAAGTCATTGCTTTCTTTTTTTCTATAATAATCTTATCTGGAACTTTTATTAGTTTAATTCTTAATAATTTAAATTACGGAATCGATTTTAAAGGAGGAATATTGCTTGAATTAAGAAGTAAAAACCTTAATTCACCCAATATTAATGAGCTTAGAGAAAAAATATCAACTTTAAATGCAGGTGAAGTTTCGATACAAAATTTTGGTAAAGATACTGATTTTTTAGTAAGAATCCAAAAACAAGAGGGTGAACAAAAAGAACAAATAGCTATGATTGAAAAAGTAAAATCTCTTACAAATAAAGATTACACTGTTAGAAGATCTGAATTTGTAGGTCCAGTTGTTGGCGATGAATTGAAGACTGCGGGAATGTATGCTGTTTCATTAGCTTTACTTGCAATAATGATCTATATATGGTTTAGGTTTGAATGGCAATTCTCAATAGCAGCAATTTTAGCTTTAATTCATGACGTTTTGACGACAGTTGGACTTTTTTCTATATTACAGCTTGAATTTAATTTAGCCACAATAGCTGCTATTTTAACAACAGCTGGTTATTCAATAAATGACACTGTTGTAATTTTTGATCGTGTAAGAGAAAACTTAAGAAGATATAAATCAAAAAATCATTACTTCATTTATAATAAATCAATTAATGAAACACTTTCTAGAACTGTTATTACATCTGTTACAACATTATTGGCATTGTTTATCATCTTCTTTTTTGGAGGAGCAGTTTTATCTGATTTTGCTCTTGCGATGATTTGGGGTGTAATAATAGGTACTTTTTCATCTATCTTCGTAGCTGTGTCTATATTAACTTACTTTAATATTAACAAAGGCGAAAAAATTGACGATCGTACAAACATACCCGAATATGAAAGAGAAAATTAAAAATTAATTTCTTTAATCCACTCTTTAAATGAGTTTATTGCATTATTAGATTGAATTTTCTTTTTTTCTCTTCCTTTGATATATTTTTCCTTTTTTAAGCATAAATTTATATCTGGCATTAGACCAAAGTTAATATTCATGGGCTGAAAAGTGTCTGGATTTGCATTCATTGTGATATGGTTTAATAATGCACCATGGGCTGTGTTTTCAGGTGGTAATTTTAACTTGTTGTTTTTTAAATCATATGCAGCAACAATGCCAGCCATAAATCCAATAGCTGATGATTCAACATATCCTTCAACACCAGTAATTTGTCCTGCAAAAAGAATATTTTGCGAGTTTTTTAGTCTTAAAAATGGATCTAAAAGTTTAGGCGACTTTATAAATGTATTTCTATGAAGGCCACCAAGTCTTGCAAATTCTGTATTTTCAAGGCCTGGGATGGTTTTAAATATTTCTTTTTGTGAGCCATGTTTCATTTTTGTTTGAAAACCAACAATATTGTATAAGGTACCAGATTTATTGTCTTGTCTTAATTGTACAACAGCGTATGGTTCTTCATTTTTATGAGGATTAGTTAATCCAACTGGTTTCATTGGCCCATATCTTAATGTTTCATCACCTCTTCTAATTATTTCTTCTATTGGCATACAACCTTCAAAAAATGGAGTATCTTCAAATTCTTTAAATTCCATTTTTGGAGCTTTTTTTATTTTATCAATAAATTGATAATATTCTTCTTTGGATAATGGACAATTTATGTAATCGTCTCCATTTCCTTTATCATATCTAGATTGTTTCCACGCTACTGACATGTTTATAGTTTCTTCGTAAACAATAGGAGCGATGGCATCATAAAAAGCTAGAGATTTCTCAGATGTTTTAATTATGATACTTTCAGTCAGTCTCTTGGAAGTCAAAGGTCCTGTTGAAACTATTATTATTTGATTTTTAAATTCATTTAGATCTTTTATTTCTTTATTAATTATATTTATATTCGGAATGGACTCAATTGTATTATTAACTTCTTTTGAAAAATTATCTCTGTCAACAGCTAAGGCAGACCCAGCTGGCACTTTGTTATGATCGGCACATTTCATTATTAATGAGTCTGCAATACGTAATTCTTCGTGTAAAACTCCAACTGCATTATATTCTTTGTCATCAGAACGAAAAGAGTTAGAGCAAACCAATTCAGCTAGATATTTTGTTTGATGAGCTTCTGTTTTTACCTTTGGTCTCATTTCATATAAATCTACATTTATATCAAACTTAGAAATTTGATAAGCAGCCTCACATCCAGCTAAACCTCCCCCAATAATTGTAATTTTATTATTATTGGTCATTTTTATGTTTTTTTCTTTAACAATTTTTTTAAAAAGATACCAGTATGACTTTCCGCTATATTTGAAACTTCTTCAGGGGTTCCTTGTGCGACAACGTATCCACCTTTGTCTCCTCCTTCTGGGCCTAGATCAATGATATGGTCAGCAGTTTTAATTACATCAAGATTATGTTCTATAACTATCATTGTATTACCATTATCTACCAATTCTTGCATTACTTCTAAAAGCTTTTTGATATCATGAAAATGTAATCCGGTAGTAGGTTCATCTAAAATATATATAGTTCTTCCAGTTCCTTTTCTTGATAATTCTTTTGCAAGTTTTATCCTCTGGGCTTCTCCACCTGACAAAGTTGTAGAACGTTGCCCAATTTTAATATAGTCTAATCCAACTCTTTCTAAGGTTTCTAATTTTTCATAAATTAAAGGGACTGCCTTAAAAAGTTCTGCACCTTCTTTGACAGTCATGTCAAGCACATCAGATATAGATTTATCTCTCCATTTTACTTCGAGAGTTTCCCTGTTATATCTTTTTCCCTTACATTGATCACATTTAACGTAAACATCTGGTAAAAAATGCATTTCAATTTTTATAACTCCATCACCTTGACAAGCTTCACATCTTCCACCTTTAACATTAAATGAAAAACGACCTGGTAAATATCCTCGAGCTTTAGCTTCTGGTAATCCTGCAAACCAGTCTCTAATATGATTAAATGCACCAGTGTAAGTAGCCGGATTAGATCTAGGTGTTCTACCAATTGGAGATTGATCAATATCAATTATTTTGTCAATCTGTGAAATTCCATTAATTGATTTGTATGGAGCAGGAATAGAACTATTTCCGTTTAAAATTTTTGATAAAGTTTTTTGCAGTGTTTGTATAACCAAAGTTGATTTTCCACCTCCAGAAACTCCAGTTACACATGTCAATATTCCAAGAGGGAATTCCACGTCAATATTTTGAAGATTATTGCCAGTTGCTCCTCTTAAAATAATATGTTTATTTGGATTAATTTTTCTTCTTTTTTGAGGCACATCAATTTTTTTTATACCAGCAAGATAATTCCCAGTTATGCTTTCTTTTTTCTCTTTTATTTGTTTTGGTGTTCCTTGTGCAATAATTTCTCCTCCGTTCACACCGGCACCAGGTCCAATATCTATGACATGATCTGCAATAAGTATAGCCTCTTCATCATGCTCTACTACTATTACTGTGTTACCAAGATCTCTTAATTTCTGAAGTGTATAAAGTAATCTTTCATTATCTCTTTGATGTAAACCTATACTTGGCTCGTCAAGTACATATAAAACCCCTGAGAGGCCAGAACCAATTTGACTAGCTAATCTAATTCTTTGGCTTTCACCACCTGATAATGTTCCACTATTTCTTGAAATTGATAGATATGATAATCCAACACTTGTTAAGAAACCTAGCCTGTCGTTTATTTCTTTTAAAACTTGTTTTGAAATTGCTAGTTCTTGCCCATCGAGTATGTTGTTTAAGTCTAAAAACCATTTTCTTGCTTCTTCGATTGTAAATCTTGAAACATCGGCTATATCCATCTTATTGATTTTAACTGCCAAGGTTTCTAATTTTAATCTTTTACCATTACATTTTTCACAGTCTTTGTCAGATTGAAATCTTCCTAACTCTTCTTTAACCCACTTACTTTCACTTTCTTTTAAACGTCTTGATAAATTCGGAATAATACCTTCAAATACTTTGTTTGACCTAAAAACCCTGGTTCCGTCATTATAAACAATTTCAATTTTTTCATCACCTGACCCATATAATAATTTTTCTTTAATCTTCTCAGAAAGTTCTGAAAACTTATCATCAATACTAAATTTATAATGTTTGCCTAGAGATTGAAGAGTTTGTATGTATAATTTACTCGTATTTAAGGCCCATGGAGCAATTGCCCCCTCTCGTAAAGTTAGATTTTTATCTGGTACTACAAGGTTAATATCAAAAGCAACAGCATTTCCTAAACCATCGCATTTATCACATGCTCCAGCTGGGTTGTTAAAAGAAAATATTCTTGGCTCAATTTCATCAATTGTAAAACCACTGACGGGGCACGAGAAATTAGAAGAATAAACTTCCTTTTTATTGTCATCAATGTCTAGAACATATAATAATCCATCAGATAATTGCAAAGCTATTTCGATAGAGTCAGCTAGTCTTTGAAGTAAATCTTTGTTCGCTTGTTCATTTAATTTAGTTATTACTAATCTATCTACAACAACTTCTATATCATGTTTTTTATATCTATCTAATGTTGGTAATTCTTCTATATCATAAAATTCATTATTTATTCTTAGTCTCTGGAAACCTTTTTTTCTTAATTCTATAAATTCTTTTCTGTATTCTCCTTTTCTTCCACGTACTATTGGAGCAAGTAAATATATCTTTGTTTTATTCTCTTTTTTAAAAATCTTATCTACCATTTGACTTACTGTTTGACTTTCAATTGGCAACCCCGTAGCTGGAGAATAAGGAATGCCTACTCTTGCCCAAAGAAGCCTCATATAATCATAGATTTCAGTTACAGTTCCGACTGTTGATCTTGGATTTTTGTTTGTTGATTTTTGTTCAATTGAAATTGCAGGTGAAAGCCCCTCAATAGATTCAACATCTGGTTTTTGCATCATTTGTAAAAATTGTCTTGCATATGCTGAAAGAGATTCTACATATCTTCTTTGGCCTTCCGCATAAATTGTATCAAAAGCAAGAGAACTTTTTCCAGATCCTGAAACACCTGTCATAACGATTAATTTATTTTTTGGGATATTTATATCAACATTTTTTAAATTGTGTTCGTTGGCACCACGTACTTTAAGAAATTGATTATCCTCATGCTTGTTTTGCAATTTTATTCTATCCTTTTTATATAAAATTCAACATTCCATTTAGTTAACTTTGAAGTGATAAATGTCAATCAAAAAGATTAAATTTTAGTTTTTTTTAACTAAATGATAGTTTATAATACAACTATTTTTATATGGAGTTGCAAAATGAGTGGAAGCGTTAATAAAGTCACTTTAATAGGAAATTTAGGTCGTGACCCAGAAGTTAGAGCAATGCAAAATGGAGACAAAATTGTTCAACTAAGCGTTGCTACCTCCGATAGGTGGAGAGATAAAAATTCAGGTGAGCAAAGAGAGAGAACCGAATGGCATCGTGTCGTGATATTTAATGACGCTTTAGGAAAAATTGCTGAACAGTATCTTAAGAAAGGAAGTACTGTATATCTAGAAGGTCAACTTCAAACAAGGAAATGGACTGATCAACAATCCGGTCAAGACAAATACACCACAGAGGTTGTTCTCCAAAGATATAGAGGTGAGTTAACTTTATTAGGCTCAAGATCTGAAAATCAATTAAGTAATGATCAACAAAATTATCAAATAGATGAATCAAATCAAATATCCATGTCAGACAATATTGCAACTGATCTAGATGATGAAATTCCATTTTAAATTGAATATGGTATATAATAGATATTGTTATTAGACAAAAAACAATATACAATATATTGAAAATAATTAGTTATTTGCAACTTGTCATCGGAGCTTTCTTTGTCCAAAGAAAAAGACAATTCTTCTACTCAATCTTTGATTTCTATTACAGATGAAATGAAAAAATCATACCTTGATTATGCAATGAGTGTGATTGTATCAAGAGCTTTGCCTGATGTGAGAGATGGTCTTAAACCAGTACATAGGCGAATATTATACGCAATGATCGAAGGGGGATACGATTGGTCTAAGCCATATAGAAAATCTGCAAGAGTTGTGGGTGATGTAATGGGTAATTATCATCCTCACGGTGACTCAGCAATATATGATTCAATGGTAAGAATGGCCCAAGAGTTTTCAATGAGACTCATGCTTGTCGATGGTCAAGGTAATTTTGGTTCTATAGATGGTGATCCACCTGCAGCAATGAGGTATACAGAATCCAGACTGGCAAGATCTTCAGAAAATTTGCTGAAGGATATTGATAAAGACACTATTGATTTTATTCCTAATTATGATGAGTCCCAACTAGAACCGTCGGTTTTACCTGCGGAATTCCCTAATATGCTTGTAAATGGTGCTGGTGGTATTGCAGTTGGTATGGCTACAAATATTCCACCACATAATCCCGGTGAAGTTATACGTGCATGCAAAGCTCTTATAGAAAATCCCAATATTAGTTTAGAAGAGTTAATGGAGATCATTCCTGGGCCTGACTTTCCCACTGCAGGATTGATTATGGGTAGATCTGGTATTAGAGAGGCTTTTAGGACAGGAAGAGGTAGTATAATTATGCGATCAAAAGCAGAAATTATACAAACAGGTAAAAATTTTGATCGTGAAACTATAATAATATCTCAAATACCTTTTCAAGTAAACAAAGCACTTGTTCTAGAAAAAATAGGGGATTTGATTAGAGACAAAACTATTGATGGAATTTCTGATCTTAGAGATGAATCAGACAGAAATGGAATGAGAATTGTTATTGAAATTAAAAAAGATATTCAAGGTGAAGTTGTGTTAAACCAATTGTGGCGTCATACAAGATTGCAAACGAGTTTTCCAGTAAACATGTTAGCTTTGGATAATGGACAACCAAAGCAAATGGGTCTCATTGAAATTCTTAATGCTTTTATAGATTTTAGATTTGAAGTAGTAACAAAAAGAACTAAATTTTTGCTTAATAAGTCTAGAAACAGAGCCCATATTTTAGCTGGATTAATGGTAGCAATAACTAGTATTGATGAGATTATTGAGTTAATAAAAGCTTCTTCTGACCCGGATAATGCTCGTAAAGAATTATGCTCAAAACCATGGCCAGCTAAAGAAGTTGAACATTTTATAAAATTAATTGACGAACCAGATCATCAAATCATTAATGGCCAATATAAATTATCAGTTGCTCAAGCAAAAGCTATTTTAGAACTCAGACTACAGCGACTTACAGGGATGGAAAGATCTAAGTTAGAAAAAGAAACTGAGGAATTGTCTAATCAAATTGAAGAATATTTAATTATTCTCTCTGATAGATCTAAGCTTACAGACTTAATCCAATATGAACTAGATGAAGTTTTAACAAAAATTGACGACCCCAGAAGAACTGAAATCAATGATAGTGTTATTGATCATGATGATGAAGATTTAATCCAAAAAGAGGATATGGTTGTTACAGTTAGTCACAGAGGATACATTAAAAGAGTATCTTTATCCACATATAGAGCGCAAAGAAGAGGAGGTAAAGGTAGAGCTGGTATGAAAATGAGAAATGAAGATACTGTTACCTCACTATTTGTAACTAACACGCATACACCAATTTTATTTTTTACATCATCAGGGATGGTACATCAATTAAAGTGCTATAAATTACCTGAAGCTGCACCCCAAGCTCTTGGAAAGCCAATGATCAATTTACTTCCAATAGAACAAGATGAAAAAATACATACTGTAATGCCTATGCCAGAAAATGAAGAGACATGGCACAATTTACAAATTATTTTTGCTACCAAAAATGGAAACATCAGAAGAAATCAATTGAGTGATTTTACTAATATTCGACAGAATGGAAAAATTGCTATGAAACTCAATGAAAATGATGAATTGGTTTCTGTTATTCCTTGTACTGACAAAGATAATGTTTTATTAGCAACTAGGTTAGGTAAAGCAATAAGGTTTGATGTAAATGATGTAAGGGTTTTTGTAGGA
Source organism: uncultured SAR116 cluster alpha proteobacterium (assembly GCA_902592615.1). Lineage (GTDB taxonomy): Bacteria > Pseudomonadota > Alphaproteobacteria > Puniceispirillales > Marisalimonadaceae > Marisalimonas. Next base: position 1,571 of record CACJFI010000013.1, on the reverse strand, counting down.
AGAGGATCATCAGGAGTGAGAGGAATAAAACTAAAACCCAATGATTATGTTGTTTCAATGTCATTAATACCTAAGTTAGAAAAAAGATATATATTATCTGTAACTGAAAATGGTTTTGGTAAAAGAACTCCGGTTGAAGATTACAGAATGACTAATAGAGGTGGTCAAGGTGTAGCAAATATAGAATGTTCTGCTCGAAATGGACCAGTCGTTGCATCATATGTAGCTTGTGAAGAAGATCAAATAATGCTTGTAACTAACTCTGGAAAACTTATACGTATTCGAGTTCACGGTGGTGAGGGGGATTCCATTAGAATTGCTGGAAGAAAAACACAAGGAGTAAGACTATTTGATGTTGATGACGAAGAAAAGGTTGTTTCAGTTGCGTTGTTAACTGAGAGTGATGATGAGGAAAACTCTGAGGAAACTGAAGTTGCAACCGATTAATAAAACATCAAATTATCAATAGACATTTTTAAAAAGGGTTTTAGTTGAAAAGAATAGCACTTTATCCTGGAACTTTTGATCCGGTGACAAATGGTCATTTAGATATAATTTACAGAGCAAGTTCATTATGCGATGTCTTAATAATCGGTGTTGCCGAAAATATTGGGAAAAATCCTTTTTTTAAAATTTCAAAAAGAAAGTCTTTAATTCAAGACGCTGTTAATCATAATTTAAAAAGTTCAAAAAGAACATTAGGTGAAATTCGAGTTGAGAGCTTCAATAACCTTCTTATTGATTTTGCCAGAGCCAATTCTGCAACAATGATCATAAGAGGACTAAGAGCAGTGTCTGACTTTGATTATGAGTTCCAGATGGCAGGGATGAATGCTAGGCTAGCAAATGATATAGAAACTATCTTCCTTACAGCCTCTGAAACTCATCAATTCGTTGCATCAAGATTTGTGAAAGAAATAGCACTCTTAGGTGGTGATATTTCTTCTTTTGTACCAGACAATGTTAATGTTGCAATGCGGGATATAAAAAAATAAAAAAAACTCCTTTTTTTTAACATAAAACTTGATTCTGAAATCATTATCAAATAATTTCATTTATGATTAGGGCGCGTAGCTCAGTTGGTAGAGCAATTGACTTTTAATCAATGGGTCACAGGTTCGAATCCTGTCGCGCTCACCACTATCTTTCAAATGGATTGTGGTAAAAAATACAAACTGATATGTATCAATCCTTTGAAAATATTATAATTTGCAGTCTACACTAATTAGCAACCAAAACTAATTCATAGGTATTTGTAATCATATAATAGTATGTTTGTTTTAATTCTAATTTGCTTAATTATCTCTAACCAAAATTTATAAACTAACCCTATCAGTTTTTGTTTAGTGCCAAAATAATAAATAATTATCGACCATATTTTACAAGCGTTTTAGCTATAATACAATCTTAATCTATTTTTTAAAAAGATTTAAATTTAAACAAAAATCTTTATTGAATAACACCATATACATGTTTAAAATAAACATATGATTTCATCAGACATTGACCGTAAGATAGCAGTAATATTTGCCACTGACGTTGTTGGCTATAGCAAACACATGGAAAAAGAT
>CACJFI010000012.1 GCA_902592615.1 uncultured SAR116 cluster alpha proteobacterium | reverse complement strand
ACACAGCAAACGCTGAATGGAATTCAAGCAAGCCTATAAAGGTATTCGTTGGATTTAAACCTGGTGGTAGAACTGATGTTTTGGCACGACTAATATCTAACTACATAAATAAAAACAAATTAATGGCTCATCCTATAGCAATAGTTAATAAGCCAGGAGCTGCAGCTGCAAACGCTGCTAGAGCAGTTTTAAAAGCTAAGCCAGATGGTCACACCTTACTACATTGGCATCATCAAATGCTGATAGCAAACGCTATGGGTGTTAACAAAATTCATCCTAATGATTTTACAACTATTGGATACACTGGGGGTGGTAGTCCCGTCTGGGCAGTGAGAAAAGATTTTAAATTTAATACCATTAATGAGCTTATTACAGAATCAAAAAATAATCCTAGAAGTCTAGTTGAGGCAGTTCCTATTGGGACTATTCCACATTTGGTTGGTGTTATGTTAAAAAATTCAGCTAACTTTGAAACCAAGATGATTGGTTCAGTTGGAGGAAGTGCTGATCGATTACAAAAAGTTTTAGGAAACAACGCAGATATTGCACTATTCTCAGCTGCTGGATTTTTAAAGCATCAAGCCTCAGGTCTTAAAGCTCTAGTTTTTTTTGGGCCTAAACGTATTAATGTTATAAAAGATGTGCCAACTGCAAAAGAGTTAGGATATGATGCGGTTTGGGCAAACCCTGCCTCATGGCTTGGACCAAAAGGTATGTCTAAAGAAATAACTCAAAAATGGGCCTCTGCTTTGAAACAAGCAATAAATAGCAAAGAAATCAAGGAATATTATAGTAATAATGCCTTAGATCCTTATTGGACACCTGGAGATGAAGCCTTGAAGGATTCTCTAAACGTTTTAAATAAGCTTCAAAAGGTAGTAAAAGAAAACAAAATTAGTAAAAAATCATAGTTTAAGCTTGCCTATGTAATATTATTATTGCATAGGCAAACATTTTAAAATGACAGAAATTAATCCAAAATTTGAGATAATAATTTGCTCTTTATTAATTATTTTGAGTGTAATAGTTATTTATTTTTCTCTAGATATTCCTGAAAGTGATTATGAACCTCTAGGCTCAGCTGCATTGCCAATTTCTTTATCTATAATTATGATAATTTTCTCGATTTTGATAATGTCAAATTCACTAATCAAGTTAAGAAAAGAAAGAGGAGGAAAATTTCAAGAAATCAATTATAAACCAAAATACCTTAATGCAGTAGGTGTATTTTTATCTACTATTATTTTTATCTCTATATTGGAAAATAAGATTTTACATTTTTTGCCAACTTGCATCATTTATTTAATTCTTGTCTGTTTTATGATAGATCCTAAAAAAGAGAAATTACCATGGTTTATATCTTTTTCTGTAATTTTATCATTTATTAGTTTTTATGTGTTTACAAAGTTTTTTTATGTTGATTTGACTTAAATAATAGTGTTTGAAATGGAAAATTTAATAAATTCTCTTTTATATTTAACAAACTTTTGGCCATTTTTTTTACTGTTTTTTGGAGTAACACTTGGTATTTTAGTTGGATCTATCCCAGGCCTTACAACGACAATGTTAATTACCTTGACCTTACCACTAACCTTTTTTATGGACAGTGTAAATGCCATTACTTTACTAATTGGTATGTATGTTGGCGGAATTTCAGGCAGTCAGATTGCAGCAATTTTATTGAGAATGCCGGGAACCCCTGCCTCAATAATGACTACTTTTGATGGTTACCCAATGGCCCAAAAAGGGCTAGCTGCTAGAGCATTAGGGATAGGCATCACCTCCTCATTTATTGGTGGTATTGTCTCATGGATATTCCTGGCAGTTTTATCACCCCCCTTGGCAAAATTGGCTCTTACTTTTGGTCCTTGGGAATATTTTACTATGGTTTTGATGGCTTTAGTCATGCTTTCAAGTTTAACAGAAGGTTCAATGACAAAAGCTCTTATGGCAGCATGTTTTGGCATGATGGTTCATCTTCCAGGTATAGACCCATCACTTGGACAATTAAGATTAACATTTGGTTTTGAGGCTTTGGAAAGTGGTATTGGTTTAATGCCTGTTTTAATTGGTGCTTTTGCAATAAATCAAATTTTCAAGGATATTATTGAAATAGAAAAAATCCCAAAAAAAGTAATTATTAAAAAATCTAAATTTTTAATTAAACTTGATGATTTAAAGAAGCATTATATAAATTTTTTACGATCAAGTATAATTGGAACTTGGATAGGTCTCTTACCAGGTATTGGAGCTAATATTGCAGCAATGATATCCTATTCAATAACTAAGAATGTTTCAAAAACCCCTGAGAAATTTGGTACAGGTCATGAACCCGGTGTGGTTGCCGCTGAAACAGCTAATAACGCTTCAATTGGTGGCGCATTAATTCCATTAATAACCATGGGCATACCTGGATCTCTGGTAGAAGCAATTTTAATTGGGGCATTGATAATACATAATCTTGAACCCGGACCATTACTTTTCACAAATAATCCTGAAATAGCTTATGGAGTTATTTCAGCATATTTAATTGGTAATATAATAATGTTTGGAATTTTAATTTTTTCAGTTTTCCACATTGCAAAATTATTATTTGTTCCAAGAGTTTACTTATTAAGTTTAATTTTACTGTTTTGCATTATTGGGGTTTATGCAGTAAGTAATAATTTTTTTGACGTTTGGGTTATGATGTTTTTTGGAATTATTGGATTTTTAATGGAAAAATTCAAAATGCCTTTGGGACCTTTTGTGATTGGATTTGTTCTGTCACCAATAGCTGAAATACAATTAAGATCTGGATTAATGGCATCTGAGGGTAGTTTGGCACCTATGTTTTTACGTCCTTTTGCAGTTACATTTCTAATAATAACTTTTTTATCACTTTTATGGCCAGTTTATCTTAAACTAAAAAAACAAAATAATACTAATAAGTGAACGAATATATAATGTTTACAAATTTATTCAGAAAAAATCATCTAGTCCTTATTATAATTGCTTTAAATAGAATTATTAATTTAATGTTATTGTTAGAGTTAAAAAAGATTAATTTATGTTTGAAAAATTAGCCGAAAAAAATAATAAACGTCAATCCCTTGCTTTAATGGCTCAATACCTAAATACATGTTTCATTATTAGTACAACCGAGAATGAATATTTAGTGAATATTGAAAAAGGCGTTGTAAAAAATGTAGAAAAAGGTCCTTTTGTAATGCCAAGCTATGTTTTTAAATTAAAAGCTCCTGAGAATGAGTGGTTGAAGTTTTTACAACATACTCCTCAACCGGGTTCACACGACATTATAGCAATGCTTCGAAGAAAAGTTTTGAAATTTGAAGGAGATCTCCATCCTTTAATGTCTCACTTACTTTACTTCAAGTTGCTTCTAGCCTCCTTAAGACCAGTGGAGAGTAGAAATGAAAATTGAAAAAGAACCTATTTCTGGTCAATATGGGAAATTTAAAATTGATGGTATTGACTATAGGATATATTGGGAAGAAGCCGGTCAGGGCATTCCTCTAGTTTGTCTACATACCGCGGGATCTGATGGGAGACAATATAGAGCTCTTTTGAATGATAAAAAAATATTAGAAAAGTTTAGGGTTATTGTGTTTGATATGCCATGGCATGGAAAATCTTCACCACCCGAAAATACTAGAGTTGGAAATTATAAACTATCAACTGACTTTTATATTTCTCAAATTATGAGCTTTATAAATGGTTTGGAATTATTAAAGCCTGTTGTAATGGGCTGTTCTATTGGAGGAAGAATTATTCTACATTTAGCAATAAATTTTCCAGATAAATTTAGAGCATTAATTGGGCTTCAAAGTGCTGGTCATTTGGATCCTTATTATGATATCAGTTGGTTACATAGACAAGATGTACATGGAGGAGAGGTTTGCGGAGGCATTGCTTATGGGTTAATGGCACCAACAAGTCCTGAAAGTGATAAGTTTGAAACGATGTGGCATTATATGCAAGGTGGACCTGGAATTTTTAAGGGAGATTTATTTTTTTATAAGTTCGATGGAAATATTGGCAATGAAATTAAAAAAATTGATAATTCAAAATGTCCAATTTATTTATTAACTGGTGAATATGATTACTCAGCAACACCAGAGGAAACAAAATCTCTAGCTGACACTATTGGTATCGAAATGGTCAAAATGAAAAATGTAGGTCATTTTCCAATGAGTGAAAATCCAAAAGAATTTTTAAAATATCTACATCCAGTCTTAAATAAAATTAATTAACTACCAATCTTTTCCAGCTGTCCATCCACCATCTACGATTAAATTTGTCCCAGTACAAAAACTTGCTTCGTCACTTGCAAGATATAAAACTGCACTAGAAATTTCATTAGGTTCTCCCCAACGTTTCATGGCGTGCAAGTTCCTTACTTTTTGAGAAGCTTCTTCATCTTGAAAATATCTTTCAGTTAATGGAGTTCTAATAACACCTGGTCCAATAGCATTTACTCTAATATCATACTTTGCTAGATCTACTGCTAGTTGCTTAGTTATTCCAGCAGTAGCATGTTTAGAGGCAGTATAAGCGCACCTATTAGGCGCAGAAGTTACGCTTAGAGTTGAAGAAGTAATTACAATATTACCCTTTATTTTTTTTTCGATGCAGTGCTTTGCAAATGTTTGTGCAGTTATAAAAACTCCAGTAACATTTATATCAATAACCTTTCTCCATTCTTCTATAGACAATTCTAATGGAGAGACAATCTCTCTAATACCTGCATTACAAAATACAATATCTAAACTCCCAAAATGTTCATACGCATTTTTCATGTTTTCAATAGTTTCATTTTGATTTGTTACATCTAATTTAAATGGCTCAGCATTACCACCTGCAAATTTTATTTCTGTAGCCACTCTGCTAGCCATATCAAAATCTAAATCTGAAACAGCTACATTTGCACCTTCTTTTGCAAAACTTAAACTTGTTTGACGACCAATCCCACCTGCTGCTCCAGTAATAAACACAGTTTTGTTTGTAAATCTCATTGAAAAATCCCCCTGTTAATGCAAAGTTTATTTGAATTAGCCTTTTTGACAACATTAATCTTTATTGGAGTAATCGATTGGACATAGAACATTTAGTATTTGAAAATGGACCTAAAAGAGTTGGTCCCTTTAGTCATGCTGTTAAAGCTGGTGAATTTATTTTTATTACTGGACAAATGCCAACATTACCAGAAAATCCTGACGTACTAGTCAGTAATGATCTTGAAAAACAAACACATCAAGTTATGAAAAATCTAATTAATGTTTTAGATAATTGTGGCTCTTCTCTCGAGAGAGTAACTTTTGTAAGAGTGTATTTAGTTAACTTCCAAGACTTCGACAAAGTCAATAAAATTTATAAATCATATTTCGAAGAAGACAAACTTCCTGCTAGAACATGTATTGGTGTAACTGGACTTGCTGTGGGTGCTTCAGTTGAGATTGATCTAGTCGCAAAAGTTTAGATAAGAAAATTTGTTTATGAAAAGAAAATACAGCCCTTTTAAAAAAGGTATCTTTACTGGTTTTGGTTTTCCAGGCATAGGAATGAGCTCAGCCATGTTTGGTTATGGTGTTTTTGCTGCAGAAGCTGGAGTAGATCTATATCTGTGTTTAGGTTCTGTTTTAATTTTATGGAGTATGCCTGGCATGGTTATTTTTGTGTCTCTTTTTTCAATTGGCACACCAATCTTTTTACTATTTACTACCATTTTATTGGCTAACATGAGACAATTTTTTTTAGTCTTATCTGGTCTTACATTAATGAATATTCATAAACATAAGTTATCTTTCATAACAAAATTATTTTGGGCTCACCTCATTAGTCCTACTGGTTGGGCTGAGTTAACCAAAGTAAAAAATGAAATAGACGAAAAAGATTTATTTAAATTTTTTCAGGGTCTTAGTTTGGCATTGGTAATATTTAATTCAACTACAACAATTATTGGTTACAAATTATATTATTTTTTACCTAGTGATATTGTTTCTATTCCAGTATTTATAATGCCATTATATTTAACCATCTTAATGCTAAGAACTATTGAAATTTATTACAGATTAGCAGTTGTTACTGGAGGGATTATCGGGCCCCTTTTATTTCCATATATTGGTGATTGGAGTTTGATTATTGCAGGATTAGTTGGCGGATCCGTTGGCTTAATGGTCAGTTATCTTTTGAAAAAGGATAAAATTAATGTATGAGAATTCAACGATTATAACTGAAATAATGCCTTGGATTATGCTTTTAGTCGCTAGTTCAGGTATTTTTGTCTGGAGATTTTTAGGAGTAGTTTTATCTAGTAAAATACAAAAAGATAGTTTTTTTGCAAAATGGATCAATGCTATTGCATTTGCTATGACAACAGCTTTAATGACTAGAATTATAATTTTCCCAACAGGAGCATTAGCCGAAACTGAATTAATTGAGAGGATGGTACCTTTTTTAATTGGTATAATTGTATTTTTATTTTTCCCAAAAAAACCAATTTTTGGGTTAGCAATAGGAGTGCTTTTCTTTAGCGTTGGAATATTTTTATCTTAGATATTTTAATCTTCAGACACAAGTTGCTTAGCTATTATCAATTTCTGCAGCTCATTTGTTCCCTCACCAATAGCCAACAAAGGAGCATCTCTATAATATCTCTCAATGTTATACTCGGGTGAATACCCAAATCCACCATGAATTCTCATTGCTTCTGTAGAGTTAAACAACGCTGTTTCAGTAGCAAAAAGCTTTGCCATTCCGGCTTGTAAATCTGATCTATTACCAGAATCATATGCCTTTGCAGCTTGTTCAGTTAATAATCTAGAAGCTTCAAGTTTAGTTGCCATCTCAGCTAATTTAATTTGAATTGCTTGGTGTTCACTAATTGGTTTTCCAAATGTCTTCCTTATTTTTGCATATTCTATTGAATCTTCAAGAGAGGCTCTAGCCACACCAACGCCACGTGCAGCTACATTAATTCTTCCCAGTTCTAGGCCCGCCAAAATTTGTTTAAGACCCTTGCCTTCTGTTTCGCCGATCAAGTTAGAAATAGGTACTTTTACATTTTCAAGCTGAACTTCTCCTGTATCAATACCTCTATAACCCAATTTTTTGAGTTTTCTAGATACAAATCCATCTTTCTTTTCAACGAGAATTAAACTCATACCTTTATGGGCTGGTTGAATTTCAGTATTCGTTTTTACTAAAACAGCTAAAATAGTTCCTTGAACTGAGTTTGTAATCCATGTTTTTGTACCATCAATAATATATTCGTTCCCAACTTTTTTTGCTTTGGTTTTTATCGATTGAAGGTCAGTACCACAATCTGGTTCTGTAAGTGCGATACCACCTCTTATCTCTCCAGTTGCAAACTTAGGAAGATAGTATCTTTTCATCTCTTCAGTGCCAAATCTTTCTACAGCAGCACACATTATCAGATGAGAGTTGAAAATACCAGAAACTGACATCCACACGGCTGACACATTTTCTACAATTTTTGAGTAAGTAACTGCTGACAAACCTAAACCACCATACTCAGGAGAAATTGTAGCACCAAAGAGACCTAAATCTGCCATTTTATCAGCAATATCTTGTGGATATTTATCTTGTGACTCAAATTCTTTTACATAAGGCTTTACATTTTTTTCTAAGAATTTATTTACAGATTCTATTATTAAATTATCTTCAGAGTCTGATTTTTCATTTTCGACTTCAATTATTTTATGTTCGTTCATTAATATCTCCTAAATTAATGATTACAGATCTATATGACTATACTCAAATATTGAACTGACATTATTTGCTTGATCAATTTTAAGCATTAAATCTGTCAAATGGTTAACTCTTTCATTTGATAAATATGGTTCTGTTAAACTTTTAAACTTTGATATAAATTCTTCGTCTTTCATAAAGTTTTCTGGCTCTCCTTTTGGAATCTTTACAAACTTTTCATAAGTCTTTCCTTTTACAACCATTTTTACCTTTGCACTCATAAATTCTGGACAGCACTTCTCAGCATCTTTATCAGGATTTACTTTTATTTTGTTACACAGCGCTAGTGTGTCACTGTTATTTAAGTGATCTTTATAATCATCCCACTTTAATCCACCACTTTTAGCAGCTACAGCAGCACAAAAAGGCATTGAAAATTGACCATCAACAATACTTTTAGGATTTTGTTTATCCTCTAATGGATAACCAATTATATTCAATGCTGTTTCGGACAGACCAATATCAATATCATCCAAATCATCAATAGAGAAATCCAATTCTTTTTTTAGATCTATTATCCCATCAATTGCTGCATGACTATATCTACAAGATGGATAAGGTTTTACTCCTAAGTTAAGTGTTTCAAATTTGCTACCTAAACCTTCCAATGCTTTTTTTAAATCTCCTCCTGAAGCGTATGCATGTAAATAACCCCACTGACCCTCAAAAGCTTGAGAAGGACCTTTGAAACCTTCCGCCGCCATTGTTGCACAATTTAGACCGTTCTGTGCTGCTTGTCCTACATGCGATCTTTTTGTCCAAGCGCCATCTGTTAAAAATTGCATCGATCCAGCTGATTGACTTAGGGCTATTCCAAATGCAGAAACAAACTGATCTTTTGTTAAGCCCATAAGGTAGCCCGCTGAAGCTACAGCACCAAACACACCACATGTAGCAGTTGGATGAAATCCTTTTTTATAATGTGCTGACGAGCCTCCAGCTAATCCAAGTCTTATTTGTATTTCATAACCAGCCACACATGCCGTTATTAACTCTTGTCCTGATGATTTATTCATTTGTGCTGCAGCCAAAGCAGCGGAGAGTATTGGGGCACTGGAATGTAAAGAGGCTTCTGCATGAGTGTCATCAAAATCAAGAGAATGAGCTAGTGTTCCATTAAGTAGTGCCGCTGCACTTGGAGAGTAACTATTTTTATCTGAGAATACTTGGCAACTTCCATTACTCATTTCTAATCTGTCGATTGCTGCGACTAAACTAGCAGTTGATTCTGCATCATGTCTTGCTCGTATTATTATTCCAACAGTATCAAGAATTAACAATTTTGTTCTTTTTATAACCTCTGGAGATAAATTTTCGTATCTAATTTCAGCACAAAACTCAGCAAACTTTTCAGTCATATTTTCCATTTATTTCTCCCCAAAATATATTGAAAAGGTTAAACTAAAATTTCATTTTACAAAACTAAAAAATAATCATTAAGATATCTTATTAATATCATATGAGAAAACACCATGACAATTCCTTTTGAGTTAACCGCAACGGATGCAATCAAACTTATTAGTGAGAATAAATTATCAAGGTATGAGTGGGTACAAAGTTGCTTCGAAAGAATACGTGAAAAAGAACACTCCGTAAAAGCTTGGGTATACTTGGATGAAGATAGAGCTTTAGAAAAAGCTAAGCTACTAGATAATGAAAATGATGAATCACTACTTGGAATTCCTTTCGGAATTAAAGATATAATTGATGCAAGCAATACACCAACTGGATTTGGAACTAATTTTTATCAAAATAATGTTCCTATGAGAGACGCTGCTTCGGTAGCTGTTGCAAAACAATCAGGATGTATTTTTATTGGCAAAACTGTATCTACTGAATTAGGACATAGAGCTCCTGGATTAACAACAAACCCACATAATATAGATTTTACACCTGGTGGCTCAAGTTCTGGTTCAGCTGCCGCCGTAGCGTCTATGATGGCACCAGTTTGTTTTGGTACACAAACAACTGGATCGGTAATAAGACCTGCTGCTTACTGCGGAATTATTGGGTACAAACCATCTTATGGTGATTTTGACAAATCAGGCATTCTACCAAACTCTCCGTCAATTGACACTTTAGGACTGATGTCTAGGTCAGTAGATGATATTGCACTTTTTCGATCAATCCTTCTCGAAGAAGAGTTAGTTTCAATAAAAAAAGTAGATTTAAGTAAAATTAAAATTGGATTTGTTAGGACACCTCACTGGGATAAAACTGACGATTCTACAAAGGAGGCTTTTGAGCATTTTGTTAATTCACTTCGTTCAGAGAAATTAAATGTAATTGATTTAGAGATTGATAAACTTATTTTAAAATCTGATACACTACATTTAGATATAAGTGGATATGAATTTAAAAGATCAATATCTCATGAAAGATTTAATCATTATGATGAATTAAGTGATCAGTTAAGAAACGGAAGGCTTAACGATGGAAATCAAGTCACCAACAAACAATACAAAATTGCAATGAAAGAACTTTTTATTCTCAAAAATCAAATTGACGCTATCTTCAATGAAATAGATCTAATTATTACTCCTAGTGCACCTGGCGAAGCATTAAAAGGATTAGAATATACAGGATCACCAATATTTAATACGACGTGGTCTCTAAATGGAAATCCGTGTATCACCCTACCCCTATTTAAGGGTAAACAAGAATTACCAATTGGGTGTCAACTTGTGGCCAGGTTTGGAGAAGATGATCAACTTTTAAATTATGCAAAAGCTCTCTTAGAACTTTAATTAAAGTGAGATTCAACTAATAGTTCTGGAAGTGTAAGTGCTAAAGCTGGGAATAGAAGCACTATAATTAATACAACTGTGTCAGAAATACAGAAAGGAAATGATCCTTTTATAACGGTTGTAACTGGTAAACCAGTTACTCCACTAACAGCAAACAAATTTAAACCAACGGGTGGGATAACACTTCCTATTTCTATACATAATGCTGTTAAAATTCCTAAATGAATTGGATCCACGCCAAGAGCCAAAGCAACCGGGAAATATATAGGTACTGTTAAGACTAAAATAGCTACACCTGTTAGAAACATTGATAAAAAAAGTAACGATCCCATAAGTGCGAATAAAAATCCTGTTTTACTCAGACCCAACTCACCAGCCCATTCAGCAATCATTTGAGGCCAACCCATATTTGCAAGATAAAATTGGAAGATACCAACGCAACCCAATAGAAAAAATACGACTGCAGTAAGGTTCATAGTCCTAAGAGTTGTCGGCATTAATTCTTTTGTAAATGTTTTTCTTTTAAAGATTAATCCATAAAAAAGAGCATAACTAGCAGCGGCAGCACCTGCTTCAGTTGGAGTGAATAAACCTCCGTATAAACCACCTAAAATAATTACAGGCATTAACAAAGCAGGTAAAGCTTCTTTGAAACACCTCCAAACTTCACATAAATCAAATTTCCCTCGAGGTAATTTAATAAAAAGTGAGACGCTAACAATTATAACTGCATCACTCATAGCCAACATCAATCCAGGAATTATACCTGCGAAAAACAAATCAACTATAGACATTTCTGTTATGACACCAAAAAGTATCAAAGTTATACTTGGTGGTATAAGAAGCGCAATACCACCTGCAGAAGCAATGACTCCCGCAGCCATCCATTTTGGATAACCTCTTTTAATTAACTCGGGATAAGCTATCACACTCATTGCAGCAGCCATTGCTGTTGATGAACCAGAGATTGCTCCAAATAAAACAGCAGCAAGTAATGTTGCATAAGCAAAACCACCCGGAACCCATCCAACTACTGAATCAGCAAATTTAAAAAGACTTGCTACTAAACCAGTCTTTTCCATTAAAAAACCAGCAAAAATAAAAAATGGGATAGCTACTAAAGTATATTTAGTAAGAAAACTAAAAAAAGCTTCAAATAAAGTACTATATGTTAAAAAATCATCAAAGAGTACGAGAAGACCTGTAGCACCTGCTAGAGCTATACCTATTGGGGCACCAGCAAATAATAAACTGAATAAAGATCCTCCTAAAGCCCACATTATACATTTCCTGTATTATAAGTATTAAACATCTGTAGCAGCTTCAACTTCTGCAGTAAAATGATCACCCTTTATGTAACTATGGATATCTTCAATAAATTGAAGAGCTGCGACTAAAGACATTAATCCCATACCCAGAGCCAATATAAAATAAAATGGCCACATAAATAAAAATAAACTTTCAGTTCTTTCGCCTATCTGGATTGAATACTCAATTGTTGAATATGCTGTATAAGTTAGAGAACCAGTGAATACAGAAACAAAGAGAGAAACAAAAATTTTACAAAAACCTACTGTTCTGTGAAACCCTTTTGCATTTAAGAGTTGTAAAACAGCAGTCATTACGAGGTGATTTCTATTAATTTGTGTTACACAAATGTAAAAAGCAACTGAAGAAACCATCATGTAAATAACAGCATCTTGACCCCATTCAAAAACAACACCAAAGATATATCTTCTAATAATTTCAGCTAACGCAAATAGTGTAACAGCTATCATTAGAAAAGCAGAACACCTGCCCAATATAGCAGTAATAGAAGACTGAATTTTGCTTGAGATTTTGTAAAAATTATCCATGATAATCATCTAAAAAAAAGGCCTGACTCAAGCCAGGCCTTTTTAAATTAATTTATTTTCTTGACTTTTTCTTATATAAAGCTGTTCCTTTTGCGAATTTAGCAAAATCTGAAGCGAACGCTGTGCAATCAGTCTTTTCTAAGGCACTTGATCCCATTGGATTGGCTGCAACTAAAGCTTTTGCTTCAGCTGTGAATTGATCAACCATTTTATCTCCAGTATCATCAACTTTAGATTTAATCCAGTTGTTAGTTGCGCCACCTTCTTTTGCTTGAAGAACTCCAGCTTCTTTAGGACTCATCACATAAATTCCAGGTGCGCTTTTATCAGTTACTTTAAACTTATCAACTAATCTTTTATCATTACAAAAGTTAATAGCCTTTTGATAAGGAATAAAATCATTCATAATAATGTCAGTTAAAGCTGCCTGTTGTTTTTTATCAAGAGTAGCCCACCATTTATTTGATGCACCAATCCAATAGTAATCGCCAACAATTCCATTAATTCCAGCAACTGTGAAATATGGAGCTTGTTCCTTAGTAGCATTAAATCCACCTAGACTTGTTAGCAATCCGTCAATAACACCTGTTTGAAGAGCAGGTGGAACATCACCAAAAGCCATTGTTGTTGGGTTTGCACCTAAGGCTCCTAACAATGCATTTTCAGCAGGTCCCATACTTCTAACTTTTTTACCAGAAAAGTCAGCAGGAACTAGCATTCTACTTTTAACAGCCCCAGCACCCATATACATACTCAAGTGACCAGAACCAAAAATAGTAATACCATGCTTGTCGTTAAAAACTTTCTTTAATTGAGCGAAAGTTTTTGTTCCATCAAGTCCATTTATAGCACCAGGAGATGTTAATTTTCCAGCACCAACAATCGTATTAGCATAGGGCTCAACACTTGAAGTTTTACCAAATTGACCAGTCATCATCTCAAGATTACCTTTTGTAAGAGCTTGAGTTCCTTTTGGAACGTTATAAAGTGACTTAGCCCAATAAATTTGAACTTTACTTCCAGGAATTTTCTTCTCAACCTGCTCTGCAAAAAACATTTCTGCGATAGCTGCAGGATGTGGCGGACCAGAATGGTCAGAAGCCCAACGCATTTTAATAGGTTTTACAGCATGTCCATCAGCTAAAGCTAAATTGGTTCCAGCCGCAAAAGTTAGGGCAACAGCGCCAGCCGCACCTAACAATGATAGTTTATTTAATTTCATTAAATTTCCTCCAAATATTTAGAATCACAACCTATAACGATATGCTTTTAAGGTAAACCCTTAATTGCAATAAAACCGATTAATTAGTTAATATGTTATGTAATTCTGTTTAGATTGTGCCTTTATTTCTGAAAGTGATTATTTGTTCACCTGTAAAACCAATCTCTCTAAGTACATCATCTGTGTCTTCACCAAGTTCTGGGGCAGTTTTATCTTGAAAGCTGCTATCTTTCACATTTACTGGTGTTTTCAATAAACTGATATCAACCCCCCTTTTTGTTTTTAATTTTTGGATATTTTTTCTATCTTTTAAAAATGGGTTTTCCAGAGACTCCTTTAAATTTAAAATTGGAGCAGCTGGAACAATTCCACCAAATTCATCTAGCCATTCAGATGTATTTTTTTTCATTAATTCTTCGTCAAGAATTCTAGTTATTTCGTCTCTATTTTTTTGCCTGCATGAAAAATTAACAAACTTTGAATTATCAATTAGATCTTCCCTATCTAGTTTTTTACATAATACAGGCCAAAAGCTTTCTTTGTTACACATCAAAAATATCCATCCATCTTTAGTTTTATATAATTGACATGGAACTAAAATTGGATGAGCAGACCGGTCTAATCTTTCACTCTTAAAATCAGTGTTTAGTGTCCAAGCTGCCATATAACTTTGATTAAACATGGCCGTATCAAACAAATTGACATCTACATCTCTTCCAACACCCGTAGCCCTGGCAGACAATATCGCACTTACGAGCCCAAATGACATAGTTAGTCCAGACATATAATCTACAATTGAAAGTCCGAATCTTGAGGGAGGACCATTAGGCTCACCTGTAAGCGAAAAATAACCGGCCTCTGCTTGCATAAGATAATCATATCCTGGCCAATTTTTTCTTGGCCCCTCTCTGCCATAAGCAGAACAATGTGCTGAAACAATTGCTTTGTTATGTTTCTTAAGCTGATCATAGGTTATTCCAAGTTTTTCAGGAACATCTCCTCTTAAATTGTTAGAAACTGCATCAGCATTCTCAATTAATTTTTGCAGAATAATTTTTCCATCATTAGACAGTATGTCTAAAGTTATACTTTTTTTATTTCTGTTAAGAGCTTGAAAAAAAATACTTGAAGCTGAATTCCTATCTTCACCATCGATAAAATAAGGACCAATTGCTCTCAGATAATCACCACTTGTACCTGCTGGTTCAACTTTAATTACCTCTGCTCCAAGATCAGCTAAGTATTGAGTGCCAAATGGTCCCGCCCCATATTGCTCAAAAGTAATTACTTTGACTCCTGATAAAGGTAAATCCATGGTGTTATACTCTAATTAGCTGCTTCATTAATAATTTCGTCAACTACACTATGCCCACGTTTGGCAACCAAGAAAGATCTCACCATATCCATTACAACAACTTTGTCTTGATTTTTACCTATATGTCTTACCTTTACAATACCTTGTGTGGGTCTTGATTTTGATTCTCTTTTGTCTAAAACTTCAGTTTCAGAATATAATGTATCACCTACAAACACAGGTGCAGGTATTTTTATTTCTTCCCATCCCAAATTAGCTATTGCTTTTTGGCTAGTACCACTAACACACATCCCTGTTACAAGGGCTAAAGTAAATGCAGAATTTACCAAATATTTTCCAAACTCAGATTTAGAAGCATAATTTGCGTCAAAGTGAATTGGGTGAGTATTCATTGTTAAATTTGTAAACCATATGTTATCAGCTTCGCTTACTGTCCTACCAGGCCAATGCTCATAAACATCACCTATCTGAAAATCTTCAAAATATCTACCTGGATCTTCTCTATACCTTTGGGGTCCTATTTTTTTAATTCCATAAGAATTTTCATCCATTTAATCCTCCCTTGATATAATCAGCCTTGCAACCGCTAATACAGGTGCATCAACCATTTTTCCTTGATATTTAAAAGCACCAGAACCTGCTGTTTTTGCTTCTTCTAAAACACCTTTTGCCCATTCCAATTCTTCTGTAGTAGGTCTGTAAGCATCATGAATAGGTTTAATTTGATCTGGATGTATAGCAAAACGTCCTTTAAAACCCATGGTTTTGATATATAATGTCTCTTCTTTACATCCTTCAGGGTCTCTGAAGTCTAGCCAAACACCGTCAAGAGCAATTGTATTATATAATGCCGCAGCGTTAATTATTTTACCCCTTCCATATGCTAAACTAGCTTTGCCCATATCACCACCGGTTGATGCACAATAATCTGCTGACCCAAATCCAATCCCAGAAAACTTTATATTTGAACAATCCCAGCTTTCGATATTTGCTATACCCCGCGGCGTTTCAATTTGAGGTAAAACTAATATATCAGTGCCAAGATCTTTTAAAAAAGTTCTACATTCATCAGCAGACTCAATTTTAGGAACAGCGATAGAGTAAGGAAGAAAAGGTAAAGACCTTAACAATTTTATATCTTCTTTATATTCTTCAGTATCTAAAGCATTAATACGTAATAAAAGCATATCTGATTGACCATCATAATTTCTATTTGCTAAATCAGCAAAATTAGATCGTCCAATAGCTTTCTTGTCATGGGCCAAACCATCTTCTAAGTCGAAAATAACTTTATCAGCTCCAGATCCTATAGCCTTGGGCAACCTCTCAATTTTATCCGTTGGTAAAAATAAAATACTTCTCAAATTTATCTCCTATTTTTTTAAGAACTAAATTCAGCTCTAATTTTTTTTCCATGTTCATTTAATTCGGGCATTTTATTTACTTCTGGTATAAAATTGTCATGAATTGCGCCTGGACCTAAAACTTTAACTTTGCCATTTTTAGTTTCAATTTCTAAAAAATTATTTTGAGGATGGTTTTTCAATTGTTCCATATCGGAAATTCTTCCATAAGCAACACTTGCTTCTTCAAGTTTTTCAATTAATTCCTCACGTTCAAAAGTAATAAATTTATCTTGAATAATTTTTTCTGTTAATTCTCGGTTAGCTTCACGGTCTGAGTTAGTTTTAAAGCGAGTGTCATTAATCATGGTTTCGTCGTTTAATACAATTTTACATAATTTCACCCATTCTCGATCATTTTGTATAGCAATTAAAATAGTCAAATTATCTTTACAATTATATGCTCCATAAGGAACAATTATTGGGTGGGTCATACCGTTTCTTTTTGGAATTTTTTTATTATAAACATAACCAAGATAAAAAGGGTTCATCCAATCTGCGAGCGAGTTGAACATGGACACTGATATGTGTCTGCCTTTTCCACTTACACTTCTTTTAATAAGAGCTTGCAATATTGCTTGATAAGCTGTCATCCCTGCAGATATATCACAGACTGATGGCCCAACCTTTGCTCTTCCATCAATCCCATTTTTATCTGGAAGGCCAGTTATATCAATAACGCCAGTTTCAGCTTGAATTAACATATCATAAGCTTTTTGGTTTTTATATGGACCTTCGTCTCCAAACCCAGAAATAGAACATGTAATTAAAGATGGATATTTTTTTCTCAATTCATTTAAATCCAGACCAAGACGATCAAATGCCCCTGGTGCTAAATTTTGAATTAAAATGTCAGATTTTGAAATAATATTCTCAAATAGTTCAAAATCTTCAGTATTTTTAAGATCCAGAGAAATTGACTCTTTGCCTCTATTTAACCACACAAAATAAGCACTATTACCAAGCGCGTTACTGTCATAGTTTCTGGCAAAATCACCCTCGGGTCTCTCAACTTTTATAACCCTTGCACCGGCATCGGCTAGTCTACAAGATGTATAAGGAGCAGCTACAGCTTGCTCAACGGTCACGACTAATAAACCCTCTAAATCCTTTCCAGAGTTTTGTTTTTCCATTAGCTGACCAAACAATCTACTAGAGAAGTAACTTTACTTTCAGAGGGTGAATTTAACATTTTAGAAATTTCATAAGATTTATTTTTGGATAGTAACGAAGCAGATTTATTAACAATTTTAGTTTCTAAAATATTTTGATCAATCTTATCAGATAAGTCATGTTTGTTTTTAACATCCCTAGAACCATCTTTAATAGAAATTAAAGACTGAGTATTGCTCAATTGATCGTTAGGTATAACCTTTACCTTATCCCTAATATTATTCATTTTATCATCAAAACAAATATCATCGTTGTAAGTGCCCAAGTCAGCTGTGTCTTTACCATAAATTGACATGGCGGCTGTTAATTTATAAGAGAATTTTGATTCTAGACCAGTTTTAGGTTCTTGAATGTTACACACTTTGAGCCACGAAGGATTAGTTTCAATCGCAATCTCTTCAATTGATTCAGGATTAAAGTTGTTTTCTTGTTTTAATTCCTCAAGTGCTTCTAGGAAAGAATGTAAACCATGACAACAAGCATGAAATTTATACTTAATTTCAGGAAACAGGAAGTCTGTTCCTAAGTTTTTTAAAGCTCTTGTGGGAGTTTTTTTATCCCAACCATGAGTTTGGAAAAAACCTTGATCACACTCAATACCATCTTCTCTTGACACAAATCCAAGTTTAGATAATTTGGCGGCCTCAATACCATTTGATGCAGCCATTCCTGCGTGATACGGTTTACCCATAGTGCCAAATTGGGATTTAATTCCAGACGCTCTTGTGGAGACCAAACCAAGCGCATTTATTGTCTGGTCCTTGTTCAAATTTAGTAATTTTGATGCCACAATTGTTGCACCAAATGATCCACTAGTAGCAGTTTGATGGAAACCAGAGTTATAATGAGAATAGCCTAAGATATGACCAATTCTTGTAGACACTTCTACTCCAGTCATATATGCGAGCAATAAATTATCTATAGATAATTCTAATTCTTCACCCAAAGCTAAAGCAGTTGGCAAAGCACTGGCTGTGGGATGACCAACAAAAAGAAAGTGTGTGTCATCATAATCTAATGCATGACCAGTAGCTCCATTGGCTAAAGCTGCACCTCGTGAAGAAACTCCATCACCAGTTGAAATCACCCTTGCTTGATTAACACCATTTTCCTCTTTAACCATTTCCGAAACAATTTTGGAAACTGGTTCTTGTTTAGCTGCATAAGCGACACCACACCAATCTAGTATAGACATCTTTGCAAAAAACTTCATTTCATCATTAAAACTATCTAATTTAGTGCTAAATCCATAACTACCAAATAACTTTGTAATCGACATAATCTATCCTTTTCTAAAAACTATTCAAAATATGCTTCAGCTTGCATGGTCATTCCTGAACCTTTTACAGCGCCCCAACAACTTACACTTCCATCAGTGTTTTCTTTTGCACCAATTATATAGTCACTGTTTGCAAAAACAGGAGCCATAACTTTATGATTGAAAGAGGTTACCGTTTTACCTTTTAGTTTTTCGGCTGCTCTTAATAAAAAAGTAGCTTGTAAGGGACCATGAACTATTAAATCAGGATAATTCTCTTCATTTTTAGTATATGGATAATCATAATGAATTCTATGACCTACAAAGCCAATTGCTGAATAACGAAATAAAATTGTTGGATGCATAAAAATTGTTTCTGTAAAATCGGCATCTTCAGGTATTGTGTCTGACACACCAGAACCACCACCTGCTTTAGTAACATCTCTGTAAACAATGTTATGTAGTTCATGTAATCTTACATCTTCATCAACTAAAAATTCATACTCTGCTGTAACAAAACAAAGCTGTCCCGTCCTACCTTCCTTCAGTTTTATGTCAGCTACCTTAGATTTTTTAATTACTTTATCACCTACTCTTAAAGGTTTGTTTACTTTGATCTGACTGCCTGCCCACATTCTTCTTGGAAGTGGGACTGGAGGCAAAAAATCACCTCTTGCAGGATGAGAATCCACACCAAGTTCATCATTTTTTTTTAAATCCCAACCTAACATCCAATGCAAACCAGAGGTTGCGTCCTCCCCAATTTTGGGATCGCCTGGATCAATATTTAATGTTGCTCTATACCTTTGTTCAACAATTGGTGTAAGATAATCTGTTACAGTCTCTATGTTACCTAACCATTTATTTAAGTGATTGATATCAAGCGCTTCATTTTCCATTTGCCGAACCTTTATTTTAACAATATTTGAAACTATTAAATATAAAAATTATGTTAATATCAATTAATAAAATATTTATGTGATAGGAACTTTGAAATGCCTTCTTTAATTTTACATATAGATGAAACCTTAAAAAATATTTTTGAAATTTCTGCTGTTAAAGCAATAGAAAAAAGCATAATAGGTATTATTCAAGAAGAGTTAGAGGCTGAAAAAAATAACTGTCAAGTTATATGGATTAAGAGCAAAATAATTACTTCAAACTATAAAATTTTTGGAGAATTGAAGTTTAGAGAGAAAAAAACTAGAAATATAGACAGCATAAATGATTGCTTAATAAAATTGGTGAGATTTTACAAAATAAATTTAGAGTTTTTATAAGACTTAGGGCATTCTCGATAAAAGATGCATCTATAGCAGCAGTAGATTTAGAAAATTAAAATTGTATTTCCAATAAGATAGAAGGACCGATAATGAGTGAAAATATCATATTAACAAATGTAAATGAAAGAGGAATTGCAGAGGTTATTTTAAACCGTCCAGAAAAAAACAATGCATACAATGGTGACATGATTATTGAATTAATTAAAAGTTTTGAAGCTTTAGATAAAAACAATTCTGTAAGAATAGTCATTATTAAAGGTAATGGAAAACATTTTCAAGCAGGTGCCGACTTACAATGGCTTAAAGAGATTGGTAATCTTAGTCAAAAAGAAAATATAGAAGTTTCTAGAAAAACTGCTTCAGCAATTAAAGGTCTTACTGAATTCCCTAAGCCAACAATAGCAATGATCCATGGCGGATGTTTTGGGGGTGGCACTGGAATTGCTGCTGCTGCTGATATAGTTATAGCGAGTGAAGATTCAATTTTTTCCATTTCTGAAGCTAGATGGGGGGTGATGGCAGGAATTATAATTCCTCACTTAAATGCAAGTATTGGAGTTAGGAATGTTAGAAAATATGCTCTTACTTGTGAGCGTTTCGATGTCAGTCAGGCTAAAGATATGGGGTTAGTGCACCTTGTTTGTAAGACTGGTGATCTTGAAAATACCGTCAAACCAATTATTGATAACTTATTGATGTGTGCTCCAGATGCATTGGAAGCAACAAAAAGAAGAACTTTAATAGAAAGTGGTTTAATATTATCTGAAGAAAAATTTGATGAACTTGTTTTTGAACATTCTCAAAAAAGAATGACGGATGAAGCAAAAGAAGGGCTTAATAGTTTTCTTGAGAAAAGAGCTGCATCTTGGTACCAAAATTAAATTGATAGGGAATATAAAATGCCTGCTTTAGTTACGAATTCAAAAATATGGGGAGAAATGTTTGGAACAAAAGAAATGCATTTGTTATTTTCTGATGAAGGTACTACACAGTTATATTTAGATGTAGAAGCAGCTTTAGCAAGATCACAGTCAAAGTTAAACATTATACCAAAAGAAGCTGGGGGGAAAATAACTCAGGCAGCAAATGTAGAGATAATTGATTGGGGAAAACTTGAAAGGAGGACGTCTATAGTTGGATATCCGATTCTTCCACTGGTCGAACAACTAAGTGAAAAAGTTGAAGGCAACTTTGGACAATTTTGTCATTGGGGCGCTACAACACAAGATATTATGGACACAGCAGATGTCCTTCAAATTAGAAAGGGTCTTGAATTATTATCTAAAGACCTAAAGTCAATTTCAGATGCTTTAGAAAAAATTGTTGAGCGTCATATTAAAACACCTATGGCTGGTAGAACACATTTGCAACATGCTTTACCTATATCGTTTGGTTACAAGGCATCTACCTGGTTGTCTGGGATTGATAGACATCACAAAAGACTGGAAGAAATAAAGGAACGAGTTTTCGTTGTATCGTTTTTTGGAGCAGCAGGAACGCTTGCTTCTTTAGGTGAAGGTAATGGCCTCAAGACGCAGTCAGCCTTAGCTGAGGAATTAGATTTAAATGTTCCTGACGTTAGTTGGCATTCTATTAGAGATAATTTTTGTGAAGTAACTGGTTGGCTTGCAATGGTTGCTGCATCACTCGGTAAAATAGCTTATGATGTGATGTTAATGATGCAAACAGAAACACAAGAAGTTGCTGAACCATATCTTCACGGACGAGGTTCTTCTTCAACGATGCCTCAAAAAAGAAACCCTATTTCTTCTGAGGTAATGCTGGCTTGTTCAAAACTATTAAGAGAACATCATTCTTCTATGCTAGATGCTATGGTCCTTGATCATGAAAGAGCTACTGGTCAGTGGCATGTAGAATGGAATGCAATTCCTAACGCTTTTTTGATTGCTTCTTCATCTCTTAACTCAGCTAAATATCTTTTAGAAGGTTTAGAAGTTTCACCTAAAAAAATGAAAGAAAATATTTATAAAACCAATGGGTTAATTGTTGCAGAGTCTGTTATGATGGCCCTGGCACCCAAGATGGGAAGACAAATTGCACACGATTTAGTTTATGACTGTTGTAGAGAATCAATTAAAAACAACATTTCATTCATAGATACGTTATTAAAAAATAGAAAAATCTCTAACTTTTTTAATGAGAAAGATTTGTTAAAAATTTTAGATCCATCCAATTACTTAGGAGCTGCCCCTTCTATGGCACAGAGACTTTTAGATAAAAGAAGGTTATCCTAACATAATGCAAAAACTGATGACAAAAGAAAGTCTTGATAAATTTTTAAATAAAGAATTTCCTCAAGTAAGCAAATACTTCAAGATATTAGATGTAAATGATCAGTCTTTTTCAATGCTAATGTATATTACTGAAGATCATTTGAGACCAGGGGCAACAGTTTCGGGCCCAACAATGTTTTTATTAGCAGATGTAACTTTTTATTTAGCAACTTTAAGTGTTATAGGTCCTAAAAGTCTTACTGTTACAACTAATTGTTCAATAAATTTTTTAAGGAAACCAAATGAGAAAAATTTAACTAGTAAAGCCAGAATTTTAAAATTAGGAAAAACTTTAAGTGTAGGTGATGTTTTAATTTATTCAGAAGATATTGACGAGCCTGTTGCCCACGCTTCACTTACATATTCTATTCCACAAAAAAAACTTTAGATTCTCTCTCTATGCCAAATTAAATGATCTGCCATAAAGGTTGAAATAAAATAATATGAATGATCATAATTTGGCTGCATTCTAAGTTTTAGGTTAATATTTGTGTTTTTACATGCATCCTCTAATAGCCATGGCCTTAACCCCTCTTCTAAAAAGCTATCAGCATCTCCTTGGTCAACGAGCATTTCAGGAAAATGATAACCCTTTTTAACTAAAGCTACACTATCATACATTTGCCAATCACTTTGGTCTAAACCAATATATTTTTTAAAAGCCTCACTAGACCAGCTAGCTGTCGATGGTTCGACAATTGGGGCAAATGCGGAACAACTTTTAAATTTATTTGGATTTCTTAGAGCCATCATAATAGCTCCGTGTCCACCCATTGAATGACCAAAAACACTTTGTCTAGACATATCAAAATCAAAATATTTTTCAATAACACTTGGAAGTTCATCAATTATATAACTATACATATTATAGTTTTTGTCATAGGGAGATTCTGTTGCATCCAGATAAAAACCAGCCCCACTACCAAATTGCCAATTACCTTTTTCGTCAGGTATATCTTCGCCTCTTGGACTAGTGTCAGGACAGATAATTGCCATGCCTAATTCAGCAGCTTTTTTTCTGTACTCACCTTTTTCCATTACGTTTAAGTGACTACAAGTCAAACCAGATAGATACCACACAACTGGAGGATTTTTTATTTTTGGAGGGATAAAAACTGCAAAAGTCATCTCACAATTATTAACCAGAGACTGATGACTGCAGACTAATTGTTTCCCCTCAAATGAAATTACTTCAGATATATTTTTCATTAAAAAACTACAACTGATCTTATTGACTCACCCGCATGCATTAAATCAAAACCTTTGTTAATATCTTCTAACTTAAGGTTGTGAGTTATCATTGGATCAATGTCAATTTTGCCTTGAAGATACCATTCCACAATTTTAGGAACGTCGGTTCTTCCTCTTGCTCCTCCAAAAGCTGTACCTTTCCAACTTCTACCTGTAACTAACTGGAAAGGTCTAGTTTTAATTTCTTGCCCTGCTCCAGCTACCCCTATTATTATACTTTCTCCCCAGCCTTTATGAGCGCATTCTAGAGCTTGTCTCATTACATTCACATTCCCAATGCATTCAAAAGAGTAATCAGCACCACCACCTGTAAGATCTACCAAGTAATTAACTAAATCACCTTTTATCTGCGATGGGTTTACGAAGTGTGTCATACCAAACTTTTTTCCCCATGATTCTTTTTTGGTATTCATGTCAACACCAACAATCATGTTCGCTCCAATCATTCTCAAACCTTGAATGACGTTAAGTCCAATTCCGCCTAACCCAAAAACCACTGCATTACAACCTGCAGTTGCCTTTGCTGTATTGATAACGGCTCCAATACCAGTTGTTACTCCACAACCGATATAACAAATTTTATCAAAGGGAGCCTTTCTGTTTACTTTTGCAAGTGCAATTTCAGGAACTACAGTGTAATTTGAAAAGGTAGATGTGCCCATATAATGCAATATTGGTTTACCATTTATAGAAAATCTACTAGTACCATCTGGCATAACCCCCTGACCTTGGGTCACTCTTATTGCCTGACATAAATTAGTCTTTGGATGTAAGCAATACTCGCACTCCCTGCATTCGGGTGTATATAGAGGAATTACATGATCACCTTCTTTTAAAGATGTTACATTCTTACCTACTTCCCTAACTACTCCTGCTCCCTCATGACCTAAGATTGCTGGGAAAAGTCCTTCAGGGTCTTCACCAGAAAGTGTAAATTCATCAGTATGACATATACCTGTTGCTTTTATTTCTACCAGAACTTCTCCAGAACGAGGACCCTCTAAATCCACATTCATAATTTCAAGCGGTTTTCCTGCCTCAACAGCAACTGCAGCTCTAGTTTTCATTATACCCCCCCAAACAATAGCTTTCTAAAAACTAAAATTTATTATGATTTAATATCCATGACTTGCAAGATTTTTTAGTATATAGATTACTTTTAATAGATTTTAATATTAGGAGCATCTCTATGAGCTTTGTTGAAACCGAAATTAATGGCCAAATAATTACTATTAGATTAAATCGTCCTGAAAGATTGAATGCTTTAAGTACCGTTATAAGAAAAGGCATGGCGGAAGCATTCAATAGATTTCATGAGGATGAAGATCTAGAAGTTGCAATTTTGACGGGAACTGGAAGAGGTTTCTGTGCCGGCGAAGATATGAAAGAGTCTATTGATAGAGGCATTCCTGGATCGCCAAAAGAATTTGTAGAAGAAAATTTAGTTGACCCATTTCAGACAGGCTCACTTCAAAAACCAGTCATAGCAGCAGTGAATGGATATGCCATGGGTGGTGGATTTATGTTAGTTGAAAGAACAGATCTGAGGATTGCTGTAAAAGAAGCAATTTTTGAAATGTCAGAAGCAAAAAGATGGCTTCTTGGTGGTTATAACCATGGGCACTATGGCAATCTACCTCATCCAATTGCAACCGAAATGGCTTTTGGATATAGAATTTCCGCAGAGAGGATGCATCAAGTAGGTTTCATTAATCGTTTAGTGGAGGCTAAAGACCTAATGAATGAAGCTCATTCTATGGCAGAACATTTACTTTCACTTCCTCCTGCAGCAAGGGTAAACACGCTTTATATGATGAAACATATGGCACCAAAAATTAGCCCTAATATTGCTGACCTTGCTGAAAAACTTCATCTTCACGGCGATACTGAGGATAGAATGGAAAGTAGAAGAGCCTTTGCTGAAAAAAGAAAACCAAACTTCAAAGGTTGGCTTAAACCAGAAGATAGATATAACATGCCAAAATTAGAGGAAAATTAGAGGTCAAAATGAGTGAAATAAATGGAGCTCTTTCTGGGTTAAAAATAGTTGCATGTTCAACAGCACAAGCTGGAACAGTCCCCTACATGTTAATGGCAGATCTTGGTGCTGAAGTAATTAAAATTGAAACACCAGGTAAAGGTGATAATAATCGTAACTCTGGTTTTTTAGAGGGAGAGATAGGATCATTTTTTGAGACTAATAACAGAGGAGTTAAAAGTTTAACTCTCAATCTTAAGTCAGAAAAAGGACAAAAAATACTTCATAGTTTAATAAAAGATGCCGATGTATTTGGACAAAATTTTAGACCGGGTGTTGCTGAAAAACTTAATTTTGATTATGAAACTCTTAGCAAAATTAATCCTAAGATAGTTTACGCTTCAGTTTCTGCTTATGGACCTGATGCACCAGATGGACATTTACCAGGGACCGACGCGGTAGGACAAGCTTTAAGTGGAATAGCTGAGGCATATTCAATACCAGGAAATAATTTAAGAACTGGAGTAGCCTCAGTTGCAGATGAAAGCTGTGCAATTCTTACTTTTGGAGGAATTTTAGCTGCATATATAAATGCTCAAAAAACAGGAAAAGGTCAAAAGTTAGAAACTTCTTTAGTTGGTAGTGCTTTTAGACTTCTTGGTTGGACTATGACTACAGCAATGTGGAGTAAAAGGCCACCAATCACTGGAGCTAGAATAAATGGAACAAGAGAAAGACCAGGAATAGCGGCATGTTTTAATGATGTTGATGGTAAACCTTTTGCACTCCAACTCGACCCAGATGATTGGCAAGAAGCAATGAAAGCTCTTAATTTTTTTGATATTCTGACAGAAAATGGTCTTATAGACCTTGGTTTGGCATTTGAATCTGAAGTAAAGAAAACAGAAATATTAGATAAACTTGCTGAATTATTCTCGACAGATACTAGGGATAATTGGATATCAATTTTAAGAAAAGCCGATATGATATCCACCCACGTTAACACAATGCTTGAAGCATCTGATGATCCAAATATTAAAGAAAATAATTATGTAACTGATGTATGGTACCCAGAACTAAATAAAAATATGAAAGTACATGGTACTCCTTGGAAATTTTCTAAAACACCCGCAAACATAAAAAGAGCGCCTAAACTCGGTGAACACAACAATGAAATACTGTCTAATTTAGGTTATACTAAAGATGAAATTGATAATTTGAAAGACGATAAGGTTATTTAATCTCTTTCATCTCTTTTGCAAACTTTTTGAAGTTTGCTACATAATGCTTTGAAGATCTCGTCATGTTATCAATCATCTCTTGACTTAATTCTCTCACAGCCTTAGCAGGTGAACCAACAATTAACCAACCATCCGGAAATTCTTTATTTTCTGTAACAAGGGCACCAGCACCTACAAGACAATTGTTACCTATCTTAGCATTATTAAGAATTGTTGCACCCATTCCAACTAAAGAATTATTACCTATTGTACAACCGTGTATAATTGCATTATGTCCAATGGTGCAATTATTGCCAATAGCTACAGGACAATCTGGATCTACATGAATGATAGTATTTTCTTGTATGTTTGTTTCTTCACCAATTTTAATAACATCATTATCACCTCTTAAAACTGATCCAAACCATACACCAACATCTTTTCCTAAAATAACGTTTCCTATAACATGTGCATCTGGCGCAACCCAATATAGATTATTTTCAGGTAACTGAGGTTTTTTTTCACCTAAACTATAAATTGGCATTTGCACTCCTTTATAATAAGTTAATAATAATTGAATATATTATATCTTATATAATTTTTTCTTGTTGTTAATATTTTTATTAAAAAAACTGTGGGGATTCTTTATGGTTATTAGAGATAATATTATTTCAAAAGTTACGATATATAGACTAGATGTTCCTTTAATAAAGCCTTATAAATTATCCTATAACACTTTTAACTCTTTCGAGCCATTGTTGATTCATATTGTAGATGATCAAGGAAATGAAGGATGGGGTGAACAGCACATATCACCAGGCTCAAGCAGTGAAACTAGAGATGGTGGTTGGACATTTGCCAGAGACATATCAAAATCAATTTTAAATAAAAAAATATACGAAGCAAAAGAAATCATTTTATCTCATTCCTCTATAAGCATTGTTGCTTCAAGTGCAATTTATACAGCAATCGAGATGCTAGAAAAAAATGACGTTTTAAATAATAAGAGTTCTCTGAAACTTAAATTATTAACCTCATTTAATGCAGAGGAAGAAACTGAAATAAAAGATGAATTGGACAAAGTAACTGAACAAGGATTTACAACAATAAAAATTAAAGTTGGAAAGGACGTTAATGCCGATATTAAAAAGATAAATAATATACAAACTCATTTAAATGGTAGAGCTACTCTAAGAATAGATGCTAATAGGGGATACTCAAAAAAAGACGGTTGTAAATTTGTTCAAGGATTAAAGCCTGATTTCATAGAATTATTCGAACAGCCTTGTGATGCCAATGATTGGGATGCAAATGCTGCTGTGGCTAAACTATCATACATACCAATTATGTTGGACGAACCTATTTGTAGCATCAAGGACATAAAAAAGGCTTCTCGCATTGAAGGAGTAGGGTTATGCAAACTTAAATTAAAAAGATTTTTATCTATTACAAGATTAAAAGAAGCCATTAAATTTGCGCATGAATTAGGTTTAAAAATTGTACTTGGTGACGGACTAGGTACTGAAATTAATTGTTGGATGGAAGCTAGAATTGCGAACAGCTTAATTGATAATGCTGGAGAATATAACGGTTTTTTAAAAATTGATCCAAAAGCAAGAATTTTATTAAACCCTCTAAAATTTAAGAAAGGTTTTCTGATAGTTTCTGAGAATTGGAAACTTGAAATTGACAGAGATAAATTAGAAAAATACAGTATTAATAAAGAGGAAATTTACAAATAAATTATATAGGAAAATAAGTAATGAAATTAATTAATAGTGTTAAGGGCTTGGGTGGTGAGATTGTAGGTTTAGATTTAAGCAATAAATTAACTCAAGATCAAATTAGTTTCATAAATCAATCTTGGGATGAAAGACTCGTATTAGTATTTAAAAAACAAAACTTAGATGATCATAAATTAATAAATTTTAGTGAATATTTTGGTGAACTTGACCCTCCCGGCCCTAATCCGTATGGCATAACATTTTTACCAGACTTTCCTGAAATTAATGTAATTTCAAACGTTAAAGATGAAAAAGGTACTCCTATAGGCAATTTAGGAGATGGGGAAGCAGTGTGGCATGCAGATATGACTTACCTACAACTACCTCCTAAGGCTGGGATTTTATATGCTCTTGAGGTGCCTGAAAATCAAGGTAATACTCACTTTGCAAATATGGGACTGGCATATAGTGAATTACCAAGCAGACTAAAGAACAAAATTGATGGTAAAATTTTGATACATGATTCTGCTCATAATAGTGCTGGAATGCTTAGAAAAGGGTATTCAGAAGTAGATAACCCATCTGACACTCCAGGAGCAAGACATCCCATGGTTATCACAGATAAAAATACTAATAAGAAACTACTATTTCTAGGACGAAGACCGCACGCATATATAATTGGTTTAGAAATAGAGGAAAGTGAAAATTTATTGGATGAGATTTGGGAACATGCAACTCAAGAAAAATTCACTTGGACTCAACAATGGCAAAAAGGAGATTTATTAATGTGGAAAAATTTAAATGTGCTTCACAAAAGAGATGCTTTTGATCCTAATACAAGAAGAATAATGCACAGAACACAAATAAAAGGAGAAATGAAAATTACGGCGTAGTTTTTTTAAAATAATCTTAAGACTCTTATTGATTTATGAAAAAATCAATTGCAGAATATAATATAATTAACCGGAGGAAAATATGAAAAAACTTAAAAATTCTTTTAGAAGAAGTATTGTAAAAGCTAGTTTAGGTTTTGTTGCTATAGCAGGAATAAGTACAGTTGGTTTAGTTTCTATTGCTAGTGCAGACAAATATCCTAGTAAACCGATAGAATTAGTAATCCATGCAAAATATGGTGGTGGTACAGATACAACGGCTAGAATGGTCTCAATTAGAACAAGAAGAAATTTAAAAACTGACATTTCTATTGTTGCCAAGCGAGGAGGTTCTGGAGCTAAGGCACAAAACTATGTTTTAACCAAACCTGCTGATGGTTATACAATTATGGCATTAACACAATCTCATCTTTATACAATGGCAAGAGGAAAGTCTAATATGAAGATTGACGATATAGTTGGCGTTGCTAGAGCAATGGATGATCCAACTTTTATCACAGTATCTGGAAAAGGAAAATTTAATACATTAGAAGAACTTGTTGCTGCTTCAAAGAAAGCGCCATTAAACTGGGGAGTTGCTCAAATTGGAGGAACTGAACATATAGGTTTAGCCCAGTTTGCAAAAGAAGCTGGAATCAAATTTAAAGTCGTTCCATTTGGTTCAGGTGCTCAAATGGTGCAAGCACTTATGGCAGGTAAAATAGACGCAACTTTACCGAATGTGAGTGAAGCTGCTAATCAAGTAGCTGATGGTAGTTTTAAAGCTCTTGCTGTTATGGCTGAAGATAGACTTAAAGATTATCCAAATGTTCCAACAACTTTTGAAAAAGGAATAAAGGCAAAATGTTCAACAACTAGGGGTTATGCCGTATTAGCCTCTACTCCTCAACCAATTATAGATCAAATATCAAAAGCTATGGTTAAGGCAATGAAACATGATGTTTTTGCATCTTATCTTGCCGGAGCTGGACTAACAGTTGAGGGTAGCGTTGCCGGAACAAAAGTATGGGACAAGCAACTTAAAGCTGAATTTAAAGTCGCAGCATCTGCTCTTAAAGAACTTGGTTTAATAAAATAAATTTTTAGGTTTTTTAAGATATGAAAAATAACAAAAATGCACCCAAAAGTTTGGGTGCATTATTTAATAAAAGCGATACAATTATTGCAATTTTATTAACTTTTATTATTGGTTTATTATGGTTTGAAACAACTAAATTTGAAAAAGTCCCTGACTTATTTTCAAATAATATTCCCCCAGAAATGTTTCCACAAATATTACTAATAATTATTTTTGGTATGGTTTTAATTATACCTTTTGAGCACATTTTTTTAAAAAAAAATGGTAAAGATATAGACTCATCTAGAAAAAACTCTGTGGAATTTTCAACAATTGGAACTATGTTTATTTTATCTGCAATTATAGCTTCTTCACAAGTTTTAGGCGCTGCTTTAACAATTATTGCTGTAAGTGTTTCGTTGCCTATATATTGGGGTGAAAGAAGATTAAAAGTATTGATCTCATATGTTATTGGGTTCCCATTATTTGTAATAGTTTTATTTAACATAATTCTTGGTGTTCATTTTGAACCTGGGCTATTAGAACTCATTAAAAATTAAAGAGGGTTTAAATTTGGAAGATATAATTAAAGGTATTGGGTTATTATTAGAGTTTCAAAATATACTCTTAATTTTATCAGGTGTTTTAATTGGCGTGTTAGTTGGAGCACTACCAGGTTTAAGTTCTCCTATGGCAATTGCTCTTCTGATACCTTTTACAATTTCTCTAGACCCAGTTGCGGCAATAGCTATGATGGCCGCCCTTTATTGTGCTGGAACTTTTGGAGGCTCCATTACAGCTATATTAATAAATGCTCCAGGTGCTCCACCAGCTGTAGCAACTGCTCTTGATGGATACCCAATGGCAAAAAATGGTGAACCAGGAAGAGCTCTTGGTTTAGCTGCCGTATCTAGTGTTTTTGGTGGAATTTTTAGTTTAATAATTTTTATATTTGCGGCTCCTCTTTTAGCAAAGCTTGCTCTAGAATTCGGACCAGCAGAATATTTTGGACTTGCTGTTTTTGCTCTTTCAATGCTTGCATCTATGAGCGGAAAGTCTTCTTTAAGAAACCTTATTTCAGGTCTTGTAGGTGTGTTAATTGGCACTATAGGAATTCATTTAACTACTGGTGTTGAAAGATTTACTTTTGATATCCCTGATCTAGAAGAAGGTATACATTTTGTCCCTGTTCTTATTGGTCTGTTTGCCGTAAGTGAACTTTTTAAACAATCTGAAAAACTAAATGCAGTAGTTGAGAGAATACAGGCAAAAGCTCTAAGATTGCCTACCTTATTTGAATTGAAAAAACTAAAATATACAATACTTAGATCATCTGGAATTGGAACATTTATAGGTATTCTTCCTGCTGAAGGTTCTACAGTGGCAGCCATAATTGGTTATAATGAGGCTAGAAGATGGTCTAAGGATAAAGATAACTTTGGTAAAGGCTCTCCTGAAGGCATAGTTGGACCAGAAGCTGCGAACAATGCGGCTGCAGGTGGGGCTATGGTTCCCACACTTGCTTTAGGAATACCTGGAAGTGGCTCAACCGCGCTTATATTAGCTGCATTAATTATGCATGGTTTTAGACCTGGTCCTTATTTAATTAGTGAGACACCAGAGTTTGTATACGCAATTTTTGGAGCTATGTTGATAGCTAATTTAGGATTTCTCTTTATAGGCTTAGTTGGTGCAAAATTCTTTTCCCTAGTTGCTTTCATCCCCAAAAAACTTCTATGGCCAGCTGTATTCATATTTTCTATGATTGGTTCTTATTCTTTTGCATCATCAATGTTTGATGTCTGGGTAATGTTAGCTGCTGGATTAGCAGGTTATTTTATGGATCGACATGGTTTCTCAGCTGCCCCACTAGTTATGGGATTAATACTTGGAAAATTGGTTGAAGAAAGCTTTTCTCAATCTATGATTATTCATGATAACAACTTTTTTGCATTACTAGAAAGTCCAGTTGTTTTGTTATTTTTTGTACTCACATTCTTAAGTTTATCATCTCCTTTTTGGACAAAGTACTTCTCAAAGAAATAATTTTGTTAGATGTATTAAAATGAATATTATTGAAATTTCTGTTGCAGAAACATTTTCAGATTGGGTTCATAACCTTAACATAAATGATGTACCAGAAGAAGTTGTGAAAAAATTACAACTTATTGTAATGGACTCTTTTGGACTTATGATTTCTGCTAAAAATGAACCATATATTAAAAGTCTTATCAATGCCCTTCAGGAACAAGGAAATTGCACATTAGTTGGACATAATAAAAATACAAATCCATTTAATGCGTCTATAATCAATGGGACAGCAATTCATGGTGAAGATTTTGATGACACTTTTGAAGGAACACCTGTTCACGTCGGTTCAGTAATGGTTCCAGCAATGTTATCTTCGGCTCAAGCTAAAAATTTAGACGGGGAAAATTTTTTAAAAGGTTTGGTTGTAGGATCAGAACTAATTTGTAGACTAGCTTTGGTTGCGCCTACAGCAGTTCATAGACAAGGTTTTCACCCAACAGCAATTTTTGGAGCTTTTGGTGCATCAATAGGTGTTTCATCTTTGCTCGGAAATTCTATTGATGAAATGAGTTCAGGATTGGGTATTGTAGGGAGTATGGCTTCTGGAATTATAGAGTATTTAGCTGAAGGCACATCAACAAAACGACTTCACCCAGGATGGGCTGCAGGTTGTGGATGGCAATCCGCTAATTTTGCTAAATCTGGATTTTTAGGACCAAGAACAGTATTTGAAGGTCAACACGGTGTATTTAATAGTTTTGCTAAGAACAATATTAAACCGGATTTTTCACATATAATTTCAGATTTAGGAAAAAGATGGGAATCAAAAAACCTTGCTTTAAAGCCATATGCTTGTGGAACAATGGCACAACCTTTTATTGATTGCGCTATAAAATTAAAAGGCAAAATTAGTGATGTTGAGAATATAGATAAAGTAATAGCTAGCGTTGGTGAGGGAACAGTACACAGGTTGTGGGAGCCGTTAGAGGAGAAACAAAATCCATCTAGTCCTTATGGCGCAAAATTTTCAGTTCCATATTGTATTTCAATAGGATTAATCAATGGATCTGCAGGATTAAATGAGTTTTCTGATAAATATTTGGAAAATTTAGAGGTGATAAAATTAGCATCTAAAGTAAATTATGAAATTAATCCAAATGACGAATATCCAAGAAATTATACTGGTAAAATAAAAATAATTATGAAAGATGGGACAATTTTTTCTACTTCACAAGAATGTTTAAGAGGAGGCAAACGTGACCCTCTCAGTATAAATGAAGTTAGAGAAAAATTTGAAGCTAATTTAAAATTTGCAAATGTGAAGGCTAGTGAGATTAAAAAATTATATGATTTTATTAAAAATATTTTTAAATTAAAAAATCTAAATGGGTTAGATGATGTCAACTTCTATTAATTAAATCCCTGCAATTTTTTCCTAGGAGCAAATCAAAAAATCTTTGCCATTTTTCAACATAATTAGTTCTATTTACAACCCAATCAATATGATCAGTAGCAGGTTTCTCTAGATTTATTCTAATTCCCCACAACCCGTCAACCTCATTAGGAACTGCTGAATACCTGACATCTGTTATTATGTTTTTATCAATTCCTTTTCCTAGATAACCTTGTGAGAACCAGTCAAATCTTTTTATATCTTTGTATTGTTGACTTTTTTTATCTAGCTCTGAAAAATCATTTAGAAGATCAAGTTTCTTAATTTTTGTTCCCTGACAGTATTCTGACTTAGAAAACAACCTTACTGCATCAACATAATAAAAACCATTATCCTCATAAATTGTTTTCCATAAAAATAAATTTCCTAGACTTGGCTTAACTGTAAGTTTTTTGCTTTCATGACCCCTAAAATTAGCGATAGATTTTCCAACATATTCTGCACGATTTTCTTGAAAGGCACCAAAGGTAAGATAAATTACAATATAAAAAACACCAAAAAAGGTAATTAATTTATTGCTCCTTATAATTGCAAAAATTATAGCTAGAATTAAGGGAATAGTCAAAAAAGGATCAACTACTGATATATAATTCCAAGAAATTCTTTCATCAGAAAATGGCCATAGAAGCTGTGTTCCATAACTAGTACAAGCATCTAATAAGCCGTGTGTAGCGTAGCCAAAAAAGCTAAAAAGATAAGTTTCACCCCAACTTAAATATTTTCTGAAAAGTATTCTCGAAAATAAACTTACAATTAAAGCGCCAATTGGTATGAAGATTATGGAGTGTGTAAATTGTCTATGATGTTCTAATTTTAATAAAGGATCAGTTGCAGATCTAATAAAAATGTCTAAATCAGGTGCTAAACCAGCAAGGCAACCTACTATTGATCCTACTAAAAATTTTTTCTTATTAGAAATTGTTTGAGCAAAAATTGCACCAAATGCACCTTGAGTAACAGGATCCATTATATAACCAAAATTATTAAATAAACTATTTATACACTAAGTTGTCTTGACTGTTCATATTTTTTTCTTTTAACATATTAAGAGAATTAAAAGAGACTTTTTAATGAACCAAATTAAATTAAATAATAAAGATTATGACGCCATAATCGTAGGAGCTGGTTTTTCAGGATTATACCAATTGATCTGTCTACGTGACCAGCTTAAACTTAATTGTGTAGTTTTAGAAACAGGAGATGATGTAGGTGGTACTTGGTATTGGAACCGTTATCCAGGTGCTAGATGTGACACAGAAAGTCATGCCTATTCCTATTATTTTTCTGATGAATTACTAAAAGA
The DNA here is from genome assembly GCA_902592615.1 of uncultured SAR116 cluster alpha proteobacterium. GTDB lineage: Bacteria > Pseudomonadota > Alphaproteobacteria > Puniceispirillales > Marisalimonadaceae > Marisalimonas. The sequence goes on along the minus strand of CACJFI010000012.1, from coordinate 2,009 downwards.
GTGGACATGGTCTGAGAGATATCCAGGGCATGCTGAAATTAGAAGATATATGAATTTTGTTGCTAACAAATTTAATCTCAAAAAAGATATTCTTTTTAAGCAAAAAGTTACTAGTGCAACTTTTAATAGTAATGAAAATGAATGGAAAGTAGTCACTGATAAAAAGATTGAGTTTAAAGCTAAATTTCTTATATCTGCAGTTGGTTGTTTATCAAATGCTAATATTCCAAATATAAAAGGATTAGAAAATTTTAAGGGAAAATACTACCACACTGGAAACTGGCCTAAAAATGGTGTTTCATTTGTTGGGAAAAAAGTTGGTCAAATTGGAACTGGATCTACTGGTATTCAAGCTGTTCCTGTTATTGCCGAAGAAGCAGAATACTTAACTGTTTTCCAAAGAACCGCTAATTACAGTATTCCTGCAAGAAATAAACCTTTAACATCAGAATTTAAAAAACATGTAAAAGAAAATTCAAATATATACAAAAAACTAGTTAAACGCACACCTAATGCTCATCCTTTTGAAATAAGTAATCGTAAAGTTGCTGATGTAAATCAAAATGAATTAAATGAAATTTATGAAAAGGCCTGGGAAATAGGGGGACTTCAGTTTAGGGCAGTATTTAATGATTTAGTAACTAATATTAATGCTAATAAAACAGCTTCTGATTTTATAAAAAATAAAATAAGAGAAACTGTTACAAATAAAAAATTTGCTTCAATATTGTCAGATATTGACCACCCTTATGGTGGTAAGCGTCCACCCATTGACAGTAATTATTTTGAAACTTTTAATAGGGATAACATAAATTTAGTTGATCTTCGTAGTGATCCTATTGAGAAAATAGACAAAACTGGAATTAAAACTAAAAATAATCATTTTGAATTAGATATAATTGTTTTTGCAACTGGCTATGATGCAATGACAGGACCTCTACTAAATATGAATATAACTGGGAAAAATAATTTAAAGCTGAAGAATGTATGGGAAGAAGGCCCAAAAACTTTTTTAGGTTTACAAATTCCAGGATTTCCAAATTTATTTACAATTACCGGACCAGGCAGTCCCTCAGTTTTAACAAATATGCCTATGGCTATTGAACAACATGTAGAATGGATAAGAGACTGTATCGAATATATGATTACAAAAAACTACTCAACAATTGAGGCTAATACAAATGCTGCCGAGAAATGGGGCGCAGAAGTCAATTCGGTAGCCAATAAAACACTTCTACCGACTGTAAAACATTCTTGGTATTTGGGAGCAAACATCCCTGGCAAGCCAAGAGTTTTTATGCCCTATGCAGGTGGTCTTCCAAGGTATACTGAAGTATGTAATAGTATTAAAAATAATAATTATAAAGAATTCAATTTGAATTAACATTAAGCATCAATAGAATTTTTAATTTGATTAATTTTATTTCTAATTTTTTTCATTCTCTCTTCAAGTACATTTTTCTTTGGTAGATTATTTGTATCAAATTGGTCTAGAAGTTTAGACATTTCGTTGGCTAATTCATTACTTTGTTTATTTGAGTCTAAAAGTCTTATCTGAGTTTTTCTAATCAATGCACCTAACACAAGATTTGATTTTGTCATTTTTGTAAAATATGACTTAGGTATTTTTTTAGCTACTAATTTTTGAGCACATACCTTAGCGGTAACTGTTCTAGGAACATTTAATAAAATAGAAGTTTCTCCAAATATTTCCCCTATACCAAGACGATTAAGTTTCAAACCATCTTTTGTTTCAATATTTACATATCCTTCTAAAATTAAATACGCTTCCGAAGCTTCATTACCAGCTTCATATATAACTTCACCAGGTTCCCAAATAGCTGACTTTCCATTGTCATGCATTTAATACAACTCCTAGAGAAAAAGTAAAAAATTATACTGGAATATCTAGTGGCTTCATCCAAAAAATATATCCGTAAAATATTAAATAACAATAAAATAATAAATAAGCCCACCATGGTTTAGGTTTGAAAGTTTTACTTTTTTCT
>CACJFI010000011.1 GCA_902592615.1 uncultured SAR116 cluster alpha proteobacterium | reverse complement strand
TCAAAATTGCCTCCAAGGATAAAGACGTTAGAGTTATTATTATAGAAAGCGATATCAATAAAATATTTTCTGCAGGTCTAGACTTAAATCTTTTATTAAATAAGTCAGGATTAGAAATTAGAGAGTTTTTAAAGCGCCTCTATATAGATCTCTGGGATGTTCAATATAACATGGGGAAACCTACAATAGCATCAATCAATGGAGCGGCAAGAGGTGGTGGAATGACGCTTGCTATATCATGTGATTTAATTATTGCTTCAGAAAAAGCTTCATTTGGATATCCAGAAATAAACTTAGGATTGTTACCAGCAATTCATTTTACACATCTTCCAAAAGTTGTTGGAAGATATAAAGCATTTGACTTACTTTTTTCTGGTAGAACATTCTACTCGGATGAAGCCCTTATGTTGGGATTAATAAGTCGTGAAGTTTCATCGGCTGAAATTAAAAAGAAAGTTAACGAAATAGCAATAAATTTATCAAAAAAGTCCTCAACAGCTATGAGTTTGGGAAGAGCAGCATTTTTAAGAACAAATGATCTGGATTACAGGAGAAGCGTTGCAAATGCAGTTGAAGATTTTTGTAATGCTGCAATTACCCCAGACGCTCAACAAGGTTTAAAAGCTTTTGTAGAAAAGAGACAGCCTAAATGGAAATAAATATTATTAGCATGAAATTGACATTGTAAAATTTAAGATGATAAAATTTATTATTATAAATCGAGAAAGTTAGTAGATTTAGCAAATGAACTTAAGCAGCATGTTAAACGCCCGTAAAAAGCAGCAAAAACCTGTCAGGGTTGGTTTGATAGGTGCAGGAAAATTTGGTTCTATGATTTTGTCTCAAGCACGTCATATCGATGGTTTGATTATATCAGCAGTAGCAGATCTTGATGTCGAAAAAGCAAAAGAGTCCTTTAATCGAGTAGGTTGGGATACCTCAAATTGCTTTGCTAAAAGTATTAATGATGCAATGAATTCTGGACGAACATGGATGACCGAAAATGCTGCAGATGTGTGTAAAATTCCTGAGATTGAGTGTGTTATTGAGGCAACTGGTGATCCTCTATTTGGGGTTAGACATGCTCTTATGGGAATTGAAAATGCTAAGCACGTTATTATGGTTAATGTTGAAGCCGATGTTCTATGTGGCCCCTACCTTAACCAAAAGGCAATAGAAAATAATGTTGTTTTCAGTATGGCCTATGGAGATCAACCAGCTGCAATATGTGAACTTGTTGACTGGGTCAGAACAAATGGATTTGAACTAGTTGCAGCTGGAAAAGGAATGAATTTTCAACCTCATTATCGATATTCAACACCTGATACGGTTTGGGATTATTTTGGTTGGACAAAAGAGGAAGTATCAACCGGTGATTTTAATCCTAAAATGTACAATTCTTTTACAGATGGAACTAAAGCTGCAATTGAAATGGCTGCAGTTGCTAATGCTACTGGTCTAGATTGTCCTGAGGACGGACTTTCATTTTATCCAGCTGGTATTCACGACTTGTCAACTATTTTCAAACCAATTGCTAATGGGGGCAGACTTACGAAATCAGGGCTTGTGGATATTGCTGCTAGTCGAGAACCTGATGGTAGAAATGTTTATAATAATATTTGTTACGGTATGTTTGTAACATTCAAAGCACCAAACAAATATACTCGTGATTGTTTCCGTCAATATGGATTGTTAACAGATGAAACTGGATGGTATGCATCAATGTGGAGACCTTTCCATATGATAGGATTAGAAACAAATACTAGTATTCTTTCAACTGTTCTGAGAAATGAGCCAACAGGTTTTTCTCTTGTTTGGAATGGTGATGCTGTTGCCACCGCCAAACATGACCTTAGCATGGGAGATATTTTAGACGGAGAAGGAGGATATTGTGTTTGGGCAAAAGCAATTCCTGCAAAAGTATCTTCTAAAATTAAAGCTTTACCAATTGGTCTTGCACACAATGTCAAATTAAAAAATCCTGTTAAAAAAGATGAAATAGTAAGTATAGATGATGTAGAACTTCTTGATGTAGATGATATCATATCTTACAGAAAAAATATGGAAACGCTTCTTATTGAAGACTAATGAGCATTAAGGATAGATAGTTCAAAATGAGTTGGGAAAAAGAATTAGAAGAAAAAGTTAGTCGAGAAAAATTGTCTGAAAATCTTGGTGGTAAAGATAGAATTAAAAAGCAAAATGATGCTGGACTTTATACAATTAGAGAGAGAATTGATATACTCACTGACAAATCTTCGTTTAATGAAGTTGGAAAATTAGCAGGACATGCAATATATAATGAAAATAATGATTTGATAGATTTTAAAGGATCAAACTTTATTTTTGGGAAAGCAAAAATTGATGGAAGAAACATTATTGTTGGTGGGGATGATTTTACATTAAGAGGTGGTTCTGCAGACGCTTCCATAAAAGAAAAACACCTAAAATGTGAACAGATGGCGCTATCTTTACAATTGCCTCTAATCAGAATAGTTGAAGGTTCTGGTGGAGGAGGATCCGTAAAAACAATAGAGACTTCGGGTAGAGCCAATGTGCCAGAGGTAGAAGGATGGAATTTAGTTGTAGAAAGTATGGGGACCATACCTAGAGTTGCACTAGGTCTGGGTTCTGTTGCAGGTCTTGGTGCAGCTCACTTAGCTTGTTCTCACTATTCTGTTATGGTCAAAGAAAAGTCAGCTGTTTTTGTGGCAGGACCACCAGTTGTGGAGCAGATAGGGCAAAAGTTATCAAAAAATGAATTAGGTGGTTATGAAATTCAATTAAAATCTGGTGCAGTCGATGATGCCGTAAATACCGAAGAAGAAGCTTTTGATGCTGCGAAGAAATTTTTATCTTATTTACCAAATTCTGTTTATCAGTTAAGTGATCAAATAATTAGTAAAGATGATCCAAAAAGGGCTTCAGAATGGTTAATAGAAGCAATTCCAAAAAACATCAAATCTGTTTACAAAATAAGACCTATTATTGAAGATTTAGTTGATAAGGGTTCTTTTTTCGAAATTGGTAAAGAATATGGGAAATCAATTGTTACTGGTTTTTGCAGACTTAATGGTTGGCCCATAGCATTAATGGCTAGCGATCCATACTCATACGGTGGTTGTTGGACGTCTGATACTTGTAAAAAAGTTCAAAAATTTGTTGATTTAGCCGAAACATTTCATTTACCAGTTATTTATTTAGTAGATTGCCCTGGATTTCAAGTTGGTTTAGATGCAGAGAAAAAAGGCACAATTAAAGAAGGTGTTAGAGCTATGTCCGCAATCTGGCAAACTAAAACACCATGGATGTCTATAATTATAAGAAATTGTTTTGGAGTAGCTGGTGCAGCTCACAAAAGAGGAAGTAGTTATATTTCTAGATTTGCGTGGCCTTCTGCACGTTGGGGATCATTACCACTAGAAGGAGGAATAGAAGCTGCATATAGATCAGATATTGAAAATGCAAATGATCCTAAATTAGAATTGCAAAAAATCACAACAAGATTGAACAAATTGAGATCGCCTTTTAGATCTGCTGAGTCTTTTCTAATAGAAGAAATTATTGATCCAAGACATACACGTAAAATTATGTGTGAATTTGCTGATTTATCAGCACCGTTAAGAAAAACAGGTATTACAAGTAGAACAATGAGACCATAGTTTAAAAAGGAAATCAAAATGATTTATTCAGAGGTATCGGGAACAGTTAGTGAAATTTTGGTTTCGCGTGATCAACTTGTAGAAAAAGAAACTGACTTATTAATAATAGAATGTATGAAAATGCTTATTCCAGTAACTACTAAAAAAAGGGGTAAGATTATAAATATATATGTTAAAGAAAATGATATTATAAATGAAGGAGACAAGTTAGTAGACATAAATTATGATATCTAATTTAAAATAAGCACAATCTCATTATCATATATAGAATAACAATTATAAGTTTTTAACATACTCGTTAATGGTCGGGGCGGAGAGATTCGAACTCCCGACCCTCTGGTCCCAAACCAGATGCGCTACCAGGCTGCGCTACGCCCCGAATACCTCGATTTATACTTTAGAAATCTTCAAAATCAAGCTTTACTTTAAAGAAATTTAAATTATTTCAATAATTCTTTAAATAGGCAGTTAAATTTGTCCCCTATCAGAAGTGGATATTCTCCAGATTTTAATTCAACTACAAAATTTACTTTGTTTTGACTTTTAATATTTGTTTCATCAAATGCTTTAGCATTTTTAAAAATCTCAATTATTTCACCTTGTTTGTTCAAAAAAAATAAATCTAAATTAAAATGTGTATTTTTCATCCAAAAATTCCGAATTTGGCTATCTTTCCAAATAAATATCATTCCAGAATTAGATTTCATATCCTTTCTATTCATCAGTCCATAAGATCTTTTTTGTTGATTGTCAGCTATGTCTAGAAACAACTCTTGAGGATTATTTTTTTTCACATTAATAGAGCATATTATTTGTTTAAAGTCTGGACGGTTATTTTCAGCAACTAATGTATTTGATAAAATAATTAGGAAAAATCCTAATAAAATTATTTTAATTTTTTTTAACATAATTTTTTGATCTTTAATATTTTATCTACAAGAGATAAAATTTCATCTCCTATTGGATAATTTTTACATTCATCTCTCCAAGTGCTGATCCATTTATGAGGGATCCCATTCTTAACTCTTCTATTGTGCCAACTTAATGATTTAAGAAGATCATAACACTGTGATTTCATTTCTTGATTTAAATATTCCTCTTTATCATTAATTAAAACCCAGTTTCCAGCCCACGCCTTAGCTGTTAAGTATGGATTATAACCGCCACCACCCAATATTATGACATTTTCATTAAGAGACTGAACATCCCTTACTGCCTTCCAATATGCATTATTAGTCAAACTAATTCTTGATTGAGGGTCGCCATCAAGCATGTCAGCTCCAGCTTGGATTATTAAAAGATCAGCTTTCTTTTTTTTTATAAAAGGAGTAATAACGTTGCATACAATATAATCTATTTCATTATCATTAAAACTTTCATTAACCGGGAAGTTCATCACATTGAAAAGTTTATTATCTTCAAATTTACCAGTTTTCGGCCATCTATTTTTTTCGTGAATTGATATAATTGAAACATTCTCATTCTCAGAAAAAACATCTTGAACCCCATCACAATGATGAGCATCTAAATCTACATACACGATATTTTTAAAACCTTTTTCTAAAGCTTTTAGAATTGCTAAAACACAGTCATTCAGAAAACAAAAGCCGAAAGCTTGAGATTTTCTTCCATGATGAGTTCCACCAGATATGTTTAATATTTTTTTGGCTTTTTTATGCGCTATCATTTCAACGGCTTTAATAGAAGCTTTAGCAGCAGTTGCTGGCCTTGAGAAAACCTCACTAAATATTGGATTGTTTCCAATACCAATATTAAATTGCCTCCTAAGGTTGTCAGGAAGAGATTGATCCTCTTCCGCTTTTTTTAATGCTTTTACGTAGTCTAAATCATGAAATTTAATTAACTCACTAATCTCTGCTGGAGAATTTTTAATAATTTGATTTTCATTTATCCATCCCATTAATCTTATAAGCTCAACACTCGGCCAAACTCTGTCCATATCAAGAGGATGGCCTTTTTCATACCTAGAACCTCTAAAAATATCACTTGTAAATAAATAATTCTGCATTCTTTTCTATTTAATATATATAATCAATATAAAATTAATTTCAAAAAGGTTACAATGATTAGAGGAATATTAATTGCAACAACTATTTTTGTGATATGGGAAATAAGCTGTTCATTTTTTAACTTACCTGTATTTATGATCCCTCCTCCATCAAAAATATTTGCATCAATTTACACAAACTGGAGTGAACTCTTAGTTCATGCATCTTACACACTTGTTGAAATATTAGCATCTATAGCAATTGGCTCTTTGATTGGAATAACAACAGCTTTGATTATTTCTTCTTCGGTCACATTAAAAAGATGGATAATGCCTATATTGCTTGCCAGCCAATCTATTCCAGTTTTTGCTTTAGCACCGTTGTTAATTTTATGGCTTGGTTATGGAATGATCAGTAAAATAGTAATTGGAGTTTTGATAGTTTTTTTCCCAATTACATCTAACTTCACAGATGCCTTAAATAAAGTTCCTCAAGAACTAATTGATGCCGGTAAAACGTTAAACCTTTCTAAAATTCAATTGTTCTGTAAAATTAAAATTCCATCTTCTTTACCTGGATTATGTTCTGGGCTTCGGGTTGCTGCTTGCTTTGCCCCAATTGGTGCAGTTGTCGGAGAATGGATAGGGGGAAGCACAGGGCTTGGTTCATTTATGATATACAGTAATGCAAGATTACAAACTGACAACATGTTTGCTGCTTTATTAATTCTTATTTTTATGACCATTACAATTTATAAAATTACAGATTATGTTCTTAGCAAATATGTATGGTGGAAATAAAATATTATTGATTTTTCGTATATTTGTTATAAAAGTAAACTGCCAGGGGTGCTTGACATTTGTCTTGCTGAGAAATTAACCCTTATAACCTGATCTGGTTAAAACCAGCGGAGGGAGAAGCAAATGAACATAGTATTCAAAATAATTTTAAGTTTTTTATTTTTAACAATTTCTTGTAATGTAAATGCTTCATCTCAAAAATTAACTATAGGACTTGATTGGTTTATAAATCCTGATCATGCTCCTTTAATAATAGCTAAAAAAAGAAATTTTTTTAGAGATCTTAACCTTGAAGTTGAGATGATTGAACCAGCTGATCCAAACGATCCGCCAAAATTAGTAGCTGCGGGTAAATTAGACTTAGCAATTTCATATCAACCACAATTACACATTCAAGTTGACCAAGGTTTACCTGTAGTAAGAGTTGGAACTTTAGTTAGTGTTCCGCTAAATTCACTAGTTGTCTTAAAAGATGGCCCCATTAAAACAATTTCAGATCTCAAAGGAAAGAAAGTTGGATTTTCGGTTGGTGGATTTGAAGAAGCTTTACTCTCTGGAATGCTTCAAAAATATAACCTTAATATGTCTGATGTAGATTTAGTGAATATTAACTTCTCATTATCACCCTCTTTAATATCAAAAAAGGTTGATGCAGTAATTGGAGCTTTTAGAAATTTTGAGCTTAACCAAATGGACATTGTTGGTCATCCAGGAATAGCTTTCTATCCAGAAGAACACGGTGTACCAACTTATGAAGAACTAATATACATAGCAAATAAGAAAAACAAGCATAACCCTCTCTTTGATAAGTTTTTTAGCGCAATTCAGAAAGCTACTTTAACAATAATTAATAATCCAGTATCTACATGGAAAGACTTTTCTTCTTATAGAAAAGGTTTAGGTGATGAATTAAATAAAAGAGCTTATAAAGACACTATATCTAGATTTTCTCTAAGACCACAAGCGCATGATATAAAAACCTACAAAAATTTTAGTAATTTTTTGAAAAGAAAAGGAATTATTAAAAATTTAATAAAAGTAGAAACCTTTGCTAAACCATAACACAATTAAAACTCTTATTGAAAACAACCCTAACATTAGTTAAGAATTATTAATTACTTTGTGAAGGTTTAAATAAATGAAATCATTAATTCTTTTTTTAATACTTCTCTGTTTATGGTTATTGATGTCAGGATACTACAGTGTACTTTTAATTAGCCTTGGCATAGTTTCGTGTGCATTTTGTGTTTATATCGCCAAACGCGGAAAACTTATTGATGATGAAGGTCTGCCAATATTTTTTATGCCAAGACTTTTAAATTATCTCATATGGTTATTTAAAGAAATATTGAAGTCTAACTTAGCAACAGGGAAAGTCATTATAAACGGAAAAGTTGAGCCTGAAACTTTTACTGTAAAATCTTCTCAAGTTACCGACGTGGCGAAAGTAACGTATGCTAACTCTATAACACTAACACCAGGAACAGTAACGACAAAAATGCATAAAGACGTTTTTGAAGTACATGCTTTAAATGCTGATTTTGGAAATGATGTTCGCACCAATAAAATGGATAGAAAAGTAACGTGGTTAGAGGGTAAGAAATAATGTATCTAGCTGGTTTGATAGCATGTGCAATAACAGGAATTTTAATTTTGATAAGAATTATTTTAGGCAAAACAACATTTGATAGAGTTTTAGCAGTCAATAGCCTTGGAACTGTTATAGTAATTGGTATTTCTCTTCATGGTTTCTATTCAAACAGACCAGAATTTTTAGATATTGCTATAGTTTATGCATTAATTAATTTTATTGGAACCGTTGCTGTTTTGAAACTTTTCAGCACTGGCTCTCTAGGAGAGGATGAATAATAATGGAATTGATGTTTGATATATTTACTGGCATTTGTTTTTTTATAGCCTCACTGTCAATAATAATTGGTGCTTGTGGACTTATTAAACTACCAGATGTGTTTTCAAGAATTCATGCTGCTGGTATGATTGACACAGGTGGTACAGCTTTTTTTATTTTAGGGATGGTGTTTCAAACTGGTTGGTCATTAGTAACAGTTAAGTTGCTATTAATTGGTATATTCATTTTTTTTACTAGTCCTGTTACAAGCCATGTTACTGCAAATCTGGCAAGGAAAAAAGATATATTTCCTGTAGGCAAAAGGATTGGAAAAACTTTATGATTTCTGAATTATTAATTAATGCCTTTTTGGTTACTATTATGCTTAGCATATCAATAGCTCTTATCAAAACTAGAACTGTTATATTTACTGTGATTTTAACTAGTGCTTATTCTCTTGTAGCAGCTTTAATGTTTATAACCTTAGACGCGGTCGACGTTGCTTTTACAGAAGCGTCAGTAGGAGCAGGAATTTCTACTATACTATTTTTAGCTGCTATGGCTTATTTGCCCAAAAAAGAGGAAGAAAGCATTAATAGCCAATTTATTCCAGCGCTATCATGTATAATTCTTGGAGGAATATTAATCTGGTGTAGTTATGATTTGCCTGAGATAGGTCAGTTAACAGCTCCAATCCATCAACATATTGCACCTGAATATATTAGAGGATCTAAAGAAGATATTGGTATTCCAAACATAGTTACTTCAGTTTTAGCAAGTTATCGAGGATACGATACTTTTGGCGAAACAATAGTTGTTTTTACCGCTGGAGTAGCAGTACTTATGCTTCTTGAGAATAAAAATCCTGTCAAAAAGAATAAATCTCAACCAAAACAAAAGTTTAAAAAAAATGCATAAAAATCCTATTTTGAGAATATCTACCAAAATACTGTTTGCACCTATCATCCTTTTTGGACTTTATGTTCAATTTCATGGAGATTTTGGTCCTGGAGGAGGATTTCAAGCAGGAGTAATTGTAGCTAGTGCATTTATTTTATATTCTATTGTATTTGGCATTGAAGAGGGCAAAAAACTATTCCCATCAAATATCAATTTAATTTTACTTGCTTTAGGTGGCATCATTTATGGGGGTGTTGGTTTTGTTTCAATGATATTAGGAGATGAGTTTTTGTCATACAATATACTTGGGTCTTCTCCACAATCTGGTCAACACATAGGTATATTATTAGTAGAATTTGGTGTTGGGTTAACAGTTTCTAACGTAATGATTGCACTCTTTAATGCTTTCGCTAGCTATAATACAATAAAAGAGAAATAAAATGATATCCTCAACAATTGGCATTTGGAATTACTGGATAGTTTTTTGTTTAATGATGATTGGTTTATTTCTAGTTATAGGTAGAAAAAATTTTTTAAAAAAAATCGTTGGACTTACTATTTTTCAAACATCTGTGTTTTTACTTTATATAACTTTTGGGAAAATTAAAGGTGGTACACCTCCAATTTTAAATACATCTATTGATACTATTTATTCAAATCCTCTTCCACATGTATTGATACTTACAGCTATCGTTGTTGGTGTTGCAACAACAGCTCTTGGATTGTCATTAGTTTTAAGAATCAACTCAGAATACGGTAGCATTGAAGAGGATGATATCTCTGCACAAGACCTAGTAGATTATCATGATGAAATTGAAACTGGGAAAAGTATAGATTTAAAGTTTAAACAATGATGGATATTTTAATTAAAAATCTTCCAATTTTAGTAGTATTGTGTCCTTTGATGACTTCTTTGTTAGTTGTATTAATTCCAAATACATTTTTTTCATGGGGATTAACTACTTTAAGTACTTTTTTAACATTTTTATTTTCAATTTTATTGTATAAAGAAATACAAATTCACGCTTATATTTCTTATGCTATAGGCAAATGGATACCTCCTGTAGGAATAGAATACATTATTGATAAAGTAGCAATTATTCCGGTTATAATAATCTCTGGTATTAGTTTTATAGCAACTATCTATGCATATAAGATGATACCTGAGGAAATAGAAAAGAAATCAATATCGAAAGTCTATAGTCTGTGGCTTTTAGCTATAGCAGGTTTGATAGGTCTAGTAACCACAGGTGACGCATTCAACCTCTTCGTATTTTTAGAAATATCTTCTCTAGCCTCTGTTGCACTTGTAGCAATGGGCGCTCAAAAAGATAAACAGGCCTTAGTTGCTGCTTACAATTACTTAATCATAGGCGCAGTTGGGGCAACGCTATATGTAATAGGCGTAGGGTTATTATATGGAATTACTGGCACTTTAAATATGACAGATCTGACAAATAGAATTACTGATCTCAACAACAACAAAGCATTAATAGCAGGTTTTGGTTTTATGATTATTGGTATTATGGTTAAAGCTGCTGTTTTTCCATTGCATATTTGGTTGCCGAGAGCATACGCTTATGCTCCGTCAGCTGTATCTGTATTATTAGCTGCAACTGCCACTAAAGCTTCCTTGTATATATTAGCCCGAATATTATTTTCTATTTTTGAAAATTCAGAAAATTTAATTAATAATACCTTATTGTTTGTTATTCTTCCTCTTTCAATCATAGCTATGTTTGCAGGCACGATTATGGCTATATATGAGAAGGATATTAAAAGGTTACTAGCTCATTCTTCAGTTGCTCAAATAGGATATATTGCTCTGGCATTTTCTATTGGAACAAAAGCAAGTATAGCTGCAGGTTTTATACATATGTTCAATCATGCGATAATTAAAGCTGGTTTGTTCATAGCCATAACATCAATTGGTTTTTACATAAAAAAAAGAGTTACTATAAATAATTTATCTGGACTTGGACGAGCATTGCCTGTCACTTTTTTTTGTTTTGTTCTTTGCTCATTAAGTCTGGCAGGATTACCACTTACAGCTGGATTTATTTCTAAATTATATCTAATTAAAGCATCTATCAGCTCAGATGGTATTTGGATAGCAATACTGATCTTAATAAGTTCGGCATTATCAGTTGTTTATTTGTGGAAAATGATAGAAGTCTTATGGATGCGTGCACCAAAAAAAATTGTAATAAAAGAGAATCCAAAAATTTATCTGTCACTTATCATTATAACTTTTTTAAATATTTATTTTGGTTTAGATGCCTCATTGGTTGTAAATGGAAGCTTTGAAGCCGCTGAAAAATTAATTGGGAATCTAAAATGATATCAATTGAAAATTTTATATTAATCACAATTTCAGCACCTCTAATTGTTTGTGTTTTAACTCCATTAATTTCAAAAAATTCAATTTTAAGAGATTGCTTGGGACCAATCGGCGGTGTTATTAGTTCTTGGGGTGCCTTTAATATTATGAGCTCGGCACTTAATAATCAAAGCATAAATTTAGAAATTATTAAAATTGCTGAAGGAATATCAATTGGTTTTAAAGTCACACCCTTGGGAGCTATTTTTGGACTAGTCGCTTCATTTTTATGGATTTTTGCAGCTACGTATTCAATCGGCTACATGAGAGGAAATAAGGAAAAAAATCAAACAAGATTTTATACATTTTATGCAATGGCTATTCATGCCGCTTTATGTCTTGCTTATGCTGGTGATTTACTAACTTTATTCATTTTTTATGAAGTGCTTACATTTTCAACATATCCATTAGTTACTCATAAGCAGAATGAAATGGCTCAAAAAGCGGGACGATTATATATGTCCATTTTGGTCGGATCTTCGGTCATATTACTGCTTCCAGCAATTATATGGGTTTGGGTTGCTACAGGTTCTCTAGAAATGTCTCAAAGTGGTGTTTTAAATGGTAAAATAAATTTAGCTTATACCCCACTATTGTTAGCAATGTTTGTTTTTGGAATTGGAAAGGCAGCACTAATACCAATTCATAAATGGCTTCCTGCCGCCATGGTTGCTCCTACACCTGTTTCTGCCCTTTTACATGCTGTAGCAGTTGTAAAAGCAGGTGTGTTTACGATGTTAATAGTGCTGACAAATGTTTTTGGAATAGATTTTTTAGCCAAAACAGGAGCTTCAGATTGGTTAATTTGGCTAGCATCCTTTACTCTTCTAGCAACAAGTATAATAGCTATTTACAAAGATGATTTAAAAGCAAGGCTAGCATTCTCAACAATTAGTCAACTGTCTTATATTACTTTAGGTGGAGCATTGGCTACTTCAATGGCAACACAAGGCGCTGCTTTACACATAATTACACACGCTACTGGTAAGATTACTCTTTTTTTTGTAGCAGGAGCTCTTTATGTTGGAGCAAAGATTTCAAAAATTTCAGATTTAAATGGTCACGGTACAGCAGCGCCTCTAATTTTTCTTTCTTTTTTTATTGGTTCACTTTCAATAATTGGAGTTCCTCCAATGGCAGGTTCTTGGAGTAAATTCTACTTAATATTAGGTGCAGCTGACAGTGATTATGTAGTTGTTATAGCTGTTTTTTGTATATCTACTATGCTAAATGCATTTTATTTAATGGAAATCCCGGCTAGAGCATTCTTTTTTAAAAAAGAAAGAGAAATTAATTTAAAAATACCAAAACTTATTTTAATACCAACTTTAATAACTTCTTTATTGACTATTTTATTATTCTTTTTTATAGAGCCTTTTCAAAATCTAACATCTATGATTGTGAGTAAAATATGAGGTATTTAATTGAAAAATTTGGTAAAATAAATACCTCAGTACTTTTTCTCTGTATTATATTTCTAATTTTTGAATTAATTGGGCATAGGCATGGAGAAACATCAATAGAAGATGTATTATTCTTTCCAGCAATTTTTGGTTTCTTTTCATGTGTAACTATTTTTGTGATCGCTATTATTTTACGCTCATTGTTAATGAAAAACGAAGATTATTACGATGATTAATTTTCCTCCAGGTTTTATAATGATAATTGGGGCATTATTAATACCCTTTTTACCACATATTTTAAGACAGATTTATATGTTGGTTTTGATCCTAATATCAGCTTATGCATTAACATTAGGATTTGGTTTACATACTAAAATCACTCTAATGGATATTGAGTTCATTTTATTCCAATCAGATCCATTAACACTTCCATTTGCAATCATCTTTCACGTGGCCGCTGTATTAAATGTCATTTATGGAGCTCACGTAAAACACTGGAACCAGCATATGGCAATTATGAGTTATAGTGGGGCAGCTATTGCTGCAGTTCATGCTGGTGACTTATTTACTTTATTTGTGTGGTGGGAAGCAACAGCAATTACTTCAGTTTTTTTAATTTTTGCTGGTAAAACAAATAAATCATATGGAGCAGCTTTCAGATACCTTATAGTCCAAATTGGTTCTGGAATGTTTTTGTTAGCAGGTGCAATTTTATTAATGTCAGAGACTGGTAATGCAGAATTTAGAAATTTTAACATTAATTCCTTATATGGTCAGTTAATTTTTATAGCTTTTGGAATAAAAGCTGCTTTTCCACTATTAAATGGTTGGTTACAAGACTCTTACCCCGAAGCTTCAGAGATAGGTACAGTTGCACTTTCTGTATTCACAACAAAATTAGCTATTTTTTGTTTTGCAAAATCTTTTGCTGGTACTGAAATTCTAATTTTAATTGGTGTAATTATGACATTTTTCCCAATGTTTTTTGCAATTATTGAAAATGATTTGCGAAGAGTTTTGACTTATTGTTTAAATACTCAACTTGGTTTTATGATTGTTGCTATAGGAGTTGGTACAGAATTAGCTATAAATGGAGCTGTAGCTCATGCAATAGTTCATATACTTTATAAGGGATTACTTTTTATGGGTATGGGAGCAGTTTTATATAGAACAAGAACTTGTAAAGCTTCTGAGTTAGGTGGTCTTTTTAAATATATGCCAATCACCGCTATTTGTACAATTATAGGTGCTGTTTCTTTATCTGCTTTTCCTCTATTTAGTGGTTTCGTTACAAAAACCTTAATATTGTCCGCACTGGGTAAAGAAGGTCTAGTTTTTGCCTACTTTATGCTTTTATTTTCTTCTGCTGGGGTGTTAATTTATTCAGGTATAAGAGTTCCTTTCTTTGCCTTTTTTGCTAATGAAAGTAATATTAAATCAAAAGAATCTCCTTTGAATATGATAATAGCAATGATTATTGCTTCAATTCTCTGCATATTAATTGGTATTTTACCATCTTATTTTTATGAAATCTTACCCTATCAAATCCAATATCAGCCATATGACTTTAGTCACGTTATTGGACAGTTGCAGCTTTTAACATTTGCTGCTTTCGCTTTTATATGTTTATGGCATTTCAAAATATATCCCCCAGAGCTAAACTCAACTGTATTAAATAGTGATTGGATTTATAGAAAAATGTTACCTGGGATTTTATTACCTATATCAGATCTTATTAATAATATAAATAAAAAAATTGAACGATTTTTTGAATTTATTTTTATATTTATAAAAAAGTTTTTTGCTAATACAATGATAAAAAACAAGGTTTTTGACAGAGAGGTTGGTCAAGATACTTTAATAGTTGTACAACTTTTTATTATTTTATTAATTTTCATCTTTGTATGGAAAATTTATTTGTAAATTGTAAAGTAATTAGATTAAAAAGAAAATTGTCCCATAGAATATTGAGGAAAAAATGAAAAAAAATAAAAAAGATTTGCCTGACGGTGTTCCTGAAGAAAATGTCTACGAAAACACTCACATTTTATTATATGTATTTTACGCAATCGCAGTAGCAAGCGTTGTATTATTAATGGTAAATCAATAATTGAATAATCTATCAATCTATCAAGAAAAAATATTAAGTCTTGCTGCGAAAAATAAAAAAATAATTGCATTAGAAGATTTTAATCGATCTTTTGAAATGCGTAACCCTATGTGCGGCGATGAAGTAAAAGTTCGAATAAAATTAGTAGAAACTAAAATAATTGATATTTCGGCAGTTGTAAGGGGGTGTGCATTATGTGAGGCTTCTGCAGGGTTAGTTGTTGATTTATTTAAAAATAAAAAAGTTCCAGATGAAAGATTTTTAAATGAATTCTTAAGTTGGCTTGAAAATACTGAAAAAGACTTGTCAGATCATTTGCCAATTGAAATGGAGATTTTTGAACCAATCAGGGAAATAAAAAATAGACATAAGTGTATTACGATGCCATTTGAGGCAACTTGCAAATCTGTTGATTTAAAAGAAAATCAAGTAATTAATCAGGGGATACAGAATGTTTCCCAAACCAAATAATTGCACCAACGAGTACTATAGGATATAAAATTAACAAAATAATACCGACATCAGGATTCATTTTAGACCTTTTTTTTTAATAACTAAATACTAAATACATAATATAAACAAATTTTAAAATTACTAGTGTCAAAGTAAATTTTTTCAAACAAACCTTAAGGCGATTTAATGACTAACAGAGAAATGATGAAATATGACGTAGTTGTTGTAGGAGCTGGTCCTTCCGGATTAAGTGCAGCTATAAAATTAAAACAACTAAGTAAAAAAGTTAATTCAGAGTTATCAGTTTGTGTGATAGAAAAAGGTTCTGAGGTTGGAGCTCACATTGTATCTGGTGCAGTAATTGAAACCAAAGCATTAGACGAACTTATACCAGAATGGAAAACAAAAAATAGTCCACTAAAAACTCAAGCTACTAATGATAAATTTTTATATCTAACAGAAACTAAGTCATATCAACTTCCTACCCCTCCACAAATGCATAACAAGGGTAATTATATAATAAGTTTAAGTGATTTTACAAAATGGTTGGCACAACAGGCTGAGGAGCTTGAAGTTGAAATCTATCCTGGGTTTTCAGCTTCAGAAGTATTGTATGACGAAAATAATAAAGTTGTTGGTGTAGCAACATGTGATATGGGAAGGTTAAAGGATGGTTCTGAGGGTCCTAATTTTGAAAGAGGCATAGAATTACGAGCCAAACAAACAATATTTTCGGAAGGTTGTAGGGGGCATCTTGGAAAAACATTAATGGAAAAGTTTAATCTTAATTTAGAAAATTCTCCACAAACTTATGGTATTGGAATTAAAGAATTGTGGGAAATTTCACCAGATAAAAGTAGTCCTGGAAGTATAATGCATACAACTGGTTGGCCACTAGATAATGATACATACGGTGGATCTTTTTTATACCATTTAGACAATAATAAGATTTCAATTGGGTTTGTTATAGGTTTAGATTACAAAAATCCTTATTTATCTCCATATCTAGAGTTTCAAAGGTTTAAACATCATCCAGAAATTAAGAAAATACTCAAAGGTGGAAGAAGAATTAATTATGGTGCTCGAGCTTTGAATGAGGGTGGTGTTCAGTCTTTACCTAAATTGACTTTTCCTGGTGGACTGTTTGTAGGTTGTGAGGCTGGTTTTCTTAACGTGCCAAAAATTAAAGGAACTCATCTTGCGATGAAATCGGGTATAATAGCTGCACAGTCAATTTTCGAAAACATAGATACTAAAGACCAAATATTAGAGTACGAAAACGCAATTAAAAAAAGTTGGCTGTGGAAAGAATTGTATAAAGTAAGAAATATTAGACCTTCTTTTAAATGGGGTTTCTGGAAAGCTATATTGTACAGTGCAATTGATACATATATTTTTCGTGGAAATGCGCCGTGGACAATTGATCATCACGGAACTGACCACCAAAGTCTTGGGAAAAAACATAATTATGAAGAAATAAAGTATCCAAAACCTGATAATGTCATTAGTTTTGATAAACTTACAAATGTTTCTTTTTCTGGTACAAATCACGAAGAAAACCAACCTTGTCACTTACAGCTTAAAGATGAGGAGGTTCCTATAAATACCAATTTTGAATTATATGATAATCCCGAGACAAGATATTGTCCTGCAGGTGTTTATGAGATAGTTATGAATGATAATAAACCAAAACTTCAAATCAACTCACAAAATTGTGTTCACTGTAAGACATGTGACATCAAAGATCCTACTCAAAATATTAACTGGGTGACACCTCAAGGTGGAGGTGGTCCTAATTACCAAGGAATGTAATTTTAAAACAAATAGTTAGACTTAACTTAATTATTTAATTAACATGGTAAATAAAATAAAGGATATTGATTTGAATCAATCTTTAATTGGTATTTTGTGGATGGTGATTACTACAATTTTGTTTGTAGGTGTTACAGCAACAGTTCGGTATTTAGAAGGAGAAGTTCCTGCGCCGCAGGCTGCTTTTTTAAGATATGCTATGGGAACAATACTATTAATTCCTTCATTGATTTCACTAACTAAATTTAAACCTGACAAACCACTGATGAAAAAATTTATTTTAAGAGGTTTGGTTCATTCTATTGGTGTAACTTTATGGTTTTATGCTATGTCTGTTATTCCTGTCGCAGAGGTGACCGCAATTGGTTTTTTAACATATATTTTTGTATCTTTTGGAGCATGTTTTATACTCAATGAAACTTTATATAAACACAGGTTTCTAGCAATAATAATATCTTTTATAGGTGCTCTAATAATTTTAAGACCAGGTTTTAAGGTCATTGAAAGCGGTCAGATAAGTATGTTATTAGCAACTGTAGTTTTCACTATGTCTTATTTAATTGCTAAAGTAGTATCGAAAGAAAGAACCTCTTCTGAAATTGTTGCAATGTTATCCATTTTTACAACAATCTTTTTAATTCCTTCTGCAATTTATAGTTGGGAGCCTATCTCAATTAAAGCATTTTTAGTACTCACTGTTACTGCTATAATAGCAACTATTGGACATATAACTATGACAAAAGCTATAAAAGTTGCGCCAATGGTAGTTACTCAACCTATATTGTTTTTACAACTTGTATGGGCATCTATGGTAGGTTTATTTATTTTCGATGAAAAATTTGATCCTTTTGTAATTTTCGGGGGCACATTAATTATGATGTGTGTATGTTATGTTTCTTATATAGAACATAAATTAGATAAAATTAATTCAAATGATACTTTAGAAAAGATAGTTTGATAGAATTAAGAATAATGCCCCAAAGATTACAAGTCCAGATGTGGCAAAAATGTTAGGGCCAAATACTAATTTAGATACAGAGATTTGAAAATTTTCAGCACTGGTCAAGACAGAAAGAGATGTAAAACTTATTGCTGTACCGGCACACCAACCAATAAGATGTGCTTGCATTAAAAAGGCTGCTTCCCAAACGGATAATAAAGGACCAAATATAGATAAAATTGGAGCTGAAGTGATTATTGGGTGAATACCGATTAAGCTGAAACACCAAACTACAAAGGGTAATAAAATAATCATCATCCAAAAAGGGAAATTATCACCTAAATTACTATTAACAAAGTTTTGAATTTCAACAGAATTAGTTAATATTGATCCTAAAAACATTGATACTGAAATTAGTAACATTTCATCTCCAGAATTTTGTATCAAATTTTTTAAATTTTTGAAAATGAAGTTTAATGTTTCTGGTCGTCTCAATATTTGAATAAACACTAAAATTGGTACTACAATTATTATGGCATTCAAGGCAGTTTTGTTAAAAATTTGACCAACAAATAATACAGATATTGCTAAAATTAGTAATCTTGAAAATATTGGTTTAATACATGATAAAGAGTCCAAAAGATAATTTATTGTTAATTTTCCAATAATTAATTTTATTGTTATAAGATTAAAAAGAGTTGCTATGATGATTCCAAATCCAATCCCCATCCATGCTGACATTTCAGGAAGATAAATTTGTCCAACAGCAAAACTAACAAAAAAAGGTGACCATAAAACCGCAGTATTCATACCACGAATTGACGCTTCACCAGCAGACTGTCTTAGACTAATTTTTGAATTTTTAGGTAGTACAGACGATAACAGCGGGAAAGAACCAATGTTAATTACACTTCCAAGAAAATGAGATGTAACTTGAAACCCTGAAAGTATTTTTTTTGCATTTAATTTTGATAGAAGTGATTGTGTGTTTTGAACTGATGGCATTGTGATAGCTGTAGCCCTTAAAAGCCATAAACTTGGAAGGAAAGCAGAAAAAATAATAAAAAAGTTTCCAGCTTTTAGAATAATCTCTTTTGATGGAAGATTATCTAAAATTAAAAAAGTAAATAGAAACAAAAGAGAAATAATTATCTTAGTAGTTTTTTTTGAGAATAAAAACATCCAAAATAATAATAAAAAATATATAAATATTAAAAAAAACATATAAGTTTCACCAAAATTAAGTCCGTAAATTATAGGTAAAACAGCAATCCAACAAAAACATGTTAAGATTAATTTTATGATCATTTTTTCTACTTCTTTAATCCAATTGATTTTCCAAAAGCAGACGGTAGTGAGGCATTTTTATGAGCATTTTTTAGTTTGAGAAGTTTTTCAAAAGCCCATGATGGATATTGTTCAGACTTACGTAGTTTTAAATTTACATTTATTAAAACTTGTTCAACAACTGCAATTACTTTTTCTTGAAGCAGTGAAAAAATTTCTAAACATAAGTGCATCTTTTTTTTATCGCAATCGACTACAAATAAGCGTACGTTAAATTTTTCATTTAATTTCATCTCACTTAAATAATGATAATGAGCTTGAACAACAAAAGGACCCTGGGAATTTTCATAAGCATGAGTTTCTCCAATTCCAAGTAAATCTTCTAAAAATATATCTAAGGATTTGTCAAATGCTAGTGTATAATAAGCAACATTCATATGGCCATTATAATCCAACCATTCTTTTAAAACTTTCTGTTCAGGAAGAATTATTGGGGTTGAATACTGGCCGCCAATTTTGTTTTCTTTCATTTATTAATTGACCTATTAATTTTAATTAGTTTTGGATAAAATTTTAGTTGCTTCTTCTATTCCTTTTATGCTTAAGGGTACCATTCTATTTGAAAATATTTCTTTAATAATATGTGTAGACTGAGAATAATTCCAATGCTCCTCTTTCGTTGGATTAATCCAAACATTTGACGGCCACTTGGCAATAGCTCTTTCTAACCAAACTTGTCCTGTTTCTTGATTAAAATGTTCATTACCACCGCCTTCTACTAAAATTTCATATGGACTCATTGAAGCATCACCAACGAAGATACATTTGTATTCTTTTCCATATGTCCTAAAAATTTCTGTTGTAGAAAATTGTTCTTTCCATCGTCTTACGTTACTTTTCCATACACCTTCATATAGACAGTTATGAAAGTAAAAAAAGTTAAGGTTTTTGAAAACATTTTTTGCAGCCGAAAATAAATTTTCTACCTGTTTGATGTAGTCATCCATAGAACCACCTACATCAAGAAAAAGTAATATTTTAATTGCATTTTCTCTTTCTTTTCTGGTTTTTATGTCTAAATAACCATTTTTAGCAGTATGTGATATTGTATTATCAATATCTAACTCTTCATCAATACCAGTTCTTGCCCATTGCCTTAATCTTTTTAATGCAACTTGCATTCCTCGTGTATCTAATTCTCTTGTATCATCAAAATCACGAAATACTCTTTTGTCCCATACTTTTACAGCTTTTCCCTGCCCCCTTGCATGTTGTCCAATTCTAATTCCTTCTGGATTGTATCCATAAGCTCCAAAGGGTGATTTACCTGCTGTACCTATCCATTTATTACCACCTTGATGACGTTTTTTTTGTTCTTTTAGTCTTTGTTCAAGTGTTTTCATTAGTTCATCAAAACTACCTAAAGATTTTATCTCCTCAATTTCTTCTTTAGTAAAATGCTTATCCAACATTTTTTGAAGCCATTCTTTTGGGACTCTTAAATGTTCAAGCACATCTTCTAATTTTAAGGTTTCAATGCCCTTAAAATATTCACCAAACACAACGTCAAATCGATCTATTAGCCTTTCGTCTTTCACTAAACTAGCTCTAGCCATATAATAAAAATTTTCAATGTTAAATTGAATAAAGTCTAATTTAATTGTATCTAAAAATGTAAAAAATTCATTTAATGTAACTGGAATTCTGGCATCTTTTAGTTTGAAAAAGAAATTTAGAAACATTCTTTTATCTATTTCCTCTTGCCATGAAAGCTAATCTTTCAAACAAATGAATATCTTGTTCATTTTTAATTAGAGCGCCATGTAACTTAGGCAACAAATCCTTTCCATCACTTTTTAAATCTATTGGATTAATATCTTCAAGTAATAAAAGTTTAATCCAATCTAAGGCCTCTGAAGTTGATGGTTTTTTCTTTAATCCAGGAATTTCTCTAACTTCAAAAAATCTATTTAGTGCTGATTCTAGTAATGATTTTTTTATTTCAGGAAAGTGTACTTGAACAATTTTTTTTAAGGTATCAATTTCAGGAAATTGAATATAATGAAAAAAACATCGTCTTAAAAATGCCTCTGGAAGTTCTTTTTCATTATTAGATGTTATTATTACTATGGGTCTTTTTTTGGCTTTAACAATTTCACTAGTTTCATAAACAAAAAATTCCATTTTATCTAACTCTTGAAGTAGGTCATTTGGAAATTCGATGTCTGCTTTATCAATTTCATCAATTAATAGTACTGATCTTTCTTTAGATTCAAAAGCATTCCAAATCTTACCTTTCTTTATGTAATTTCCAATATTTTCTATCTTTTTATCGCCTAGTTGGCTATCTCTGAGACGACTAACGGCATCATATTCATATAATCCTTGCTGAGCTTTTGTTGTGGATTTTATATTCCATTCAATAATACCTAATCCTAGGCTGTCCGATACTTGTCTAGCCAATTCTGTTTTTCCAGTTCCTGGCTCACCTTTAATTAATAATGGTTTTTCAAGTGAGATTGCTGCATTTACTGCAACGTTCAAATCTTCAGTTGAAATATAATTCTGAGTTCCATTAAATTTCATTCCTTATTAACTCCAACAACTTGATCTATTTATTAAAAATTTCGTTTTTTAGTGCTTCTATATATTTTGGACCTACCTCACAACATCCTCCTATTATAGAAGCATTATTTTTAATGTAACTCAATATTTCACTTGTAAATTTATTAATGTTTAAATCAGATCTTTTTTTAAGAATTGATACATCATTGTGAATGTCTAGGTCATTTACTGTTACAAAAGCATTAGGTAAAGCACCATACGGCTTGGAAAAATTTTTCATAACGTTAATTGAAGAATGAATAGCTTCAGGTGGAGCACAATTTATTAAAAAGGAATCAATTTTTGAATTATTAAATTCTTTTAAAGCATCTTCTAAACTCTCTCCAGATCGTAATAAGGTTCCGTCTTCTTCCTTGACACAGAAACTCAACCATACTTTTTTATCAGTAGTTAAAGCAGTTTCAGTTGCTGTATGAGCTTCTTCAATTGAACAAACTGTCTCACAACAAAGTATTTCTACGTGTGGTTCTTGAATTTCTATTATTTTCTTATAAGTATCTTTTGCTTCATTCTTATCCATGCCTATATTTGTCTTATAACTCATAACTAGTGGAGGCAAACAGCCAATAATTTTTATATCAGTTTCAACTGACGATGACTTTTTGGCCTCAATGGCCGCTTTAATTGCACTTTTTTGAAGAGGTATGAATAATTCTTCCAGATTATGTCTTTTTAACTTTTGTGGTGTGACACTATAAGAATTTAATGTTATTGCCTCTGCACCAGCTTTTATAAAATCTCTGTGCAAATCCACAACTAAGTCATAATTATCAAGCATCACTCTTGCTGACCAGAGACCATCTGGTTTAACTTTTGATCTATGTATTAATTCTTGGCCCATACCACCATCAATAAGAATTATATTATTAACCATGTATTTCCCTATAAATCAGAATTAATTATTTTGAGTCTTTGTTATTTTTATTAAAAAAATTAATGGTATAGATAAAAAACCTACCCATGAATATAATTTAAATGCATCTATATACCCAACCATAAGACTTTGTCTATTTAATTCATTTGTTAACTTTGTAACATTCAAATCATCTAATGAATTAATGACATCTGAAAAGTTAATCCCTTGGTTCCATAAGGATACTGTAGAACCAATTTCTTCAAAGTTAATTTGACCCATATGAAGAACAACTGCAACACTTACTGAAATAAAAAAACTTGATCCAATATTTCTAATTAGATGAAACATAGCTGTAGCTTCTCCGTGAAATTTATTTGACAAGGTTGCAAAGCAAATAACACTCACTGGAGGCCAAGTCAAACCAACACCTAAACCCTGAACTAAGCTGGCCCAGGCTATATGTGAAAAGGTCATATTTATATCGAAGGTTGACATGTAAAGACCTGAGATAGCTTGTATCCCAAAGCCAAAAAAAATAATTATTCTTGAGTCAATCCTGCTTGTAAAAGCTATTATTGCAAAACCAACAAACGTTCCTATTCCCCTCATTCCTAATATTAATCCAATTATAGATTGAGGATACCCTCTCAATTCTTGTAGTAGAGGTGGAAAGATAACCATTGGAACAAAATTTAACATGCCAAAGAAGAATATTAGAATAAGACCTACAGTGTAATTTCTGTCTTTAAAGATACTTAAATTTATAAAAGGCTTTTTTGTTGTCAGGCTGTGAGTAATAAAGATATAAAAGCCAATAATAGCTATTCCACACTCAATAATAGTCTCTGTGCTATCAAACCAACTATTTCTTTCTCCTCTATCGAACATTATTTGTAATGCAGCAACACTACATGCAAGAGCTAAAAAACCAACCCAGTCTAAATGCATTCTACCTTCAACTGGTCTTTTTGGAACTGTGGCAATTACAGCTAATAAAGCACAAAAACCAAATGGTACTAAGGTGTAAAAAATCCATCTCCAATTTAGTAATTCACCAAGATATCCTCCAATTGTTGGTGCAATCACAGGACCCAGAATTGTACCCATTCCCCAAACTGCCATAGCCACAGAAATTTGTCTTTTTGGAAATACTGCTAAAACCAGCGTTTGTGAAAGTGGCGGAAGTGGTGCACCAAAAATGCCTTGTGCTACCCTTGCAATAACAATTTCTTCTAAAGAATCTGACATTCCACAAAAAATGGAAGAAATTATAAAACCTATTACGCTAAAAAAAAGAATTGTTCTAATTTGTATTCTCGAAGATAACCAGCCAGCAAAAGGAGTAAAGATTGCTGTTGCAACTATATTTCCAGTTACAACCCAAGAAATCTGGTCTTGTGTTGCTCCCATAGCTCCTCTCATGTCTGATAATGCAATTGAAGCTATTGTTACATTCATCGCATAAAGCATAGTTACAAATGTTGCTGTAGCTAAAATAAACCATTTAAAAGAATTATTAGTTTCAGATATTAGAGGTGACAACTTAATCTCTTAGTGATTTAAAAATAGAAGCAAAAGGTCGGATTATTATTGGAATTTCACTCTCATACTTAGTGTCTATCGTAACCGACACAGACATACCTACCCTAAGCTGTTTATCAGCATTTAAATTATCTTTATTTTTATTAATCGGATCACCAATCGAAATTCTTACAGGTATTCTTTGAACAACTTTCACCCAATTACCAGAAGAGTTTTGTGGTGGTAAAATTGAAAATTCAGCTCCTGTGGCAGGACTTATACTTTGCACTTGGGCTTTCCATTTTGTATCAGGATATGCATCCGGAATAAAATATGCTGATTGACCAATTTTTATATTGGTTAAGTCAGTTTCTTTTAAATTAGCTTCTAACCAAGAATTTTTTTCATCAACTATTGCAAATAGAATTTTTCCAACATCTATATACTCTCCTTTTTCTAGATTCAATTTAGCAACAATCCCATCTTGTTTAGCAAATATAATAGACTGTTTAATATCAAAGTTTATTTTATTTAATTTACTTTTATGTTTTAAGTATAATGGATGTTTTTTTGGCAAAATTTTTTCATTACCATTTAAAGTGGTCAGTATTGTTTTGAGTTTATCTTGATTTATTTTTAGTTTTTGTTTTGAAGACAAATACGAATATTTAATTTTTTCTAAATCATTATTTAGATTTACATATTTTAAATTAGCTATGGCAGAATTATAAAGAAATTTTGCTTCATCAAGTTTACTTTGAAGACCAACTCCTTTTTTAACCAAATTTTTAATTCTATTAAGCTCTAATTTTTGATATTCAACTTTTTCCTTCGCTAACTTAACCTCAACACTCACTAAAGAATTCACTCTCTTAATTTCAGAAGAATAAAATTTAATTTCTTCTTTTGCTAATTTTACTTCTTCTTTC
Source organism: uncultured SAR116 cluster alpha proteobacterium (assembly GCA_902592615.1). GTDB lineage: Bacteria > Pseudomonadota > Alphaproteobacteria > Puniceispirillales > Marisalimonadaceae > Marisalimonas. Next base: position 20,099 of record CACJFI010000011.1, on the reverse strand, counting down.
GCCTCGTTATATTTTGATTTTCTATTCTCAATTTCTTTAATTATATTTATAAGATTCTGTTTTTGTTCACTTAAATCCAATTCAAGTTTTTCGGTATCAATTTTAAAAAGTTTATCTCCCTTATTTACCCTTTGATTATCTTTAATAAATACCATATCTACTCTTCCAGAAACCTCAGATTGAACAGAAATAATAGGAGCTTTTATGTATGCATTTTCAGTTGATATAAACCTACCTAAAGAATAAAAATAACCCACTGTGGTGAGCACAACTAAAATGGGAAGTAGAATTAATAATAAAAATCTAACTACTCTATTGCTAGGATTTAATTCTTTATCAACTTCATTTGACATTAACTCTTTTCCTTTATTTTATACTTTTGAAGATAAATCTTTTTTTAAAATCTGTAGTAAATCCCTTAACTTGTTGAGATCTTGATTATTTAATATTGATAAAGAATCTTTTCTATAAATTGCTGCTTTGTCCCTCATGGAATTAATAAGAGGTTTAATTTTTTCAGATAAATAAATATTTTTTATTCTTCGATCTTTACTTCCACTTTTTCTTTCAACCCATCCCTTTAATTCCATGCGGTCTATAAGTCTACTTAATGGTGCTTTTTCCATATCCATAAGTATTGCAAGTTCGGATTGTTTTATGCCATCTTTAAAATATAAATAAGTTAAGAGCCACCATTGAGATCTAGTTAGACCTATAGAAGCCATTTGACGATCATATAAAACACGAAGTAATCGAGCTACATCATGAATTAACAAACCTATATTATCTTCAAATGATTCTTTCAAACAATACCTACAAAATAGTTTACTAGGAAACTATTTAGTTAACATATTTACTAATTTAATCAAAGATAAATATTTAGTTTATTAAATTTTTTCTGAATTTAAATTTTTCTTCAGAAGCATTCCAATTTCTAGAATATTTAGGAGGACTTGATCCACTAACCTTTAATAGTATGAAAGCTGGTCCGCTAAAATTATCAAGAATTTTTTTTCCTTCTAATAATTCCTGCTGTGTTATTATAGTTTTGGTAATAGAAAAGCCACAACCCTTTGCAATCATTTCTAGATTTACGCCTAAACCTGTATGAGATGTTTGCCCACCAGTTTCCAAATATAACGCATTGTCAACACAAATAATAATAAGATTCTTAGGTGTAATAGTTACTATTGTCGCCAGACAACCCATAGACATTAAAATATCACCATCACCCGAAACACAAAGAACTCTATCATTGGGTCTTGATAGAGCAAGACCAAGAGAAGTTGGCAACGCACCTCCCATGGCACCACCAAATAAAAATGTATTTGGACTTTCTTTAGTCAAAAAACCAATATCCTTTGCTGACCCTGCCAAACCTGAAATAATAAGAAATCTCTTATGATCACCAATCAAAATAGGAATTGCTTTTTTTCTGTCTAATAAATTCATTTTTTATAATTTTTACTAAAATATCTTAGCCCCGATTAATTTCTGTGAAAGTAAAACAGCAACAGATCTCTCTGACTTAAATACCATTCTCAAAGCAGCTTTTATTGTACTTTCAACATCTTCTTCTTTTTCAATTTTAATACAATTTACTCCCATTGAATTTAATGTTGGTATTACTGCTTCACCCATTGCAAATTGCCAAGGATTTCCTTCACCAAATTCACCTCTCATTGTTATAATAGTAAAAAAAGGAAATTGACCATGTTTAATTAATGATAATTGATTAATACAATTTCCAACACCACTACTTTGCATTAACAAAACAGCTTTAGATCCTCCTAGATAAGAACCAGCAGCGATGCCTACGCCCTCTTCTTCTGATGTGAGAGGAATTGCAATGACTGAATTATCTTTTGTTGCATTTTCTATTAATATCTTATGTCCAGCATCAGGGACATAGCTAAATATTTTAATTCCGTCATTTTTTAGAGTTTTATAAAGTCTATTTTGCCAATTTTTCATTTTAATTTTTTAACATACTCAAACTTTATTAGATATCATTTATATAAATTGGTTGTTAACACTTAATAACCGATATTTACCACCTTTATTTCTGACATTATCTTTCTTAAGAACCTCTATAGAGGTAATGCTTAAATAAGAAATCTCTATTCCTATTGCTTTGTTAGGATCCAAGTCCAAAATTTGAGACAAAAAGGCTCTAATTGTTCCGGAATGAGAAATAAAAATCAATGACGTATGATCGTGAAAATTAAGATTATTAACAAATTCAGAGACGCGTTTACATTGATCTAGAAAACTTTCACCTTTTGGAGGACAATTTTCAGGACAAAGAAATGAAAAGTTATGTTGAGTTTTAAATTTTTTTATTTCTTCCCAAACTAATGATATTTTTTTTCCTTGCCATTCTCCAAAGTTTTGCTCTCTCAATTTTTTTTCAATTACTATTTTCTTAAAATTTTTATATTTGGACAATTCTTCAGCAGTTTGAATAGCTCTCTTTAAAGGACTAACATAACATAAGCTATTATCTGGAATATATGCGGCAAGCTTTTTTAAATGATCAGAATTTATAATTGCTTTGGGATTATTTTCTGGGACATAACCATCTTTTTTTTTAACTGGAGCATGACGTATAAGATATAATCTACAAGTATTCATCAATATACATGCCTTAAATAAATTATTATCCCAAGCAAAAAAACTAATTCAGTTGTAAAGGCAATTGCTCCAAGTATGTCTCCAGTAATACCACCTATTTTTTTTTGAGACATTTTACCTATAAAAAAAATTACTCCTGAATTCAAAAAAAATCCTATTAAAACACCCCAGAAAGGAAAGAAATAAACTACTGGTATTAGCCAGATTAAAGAGGCTATTACTAGCATTTTATTAGAAACAGTCTTAATAATACTACCTGTTTTTGAAAAAGTTGAGACAGTAAAATAATTTCTTGTGAAAATTATTGATAATTTTCCTGAAGCAATACTAGAAGATAAAATCAATAATAATGAATAACCTAATTCTACCAAATTTATTACTAGCCCTAGCCGTATTAATAATCCTAAGATTAATGCTGTTGTTCCGTAAGTTCCAAGACGACTGTCATGTATTATTTTATTAATTTTTTTTGGTGAACCGCCTGCCCCAAAACCATCCGCCATATCAGCCAAACCGTCCTCATGGAAAGCTCCAGTAATCATGACACTAAATGCGATTGCTATCGTACAAGATAAAAATATTGATAAATTAATGTTAATACATAGTTCACCAATGATTCCTGATATTATACCTATTATATAACCTATTAAAGGAAAACTCCATGCTGCGTTTGTAAGATTTGGTGGTTTGTTTGAAAAGAATTTCCAATTAACTGGTATTCTTGTAAAAAACATTAAACAAGCAAAAAAATCTAACACAAATCTATTTTTTAAAATTGTTTTCATGAAGTTATTTTTTTAGAAACTTTTGCATTGTCAAAAGTAGACATACCATTGTGTGTAGCTAAAGCTGCTCTTAATATATGTGAAGCTATCGCTGCTCCGCTCCCCTCTCCAAGTCTTAGATTCAAATCTAAAATTGGTTCTTTTTTAAGATTATTTAATATCCTAGCATGACCTGGTTCAGCAGATAAATGAGAAACTAAACAATGATCTAAAATATTTTTTTCAAAACTTATTAAAGTAGAGGCTGCAGCTGTAGTTATAAATCCATCCAAAAGTACTGGAATAGATTTTATTCTGGCAGAAATTACCGATCCTGCAATAGCTGCAATTTCTTTACCTCCATAACATGACAATATACTAACTGGGTCTTTAAATTTTTTTCCATGCAACTGAAGAGCTTTGTAAATTACTTTTATTTTGTTGGATAGTTGGACTTTATTAATACCTGTCCCAATACCCGTCATTACATCAACAGGTTCGTTAAATAGAGCGCAGGAAATAGAAGTTGCAGATGTCGTATTTGAAATTCCCATTTCACCTAAAATAAGTAAATCACAGCTAGAAGGGATTGAGTCAAAACCCAATTGCATGAAGGAAAATACTTCTTCTTCGCTCATAGCTTTGCTTTCAGAAAAATCCATTGTAGGTTTGTCCAAATCTATTGGAATTACAGATAATTTAATTTTTGCTAATTTACACAGTTGATTTATTGCAGCTCCACCTTGTTTAAAGTTTTCTACCATTTGAGCGGTTACTTCAGATGGATATGCTGAAACACCCTTATTTGATATACCGTGATTACCTGCGAAGATTATACAATGTGGGTTTTTTATAGTTGGTTTAATAGTTTTTTGCCAACCTGCCATCCAAATAGCAATATCCTCTAATTTTCCAAGACTTCCTTCAGGTTTAGTTAGTTGTTTTTGAAAATCTCTAGCTTTATTAGCAACTAATTTATCGAATTGAGGAATTTTAATATTTCCTTTTAAAAATTCTTTAATTTTTGTAGCCTTAAACATAAAAAAAACTCTTTTTAATCAGAAATAAATCTTTTAACAAATTTCAACATATTTGAATTTATATTTGATAAATTCTAGCAGCATTATATTTAAACTCTGGAATTTTCCCAACAGGGTCTAAATCTGAATTTGTCAAAATATTTGCTGCAGCTTCCTTAAAACAAAATGGTAAAAATAACATACCAGGAAGAAGGTCATTGTCATGTCTAATTTTTAATTTTATCTTTCCTCGCCTTGTTTCAATTATTACTTCTCTGGTTAAATCAAGATCATAAAACTTACTGTCTATTTCATTAATGAAAATTATTGGAACTGGCTCCAGTTCATCTAAAACTAATGCTCTTCTTGTCATAGTACCAGTATGCCAATGCTCTAACAATCTACCTGTCGATAATATCATTGGGAAATCACTGCTTATTTCATCATTAGGATAAATGATATCTACTGGCACAATTTTACCTAACTTATTTGGCGTGGGGAAACCGTCGTGAAATATAATATCCTCACCCAGAAGATTCTCACTTTTTACAGGGTAAGTCACATAATTATCTTTTTCTAACCTTTCCCAAGAGATATTATTTAGAGAAGGCATTATTAATTTCATTTCATTAAAGATTTCTTTTGGTGAAGTATAATTCCAATCTAATCCAATTCTTCTAGCAATTTCTTGAATGATCCACCAATCTTGTTTTACACCTTTTGGAGGTTCTATTACATTTCTTCCTATTTGTACTTGTCTATTAGTATTAGTATAAGTTCCTAATTTTTCAGCATGAGCAGTTGCTGGCAAAATTACATCTGCAAACCATGCTGTTTCAGTCACAAATATATCTTGAACAACTAAATGATCTAACTTAGCTAAACCTTTTCTAGTTTGAATTAAATCTGGATCTGACATGGCAGGATTTTCACCTTGAACATACAACCCTTTAATTAGACCTGCATCGATATCCTTAATAATTTCTACAACTGTTTTGCCTTCATTGAGATCTAAATTTGAATTCCAAAATTTCTCCATTTTTTCGTTATTTGTTTTTATTTTAACAGAATTATAATCTGGATATGACATAGGTATTAGCCCTACATCAGAAGCACCTTGTACATTATTTTGTCCTCTTAAAGGGTGCAAACCTGTGCCTGGTTTTCCTAGATGTCCTGTGATCAATGCTAAATTTATTAATGAAAAAGCATTTTGAGTTCCATGTACATGTTGTGAAATACCCATTCCCCAAAAGATAATTGATGTTTTTGCCTTTGCATATATTCTTGCAACTTTTCTAATTATTTCTTTTGGTATTCCACATAAATTTTCCATTAAAATAGGATTAAATTTTTTTATCTCTTTTTCTAATTGTTTGAACCCTTCAGTATGATTTTCTATATATTCTTTATTTGTTAAATTCTCTTCAATAATTGTAAAAATCATAGCATTTAATAAAGCTAAATCCTGTCCTGGATTAAATTGCAAATGATGTGTCGCGTATCTTGATAGGCTTTGCTTTCTTGGATCTAAAATAATTAATTTTGTCCCATTTTTGACTGCTTGTTTAAAATATGAAGCTGCAACAGGATGATTTTGTTCAGGTCTTGCTCCTATTAAAATTATACACTCGCTATCTTTTACAGCTGTAAATGGAGCTGACACAGCTGCTGATCCAACTGATTTTAATAATGCAGCTACAGAAGATGCATGACAAAGTCGTGTACAATGATCTACATTATTTGTCTTAAAACCAGTCCTTATCAATTTTTGAAATATATATGCTTCTTCATTCGAACCTTTTGCTGATCCAAAACCTGCTAAAGAATTTTTGTTATTATTTTTTAAAATTTTAGTAAATCGATTAGAAGCAAAATCTAGAGCTTCTTCCCATGAAGCTTTTCTAAAATATTTATAAATATCTTTGTCATCAATTGATATGTCCCAAGATTTTGTTTTTTGGCTAATTCTAATTAGTGGGGTGGTTAATCTTTGTGGACTATTTATATAGTCGAAGCCAAAACGTCCTTTGACACATAGTCTATTCTCGTTAGCAGGACCATTTTGGCCATCAACCGCTACTATTTTATTATCCTTTACACTTACTAAGGTTTGACAACCAACACCACAAAAGGGACATAAACTCTTTATTTGTTTTTCAGGAAAAATTGTCTGATCATTATTTTTATCTAATAAAGAAGTTTCAATAAGAGCGCCAGTTGGACAAGCTTGAACGCACTCACCACAACCAACACAACTGCTTTCACCCATAGGATTATTCATGTCAAAAACAGGATAGCTGTCAGCTCCCCTTCCAGACATTCCTAGCACATCATTTACCTGAACATCTCTACATGCTCTAATGCATAGTCCACATTGTATGCAGGCATCTAAGGACACAGTCATTGCAGGGTGACTTTGATCTATGTTTGGAACATAGTCCTTATTTTTTGGTAAAAATCTAGAATTATTGATCTTTTTTTTATGGAGTATGTTCCAAAAAGGATTTCTCTGAAAGTTTTTATCTTTTATTTTAGGTTGATCTGATAAGAGTAATTCTAAAATTAATTTTTGAGAATTTTCAACTTTTGGAGTATTGGTTAAAACTTTCATTCCTTCTGTAGGTTTTCTTATACAAGAAGCTGTTAATGTTTTTTCTCCTTGAACATCTACAACACAAGCTCTACAATTACCATCTGGTTTATAGCCATTTTTATTACTGTGACAAAGATGAGGAATTTCTATTCCTTCTCTTTTAGAAACATCCCAAATTGTATCATTGTTGTAAGCTTCAACTTTTTTAGTATTTAGGAAAAATGAAATTTTATTATTCATTTCTTAATTCCTTACTAAAGTAGGAAATACTTGATTTTATAGGATTTGTTGCTGCCTGACCTAACCCACAAATTGATGAACTCTCCATTACTTCACACAAATCCTCAAGAAGAGAGATATCCCAATCTTTTTGTTTCATTATATTAACGGCTTTTTCACATCCTACCCTGCAAGGAGTACATTGACCACAGCTTTCAGACTTGAAAAATTCAACCATATTTAAAGCTACATCTCTTATTTTATCTTTGTCAGATAGAACCACTACTGCTGCAGAGCCAATGAAGGTATCATATTTATCAAGTGTATCGAAATCTAATGGAACATTATTTATAGTAGCTGGTAAAATACCAGAGGATGCCCCTCCAGGTTGATAAGCTTTAAATTTGTGCCCTTCAATCATACCTCCTGAAGCTTCAATTATATCTAAAATAGTGGAACCAGAAGGCAGTAAATATAAACCTGGTTTATTTACTCGTCCTGAGACAGAATAACTTCTAAGTCCTACACAATTATTTTTAGTAAAATCAGTAAAAATTTCAGGACCATATCTCATTATTTTTGCTACCCAGTAAAGAGTTTCAACATTATGAACTAATGTTGGTTTCCCAAAAATACCAGATTGACCAACGTATGGTGGCCTGTGTCTAGGCAAACCCCTTTTACCTTCTATACTCTCAATCATAGCGCTTTCCTCGCCACATATATAGGCTCCAGCGCCTCTTCTCAAATCTATATAATTTAAAGGAATAATTTTTTCTTTTTCAAGTTTCATAATTTCATTTTTTAAAATTTCTAAGACTGCAGGATATTCATCTCTAATATAAATGAAACACTTTTCAGCGTTAATAGAAGTCGCAGCCATTAACATTCCCTCTAAAAACATGTGAGGTTCTTTTTCAAGATAATGTTTATCTTTAAATGTTCCAGGTTCTCCTTCATCACCATTAACTGCTAAAAATTTTGATCCATTTTCCTTCGAAACAAGCTCCCATTTTTTTGCTGTCCTAAACCCAGCACCCCCAAGCCCTCTCAAATCAGCTTTGATAATATTGTCATACCAAATGTCATGGCGATCTTTTATTTCTCTAAATTTCTGATATCCTCCTTTATTTACATAATCATCAAAAGATTGATAATTTGGAATTACTGGATTTTTCCATTTCTTTTCAAGTGCTTCAGAAACTTTTTCTAAATTTGCACTTTCTACATGGTAATGTCCTATTTCTAAGACTGGAGCAAGAGCACAACGTCCCATACAAGGAGCATCCATCACCCTTATATTTTGATCTTTATATCTTTCAATTATTTTATTTTTTAATTTTTCAGATCCATAAATTTGACAAGATAGAGAATTACATACTCTTATAGTTGTTTCTGGAGGAGGATGTTCACCATCTTTTACAATGTCAAAGTGAGAATAAAAAGATGCTACTTCATATACTTCAACTTTACTTAAACTTAAAAATTCAGCTAAAAATGATAGATTTTTTTCTGATAAATACCCAAAATGATCTTGAATTTTGTGTAAATGTTCAATTAATAAATCACGTCTAAACTCTAATTGTGATAAAATTCTTTTAAGTGAAATTTGATCATCAGATAATATTTTTTTTTTAAAATCATTATTCAATTTATATTTTGTCATTATAGAACTTTACTCAACCTTGAATACATTTATCATAAATCTTTACAATATTTTGTGCTTTTAGCTTTACTTCTTCAACTAACATTCCAGGTTTATAAAGATTAGACCCTAAGCCAAAACCATTAATATTTACTTTTAACCAACTTTGAAATATATTTTCAGTTATACCACCCACAGCAATAGAGATAGTATTTTCTGGCAAAACTGCCTTTAAAGCTTTGAAGTTATCTACTTTTAAAAGAGATGCTGGAAAAAATTTGAGCGCATCAGCTCCACTATCCAAGGCATCAAAACACTCTGTTGCAGTAAAAACTCCAGGTATACTGAACATATTTAGTTCTTTTGTTTTTTTGATAACAAGAGTGTTCAAATTTGGAGAAACTATTATTTTTCCACCAACTTCTTGAACTCTATAAACATCATATTCTCTTAAAACGGTTCCAGCTCCAAAAATACCATTTTCACCATGATATCTCACCATTCTTTCTATTGTTTCAAAAGGTTTAGGAGAATTTAGAGGTACTTCTATTATACTGATACCAGCTTCTATTAGAACATCTGAAACACTTTCTGCTTCAAGAGGCGTTATACCTCTTAAAATAGCTATTAATGGTCTTTTTGAATTAAATATGTTTTTATTATTAGTCATATAACCTTATTAAAGTTTGTTTTTAAAATTTTTTAGCCCCTTTAATACCATATCCTTTGATAAAAATAATTTTATAGAATTTACTTTTTTATGTAAAATATACTCATATATTTCTATTAAATCTGCATTTCCAATCAAAACTATATCCTTTTTTTCCCAAAACTCTAAACTACCTAATAATTCTAAACCTAGTAAATATCCCGATAATTTTGATTTATATATTACAGATCCTTTGGAATTAATGAGGTCATCTGCTCTTAATTGAAATAATGCATTTCCAAAAAATTCAGGGTTTTTAAAGATTTCATCAACAGCTCTTTTTAATTCAATCTTTTTAATCTTATTTGAAGTAACACTATGAATTAATACTGAATTTTTAGAAATTATCTCAAATAATTCACCTGTCATAAAGGTTTTAAAATTTACAATATTTCCATTTTCGATTTGAACCCATTTACTATGGGTCCCTGGCAAACATATTGATCCCCTAAAATTTGGATTATCATATAAAAATCCAGCTATCTGTGTTTCTTCACCTCTCATAACATCTGGTTTATTACTTTGTAAAATACCAGAAAAAATTTTAAGAGAAAATCTATTATCTTTAATAGATGGCGATATGAACTCAATATTATTTAAGTTACACGGTGCTTTTTGGTAAGGGGCTTCTATCCAACCTTGTTTTGAACCTACCATACCACTTGCTAAAACTTCAATTTTATGTTTGTGATCTAACCACGGTTCTAGCAAACTAACTAAAGTTTTTTCAAAATTGTGGTTTTGAACAAATTTCATTCCATCATTAGTTTCTACATCTCCCAAAATATCGTTATTTTCTATTAAATAAGCACGAAAAGAGCTAGTGCCCCAATCAACCGCTATCCATTTGTCAAAAAATTTTTCCATAAAATATAAATTTTTGAAATTATAAAGATAATAAGAATTATAAAATCAAATTTCGTAGATTGTTCATTGCACGTAATCTTTCCAATATACACACCAGACTAAATTTAACTAGTGGATCTTCATTTTCAAAATATTCTTTAATATATTCTCTACTTACTAATTGAAGAGTTGATTTACCAACTGATTTTGCTGTTGCAGATCTATAGCTATCTGTAAATAACGCCATTTCTCCAAATGAGTCACCTGGATAATATGTTGCAACTACTTTATCCGTTCTTGAGTGGAGTTCAACCTTACCTGATTCAACATAAAAAAAGAATTTAGGTTTTTGATTTCGCATGAATATAGTCTCATCGTCAGCAAAATCTCTCATAGGAAAGCGTTCTACCTGTTTAGATAAAAAGCCATCATCAATAAGATGATAAGTTTTACTTTTCTTTGTATTAAAAATCCTATCTAATGTATACTTAGCAACACCTCTAGTAAGAGAGGATGAAACAGCCAGAGCCTTCCTTATGGAACTACTTTTAAAAGTATATACGGATGAATCTTCTTTTAAAATATATTCTAATTCGTAAGGCCTGGAAACCATGGCTTCAGCAAAACCAATAGGATGTCCATGATCTAAACTAAATGTCTTACCGGTTCTATCTCTTGCTAGAACTGAACCTTCTTTAATAATAAAACACTCTTCGTTATCTCTGTTAGGTTTAAGGTCTTCTTTTGTTAATTCACGAACTTTAAAATGTTTTGCTAATTTAGGAATATATTTTTTTAGTATAATATTATCTTTTTTTTTCTGATCTTTTTTCATAAGAACCTCACTAAAATTTTAATGTAATACTAAAATTTGTTATTTATTCTTTAACAAAATAATATAATTTAAAGCCTAGGCAGCCGGAGGGGTAATTTTAATTTCAGATGAAGTGGCCTCTGCTTCATAATTATAGACAAAAACACCTGCATATTGGTTTTCCTTGAACACAAATGTCTGCTTCAACTCTTTTATGAATTCGTCAGACTCAGACTCGTATTTCTTTAACCTATCAATTGTATCAAACTTAATAAAAATTGAAAGATCACCATCTTTACCGATCATAACATTTAATGATTGAAATTTGTATTTACTGATTTTTTTACCTAAATTATCTGCACAGAAAGAGGCAGCAACTTTTGCTTCTGCTACGGTTCCAAATTTATACTGATAAACTTTTGCAAACATTATAACTCACCCAATTTATTAAGTGCACTATCAATTAAAGTGTTGGCCTCACTTCCTTCAACTTTTATCTGATTGTGAACTTTAGTAAATATATTCATTTTTTCTTGTAACTCGTTTCCTGTAGATGAAAGAAACACAGTCTCATTTTTAATTTCACATAAACCGTATTTGACAAGATTAATTGCATTTTCTTTAGCCAAGGTAAGACCACTACAAATATCTATAAAGGTTTTGTAATCATTAATATTAAATGCAGAATTACTATCAAGAAAAACATCAATTGATTTTGAGATTTTTTGAGATGTCAATTCTTTTTGTTCAGTTTGCGTGTCTATTTGAAGGGCTAATCTAGAGACTAATTTTTCAATTAAACCAATTTTTTCAGATGATAATTTTTTTATACCAGAAAAATGGAAAATGCAAAAAGTTCCCATGGCATAGCCATCATTATTTCTCACAGGAAATCCACAATAGCTATGAACCATGCCAGACTCAACAGCAGGATGATATTTAAAAATTTCATGTTTTTTTAAATCAAATACAATCAGCGGGTTTTTTTCTAGTAAAACATATGAACAAATACTCGCAGCCTTATCTGCTTTGCGATGTATTTCTCTTGGTTCTGGTTTACCAATTTCAGAAATCATACATTGGTTTTTAGAGTCATATAAACTGAAACTCCCAGCATCATAGCCACTAATATCTTTTGCAATTTCAACATAAATATCAAATAAATAAATTTGATCTGTGCCAATAATACCAGTTTTTTCAACAGCTTGGGATCTTCTGTTTTCATTTATTGGTGTTGGTGCAGGTACCCATTCCATAATCTAATTACCTATAAAATTAAACGTTATAAAAGAATAAATTAATTTTTATTATTTTTAAATAAAAAATTTTTCCATACATAGAAAAAAGCAGCCTAGATAGACTGCTTTAGTTTTTCTTTTTTTACTTTTTATAACCCAGTTTGTGATACTAGCTTGGTGGTCATATACGCATCTAAACCCTCCGGGCCACCTTCTGATCCATATCCAGAATCTTTAACACCACCAAATGGTGTATCTACTAACCCTAATCCATGATGGTTAATTGATACCTGACCACTTTCTATTTTTTGACCAAGATCTTGCGCAGTTTTTGCAGAGTTTGTGTAGGCATATGCTGCTAATCCGTAGTTTAGACGGTTGGACTCTTCAACTACTTCATCAATTGAACTAAATGAATTTATTGGAGCTAATGGGCCAAAAGGTTCTTCATTCATAATCCTAGATTCTTTACTGACATTAGTCATTACGGTGGGTTCAAAAAAGTAGCCTTTATTACCTTTTCTTTTACCACCAGTTAAAATTTTTGCACCTTTTTCAACTGCGTCTGCAACGAACCCCTCAATCGCGGTTAGTCTTCTGTCGTGAGCTAGTGGACCCATTTTGACTCCATCCTCAAGTCCGTTGCCAACATTTATAGAATCAGCTTGTTTGACAAACCCGTCAACAAATTCGTCATAAACTGAATCATGCACTAAAAATCTGGTTGGTGAAATACAGACCTGTCCAGCATTTCTAAACTTATTGGCACTCAATATTTTCACAGCTGTTTTTACATCCGCATCTTCACAAACAATAGCAGGGGAATGACCACCAAGTTCCATGGTAACTCTTTTCATGTGCGTTCCTGCTTGAGATGCTAATAATTTTCCAACTGCTGTAGATCCAGTAAAAGTAACTTTTCTTACGACAGGATGAGCAATTAAATATTCAGAAATTTCAGCAGGTATTCCATAAACTAAATTTATTGAGCCTTTAGGCATTCCAGCTTCATCAAAAGCTTTGATCAACTCAGCTACACTTGCAGGAGTTTCTTCAGGTCCTTTTACAATCGCAGTACAACCAGCGGCAAAGGCTGCAGCAACTTTTTTAACAACTTGATTTAAAGGAAAATTCCAAGGAGTAAAAGCAGCAACCACACCAACAGGTTCTTTAAAAACAAATTGGTACACACCCTCTGGAGCTCTTGAAGGAATTATCCTTCCATATGCTCTTCTTCCCTCCTCTGCATACCAATCAATAGAGTCTGCTGCACCCATTGTTTCCATCTTGGCTTCAATAACAGGTTTACCTTGCTCCATAGTCATAAGTGTGGCGATGTAATCCGCTTTACTACGGACTATGTCAGCAGCCTTTCTCAATATTTTTGATCTTTCATAAGCAGAGACATTTTTCCAACTGTCAAAAGCTTTTTCAGCAGCATTTAGAGCAATATCTAAATCTTCTTTTCTAGCATGTGATACTTTACCAATAACTTCTTCTGTTGCTGGATTTATAATTTCAAGACTCTCTTTTGCTACAGCTTCTCTCCATTCTCCATTAAGAAAAAGATGGGTATCTGGATAATTTGTTGACATATAAAAACTCCCTATTTTAATTAAATTATTATTTCAGTTTAAGATTTGAGATATGTTATTTAATTAGCTTTCTTTTAATGCTATTGGAAAATATTTTTCAAATAAATCAATATCTTTGTCTAATCCTACTGTCACTCTTATACACCTATTTTGAGGAAATGAATATGGCATTCTCACAAAAACACCTTTGTTAATTAAATTTTGAAGTACTTTTTTTGCAAATTTACTATCTTTTAAACAATCAATTGCTACAAAATTTGTAAAAGAAGGAATAAATTTACAATTATTATTATTAGCAATATCAGCAATTCTATTTCTAGATAATTTTACTTTATGAATTACATCACTAATAAAATCATAATCTTCTAGCGCAGCCAATGCTCCTACTTGAGAAATTCTTGACATGCCAAAATGATTTCTTATTTTTTCAAAATTCAAGATTAAGTCTTTTTCTCCTATTGCGTAACCAACCCTTAATCCTGCCATTCCATATGCTTTTGAAAAAGTTCTCATTCTAATCACATTTTTTGTCTCCAATGAAATCTTAGGTACAAAATTATCATCTACAAAATCAATATAAGCCTCATCCAAACATAACAAGGTGGTCTCTGGAAGATTCTGAATTAATGTTTGAACATCTGACGGTTTATTAATTGTTCCCATTGGATTGTTTGGATTTGATACATATAATATCTTTGCTGATGTTTTTTTGACTTTGTCAAGTAATTTCTGTAAGTCCTCCGTATCATCGCAGAAAGGTACTCTATGTAGATTTCCTCCAAATCCCTCTACATGATAATTAAAAGTTGGATACGCGCCATCAGTAGTAACGACATTATCTCCTTTTTCTATTATCAATCTAATCAGATATCCTAGTAAACCGTCAATTCCTTCACCTACAACAATATTTTCAAAATTTACTTTATGTTTTTTTGCCAGCGCATATTTCAAATCAAAATTTTCTGGATCACCATACATCCAGACTTCACTTAATTGTTTTTTCATAGCTGAAATTGCTTTTTCTGAAGGTCCAAAAACACTCTCATTAGCTCCAATGCGAGCTTTAAAAAGTTGATCAATACTTCTTTCTTGAGCTTCCGGACCTACAAAAGGTACAGAGGCTGGTAATTTGTTAACAATATCAGTAAATTGAATACTCAATCATAACTCCACAAGAAATAAAATAATTAATTAACACAATTAAAAAAAAATTTAAATTATTGAGTAATAAGCATGTAATTAATTTTTCTTAGCTAAATTTTCTATCCATTTCGTTTCTCCAAGCTGGTCATCCCTATCCCACTCTGCTTCACAATGAATAGTGCCAACAACATTATGATTTTTTATGTCTCTTTCATAATCAACAGGAAGATAATTTTGTCTTATTATTTTATAATCACCTAAAAAGAAATCTGGATCTATTTTATCGGATAAGAAAGGATAATAATTTTTATGTAAATCCCAGAAATGATGATGTGAATCAACTATTCAATATTTTGATCATCAATCATATTTAAATAATACTAATTTTTTTCATTTTTAATATCAAGTAAGAGGATATTATTGAAATACTAGACATAATGAATAATGCATATAAACATATATTAAAATTTTGTGCTCCTCCAAAATATATTATCAGAAAACCAGCTAATCCTCCAGAACCAACTTGGAAAGCACCCATTAAACCACTTGCTGCACCTTTATTTAATTTAGACGAATTTATTGCCCCAGTCATACTGTTAGCTACTGCAAAACCGTTTGAACATCCAAACAACATACAGATCAATGATAAAACAATTGGACCATTTTGGAATAAATTATTATTCAAAAAAAATATTGATACAGTAATAAAAGAACAAGCTGTTCCTAAAAGACACATTCTTTCTAAACCAATTTTAAGACTTAATTGACTATTTATAATATTCCCACAAATATATCCTATAGATGTAAATGAAAACCATATTCCAAACTCTGACATACTTACTCCCTGTCTTTCAAATTCGTAAGGCATAAAACCATTCATTGCAAAGAACATAGACGTTTGCATTGCAGTAGTAATCGTAAAATAATTAAATGAAAGGGTTTTCAACAATCCTTTATAAACTATAAACACATTTTGAAAACTTATGCTCTTAGCCTTTTTTATTAATGTCTCTTTTAAAAATAATGATATGGCTATTATCAGAATCAGGCTTAATAAACCTAAAGCAATTAAATTACTTCTCCATCCTAAATACTCAGCAAGAAACCCTCCTAGGATAAAACAAGAAATTGGAATAACTGCCATTATAGCTGTCATTTTTGACATTTCCTTTGCTGCTTCCTTAATTTCATAACAATCGCTCAAAATAGTTCTTCCAACTGAAAGGCATGCTGCAGCACCAAATCCCTGAAAACATCTTAGTATCAATAAGATTTCTATATTTGATGACAAAGATGCAAAAAAGGCGGAGATTGAATAAATTGAAGCTCCTACAAGTAAAATTGGTTTTCTTCCATATTTATCAGAAAATGGTCCGGATAACATCTGACCGAACGCTAGAAAAATAAAGTATAATGTTAAAATTAATTGTGTATCTTCAAAAGAAATATTGAGGTCATTTTTTATAATAGTTAAAGCAGGTGCTATAATAGTCATTCCTATTACGGGTACAGCGACTATTACTGCCAACAAATTAATATTGGGCTTTTTCAAATTTGAATACCAATCTTATAATTATTTAATGTTATAACTTTAAAGTTATTTTTCTTCTATTTCGTGAACTTCAATTATATTTCCATCTGGATCATGAAAAAATATTTGTTTCCATCCTGCTACTGCAGTTTCACCCCAATCTGAAAAATTGATCTTTAATTCATTTAAATGTTTTTTAAAAGCTTCTAAGTCATCTGTGCGATAAGCTATATGACCTTTTTCAAGTGGATTTATTGTATGACCAGTTTTAAAACAAACATCCAAATCTTTTTCTGCTAAATGTGTTTGTATTTTACCGTCTGATACAAAAGCCACGTCTCCAGAATAACCTTTTTTTCTCTCTAAAACTGGTAATCCTTCAGTTTCTATTTTAAGTTTCATAACATTTAAATAGAAATCATTCATTTCATCTACTTTATCAGTAGACAAATTTATGTGGTGTAATTGAAGCTTCATATTTGCCATCATTTTAAGTTAATTATAATTTAATAGTTTTAATTATTAACAGGTTAAAAAGCAATTCATTAAATTTAAAATTCCTTGCTTTATTTATTAAATATATTTTATGATTCAAATTGTACTAGCCACTCGTAGATTTGGTATTACATCATACTTAATAGGGGTGTAATTTGGTGTATATATTTCGTATTTGTCAAAAATATTTTTTTATATCATTATTTTTTGCATCTTCAATTGTATGTGCGGATCAATCATCTTTAACAAAAGATAAAATTCAAAATTTTTATAATGGAGTAGTAAGTATTGATACAATGGTTCCTGATGACGCAAGAACATCAAAAAGTCTTGGCACAGTTCGTCAAGGGAGCGGTGTCATAATTGACCAAAATAATATTCTCACTATCGGTTACATCGTTATTGAAGCAAGCGACATAAAAATAGGACTGCCTAATGGGAAAAAAATACCTGGTAGATTGACTGGATATGACCACTCATCAGGATTTGGAATAGTTTCACCTATAATTAAAGCCAATTTAATTCCGCTAAAATTTGGTAATTCAGATAAAATAGAATTAGATGATGTTTTGTTAATTCTTCCCTCACCTAATAGAGGAATAGGATCAATTGCTAAAATGGTTTCAAGAAGACCTTTTGTAGGTTGGTGGGAATATTTCTTGGAAAAACCAATTTATACACTACCAATGAATCAATCTTGGGCTGGAGCTCCTCTTGTTAATTCTAAAGGGGAAATATTAGGTATAGGCTCACTTTTTGTTGCTGACGCAGCCTCCCCCGGTACTATAACACCTGGAAATATGTTTGTTCCAATAAACCTCCTAAAACCAATTTTAAATGATCTTTTAAAATATGGTCGTCCACAATCAGGTATGAAACCATATTTAGGAATTTCAACTAATGATTCTTCTGGTAAAGTTATTGTCACTAAAGTAAGTAAAGGCGGACCTTCAGATATATCTGGCATAAGAAAGAATGATATAATAAATGCAGTTAATGGAAATTATATAAGTAGTGTAAAAAATTTTTATATGTCAATTTGGAATTCAGGAGATATAGGAGTTAATATACAACTTGAAATAATTAGAGATAAAAAAAAAGTTAAATTTAATGTTAAGTCAGTAGACAGAATGGACTATTTTATAAAGAACAAATCATATTAAAAATTAATCTTATTATATTTTTGATTTAAAACTTAATAAAATGGCGAGAGTGACGAGACTCGAACTCGCGACCTCCGGCGTGACAGTTCGTAAAAAACCTATGCGTGGCGTGTAAAGAGGTAGGTATTCAAGGAAATACGGCTACAGAGTTCCCACCGATTCCCTCGAAAAAGTGAGTACAAAATGTGTACAATTAATTTTTCTTTTTTTATTTTTTTTACTTTTTTTGTTTTTTCTCACTTGTCGGTTTGTTTGCGGATCCAGTTACATAGAGCTCGGCAAAACCTTTCCCTGATTTTTCTGCTTCAATTTGGCATCTTAAATTTTTAACAACAAAAGAATTTTCATCTTTACCTTTTGCTAGTTGCCTATCTCGTATTTTTTGCAAGGTACTCGTCATAAGCTACTCCTCTCTTATCAAATGGAAATAAATAATCGTAATTTCAGAAAGTTTACATATATGTCTATTTGTCTGTATAATCTGTAATTTCACGCCCTTTAAGAATTCTCGTTGAGTTACCTACTCTTACGTAAAAAGTTTCATCTCCTGATGAATTGTTGGCGAAAACAGGTTTATTTGATTTTTTTACATCCACAAGGCAAACTAGTTTATCACCTAAAGTTTCAAATCTTATCTGCACTAAATTTGCAATAACACTTTTACCAATTCTATTCATCATAAGCGTAGAAAGCCAATTTTGATATTGATCTAAATCTTGATTTTTATAGTTTAGATCTTGTTCTAAACCTAAAATATCACCATCATCAGATATACCTATAGCCAGGGTGCCTCCATCGGAATTCATAAAAGCAGCTATTGTTTTGATTACGCTTTCATTTACAACTTTTTCAGGAATATCGTCTTTAAATGAAACTCTAGCCGAAGATTTAAATTCAATTTGAGATGTTTCCATACTCTTTAATAACTCTGAAACTGATGGTCCCAAGCTTTCATATGTTACAAGTGGTTCTTTTTCTTTATTTAAAACTTTAAAACTATCTTTAATAACCAAACTGATTAACCTGCGTCTTTCTTTTATAAATTTCCAATATTCCATGTTCTCCCAATTATCTGGAAGAGCATGCCAATAATTTGCCATTTTGCGTTCATTTTCGCTTAATTTTGAAAAGTATTGTGGAAAATACTGAGACGGTGGCTTATCAGAAATTTTGTTGTTATCATCCCATTCTAAAAATGCATAATTTGCAATCTGGTTTATGCTATAAATGCCATTAATACCAACACTTCTTAAATATGATTTTGGAAATAAGTGATGTCTTTCAATTAAAGATCTTCTACTAGATACGGCAGGATCCAAAATCTCTGATATTTTCACACCAGAAAATAAAGCGGTAGCACCCAAAAGATTCAGTGCAGCATGGTAACCAAAGAGATATGGACTGTAGCCACCTGAGTTATCAAACTTTTGAGGAAGTGTAATTTCCCAAAATTCTGGTATAAATTGTGAGGAAATGAGTGAATCAAGATATTCTACAAACCAGCTAGGTTTTTTTTCACCCATATCTAATCTTCTAATATCTGCTTCTAAAACTGACTCTGGTGACCCTGTATATCTTCCTGTTAAAGAACACATAAAAAACCATTTGCTAATTATCTTTCTCAATTCATTGTTATCTACAGAGTATTCAAATTTTCCTAATAAAAACAAAAGATAGCTGTACAAAAA
>CACJFI010000010.1 GCA_902592615.1 uncultured SAR116 cluster alpha proteobacterium | reverse complement strand
ACTGCTGAAGGAGTTACAGTTATTGATGACGGAACAATTGAAAATAGAAGAGGATCAATAACAATAGATGACGAAGGTACAAAATCATCAAAAAATATTTTGATAGAAAATGGAATTTTACGTAATTATATGCAAGATCGTCAAAATGCTCGACTAATGAAAATGGAGCCTACTGGAAATGGGAGAAGACAGTCTTATTCTCATTACCCTATGCCAAGAATGACAAATACGTATATGGATAATGGAACAATTGAACCAGAAGAAATTATAAGCTCGGTTAAAAAAGGTATTTATGCAGTTAATTTTGCTGGTGGACAAGTAGATATCACCAACGGAAAATTTGTTTTTTCTGCTTCAGAGGCCTATCTCGTAGAAAATGGGAAAGTTATGCAACCTCTCAAAGGAGCTACTCTAATTGGCAATGGTCCTGATGCAATGTCTAAAATATCTTTAATTGGGAATGATATGTCATTGGATGACGGGATTGGTACTTGCGGCAAAGAAGGTCAGGGAGTTCCTGTGGGTGTTGGACAACCTACTTTATTAATGGGAGGTATCACTGTAGGTGGAACTGATACCAATTAAAGTGTTAGAAAGCGTTTTCAATAAATACTTTATCAATATTTTTTTTCCAGATACCATTAAACTTTTCTAAAAGAACTTCAGAGCCAGTTTTTTGATTTCTGATAATATTAAAAAGTGGATCTAAAAACTGTCTTTCATCAATACCTCTTTGATCTAGCATTTTACGCCTTTCAAGACCTGTGCTAGAAATCCTTAGCATTTCTTCAGCAATATCAATAATATTTTTACTGCCTAATTTACCCTTTAAACCATACTTTGCAGCAGACATTCTTCCTTCCTCTAATATAGATGTATTCATAAATGGTTTTGCTAAATCAAACGCCTCCAACTGGGCTTTATTGTCATACAATAAACCCACCCATAAGGCTGGTAAAGCACAAATAATATTCCAAGGGCCTCCATCCGCCCCTCGCATTTCTAAATATTGTTTTAGTCTTACTTCAGGAAACGGAACGGTTATATGATCTTCCCAGTCTTTTATCGATGGAAATTGGCCTTCAAAGCCTTCCAACTTACCATCCATAAAATCTGAAAAATACTTTCCTGATACATCGATATATTTACCCTCTCTATAAACGAAATACATCGGAACTTTTAAAACATAATCTAACCATGCTTCATAGCCAAAATGTTTAGTAAATACAATTTCAGGCACACCTGTTCTATTTGGGTCTGTATCAGTCCAAACAATTGCTCTTGAGGATAAATATCCACTTTCTTTACCTTCAATAAATGGAGAATTCGCAAAAATAGCTGTAGCAATTGACTGTAAAGCAAGAGATATTTGAAATTTCTGCACCATATCTTTTTCGTTTAAATAATCAAGATTTACTTGAATGGTACATGTCCTAAGCATCATATCTAATCCAAGCTCGCCTACTTTAGGCATAAAATTTTTCATTACTTCATAACGACCTTTAGGCATCCATTTTTGTTTTGAACGGGACCACTTAGGATCATATCCTAGTCCTATCATTGATAAGCCAAGCCTGTTGATAGCTTTTTTCATTATTTGTAAATGTTTGCCGGTCTCTTTACATGTTTGATGCAAGTTATCTAGAGGAGCCCCAGATAATTCTAATTGTCCACCAGGTTCAAGAGAAATTGAAGCGCCCGTTTCATCTTTAAGACCAATTATGTTATTATTTTCTAATACTTTTTCCCAATTATTCTCTTTTGCAAGGTTGTTTAATAATTCACTTATTCCTGATTTACCAAAATAACCAACCCTTTCTAAATTATCTAAATGAAAAATAAATTTTTCATGTTCAGTTCCTATTTTCCAGAGCTCTCTGGGTTTTGCACCTGCTTCAAACCAATTTATTAGCTGGTCTTTTTCTAATCTTTGCATTTAAGTCTCATAGATAGATTTTGATAATAAATTTAAAATATTAACATTTAACATTTTATATTATTTCTTATATATATTGAATTTAATTATAAGGCTAAGAATATTTTTTAATATCTCCATTAAAAAAGTGCCATAGAGAAAGAGCGGCTATTACAGCTGTATCAGCTCTTAGAATTCTAGGCCCTAGATCAATTAGTCTTATAAACCTTTTTTCTTTAAGATAGTTTATTTCATTTGTACTAAAGCCACCTTCAGGACCGACTAGAATAGCTCCAAAAGGTTTTGTAGATAAATTTTGAAAATCAATTTTCTTAGTTTTATTTTTTCTCATTGTTTCATCACAAAAAAAGATTATTCGTTCATTATTCCAATTTGTAATTAAATCTTTAAGTTTCTTTACAGCACAGACTTCAGGGATCGTTATGCGTTCGCATTGTTCAGAAGATTCAATAGCTATATCTTGCATTCTTTTTAGATTTAAATTTTTTGTGATAGTACGTTCTGTAATTACAGGGATGATTTTAGATACCCCCAATTCAGTTGCCTTTTGCACTATATATTCGGTTGGAGATTTTTTAATTGGCGCAAATAATAGCCAAATATCATTTTCAAATTTAACATCTCGCGTTTTTTTTATTATATCTATAATAATTTTTTTTTTATATATTTCAGAAATTTTAGCCAAAAACTCACCATTAACGCTATTGAAAACTAAAATTGAATCATCAATTTTTTTTCTCATTACATTTATTAAATAATGAACTTGCTTATTTTCTAACTTAACTGTACTTTTTAAAGCTATTTTTCCGGGATAATATAGTCTGATTTTAGCTTTATAAGATAAATCTAACATTATAAAAAACCGTATAACTTAAAATTAATTTCACTGCTCATTGATTACAATATAGTATAATGATATTGCATTATTTATGAATATACCCAAACAAAATAATTCTGACATGCTTGATAATGGTTGGTGGGATATACTTCCTAAACATTATATTAAATGGATAAGATTAGGGAGATTTGACAGACCAGTTGGTTTTTGGCTTCTTCTTCTACCTGGGTGGTGGGTACTTCCATTAACAAGTTTAGATTTTATAAACTGTATAAAATTAATGTTTATTTTCTTAATAGGTTCAATTGTTATGAGAGCTGCCGGATGTACTATTAATGATATGTGGGACAAAGATATTGATAAAAAAATTTCTAGAACCAAAACAAGACCGCTTGCAAGTGGTGAAATTTCAATTTTACATGCAACCTATTTTCTAATTACTATGTTATTGATTGGTTTAATTTGTCTATATCAATTAAATATTTACACTTGGTTTGTAGCTGTCTCAGCGATACCTCTAGTTATTCTATATCCCTTGGCTAAAAGATTTACAAAATGGCCACAAATTATCTTAGGATTGACCTTTAGTTGGGCTGTCCCAACAGCTTGGTCTGCTGCAAGTGAAGATTGGAATTTAGGAATATTCATTATGTATTTGGCAACTGTATTCTGGATCATTGGATATGACACAATTTATGGATGCCAAGATAAAAATGAAGATGAAATTTTTGGTATTAAAAATTCTGCTGTTTCAGCTAAAAATTTTTTAACTCTTTTTGTAGGATTTTCCTATAGTTTAATGTTTTGTTTATTAATTATTAGTGGATATTTATTAAATAATAATATCTTTTGGTACATTGGTGTATCAATTTGTGGATTGCATCTTACTTATCAAGTAATAAAAATAAAAAACATAGAACATAATAATCCACTGCAAGTATTTAAATCAAATCTCGTCCTTGGTCTATTGTTAACATTATCATCTTTAGGAAATTATATAAGTTAATAAACAGAGATTCTAAATTTTATATTTTAGCCTAAACACACCGTCAACTAAAATCATATGTGGAAAAGTTAATGCTGCTAAACCAATAAAAGTTACTTTTATGATTGTATCTGTATATGAATATAAATTTAGTAAAATATAATATGCAGTTCCACCACCTAACCAACTAAATACAGAAAAAATAATCATTAGGTACAATAATTTTTTCTTTTCCATAAAGTTTAGTAACGTTGGTATAATTCTTTTGAAATGGTGAATGCTGTGAATAAGACAAAAATATATCGCAAATGCCGGTAAAGGCGGGAAAAGTGATATCACTAAAACCATTACAGTAAATAATTTGATATAATTTTTAGAGAAAGTAATTTTTTTATAATTAATTAATATTAAAATTAATGATGAAACCCATACCATAAGAGACACATAAAGAAATTGCCACAATAAATACAATTGATTACCAGATAAAATTGAAAAGAGATGATCAACTTCATCCTTGTTAAAAAAAATTATGCCTAATACTACCAGCCCCCCATGAGCATAACCACATATATAATATAAATTATTATTTTTCCAATTTAAATCACCACAACCAAAATGAAAAACACTTACTATTAAGAACAAAATGAGAGAAAAAACTGGTAAAAAATACCACAGAACAACAACTAATGTAGCTACTAATAAATATGTAATTATAAATCGTACCTGTAAATAAAAACTTTTCGTGAAACCTAATGTAACTGAGATAGCTCCATCAAGAGCTCCATGGGGAATACCCATAAAAATAATAAAAAATAATGAGATATAATCTAACCAATCTAAGGTAAATTGAACCATTTACGATACACAACATAAAAAAATGATTTGATAAATGGTATTTTAGGCATTGAAATAATTATTTTGCAAGTTGTTAATAGTGAAGCATTTCCAGACATAAATTTAGCCATTTCATCACCATTTAAAATTCTGGCTAAACTTGAAAAAATCTTAGGAGCTAATATAGGAAATTCATTAATTACGCTTATAAATATTTTATCTAAAAATAAATCAATATTATTGTGAATTTGAGTATTAATTTTTTTTCTTTTTTTTATTTGGCTAATTATTTGAAATGCTTGTTTTTGAATGAAAGTAAAAGCATATCCCGAAGAAGGTCTTACTGCCCCCCCTCTTGTGCCAATATTATACATTTCTCTAGATGCACAAGAAATATAATGCATGGGAATAACACCTTTTTCGTGATCACTCTTTGTGAACTTGTCCAAGTTAAAATATTTTTTGAGATATTTTGAGATTTCAGCTGAATAAAATTCTTTGTTTTCAATTGTTTTTGAAAACATTGTAGATTCAACCAATGCTTTCCGTTTACTAAATGGTAGTAGGTAAATAAAATGCATACCTCTTGACTGGTCACATCTGAAATCCATTAATGTTACTATATCTTCATCAAATACATTTTTCTCAGAAGTAACTACAAATCCTTCAAAATGCTGTAACAAAATATTGCTTGGAATTTTAGGTAGCCTGCTATCAAAAACTAAATCACCTTTAATTTTCTTATTCTTTACAAATAATTGGCCATCTTTTTCAAGTACATCATTTTCTAAAATGGTAAATTTTTGATTTGTAAGTTGTTTTTTACATATATCCAACCATTTTTTCCTTTTTATTACACAATAAGGATGTTTAACTGACGTTAGAATATGTTTAGAGTCATTAGTATTGATTGACCATTTAGACCATACATGATTTGCTTTATTATAAGCTTCAGTATTAATTTTAACTTTCCAAAATCCCCAAAAATGGTCTTTATTATTTTTATTTTTGTTACCTAAAAATAAATTAAATTTGTAGTTAGGTAAGTTGTGAATTAATCTAGCCAATGATAATGCTGCGCAACCACCTCCAATAATGTTAATTTCCTTTTTTATCATTCACTAAACTTTCTAAATAAATATGTAGTTCAGAATTATGCTTTTTCATATTTCTTAAATAAAAAATTTCTTTAAAAGTCTTGAATAATGTAATTTTTATTTTCGAGAAGATTGATGTTATTTGCCTTCCATTTTGCCAATTGTAATTTTCATTTTCTAACTGTACCCCAATCTCTCTGTAAACACCTGATGCTACAGAAATAGCAACCCTTGTATTAAAGGGCAAAAAAGCGAAACCTTTTTCTCCACTCAAATAATATTGCTCAGCTAGAATTAATAATTTTTTTATACCTTGTGAAATCATATAAATTTTTTTTAAGTCATTATTTTTAGCTGCTAAAACTATTTCTTTAGGTAAAATATTTTGGACCCAACTCCCAGGTAAATATCGTCTTCCCATTTTAGCGTCTTCTAGAACATCTCTTGCAATATTTGTAAGCTGCATAGCTATTCCAAGATCTATAGCAAATGATTTAGCAAGAACATTATCACACTTTAAAGCGTCACACATCATTATTCCAACAGTTCCGGCAACATGGTAAGAATATCTAATTAACTCTTCTTCCTGCTTAAACAAAACACCCTTTTGATCTAAAATAAGTCCATCAATTAAATCTATTACTGTTTTTTTAGAGGAAGATTTTAAAAATTTAGGATACTTAATTGAATAAATATTTTCTAGTTCTATAATTGTATTTTTTTTAATAATAGATTTAATATTAACGAGATGCTTATGGGAGTTAGCTTCTCCACTATCTGCTATGTCATCTAAAATCCTACAAAAACTATATAACTCAGCTGCCCTATTGATGCATTCTTTATTTAAGAACTTACCAGCCCAATGAAAACTTTTACCATTATTTTTTAGTACTATTTTGTCATCATCAACATGGCAATCCATTTTCAGCTCTTTTATTTTAATAACCTTTCAACAACTTTTGCTGATGATAATACTCCTGGAATACCAGCACCAGGATGAGCTCCAGCTGCAGAAAAGAATAAATTGTCAATATGAGGATCTTTATTATGATATCGAAACCATGCAGATTGTGAAAAATTTGGTGCTATTGAAAACCCTGCACCATGAGTGGAACGGTAATCATTTTTAAAATCAACGGGAGTCATGTAAAATTCATCACAAATATTATTTTTTAATTCTGTTAAAATTGTACTATCTAAAGCGTTTACAATTCTGTCTTTAAGTTTATCACCTTCAATTTCCCAATTAATATTACCTTGTAAATTAGGAACAGGACAAAGAACATAAAAGCTATCGCAACCTTTTGGAGCAAAACTTTCATCAGTTGCAGTAGGTCTATGTATGTATAATGAAAAATCTTCACTTAAAATTTTGTTATCAAAAATATCAGTTAACAAGCCTTTAAATCTTTTACTAAGCCATATTGAATGGTGAGCAATATTTGAATATTGTTTTTTAGTCCCAAAGAACAAAACATACAATCCAAAGGAATAACTAGTTAGTTTTTCTGGAAGGAATTTTTTTCTTCTTTTACTTCTTGATTTCAAAATTTCATTATAGAAAGTTGGTGGGTCACCGTTGAAGATATAGTTATCAGCATAAAATGTGTTGCCATTCATGCATTCGATTTTTTCAATTTTGCCATTTGTTTCAAAAGCATTTTTTATATCTGTATTGTATTTTATTTCAACCCCTGTCCGCTCTAATAATTTTGTTAACTCTTCAACAAGTTTTCCAGTGCCACCCATACTAAAGTAAACTCCCCAATTTCTCTCTAGAAAATGAATAAGCGCATAAATAGAGGTAGTAGTAAACGGGTTTCCTCCTACCAATAATGGATGAATAGAAAAAGCTGCTCTCAAATGTGGATTTTTGATATATTTATTTACCAACTGAGAAACTGTTAAATAGCTTTTTAACTTTATTAGGGCAGGTACTTGTTTCATCATGTAGAAAAAGGAGCTAAAAGGTTTATCTGATAATTTAGTAAAACCTACATCAAAAATAGCTTTAGAAGCTTCTAATAATTTATCGTAATTATTTGCATCTTCTTTTGAAAATTTTTTCATTTCTTTTTTAGTTTTTTGTATACTTTTAGAATAATCGAAAGTTTGATTGTCATGAAAATGAAACCTGTACCAAGGTTCTAAAGGTTTAAACTCAATATATTCTTCTCTTTTCTCGTTGAATATTTCAAAAAGTTCATCAAATAGAAAAGGAGCTGTTATTACAGTTGGACCAGCATCGTGTTTGAAACCATTTTTTTTAAAAACTTGCGCTCTTCCTCCTAAAGAACCTAATCTTTCTAACAAAGTAACTTGATGACCCAGGGCTCTTAATCTAAGAGCAGTTGCTATACCACCAAAACCACCGCCAATTACAATACTTCTAAGTTTTTTATTAATTTGTTTTTTTTCAGATAAATTCATATAAATTGTTAACCATATAAAAAAAAAGCCTGTAGGTTTGCCTACAGGCTTTTGTTTTAGTTTTGTTAATGCTTACGCATCGGATTCTGTGGTTGCTGCTGCCCATATCGCTAAACAGAAAGCAATTTTGTTAATAACATCAGCTATGTTATAAATAAAATTTAAGCTGTTTGCGTCAGCTCCGCCCATCATGTAACCCATGAAATAACCGATTGGGTAAATTGCCCAACCAATTGTAACAATCCATTTCATTGTATTAAAAGCAGATTGAACGGATTCAGGTGCACTTTCTGCACTTATTTTACTAGCTTCACCAGCAAATATTTCATATAGAATGAATATCCATCCAGCCATTCCTATTACAAAACCAACAGTTGCATTTATAAAACCAGCCTCACCTAGATATCCACCAATTAACATTACTAAAGATCCAAGAAATAATCTCCAGAACACGCCACCAGCAACTGCTGTACATGCTGCTAAAATCAAGTAGAATTCTATCATTTGAAGTGGAACTGTAATTATCCAATCTACATATCTAAATACAGTTGGTGATTCTCCTGTGGCTGCCCAAATTTCTCTCATGTAGAAATAGTGAACTCCAGCAACTAAGGTAACAAGAGCGCCAACAACTAGAGATGTTCTCCACTTGCCTTTAACTCTCAATGATTCCATTAAGAAAAAAACAGTTGCTGCAACCATGGAAATAGATATTATCCAGAAACTTATACCAACAGCATCACCTGGGTCTAGATTAGCACCGTGTGACCCTGCAAATGAAAGTGTTGGAAGTAAGGCTAAAAAACTAGCCGGTATTAAATATTTTAAAAAAGACATTTATAAACTCCCCTTATACTTGTCATGTTTAATTTCTAGCAACTGCTAGATTCAATGCAAATTAGCACATTTAGCCAAAACAATAAAAGGGAATTTGTGGTTAGGCAACAAATAAAAGTAATTTAAATGCATTTTTTTTTGGTGTTTTTTGTTAACTTGTTGTTTTATAATGGTTTATTTTTTGATAACAATTATCATTTTTAATAAAAAATTAAGTAAATTTTTGAATCTTAAGGGATTTAATGGTCAAATTTTAATAATTTTGTGTATTTTTTGTGTTCCTAAAAATTAAGATAAGCATAACTTTTAATAGCAAAAAGATTTTTTAACAAAAAAAATCATATCTAATAATTGAGATTAAATTATTAAGTTACCACGAACACTTTTTTTTACAATTTCCCAATCAGGATTTTTTGGTTTCATAGCATTTGACTTAAGTTTTTCGTGAATACTAACTCTATAAGCTTTATTGCTAACAACTTTATAAATCCATTCTGATAATTTATTTTCTTCAATGCCGAGACTATGAATTAAAGATAATAACGCTTTTTTTTCACTATAACTTTTTAATGCAACATTCTTAGCATTAATTTTGGATAACCTTTTGGGTTTATTATCGTAAAATGGAAAAACACCTGCAATTGAGACATATCCATATATTTGTTTTGCATATTTAAAATCTTTTATTTTAACCGTGCCTAATCTTAACTTTACGAAATCGTAAGCAACTCCTAATGCTTCACTTAAATGCATAATTTCTAATTGTTCCTCATTTAGCCATATTACATTCAGATCTACTTCAGTTCCCCAACTAGGCCATTGGGTAGCTGGCATTGATCCATAGGATGATAAAGATGCTGCATAAACTATATCAGAGTCTTTTAAAATAGCAGGCGTGACACAAATATCCTGATTCAATGAAAATTTTCTTTTTAATTGATATGGTGATCTATTAGAACCAACTGATAAAATTGGTATTCTATTATTTAAGTCATCGCAAATACCCTTAATAAATTCACCTTTATAAAATGAAAATGAATAATTAGGTGCAAAATATGGATAGTTTATAGCTCTATTAAATGTTGAAAAATTAGGAAACAATTCTTCAGTAATTTCTTGATTATCATATTTCATATTAAATTATATTTCTATAAACCTAGAGTTTCATCATAACCTAATGCGATATTCATAGATTGTATGGCAGCGCCAGATGCACCCTTTCCCAAATTATCTAGCCTAGAAGAAATAATTAACTGATCATTATCGTCATTTCCGAAAACACTAATATCAAGACGATTTGTTCCAACTAAATTGTCTGGCCTAAAATATCCTTTATCACTGATACCTTCATCCTTTTTTAAAACCTTGATAAAGTTAGATTTAAAGTAAAACTGTTCCATTAAGTGTTGTATTTTTTCGGTATCTACTTTCTCATTAAACCATGAAAAATGTAGAGGTATAGAGACGATCATCCCTTGAATAAAATCACCAACAGATGGACTGAAAATTGGAGTTATATTAAGTTTACTATGATACATTATTTCTGGTAAATGTTTGTGATTTAATTTAAGTCCATAATTAAAAAAAGGCACATGATCTGTTTCCTTAAAATAATTAATCATTGATTTTCCACCACCAGAATAACCACTAACAGCATTTATAATAATTGGAATATTTTTACTTAAAATGCCATTTGTGATCAGCGGTTTTAAAATAACATTAGCCCCAGTAGAATAACATCCGGGGGATGCAATGCGTTTTGAATTTTCAAGACTTTTTCTATAATTCTCTCCTAGTTCTGGGAGTCCGTATGACCAATTTAGGTTAGTTCTATGGGCTGTAGAAGCATCAATAATTATTGGAGATTTATCTCCTAGTTCATCAGCAATTTTAGCAGTTTCAATAGATATTTCATCAGGTAAGCACAAAAATGTTACATCAGATTTTGCTAACATTTCTTTTTTATAAGAAATATCTTTTCTTTTAGATTTATCAACTGACATTATGTTAACATTTGGATGCTTACTTAACTTTTCATGAACTTGCAAACCTGTTGTGCCAGTTTCTCCATCAATAAAAATATCCTTTTTCATATTTACCTATTTATATACTTATAAAGTTGCAACAATTAAGACAGTATATTAATAAAGCATATATAAATCTTTTGTAAATTTTCTTTTTCATAGGAACAAAATTTAAATGTCTACAAAAAAACTTAATGATAAGGATATCATGAACCTTCTTATTGATACAGCTATTACAAATGGCGCAACCAGTGCAGACTGTGTTTTGTCAAGAAGTAGAGGTGTATCGATTACTAGAAGGCTAGGTAAAGATGAAAATATTCAAAGGTATGAGGACTTTGATACCGGATTAAGAGTCTTTGTTGATAATAAAATATCATCAGTTTCAACAAATGAGAATTCTGAAGAATCTTTGAAAGAGGTTGCAAAAAGAGCCGTTGAAATGGCAAAAATTGCTCCAGAAGATGAATATAGCCTTATAGCCAACAAAGAAATACTTCAACGATTTCCAATACAAAAAGATAATTTTATTGATAGTTATGATTCTGTAGAACCAGGTATTGATACCATTAGAGATAGAGCGTCAGAAGTTGAAGATATAGCCTTAAGTGTAAAAGGTATTACAAATAGTGATGGTGCAGACTCTTCCTGGGGTGAAGGCGAAACACTCTTGATGACGTCAAATGGTTTTTTTGGATCATCAAAAAGATCTAATCATAGCGTATCAGTTGTTGTTATTGCAGAAAAAAATGGGAAAATGGAAAGAGATTACGACTACTCTTCAAAAGTTTATGGTGAAGATCTGAAAGATAGAAAAAAAATTGGTCATGAGGCTGCAAAGAAAACATTAGCTAGAATTGGCGCAGAAAAACCAGTTACTGGACAATATCCTGTTATATTTGACCCAAGAGTATCTAGGTCAATTGCAAGTCACTTTGCATCAGCTGTCAATGGAACATCAATAGCACGCAAAACTAGTTTTTTAAAAGATTCCTTAAATCAAAAAATAGCAAACGAATCTGTTGATTTAATTGACGACCCTTTTCTTAAAAGGGGTTTAGGTTCAAGATTGTTTGACGCAGAAGGCTTAGGTGCATCCAAACATGTTTTAATTAAGGATGGAGTACTTCAAAATTGGCTATTAGATTTATCATCTGCAAAGCAATTAAATATTTCACCAACTGCAAATGCAAAAAGAGGCATCAGTGGTCCTCCTGCACCTGGCGTAACTAATCTGATTCTATCACCCGGTGAAGATACACCTGAAAACCTTATTTCTGGTATAGGTAATGGTTTTTATGTAACAGATATGATTGGTAGCAGTATATCAATGGTTACTGGTGATTATAGCCGAGGTGCTAGTGGTTTTTGGATAAAAAATGGTGAATTATCAACTCCTATTACAGAAGCAACGATAGCAGGTAATTTAAAAGAAATGTTTATGACACTCAAACCTGCTAATGATCTTGATTTTTCCCATTCTATAAATTGTCCAACAATATTAATCGAGGGTATGACAATCGCAGGTAATTAATTGAATAACACATCAGGAAAAGTAAAATTTAATAAATTTTTATCTTGGTTAGATATGATTGTTAAAGATCATGGTTTTTTGAGATTTTGTTATCACAATTTTCATCAAGTTGATGAAAAATTGTATAGGTCAAATATGCCTACACCCCTTAGGATAAAACACTATGCTAAACTTGGAATAAAAACCATTATTAATTTAAGAGGTATAAGAAAAGATGGTGGCTGGTTATTAGAAAATGAGGCTTGTGAAAAATACAAAATAAAATTAATAGATTTTAGAGCAAGATCTCGTGCAGCTCCTGAAAAAGATATGATATTTAAAGCTGAAAAATTATTCAAATCTATTGAATATCCAGCTTTAATACATTGCAAATCTGGTGC
Source organism: uncultured SAR116 cluster alpha proteobacterium (assembly GCA_902592615.1). GTDB lineage: Bacteria > Pseudomonadota > Alphaproteobacteria > Puniceispirillales > Marisalimonadaceae > Marisalimonas. The sequence goes on along the minus strand of CACJFI010000010.1, from coordinate 38,291 downwards.
TGACAGAGCTGGTATAATGTGCGCTTTATACATGCTAATTTACAAAAAAGAACACCCTCATATTGCTAAAAAACAACTATCTTGGAAGTATCTTCACGTAAAATGGGCCAAACCAGGTGTATTAGATAGTTTTGTTGAAGAATATGCAAAACAATATAAACATAATAAAATGAAGTTTATGGACTGGGTTAAAGAAAAGTATAATCCAGAAAAATTAGAGAGTAATTTTCGATCTGTTTGGTGGGTTAATAGATTATTAGATGATTTTTTGAAGAGAGAATAATGTTTTCTTAAGTGCCTAAATTATAAAGTTTTTTGTAATAATTTGAACTTTTAATTAATGCCTTATGGCTTCCTATTCCTACAATTTTACCCTTGTTAAATAAAATTATTTGGTCTGAATTTACTATTGTGGAAAGTTTATGCGCAATAGTGATTGTAGTCTTATTCTTTGTTATTGTTTCAAGTGTTTTATTAATTTCGCTCTCAGTTTCAGAATCAAGTGAGCTTGTTGCCTCGTCTAGAAGTAAGATAGGAGCGTCTTTCAGAATAGCTCTAGCAATTGATAAACGCTGTTTTTGCCCTCCAGATAATGTATTTCCGCCTTCTCCAACAACTGTATTATAACCATCTAAAGAATTAGTTATAAATTCGTGAATATCTGCATTCATTGCTGCTTTTTTGATTTTATGGTCTGGCGCGTCTAAGTTACCAAATCTAATATTATCCATAAAACTTTTGTTATAAATTATAGTTTCCTGGCTTACCAATGAAATATTATTTCGAAGTGAATTTAAACTAATATCCTTTATGTTTTCTTCATTAATTAAAATTTGCCCATGTATTGGGTCATAAAATCTTGAAATTAAATTAATAATTGTTGATTTTCCAGAACCACTTTGACCTACTAGTGCAACTTTTGATCCTGAATTAACGACAAAGTTAATATTATCTAAAACCTTGTTCTTTTTTTTATATGCAAAACTGACTGCTTTAAAAGTTATTTTTGGTGGTTTGTTTTTTACTATTTTTAAATTAGGAGCAGAAGATAAACTAATAACTTTTGGAGTGATTGTTAATTGTGTGTAAATCCTTCCTAAAGCAGAAACAGCTTCTTGAAAAACAGTATTGAATGTTCCCAATGCTCTGGCAGGTTGTGCAATCATTAACAATGCCGTTACATAACCCACCACACTTCCAGGAGATAATTCACCTATTGATACCCGGTAGCTTGCAAAACCAATTACACAAGCTGCAGCAACTCCTCCTAGAATTTCTAATATAGGCAAAACTTTTGCTCTACCAATTACTAAACTGAACATTTTTTTAAATAACGAGTTTAACACACCTTTGGATCTATTAATCTCCATATTCTCTAAATTATACGATTTTACCATTCTTATGCCTTGAATCATTTCAGTAAGCGTAGAAGTAACTATTTCCATTTGTTCTTGAAGAGATGTTGCTATGATCTTTTGTTTTTTTCCAATCCTAACAATAGGTCTCAATGCTAGTGGGTAAATTACTATAACTAATATTGATAAAAGCCAATCTAACCAAATTAAATAAAACAATAATGCTATAACTGTAAAACTATCCCTAACTAAATTATTTATAGTTCTCTCAAAACCATCTCTAATTAAAATAACATCGTTCATTATTCTAGAAACATGATTGCCCGAAGATAATTTATTTAATTCATCCAAGTCGGCGGTTATCAATTGCTTAGTTAGTTTTTTTTGTATGTCTACCGAGATTGATAATGAGATTTTAGAAACTTGACGTATTTGGAAAAACATTGCAATACCTCTAATAATTGCGACAAAAGCAATAATAAAAGGGAAAATAATCCAGTTACTATTATCATCTAGTAAACCATCGAAAACCAATTGTATTAAGTAAGGATAGATTGAAGCAGTAGCAGCAACAATAACCAATAATATAAAAGCGAAAATTATATCAATCTTATAATTAGATACAAAATCATTCCAAAAATCTCTAATTAAACTTTTATTTTTGTTTGTTATCATTTGGTTTGTGTTCATATCAATCCTATTACTATATCATTTATTTTAATCTATAATAATAATTATATGTATAGATAGTTATTTTGTTTTGTATAAATTTAATTTAATACTCAATTTTAAATATGTGCAGTAATTTGGATTTTAAAATGCGTATTTTGAAACGTTTTAGTAAAACTAGTGCTGGCCAAAAACTAATTGGTTTTATCTTTTATTTTATCACAAAATTAATTTTACATTCAATTAGATGGGAATATTTTGAACAAAGCAAAAAATCAAAAATTTTTGATAATAAACATAAATATATTTTTTGTTGCTGGCACAATAAGTTATTTTTAGGCCCTCATCTTTTGCCAAGAAATAGAGTAATTAATGCTCTTCAGTCCAGTCATTCTGATGGAATGATCACCTCTCTAGCGTTTCAATATCTTGGAATGAATGTAATACTAGGCTCCTCAAAAAAAGGAGGAATGCAGGCATTCAGGAAAATGGTAAAATGTTTACAATTAGGTGAAAGTATAGCGATCACACCAGATGGTCCTAAAGGACCTAAAGAAAAAGTAAAGGAAGGTATTATAAAACTAGCACAAATGACAAATACGCCTATTATCCCTTTGGTGTGGGCTACTAGAAAATATAAAATAATTAATTCTTGGGATAATTTTGTTTTACCTTATCCATTTTCAAAAGGAATATATAGTTTTGGGAAGCCAATATATATAGAAAAAAAAATAAATATAAATAAATTTGAGCTTGAACGACAAAATCTTGAAAATGAAATCAAAAGACTTACTAAAACATTAGAAAGCAGATTAAATCGAACCTTATAATGAATTTAGGGACTTACAATGACACTATCTACATATAATTTTTTATGGGGAATATTAAAATTATTTTTGTCAAGTTATCTAGTAAGACGTCAAAAAAAAGGTAAAGAAGATAAATATAGACTTAATGAAAGGTATGGAATTTCAAAAAAATTGCGACCAGACGGTACTATTGTTTGGTTACACGGAACAAGTGTTGGTGAGTCTGTTGCAGCCTTAGCGCTTGCTAATTCAATGAAAAAAAATGGTTTTGGTAAAAATAAAAATGAGTTTTTTTTGTTAACGACTAACACTACTTCTGCTGCCAAATTAATAAAAGATAAAATAAAAAAAGGTTTACCTGCAATTCATCAATATCATCCTTATGATCATCCTAAATTTGTTTTAAAATTTTTAGATCAATGGAAACCTAATATGGCTGTTTTTATGGAATCAGATTTCTGGCCAAATTTAATATATTTGACTGCAAATTCTAATATTCCAACTATTCTAGCATCTTCACAAATGTCAGATAAATCTGCTCGTTTTTGGACAGGATTAGGTTATTTTTTGGCAAAGAAAATTTTTAGTAAAGTTGATCATGTTTTAGCAGTTGATCCTAAACAAGAGGCTTTATTTAAGAAACTAGGTGCTAAAAATGTTAAAAGTTTAACAAGTCTTAAATCAATAGCTGAAAAACCCCCTATAGATCAAAATTATGTTTTAAAACTAAAAAAGAATATACATAGAAAAAAAATATTAATTGCTGCCTCAACTCATCCAGGAGAAGAAGAGTTAATGATTAAGTTAGCTGATCTCCTTAGAAAAAAATCTCATGATAATATTTTAATTATAATTGTACCAAGACATATTAATCGAAGCCTAGGAATTCAAAATAGAATAAAAGCTGCTGGATTCGATATAAAATCAAGAAGCAAAGGTGAGTATCCATCAAAAAATGATATTTTTTATCTATCAGATACAATGGGGGAAATGGGTTCACTAATGGAAATAGCGGATTTAGTTTTTGTAGCTGGATCTATGGTGCCTGTTGGAGGTCACAGCCCATCTGAAGCATCTCAATTTGGTAAGCCAGTTATAATGGGACCACACTCTGAAAAGTGTGATGCCCAGATTAAAGATTTGGTTTGGTCTGGAGGTGCTATACAAATAGAAAAAGGCCCCAAAATGAATGAGAATTTTCTTAATAATATTGTTGAGTTAATTAATAACTCAGAACGCTTAGAAGATATGGGAAGAAATAGTTTAATTGCCTCTGGTTATGCTCAACAACGTGCAGATGAAGCAAGTATAAATTTGATTGAACTATTAAAAACATACAGAAACACAAATGTTGCTTAAAATGTTTAGAACACCCAAATTTTGGTATAAAAAAAATATTATTTCAAAATTACAAATTATACCTCTTTATCCATTTTCTATTTTATGGACTTTAGTTGATGAGTTTAAAAGATACTTCTCAAAAACTTATAAATCTAAATTAAAGGTAATTTGCGTAGGCAATATGACTGTTGGAGGAACAGGCAAAACGCCTTTTTCTATTTATACTTTTAAAATTTTAAAAAAATTGGGATATAATCCAGTTTTTTTAACCAGAGGTTATGGTGGTTTAAAAAAAGGACCAATAGAAGTTAATAATTCACACCATTTTCAGGATGTTGGGGATGAATCAATATTATTAAGCAAGGTTGGTACCACAATTGTTTCAAGAAACAGATCATTAGGAGCAAAATTTATAGAAAAACATAAGGATAAATTTAACGTAATAATAATGGACGATGGGCTACAAAATTATCAATTAAAACAAGATATAAAATTTTTATTAGTTGATAAAAAAATAAAGCTAGGAAATGGTTATTGTGTGCCTGCGGGACCATTAAGGCAGCCTATTAAACGTGGTCTTTACGATATTGATAAAATAATATTAACAGGAGAAAGTGACAAGAACGAAGAAGATTTATTTAAATCTTTTAACATTCCAGTAATTAGATCAAATATTAAGATAACTAATCTACCAAAATTAAAAAAAGAAAAGTTACTAGCTTTTTGTGGCCTAGCAAATCCTAATAAGTTTTTTTGCACACTTAAAAAGAATGGATATGAGATTTCATCCACAAGAAAATTTCCTGATCATTATGCTTACAAAAAAAATGATATTAACAGTTTAATTTTTGATGCAAATGACCAAGACCTAAAGCTGATTACTACTGAAAAAGATTATGTTAAAATTTCAGAAAATAAAGACCAAATACATTTTTTACCAATTGAATTGGAATTATGTGTAAAAGATAAATTAAATTTTGAGTTATTTCTGCAGGAAAAACTAAATGCCTGATCCCTTAAGTTTTAGAATTAAAAAACAATTTGACAGGTACGTACATGATCCAATAGCGGCGATTATTGCTATTCCATTATTTTTAATACTTAAATTTTTACCATATAAATTTTCTTCTTACATGTGTGGAGCATTAATGTATTTAATTGCTCCACTCACTTCTTATAACAAACGTGTAAAAAAACATTTAAAAATTGTTTTCCCAAATAAGTCTAGGAAAGATATAAATAAACTTACATTACAACAATGGTTTATGCTCGGACAAACAATTGGTGAAATGCCACATATAAATAATTTGATTAAATCAGGTAATTTAGAAACTGAAGGTTTAGAAAGAATAAAAAAAGGTCCCGCCATTCTTGTTGGAGCACATATGGGTAATTGGGAATTCCTTTTAAGAGTTGGAGATCTTGCTGGAAGAAGGGCTGGATATGTTTTTAGACCTATAAATAATTGGATATTAAATAAAATACAAATTTACAGAAACAAAGATGCTAATGCTGACTTTTACAAAAAAGGTCGTCTTGCGGCTATAGGTATGGCTAGTAAACTTAAAAATGGTGAAGTTGTTGGACTAACAGGAGATCAACTTTTAAGAGAAGGTATTATGGTTCCTTTTTTTGGAATTGACACACCAACGCCTCAGGCAGCTGCAGTTATGGCTTTAAAATGGAATGTTCCAATTTATATGGTTAGAGTAGAGCGTTTTAAGGGTATAAAGTTTAAATTAAGCGTTGAGGATAAACTTAAATTTCCAAAAAATTTAGATAAAGACAAAGCTATATATGAGATTACTAGATTAATTTCTAAAAGGATTGAAGAATGGATAATAGATAGACCAGAACAATGGCTTTGGGCTCATAGACGATGGGGCAAATGGGGTTAATCTAGATAAAAAATATTAATTTATTTATCTAATTGTGCTGATCTAATTTCATCTGAAAACTTAATTTTTACATTAGTGTTTTTTGGAACCTCACTGCTTAATTTAATAGGTTTGCCATCCAAATTCATTACAAGTGTGAACCCTCTATCTAAAACTCTATTAAAACTTGATGCTTCAAGAAGTTGGTTTAATGAATTTAATTTTGTTTGTTTGTTATAAATTATGTTTCCAAAATAATTTTTAAATTTTGTCTCTAATAGTTGTCGTTTTGAAACTAAATTACTTATCAAAACTTTTGGGGGCATTAACCTTTGTGCATGTTGAGTGATTTTATTTTTTTTCTCTACAAAAATATCTTTAAATAAATTTTCAAAATCTCTGTAAATGAAATCTAACTTTTGAGTTTTATTATCAAAAATCTGGTCTGGTTTACCTAACAATTTAATTAGGCTATTAAGACGATCTTTATTGTTATTCAACTTATTATTAAAGGATGTTTTGAATCTAAAATTTAATTCGTCAATTCTTGCTATTAATTCATTCCTTACAGGAACTGCCTTTTCTGCAGCTGCTGATGGTGTCGGAGCTCTTAAGTCAGATACAAAGTCGATCAATGTTGTATCAGTTTCGTGACCAACAGCGGATATCACCGGTATAGAACTTTTAAATACTGATCTTACAACAATCTCCTCATTAAATGACCATAAATCTTCTAAACTACCACCACCTCTTGCAACTATAAGCAAGTCAGGCTTTTTAATAGTTGTTTCATCTGTTAATTGATTAAATTTATCAATTGCATTTGAAATCTGTTTTGCAGCCCCTTCACCTTGAACAGCTACTGGCCACAAATAAACATAAGAAGGAAAACGATCAGATAATCTGTGGAGGATATCTCTAATAACAGCGCCTGATGGACTAGTAATAACACCTATAATTTTAGGAAGGTAAGGTATTGGCTTTTTAAACTCTTGATTAAACAATCCTTCTTTAAGAAGTTTTTTTCTTCTATCCTCAAGCATTTTTAGAAGCGCACCCTCTCCTGCCACTTCCATACTTTCTACAATAATTTGATATTTAGATTGCCCAGCAAAAGTGGTTACTTTCCCAGTACAAATTACTTCTATACCTTCTTCTGGCTTTATTGATAACCTTGGTAAAGTATATTTCCAAATTATTGCCGCAATTGTACCGTCTGTATCTTTAAGGGTAAAATAAACATGTCCTGACCCTGGGAATGAAGGGCGAGAAATTTCACCCCTAATACGAACATAACTAAAGTTTGTTTCAACTAATTTTTTGATTACATGTGAAAATTCGCTTACAGAATACACAGGATTATTTGTATTAGTATTCATAAGATTTCATTAAGATTTATATTTATCATGAATCAATAGTATGGCATATTTCAGAAAATCTAAAGTCTTTTGGAGTAATATATTCATGAATATTTTAGTAGTAGGTGGAGGTGGTAGAGAACATGCTATTGCTGCAACTTTATCAAAGTCACCTTTAACAACAAGACTTATTGTTGCTCCAGGAAATCCTGGGATTGAAACATTTGCTGAATGCTACCCAATAGCCGCTGACGATATACCTGGGCAATGTAAGTTGGCACAAGATATTGAGGCAGATATTGTTTTCATAGGCCCCGAAATACCGTTAGTTCTGGGTTTAAAGGATGAATTATTAAAATTAGGAATAAGTGCGTTTGGGCCTTCAAAAAAAGCAGCTCAATTAGAGGGTTCAAAAACTTTTTCTAGAAATTTTTGTAAAAGACATAATATTCCACAACCAGAATTTAAATATTGTACCGATGTAGATACTGCAAAAAAGCAAATTGAGCTATTAAATGGATATTGCGTTGTAAAAGCTGATGGCCTTGCCGCTGGAAAAGGAGTTGTTGTTTGTGACACAGTAGATCAAGCAATAATTGCATCAAGAGAAATGTTAGAAAAAAATAAGTTTGGTGATGCAGGAAATTCAATTTTAATAGAAGAAAGAATAAATGGTATTGAAGCAAGTGTTTTTGCAGTTTCAGATGGGAATAATGCGGTTTTAATTGGAACAGCTCAAGATCACAAAAGGGCCTATGATAATGATGAGGGACCAAATACTGGTGGCATGGGAGCAATTTCTCCTGCTCCTGCATTAAATCAAAATTTAAATAAAGAAATATTTAATAATATTATTTCACCTACAATTAATGGTATGAAATTAGAGGGATATCCTTATGAGGGGATTTTATACGCTGGAGTAATGATTACAGAAAAAGGACCCAAGGTAATTGAATTTAATTGCAGATTTGGAGATCCTGAAACACAAGTTGTGCTTCCACGTTTAAATACAGATTTAGTAAGTATTATTCAAAAAACAATTAAGAAAAATCTTAAGAATATGACTATTGATTTAATTCCGCAAAATGCAATTACTGTTGTAATAGCAAGTAAGGGATATCCTGGTGAATTTGAAAAAGGAGTTTTACTACCATCGCTTAAAAATTTTAATGACAGCAATGAAATATCTGTGTTCCATTCAGGTACCTCTAAAGATAATAATGAAAACCTTATTTCAAATGGCGGAAGAGTTTTATCAATAACATCTATTGGAGATAATGTTCAAGATTGCAGGGAAAAAGCATATGATGTTGTAGAAGCTATAAATTGGGAACAAGGTTTTTATAGGAAAGATATTGGTAAACTTTAAAATTATCTTATTTCTTTAAAAAATTCTTTTATTAATTTTTCGGACTTATTTGCAGAAAATCCTGAGTAAACTTCTAATTTGGCTTTAGATGTGCAATTTAAGAACATTCTAACTCCATTATCAATAGCCCCACCTTTTTTATCTTCTGCACCATAATATAAACGTCTTATTCTTGTTTGCTTAATAATACTTGCACACATTATGCAAGGTTCTAAAGTAACCCAAATATCATAATTATTTAAATATCTTTTTCCTGTGATTTTAAGAGCTTTTTCTATCACTAGCTTTTCTGCGTGGCTTGTCGCATCATTTCTAGTTTCTACTAAGTTATGTGCCTTAGCTATAACTTTACCCCTTTTATCTACTATAATTGCACCAACAGGAACTTCTTGTTTTTTTTTTGCTTTAATAGCTTCATTTATTGCTAATTCCATATAATCAATTTTACAAACCAAATTCTTTTTCCTTGTTATTAGTAATGTTGCTAATACTTATTAAAACCTATAATACAGAACTATGGAAATAACTTATAAAAAAATATAATTTTAAACTATCTGAAAACATGAAACCAGAATTTGAATCATCTAATACAAATACCAATAGGATAGCAAAGGTCATTGCAAGATCAGGTTTATGTTCTAGAAGAGAAGCTGAACGTTTAATTATAAGCGGTAATGTAAAAGTTAATAACAAAATATTATTAGAATGCGGTGTAAATGTAACTTCAAAAGATCAAATTGAAGTAAATAATCAGCCTTTACCTTCAAAAGTTGCAACTAAGTTGTGGCTTTACAATAAACAGAGAGGATATTTAGTAACAAACAATGATCCGGAAGGTAGACCTACAATTTTTGATCATTTAAAGGCAAAATTAGATACTAGGTTTATTTCTGTTGGTCGTTTAGATATGGACTCAGAAGGTCTGTTATTGCTTACTAATGACGGTGATTTAGCAAGAAAACTTGAATTACCTTCGACTGGCTGGCTTCGAAAATACAGAGTTAGAGTACACGGTTATGTAATTAAAAAAGATCTAGAATTGCTTAAAAATGGGGTTACTGTAGATGGCATTAGATATAGTAAAATAGACGCTAGACTAGATAAACAACAAGGTAGCAATGCTTGGCTTACTTTGGGTATAAGAGAAGGAAAAAACAGAGAAGTTAGAAGAGTTATGAACCATCTTGGATATAATGTTAATCGTTTAATAAGAGTATCCTTTGGGCCATTTCAAATTAAAAATCTTGCTTCTGGAGAGATAGAAGAAGTAAAAAATAAAATTCTTAGAGATCAATTAGAGTTTTCAAAGCCTAAGAATAAAAATAGAAAATAGTTTTAAAAATTAAGATTATGTTATGAGAATAATAGGTGGTAAATACAAAGGTTTAAAGCTTCTACCGCCAGATGACACTAAAATTAGACCAACATCTGATAGATTAAAAGAATCTCTTTTTTCAATAATTACCTCAAGTAAATATAAGATCAATATTGATAATTGTAACGTTCTTGATATTTGTAGCGGCACTGGATCATTAGGGATTGAAGCCTTTTCTAGGGGAGCTATTTCAGTTTACTTTATAGATAAAAACTATAGATCAATAAACTTAATTAATAGAAATATTTCAAAATTAAACATTGACGATAAAATTGAAAATAAAATTAAAATTATTAAAGATGAAGCAACAAAAGCATTTAAAAGTATAAATAAAGTATTTCAAATAGTTTTAATAGACCCACCTTACAATACAAGTATAACAGAGAATTGTTTATTCAAATTGAAAGAATTAAATTTAATATGTCAAGATAGTTATATTTTTGCTGAGAGTAGTAAAACAGAAAACTTTAATTATGATGGTTATCAGATTTTGGATAAAAAAATATACGGAAATTCGAAGTTAACTATTTTAAGACTACTAAATTCAAGTTCTATTAAATAATTTTTCAATATCCTTAAGTGATATACTAATAGAGGTAGGTCTGCCATGATTACATTGTCCTGAATTTGGTGTTTTTTCCATTTCTCTAAGTAATTGATTCATTTCATATTCATTTAAATTTCGTCCTGATCTTACTGATCTATGACATGCAATATTCCCTAATATAAGATCAATTTTGGAGAGATAAGATGATGGAAGTCCAGAAACTGACAAATCATCTCCTAAGTCAAGAATGATTTGTTTAATATCAGCATCTCCTAACAAAGCAGGTATTTCTCTAACAACAACAGCACCCTGACCAAAAGGTTCTATTACAAAACCTATATCTGCCAACAATTCAGTATTTTCTATTATAATTTCTAGTGGAACTGGCTCAAGATTGATAACTTCTGGAAGTAACAAAATTTGTCTTTCTATTGATTTATTCTGTCTTGCAAATTTCATTTTTTCTAATGTTAATCTCTCATGTGCAGCATGCTGGTCAATTATCACAATACCATTGGAATTTTGAGATATAATATAATTTTGATTAAATTGCCCTAGTGCAGCTCCTAAAGGGAAGCTTTCATTATCGATAGTTTCAATTATATTATTTTCAAATTCATCTTTTTTAAGAACTTTTTTCAAAGGATTAACTTCAATTTTATTAAAAAATGATTGCTTTTCGTTTTGATTGTCATTAGTCCAGTTAGCTTTACTAGGGTCCACTCTTTCATTAATAGCAAATCTTTTAAGTGCTTCTTTGGAAATTTCGCTTGTTGTTTGAAAAAAAACAGAATGCAAACCTTGGCTTATTGATCCTACTAATAAACTTCTAATTAGAGCGTTATCTTGAAATCTTACCTCCGTTTTCCCAGGGTGAACATTTACATCAATAAAATCAATTGGAACTTCAATATACAAACAAAAAACTGGGAATCTTCCCTTTGGAAGTGTATCTCTATAAGCTGATCTTATTGCTGCTGAGAGTTTTCTATCTTGAATAGATCTTCCGTTTATAAATAAATGTTGTTGATTATAATTTGATTTGTTTAATGTAGGAAGACCAATAAAACCATGAATTTTTGCAAATTTTGAATCTCTTATTTGCTTTGAATTTTCAATTTTTATTGCTTCATCTGAAAAGCTTTTTCCCATTAAGTTTTTAATCCTATTTAAATACAATCCATCTAATTTATTTTCAGGTTTAATGCTTAATAATTCACGTCCATCAGCTTTAAAACTAAAACCAACAAGTGGATTTGCTAAAGCCATCTTTAGGATAATCTGATGACAATGACTTTTTTCGACTTTAGAGGATTTTAAAAACTTCAACCTTGCTGGAGTAGCAAAAAAAAGGTATTTTATTGATATCTTTGTTCCTATTTCTAGTGAGGATGGGTAAACCTCATTAAAATCACCAGCAGTAACATCTAGAGACCAAGCTTGATTCGAGTCAAAATATTTTGATTGCAGATTTAATTGACTTACTGCAGCAATAGAAGGGAGTGCTTCTCCTCTAAAACCTAAGTATTCTATTTTATTTAAACTATAATCGGGCAATTTTGATGTTGCGTGCCGTTCAATAGCTAGAGAAATATTATCTTTTGTAATCCCAATACCGTTATCTGATACTGAAATTAAATTTTTTCCACCATTTTCTATATTAATATCTATTTGGGTAGCATTTGCATCTAAAGAATTTTCAATTAACTCTTTTAACGCAGCTGAAGGCCTTTCTATAACTTCTCCGGCTGCAATTTGATTAATTAGTTTTTGTGGAAGCCTTTTTATTTCCATATCTTTTACCTAATTATTTTATTAGTAAAGGCTTTCCCGAGTTTATATCAATTGCTGGAGAAGGATTTGAATTAACATTTTGTTTTGATGACTTATTTTTTTTAATTCTTATAGCTTCTTTTTTTGGATCAATTACCACACCAGTTTTAGGTATGTTTCCAAATAAAATGTCAATTCCTCTTCTTTCACCCAAAGAAATACCAAGAGTTTCTTCGTCAACTAATTTTCTTATGTCTTTTGGAACATTTTTTTTGACAAATATTTCGCTAAAACTTTTTACTTCTTTTTTGTCTTTAATATCAAGCTCTTTATTTAAATTAAAATTATAATTAGCCTCCTCCGAGTTGTTTGTTTTAAAAGTCCGGGGATCTATTTTGTAACCAGGTGGAATTAAAAGAGAAGGAGTTACTGCAAATGAAAATTCGTCAGGAACAACTTTTTCTTTACCAACAGCTTTTCTAAAATCTGAACAGCTTGATAAGAATCCTGTAGGTATCAAAAAAACAAATAGCAGAAGAAATTTAATTTTCATAGTAAGTTCTCTCAACAGTAAAAAATTGATTATAAAGAAACAAAGTTGCACCTATAAAGATTATTGTATCAGCAAGATTAAATGCTGGCCAGTGTAAATCTTCAAAGTGAAAATCTATAAAATCTACTACCTTTCCATAAATAATTCTGTCAATAGCATTGCCAATTGCCCCACTCGCAATAAGAATAAATCCTAGGGATGAATATCGTGGCAATTTAAATGATGAATAAATTAACCAAATACTCATCAGAAAAGCAAAAACAGTGAAAGCATATCGACCTATTTCACCAGAATCTTGAAAAAAACCAAAAGAAATCCCGCTATTCCATACTGGTGTCATTGATAAAAAAGATGTCAATTCAATAGACTGATATTTGATAAACAAATTTTTAATTGCCCATAATTTTGATATATAATCAAAATATATGAAAACAAAAAGAATCAAAATAAGATTAAAAATACCAAAGTTTTTTTTCATTTAATTGAATTTAAGTACCTTTGTACACCTGTTGCAAAGCTCAATGTTATTTTTAACTTCTGGAACTATTTTCCAGCATCTCATGCATTTTCCACCAGATGCCAACTCAATATTTACTTTTATTTTTGTTTCAGATAAGTTTCGATTCAAATCCATATGGACATCAGAACAAATAAAAATCTCTGGTAGATTTACATCTTGGAGCACCTTAAAAGATTCTTCATTTGCCTCTATTAAAACTTTAGCCTGTAGGCTGGAACCTAAGATTCCTACTTTTCTTTTCTCTTCTATAGATGTTGTCACAAACGATCTTAACTCTCTAATATCAGACCACTTCTTACCAAGTTCATCATTCTTCCAATTTTTGTCACCTTTAAAGTAAGTTTGTAAATGGACAGAATTTTCGCTGTCTTTATATCTACTTTGCCAAGCCTCCTCCGCGGTAAAACAAATAATTGGTGCTAACCATGTAGTTAATGATTTGAATAAAATATCCATTACTGTTCTGCATGATTTTCTCTCTACACTGCTCGAATCTTCACAATATAATGTATCTTTCCTTATATCAAAGTAAAAAGCTGACAAATCAATAGTACAGAAATTATGAATATCTAGGTAAATATCATGAAGATTGAACTTTTCTGTGTTCTCTTGAATTTTTACACTTAATTCAGAAACTCTGTGGAGAACCCATTGTTCCAATTCAGGCATTTCAGTAAAATTAATTTTTTCTTTTTCATCAAATTCGTTTAATGCGCCTAGCAAGTATCTTAGAGTATTTCTAAGTCTCCTGTAATGATCAGAGTGTCTTATTAAAATTTCTTTTCCAATTCTAAGATCATCATAGTAATCAGAGCCTACCACCCATAAACGAAGAATATCAGCGCCAAACTCATTAATTACTTTTTGGGGCGCAGTAATATTACCAAGAGATTTTGACATCTTCCTACCCTGTTGGTCTAAAACAAAACCATGAGTCAAAACCGCGTCATATGGAGCACGCCCCCTTGTGCCACAACTTTCAAGTAAAGAAGAGTGAAACCAGCCTCTATGTTGATCTGTGCCTTCAAGATACAATGAAGCTGGCCAAAATAAATCATCCCTCTCTTCTAATACAAATGAATGGGTAGAGCCAGAGTCAAACCAAACATCTGCAATATCTGTTACTGCTTCATAATCGTCTGGATTATATTTTGAACCAAGAAAAAAGGAAGAAGGTTTTTCAAACCAAGCATCCGCTCCATCAGTTTTAAAAACTTCAACAATTCTGTCTATTACTTCTTGATCTCTAAGTGGCTCTTGAGTTTTTTTATTTACAAATATTGCAAGAGGCACACCCCACGCCCTTTGCCTGGATATACACCAGTCAGGTCTGTCTTCTATCATTTTTGTTAAACGATTTTGACCCTGAGGAGGATAAAAGGTTGTTTGTGACAAGGCTTTTAGAGAAGTATCTCTTAAATTAGTAGTTGTCATTGAAATAAACCACTGAGGTGTTGTTCTAAAAACAAGAGGGGCTTTTGATCTCCAACTATGTGGATATGAATGATTTAATCTTCCTCGTCCTATTAAGGCATTATGTTTATGCATGATATCAGCAATAATTTCGTTATCCTTTAAAACACGAAGTCCTCCTAATAACGGTAAATCGCTATTTAATATCCCATTATCTGAAACAGTTTCCGGTATTGGTAAATTATTTTGTCTTCCAAGTTCAAAATCATCTGCACCATGACCAGGAGCAATATGAACGAAACCTGTTCCCTGATCAGTTGTTACAAATTCAGCTTCTAGAAGTAAAACTTCATGTTCATAACCATAATTGTTAAGTGGATGGGCTAAAATCGTTCCTGCAAAATCACTGCCCTTAAGTGTAATAGAAGAATTAAAACTTAAGACAGAAATTTCTTTCATTACATCTGCCATCAATTCTTTAGCTATAATAATTTTATCACCAATTTTTGCTAAAGAATTCTCACCTACATCAGTAACTTCTATAAGTGAATAATCAATATCCTTACCATATGCTACCGCTCTATTACCTGGCATTGTCCATGGTGTTGTTGTCCAAATTATAATTTCAAAATCACTTATTATATCTGATGATGTTTTGACAACTGGAAACCTTGCAAAAATAGTAGTGCTTATATGGTCATGATATTCAATCTCAGCTTCTGCTAGTGCTGTTTTTTCAACAGGAGACCACATTACAGGCTTTATTCCTCTGTAGAGGCTGCCATTCATAAGAAATTTTCCTATTTCAGACATTATTATAGCCTCTGATTCATACTTCATAGTCGAATATGGATCTTCCCAGTCACCATACACACCTAATCTCTGAAATTCTTCAGATTGAACATCCATCCATTTTGCAGCAAAATCTCGACATTCTTTTCTAAATTCTACAATTGGAATATCGTCTTTATTTTTTTTCTTTTTTCTATAATTTTCTTCTATTTTCCACTCAATTGGCAATCCATGACAATCCCATCCGGGAACATAGTTTGCATTCTTACCAAGCATAGATTGAGACCTATTTATTACATCTTTAATTATTTTGTTTAAAGCGTGACCTATATGCAAATATCCATTTGCATATGGAGGCCCATCATGAAGTATGAAAGGCTCAGAATTTTTTCTTTGCTCTCTCAATTTTTTAAATAGATTAATTTCTTCCCATAATTTTAATATTTGTGGTTCTTTAGTTGGAAGACCAGCTCTCATTGAAAAATCAGTTTTAGGTAAATAAACGGTATCTTTGTAATCAGTCATTAAATTGTCTCTATGTAAATCAAATTATTAATGTCTTATTTTGTTATTTATGAAATTCAAATGCTCTTTTAGTGTCGACCTCGATTTGTTTTTGCAATTCTGATAAAGAATTAAATTTTTTTTCAGGTCTTAAAAATTCAATAAGTTCTACCTTTATTCTTTTTCCATACAAATTTGTCTCAGCATTATTTTTTAAATCAATTATATGAGTTTCTAAATTTATAGAATTTCCAGACACAGTAGGTCTTGTACCTATATTTGATATAGATGGCAACCAAACATTTGATATTTCATGGTTTTGACTGCTAATTATTTTTAATTTGGAAACATAAACTCCTAATGGAGGCTTTAAAAAATTCTTCAAACTTAAATTTGCAGTAGGAAAACCAATTTCTCTACCCTGCTGTTTTCCTTTTTCCACTGTGCCTGTTATGCACCAATGTCTGCCAAGCAAATCATTAGCTAGTTTTAATTGACCATTTTGAATCAACATTCTTATTTTTTGGGAGCTGATTATTTCACTCTCTTTTTCACTTATAAAATTTGTTTGTTTTAAGTTTATTGAAATAACTTCTAATCCAATACTTTTTGCAAAACTTTTTGTGTTTTCAATACTTCCTTCTCTGTTTTTTCCAAACTTGAAGTTTGAACCTGCAAACATTTTTACGATGTTGAAGTTTTGTTTTAAAATTTGTGATAGAAATTTTTCAGCATTGCAGTTTTTTAACTTTTCATTGAATTCAATGATTAGCAGAAATTCAACACCAACCTTACTTAATAATATTTCCTTTTCTTCAGAATCTAATAACTTAAAAGAAGGATTTTTTGGATTAAAAAAATCTCTTGGATGAGGATCAAATGTAACAACACCAAAAGCTAAATTACTTTCTTTTGCTTTCAATTTACATTCATTTAAAAGTTTGACATGACCTTGATGAATGCCATCAAAATTTCCAATGGCAACGGCTAATTGTTCTTCAATAGGGGGTGGAATGTCACCAATTTTCCATTTAATAATCTTCATAGAAATGTTATAACCTTATTAAGTTTTTAAACTCAAGCTGATATATAAACAATTTCATAATCTTTGTAATTATTTTTGTTATACAAAATTTAATTACATGAAATAGTATTAAAAAGGCACATAGCTCTAAAAAAACTTTATAAGGGTCAATTTTAGATGGACAAAATGAATATGAATTTTGAAATTATTTCAAACCTTATAAATAACTCGATACAAATTTTTGTTTCTTACGCTGGCCAAGTCTTAGGCGCTACATTAATACTTATAATAGGTTTCTATTTTGCTGGCAAATTAAGTAAAATTGCACGAAAAAATTTAAGTCGTATTAAAAAAATCGATCCCCTTATAGTCCCAATAATTGGTAACATAATAAGATACGGAATAATTATTATTACAATCATAGCTGTTTTGGGACAATTCGGTGTTCAAACAACTTCAATTATTGCTGTCCTAGGTGCTGCAGGTTTGGCAATTGGGTTGGCACTTCAAGGAACGTTATCAAATGTAGCTGCAGGAGTGATGTTATTATTATTAAGGCCTTTTAACACAGGCGATTGGGTAGAAACAGGTAATGTTTCAGGGACAATAAAAGAGGTTGGTCTTTTTACTACAATAATTGATACATTTGACAATGTTTATGTATCGATACCTAATTCAAGTATTTGGAACAGTACTATTATCAATCATTCACACTATGAAACAAGAAGAATAGATGTTGATATTGGGATACATTATGACACAGATTTAGATTTAGCTTCACAGACCTTATTAAAATTGGCAGAGGATATAAGAGTATTAAATAAACCCAAAGAGCCACAATTTTTAGTTATGAAATATGACGATAGCGCTATAGTTGTCAGATTAAGATTATATTCACATACAAAAGATTGGTATGCTCTTTATACAGATTTAATGCGCAAACTAAAACCTGCACTAGATAATGCAGGAATAGAAATACCATACCCACATAGGGTAATTAACTCAAAAAATTTAGTTTAATGTCTACTACAAAGAAATTAAATCAAGGATTAGTTAAGCTTACAAAGGAAAATATTAATGAAGGGCGTCTTGGTGAAAAGATTAAAAGCATAAGCGGAAGCGATAAGGTTCTTACCAAAAATGAGTTAATTAAGGAAAGAAGAAAAATAATACCTGACGATGGTATTGGAGAGGATATTTATATTTTTGGATATGGCTCTCTATTATGGAACCCTACAATAAGTTATGAAACTCAACATTTGGCAAAAATTTATGGTTTTCACAGAAGTTTCTGTATGAAAACTCATTTAGGAAGAGGATCATTTAAAAATCCTGGTCTCATGCTAGGATTAGATAAAGGAGGATCTTGTAAAGGTTCTGCTTACAAACTTAATAAAGATGATGCAATTAAAAACATAGACATCTTATTTAAAAGAGAAATGGTAACAGGTGCTTATAAACCCAAATTAGTAAAAACAAAGTTAGATAACGAAAAAATAGTTTTTTCATTAGCCTTCACAGCAGATAAAAAACATAAAAATTATTTTAGTGAAAAAAATACCTCTGTTAAAGCTAATATGATTTCTAAAGCGAATGGATTTTTGGGTAGTTGCAAGGAGTACTTTGAATATACTTTAGAAAGTCTCGAAGAGTTAAATATAATTGATAAAGAAATGAGAGCGATAGCTCTACACTTAAAAAATAATTAAATTTTTGAATCTTTTTTAATAAGGTCAGATGCTTTTTCAGCTATCATTAAAGTCGCAGCATTTGTATTTCCCGATGGCATGGTTGGCATTATTGAAGCATCTGCAATTCTAATATTGCTTATACCTTTAATTTTAAGAGATGGAGAAACAACTGCTTTATTATCAATACCCATTCTACAACTACCTATTGCATGATAAACAGTCGCACCTTTATTCCTAATAAAATTGAGAATTTCGTCGTCTGATTTAATATTGATTCCAGGAAGCGTCTCACAAACAGAAATTTTTTTCATTGTAGATGTATCTAAAAGTGATCGACACATTTTCACACCTTTAATTAAAACATCTTGATCTATTTTTTCTTTTAGATAATTCGGTTGTATTATTGGTGGATCTGATATCTTTTTTGATGAGGCTTTCACATAACCTCTACTCTGAGGTCTTGATTGCCACACGCCACATGTCATTCCAGGAAAAGTTTGAAGTTTTCCTATCATACCTTCAGTATAAGATGCTGGAGTGAAAACAAACTGTAAATCAGGAAAATCAATACTAGGCGAAGATTTTAAAAAAGCTCCCACATGTGCTGGACTATATGAAATTAAACCTTTTTTTGATATAAACCATTTTATTATTTCTGAAACCAAGTTAAGACCGCGTGCTTTTTCATTAAGAGAAATAGGAGTGCTTATTCTGTTAGCAACCCTAACAGCATAATGGTCTTGCAAACCTTCACCAACATTTTTAATTTCAAATAATGGTTCAATGCCTATAGATTTTAAATATTTAGCTTCTCCTATCCCTGAAACTTGAAGCAAATGTGGTGTACCAATTGCCCCAGCACACAAAATAATTTCTTTATTTGCAAAAATTTCAAATGTTTTATTATTTGTCTTACAAAATAAGCCAACTGCTTTCTTATTTTTAAATATAATCTTTAAAACTGTTGTATCCTTTTGAATGTTAACATTTTCTCTTTTTAAAGCTGGTTTTAAAAAAGCATCATAAGCACTAAATCTAGTGCCATTTTTAATGGTACGTTGATAGTAAAAAATACCCTCTTGCTCACCTGAATTATAATCATTTTGGACTTGTATACCTAATTCACTGGAGCCTCTAATAAATTCTTCACATAAAGGATGTTTTTCAACTATATCAGATACATACAGAGGACCTTGTTTTCCACGAGTAGTTTCATCTCCATTTTCTTTGTATTCTGATTTTTTAAAATATGGGAGTACATCGTCATATGACCAGCCTAAATTACCTAGTTGTGCCCATTGATTATAGTCATCTGGCTGTCCTCTAACATAAAGGTGACCATTAATAGAGCTTGAACCTCCATAACCTTTACCTCTTGGAAATAATATTTCTCGGTTATTCACGTTATCGCTTCTTTCGGTTTTAAAACACCAATTAAACCTTTTATCATTAATTGTTTTAATAAAACCAGCTGGCATCTTTACATATGGATGCTCATTACTTCCTCCAGCTTCAATAACACAAATTTTTATTTTGTTATTTTCTGATATCCTGTTAGCTATAACCGAACCAGAGGATCCAGCACCGACTACTATATAATCAAAGTTTTCCATAATATTTTATTTAATATTCATTTATAGTTGATGTTTGACCAGCTACAGTTGTTCTAACCATTAATCTTTTTTGTATTTTACCTTTAATTGGGGTTGCTCTATGCAGTACAGCTCTATTATCCCACATAATTAAATCGAATGGTTCCCAAACATGAGAATAAACAAATTTTTTAGGATCAATATATGAATTAATTTCCGCTAAAAGAGCATTACTGTCATTATTTGACATTCCATCGACATTTCTGCAATGTGCACCTAAATAAAGAGACTTGCCATACCTATTATCATGTAAAACTAATTTTTGTTTAACTGGAGGAAGAGCTTCTTTTTCCTCAGGAGTAACTAGATTTGGATCAATTTTTGATCTTCCATGAGAATAATCATGCCAACAAATTTTATCATCAATCTTTAATTTTAATTCCTGAGGTAAAGCATTGTAACTAGCTCTCATTGATAAAAATTCTGTATTTCCTCCAAGTGACGGGATCATTTTAGCTGATAAAATTGACATTTTAGATGGGATTTTCTTAAATGAGCTATCACTATGCCATGCCTGATTAGCTAAATTATTTAACCTTTGTCTGTCTGTAGATGGTACAATATTTCCATTTTCATCAAAGTTACGTAGAATAATAAGTTTTGAACCAGAGCCGTCTGTTCCAACTTTTGTTAATTCAAGAGTCCCAAAATTTTCACTAAACTTTATGTGCTCGTCATCTGTAATATTTTGATTTCTTATCACCACCACTGAAAATTCTAATAAGAGATCTGATATTATATTTATAGTTTCTTTGCTTGTTATCTTTCTTAAATCAAGATTTTTTATTTCTATAGCAAAAAATTTTGATAATTTATTTGTAATCATTTCTACCCTCTCAGACCACAAACATTTTTTATTTTTCAAATATTATTTAATTATTTTTTTTAATCGAAGTGAAGTATATAATTTGTTTTATGGAAAATGAATTAAAAATTAATGATGATGTAAAAATATTAAAATTAGATGTTTTAAAAAAAAATCTAAAACAAAATTGGGTGCTCGACACTGATATATGGAACGAAGAATTTCCACATGATTATAGATTTGAGGATACCTACTTACAACTCAGTTTTGTTTTGAGAGATTTTAACATGAATGAATTAAAACATCTAATTTCCATAACAAATTTGTTTGATATTAAAAATTACAATCATGAAATATCTACTTTAATTAACAACTATATCAAAAGCTGCGTAGATTACCTCAACCATGAAATAGATGGTAACACAGAAGAATATTTTAAGAAATTTAACAAAAATGATAATTGTTTTTCATATGAAAAAAGAATTAAAGATGAACTTAACAAATATAATATTCAATATTCAGTATTCTTTTATGGCACATTAAGATCTTTAGAAGTTAGAGAAGCAGTGCTTGGTAAAGATATAAGTAAAAAAATGATGGATTCTGCAACTTTGAAAAAATATAAAGTGTTTAAAGTTAAAGATGCTCATTATCCTTTGATAAAATACACAAACAATAAGAAAGATATTGTTTATGGGATTATAGCTAAAAAACTGTCGTACAATCAGATAATAACATTAGACAAATTTGAAGGTAAAAATTATTTTAGACAATTTATTAAAGTTTCTACTAATAATAATATTTTAGATGCTCAAATCTATTTACCTAAAGCTAATCTAATTTCGTCAGAGCCATGGAATTACGAAGATTGGTATAAAAATGACATGAAAAAATTTTTTGAAAAAGAATTTGATTTAAATGGTGTAAAATAAGTTAAGTTGTTATTTAGCTGCTTTTCAATTTTTGTATCTGGTCCCAAGCAGCATTTATCGCTCTCATTTTATTTTTACTTTCATTTATGACTTCATTTGGGACACCTTTACTAATCAAAAGATCTGGGTGGTGTTCTTTTGAAAGTTTAATATATTTTTTTCTAATTGATTTTAAATCATCAGTTGGTTGACTTTCTAAAACTATGTAAGGATTGAGTTTATCTGATGATTTTCTAGATTCTTTTATACTCTCATATTGTTTTTGACCAAGCCCAAAAATAAATGCAATGTTAGCTATCATTGCTTCTTCTTCTTTACTTAAATGTCCATCTGCCTCTGCAATATAAAAAAGTATATTAATGACCTCCTCTAAAACATTCAGATTATCCTTAAAAATTTCAGCAATTTGTTTTGCATAAGGTTCATATCCAGTACTTTCATCTTTGGCCTTATTAAAAATCTTGGCTACCTGATCAATTTCGCTGTCTGGTATCTGAAGCTTACCTTTAACAGCAATTAA
Organism: uncultured SAR116 cluster alpha proteobacterium; assembly: GCA_902592615.1. GTDB lineage: Bacteria > Pseudomonadota > Alphaproteobacteria > Puniceispirillales > Marisalimonadaceae > Marisalimonas. Next base: position 15,412 of record CACJFI010000010.1, on the reverse strand, counting down.
TTCTTCTTTACTAACTCTTCCATCAGCTTTGCTTAGTTTTGCAGAGAGTATTATTAATGATAAAGCAAAAATTTGTTGTGAATTTTGTTGGCTTGTAAAGCTACTTGAAGAGCTGATTCTTGAAATTTTTCCTCCTAAAAATGATCCTAATAAAGCTCCAAAGGGACCACCTAAAGAAAAACCAATAACTCCACCTAATAGACTTCCCCAAATTGACATGAATTATTTCTCAAAGTTATAACGAGTTTAAATTTTATATTTTATATATAATAATTATAACAAAATTATAAAGTATTTAACTTATTATGTGAATTTGGGTAGTTATGAAATTAAGAAAAAAAGATCCTTGGAAATCTGCCAGTGAATACTCCAAAGATTTGTCAGGTTTAACCATAAATTTGTTAGTTGAAGACATTAAACGTTCAATATATTTTTTACAAAAAATTGTTAAAGCTAAAATTATATATTAAGATCCCGATTTTGCAGCAATAGAAGGGTTTGGAAGTAGATGGTGTATACATTCATACCATACTTTTGATTCTCACCCGTATATAAATATTATAAAAAGTTCTAAACCAAAAGGGTTAGGAATAGAATTAAGAGTTATAGGTTGTGATCCTGATAAGGCAGAAGAAAAAGCAAGGAAAGAAAATTATATTATTTTATCTACTTCAACTGATAAAGCTCATGGTATGAGGGAATGTTATATAGTTGATCATGATGGTTTCTGCTGGGTACCTTGTAAAAAGATTTGATAATACTTAGTTACAAATCAAGTACTTCTAATAATCTATTAAGAGATGATTCAACATAATCAGCACTTTCATTTTTATAATTCAAACCAATTCTATTATGCCAATAAACATCCATTCCAATATTTTTTGCACCACGTACATCAAATGGTGAGCCAGCAACAAAAAGTGTTCTGTTTGGAGGGCTATTCATTTTTTGTAAAATTTTATTATACATAGATGGGTGTGGTTTATAATACCCAACTTCTTCAGCAGTAACATAAAAATCAAAATTTATATCAATAACATTCATAGCTTCTTCACCTTTTTGAATTGAACAGTTTGTTGCAAAACCAATTAAATATTTTTGACTAATTAATTTTAAAATTTCGTTTGTTTCTGGCCAAGGTCTAAGAAAATTCCACTTTTTAAAAAGATTTTGTGCTAATTCAGTATTAAGACCAACATCTTTTGCAGCAAGCAAAACTAAATCTTCGTATTTTTTATATTCAAATGTTTTATAAGTTATTTCAAGATATTTTGACCTCCATTTATGCCCAATTATTTCACATCCTGCTACTTCATTCCACAGGGACCAAGAATCAATTAATCCTGTTAAAAGATCAAAAACAACTGAGTCATATCTTAACTTATTCATATTTATCTTATAAAAGTTAAATAAAAATACTTAAACTTAAAATTACCAACCATTCGTTCTTAACCAATTATCTACAATACTTCCATTTTCTAATATATTGTAATTAGCATAAGCCGCACAGGTCAAACACGCGTGGTTTGGTAGTATGCGCACTAAACTTCCTATTGGTAATTTATCAAACCAGCTTGTGTTACCTATTTTAATTGATCCGTGCTCTTGATGAACTTCAGAAATGTTGAGTCCTTCATAGGGTAGTGCTGTGTTAGGATCACAAACTAATCCGTACCCAGCTTCAGGCATAAAATTATTTGCACTAAGATCTTTTGATAAGGCTAATGCACCTGCATCAATTAATATTTTTCCTTTTTGTTGGTTATGACCAATTACACTTGCTAAAACAGTTAAGGCAATATCTTTTATTTCACAAATTCCTCTTGAAGCCTGAGCTAAATCCCAAAACATATAAATCCCTGCCCTTACTTCAGTAATGCCTTTTAAGTGTTCAGCATAAAACATTGTAGGAGTTGACCCTATACTTATGATGGGAGAATTATTTTTAGAATTGACAAAATACTTTAAAGAGGCAAGAGCCTGTTCACGTTCAATGTTACTAATTGATGTAATTTCTTTTTTATTTTTGGTTGAATAACTATGGCCAGCATGAGCTAAAATCCCCAACAACTTTGTATTATGATTTGTGTCGAAAACTTTGAATATTTCTCTAATTTTTTCATCTTGATAACCTAAACCGCTTCTCCCCTCACCGCAGTCAATTTCAATCAGAATTTCAAAATTTGAATTATGTAGTTTGCTATAATCAACGATTTCTTTAGCAACAATGACTGAATCGATAACCATACGTATTACACAGTCATACTTCAACTGAATATAATTTAATCTTTTGAGTTTTGCAGGAATTATGCAAACAGCATAAGTGATATCTTTGAAACCTGAATTTGCAAAATACTCTGCTTCTTCTAGAGTTGAAACAGTAATAGGACCAATATCTTTTCCAAGTGCAATTTTAGCAACTTCAATACTTTTAGGAGTTTTAACATGTGGTCTTAAAATTGTATTAAATTCAATGCATTTTTCTCTAGCTTTACTACAATTTTTTTCTAAAAGATTTTTATCTAAAATCAAACAAGGTGTATTAAGTTCATTTAAATTGTTTATTTTCATATTTTATCTCATTTTATTTAAAATATTTGATTTTTTTATTTAATTACATTTATAAATTTTTCCCACCAGCTCTCAGTATCAATTAAATTTTTCATATCTATTACCTGACCAATTATAGGAGTAATTAGAGATATATTTTTTTCTTTTGCTCTTTTTTTTATTTCAACTGGAGGATCAAACCAGTTATGCATTGCTAAAGTAAACATACCCCAATGAATAGGTATAAGATTTTCACCTTTTAAATCAATGAAGCCCCTAATAACTTCTTCAGGCATGTTATGTACTTCTCTCCAGCGAGTATTATATTGACCACTATCCATGAACACAACCTCCATAGGACCATGCTTATCTCCAATTTCCTTATAGTGTTTTGCATAACCTGAATCACCACTAAAATAAAAACTTCTGTTTCCCGATTTAACAACCCACGATGCCCAAAGTGATTTTTGTGTTTCTACAAAAGCTTTTCTTCCAGAAAAATGTTGTGCAGGAGTACAAATAAATTTAATCCCTTTAATTATTTTAGTATCCCACCAATCCATCTCTGTTATTCTTGAATTTTCAACTCCCCATTTTTTCAAATGAGAGCCTACTCCTAATGGTACAACGAATGAAATATCTTTGTTGTTGTTAAAAAACTTTATTGTTTTCATGTCTAAATGATCATAATGATCATGCGAAATAAGTATAAAATCAACTTTTGGTAATTCCTTCAATTTAAATACAGGTGGTTGATACCTTTTAATAAGCCAACTAAATGGTGACGCAGATAATGAAAATATAGGGTCAATTAAAATAATCTTATTATTTATAGACATCAAAATACTGGAATGACCTAACCAAGCAAATTTAATATTATTACTACTTTTTACAAAATTTTCATTTAATGAAGTTTTATCTTCTGGTAACAGTGTTTCTGGTTCTGTCTTGTTGGAATTAAAGAAATAATTGTTAGCCATATTTTTTCTAGGATTTGCCCAAAATCCACTATTTTTTTTCACATTTTCCATAACGTCTGAGTTTTGATTTACAAACTTATCTTCTGGAATATTATAATTAGACGATTTTTTCATTCTTAAGTAATCATCATCTTTAGGTATTGATCCAAATTGATCACAACCAGAAAATTGTAAAATCATTATTATTACACATAAACTAAATTTAAGTTTATTTTTTAAAGTACTTGATTTTGTCAATGTTTTACCAGTTCATTATTTATTGCTTAAACGATTAACACCATCCCATAAATCAGGATTCCAACCTTCTTTTATGATTTTTTTACATCTATTAATAAATATTTCTGTTACCTTATCATCAGGATTAATCTTATTTATTTTTAAAAATAATTTTAGTGAATTTTCAAAATTATGTTCAAAATAGCCTTTGATGGCTTTTTTAAAATCATTTAAAGTTTCAATTTTTAGTTGTTTTAATTTTTCAAGATCTGCATCAAAAACTTCAAAAATTTTTATAACTTTATTTTTTCCTTTTACGGCTACAAGATCTATAAATCTAATGGTGAATAAATCTTTATTAATATTTTTATAAGTTTCTTCTGAAATAATAATGCCAGCTTTATAATTTTTTGTTAACCCTTCTAGTCGTGAGGCTAAATTGACAGCATCACTGATTACTGATCCTTCCATTCTATTTGTTTCACCTAGTGTACCTAACATCATTTCTCCGGTATTAATCCCTATTCCAATATTAATTTTATGAGTTTTATTTTTAAAAGAACTAGCATTATATTGAATTAAATATTTTTGCATTTCTATTGCTGCTTTTACAGCGTCGTTTGCAGAATTCTTAAACAGAGCCATAACACCATCGCCCATAAATTTATCAATGTATCCTTTATTTTCTCTTATAATTGGGCTCATTTGATTTAAATAGGAATTTAAAAAAGAAAAATTCTCCCTAGGAGTCATTTTCTCAGATATGGATGTAAAGGATCTTATATCTGAGAATAATATACTCATTTTTACGTTTACTTGATCACCTAATGAGACGTCTAAAATACTATTTTTCCCAAGATTTTTGAGTAATTCAGATGGAACAAATCTTTGGTAAGCCTCAGTTAATTTTACTTGTTGTTGAAGTGCTAATAATTTCATATCATTTAACTGTTGAGCGACAGCAAAACCAAAAGTGATAAACATCCCTAGAAATAAAATTCCAACAGCAGAATTTATTATTAACCAAGTGATCCAATTAAAATCATAAAACAAATAAGCTATACCCGAAATTGGTGCCGACAAGAAAGGAAGTGCAAAGGATATACATAAATATTTTGCATACTTACTCCCTTTTTTCCACAGGTGAAATGACACAACAGCTGAAGTTAGTAATAATATGATAAAAGGTATAAATAAATATTTTGGCTTGACTAGACCCGGCCCATCCATGTCAGGCGGATAAAGATTTAAATCAAGATAAGGGACGCTTGGCCAAAATAAAGAAGAATAAAGATTTAAAACAAACATTAAAATATAGAAAATTATAACTGATAGAAATATTTTGTTAAGCAATGGGTAATTCAATTTTAAGTTTAGAGACTGTCTAAAAAATTGAAGTAACAACAAAAATAAAAAGGATATTAAACTTAGAGAAAATTCACTTGCATAAAACCAGGAAGCTATACCAATAATCCTTCCAACAACTAAATTTGTAATGGAAAGAAAAGAAATTTGAAAGAGGCTAAGTGACAGCCATAAATAATTTCCCTTAGAAACAATAAAAATGAATAAATAATAAATAGCAAAAGTTATTGCTATTGCAAATGTTGCAATATTTGCTGCAATTTTTACAAATTGATGAGTTCGAATATTTTCCCAAGTACTTACGGTCATTCGATGTAAGCTGTCTCTACCCATGTATCTATCAAATGGTTTTTTTCTAAAAAAACTATAAACTTGAGTAATTTCATTCGATTTAATAGAAAGTTTATAACTTGTTCTTATCCTTTTATCATCAATCCAATTGTCAAATTTCTCTTTCCAGTGAGGATATTCAATGACGCCATTAATATTGTGAATAAAAACTTTTTTTTCATTATTGTAACTATAGTTAATTCCAATACTATCTTTTTTAGTATTGTTTAAGATACTAAAACGAACCCAATAACCGTTAACAAATGACTGCTCATCATCTAAAGTCTTTTTCCACTCTAAGTTAGATAGAGTTTTAAAAGAAACATTTTCATCAAATCCCTCAGCAAATTCTAAATATTTTTTTGGAATTGTATCAAAAGTATTTAAATCTAAAGTGTAGTAGGGAGTAAATTTAGTATTTGAATCGGCGAAAACTTTTTCTAAATTTATTAAAAATATGCTTAAAAAAAATAGTAAAGAATAAATTTTTACTTTTTGTTTCAAACAATTAACCAATCAAATAAGTTAAATAAGAATTTTTCTGTTAATCTTAATAATTTGAACCTGAATTAAAAATGTGCTGATAAACTATTTTGATTTTTTTCTAATGGTGGTGCAAATTTAGTAAGATCAATACCTTCAACAGCTATTTTATACTCATCTATTGTTGGGGTTCTTCCCAAAATTGCTGAAAGAACAACAACTGGTGTCGATGCGAGTAGTGACTCTCCTTTTTTTTCTTGGGAGTCCTCAACTACCCTACCTTGAAAAAGTCTGGTTGAAGTAGCTAATACTGTGTCACCTTTTGCTGCTTTTTCTTGGTTACCCATACAAAGGTTACATCCTGGCCTTTCAAGGTAAAGGATATTTTCATATTCTAGGCGAGCAGATTTCTTAGGGTTTTTATCATCAAATTCAAAGCCTGAATATTTTTGTAATATACTCCAGTCACCCTCATCCTTAAGTTCATCAATTATATTATAAGTTGGTGCTGCTACAACTAGAGGTGCCTCAAATTTTACCTGGCCCGAGGCTTTTTCGAGGTTACGGAGCATTTGTGCAACAATTTTTATATCTCCTTTATGTACCATACAAGAGCCAACAAAACCTAAATCTACTTTTTTTTCAGCGTTGTAATATGAAATTGGTCTAATCGTATCATGAGTATATCTCTTTGACACATCCGAATTGTTAACATCTGGATCAGCAATCATTGGCTCGTCTATTAAGTTTAGATCAACTTCTACTTCAGCTGAATACTTTGCATTTTTATCAGGTCTTAAAGCTGGTTTTTTACCAGATTTGATTTCTGAAATTCTTTTTTCAGCAATGCCTATTAACTTATTAAGCATTTTATTTTCGTTTTCCATTCCCTTGTCTATCATAACCTGAATTCTGTCTTTAGCAATTTCTAGTGACTTAATTAGTGTTGCATCTTCTGAAATACATATTGATGCCTTTGCTTTCATCTCAGCGGTCCAATCGGTAAAAGTAAAAGCTTGGTCAGCAAGTAATGTTCCCAAATGAACCTCGATAATTTTCCCTTGAAATACATTATCGCCAAACTGCTTAAGCATCTGGGCTTGTGTAGCGTGAACCACATCTCTGAAATCCATGTGATCGCCCATTTTGCCCTTAAAAGTTACTTTCACTGACTCTGGTATTGGCATGGTTGCTTCACCAGTTGCTAAGGCCAAAGCAACAGTTCCAGAGTCTGCTCCGAATGCTACACCTTTTGACATTCTAGTATGAGAATCACCACCAATAATAATTGACCAATCATCAACAGTTATATCATTCAATACTTTATGGATAACGTCAGTCATTGAATGATAAGAATCTTTCGGGTCACGCGCAGTAATGAGACCAAATTTATGCATAAACTTCATCAGTCTTGGGGTATTTTCCTGGGCTTTAAAATCCCAAACTGAGGCCGTATGACATCCTGATTGATAAGCACCATCTACAGTCGGCGAAATTACAGTTGCTGCCATTGCCTCTAATTCTTGGGATGTCATTAAACCTGTAGTATCTTGTGATCCAACAATATTTACTTTAACCCTTACATCAGAGCCTGCGTGTAAAAGCATATCCTTTTCTACACCAACTGCATTCGCGTTAAATATCTTTTCAACAGCTGTAAATCCTTGCCCTTCATTATAGATTTGTTTTGAAGTTGCAAAAGCAGATTTTAATTCAACATTTAGAACCTTACAGGCAAAACTTTGCAATTTTTTTCCGAAGACAATTGCATAGGATCCACCAGCTTTCATAAATTCTTGTTTTTGAGGTGAAAACGAAGATGATAAATCAACTAATTCTTTCTCTCCTGTTTCATCAAAAAGTTTTTTCTTTTTTGTGTTAATTTTTAATACTGTACCAGTATCAACACTATATTTTTGTTCAAGAACTGGATTATCATCATTGTTAATTATTGGATTACCATCTGAATCAAGTTTTTTTACCCAATTTTTTAGGTTTACACCTATTCCTCCTGTAACTCCTACAGTAGTTAAAAATATTGGAGAGATTCCATTTGTACCAGCAACAATAGGTGCAATATTTACAAACGGCACATAAGGACTTGCTTGCTTTCCAGTCCATAAGGCAACATTGTTAACTCCAGACATTCGTGATGATCCAACACCCATAGTACCCTTTTCAGCGATTAACATCACACGCTTATCAGGATGTTGCTTTTTTAATTCAGTAATTTCCAATTGGGCTTTTTCTGAAATCATACATTTACCATGCAGCTCTCGATCAGATCTAGAGTGTGCCTGATTTCCAGGTGATAACAAATCCGTGGAAATATCACCCTCTGCGGCAACATAAGTTACAACTTTTACCTCTTCTTCAATTTCTGGAAGTTTAGTAAAAAATTCAGCATTAGAATAACTTTTTAGAATATTTTCTGCAATTTTGTTTCCATCTTTGTAAGCATTTTCTAATCTAGAAGTGTCCGCCTCATACAAAAACACTTGGGTTTTTAAAACTTCTGCTGCGTCTAACGCTACAGATTTGTCATCGCTAAGAGCTATATCTAGAAGAACCTCGATAGATGGACCACCTTTCATATGTGATAATAGTTCAAAAGCAAATGATGGTTTTATTTCATCAACTTTAATATTTTTTAAAATTATCTCTTTTAGAAATTTAGATTTTTCAAGAGCAGCAGATGTTGTCCCAGGGATAGTATTGTAAATCAAAAAATTTATGCACTCTTTTCTGTGATCATTTTTAGGATCTTTAATTTGTGAAATTATTTCTTTTAATAAAACACCATCCTCAATTGGTTTTGGTTTTAAGCCTTCTCTTTTACGATTTTCTATTTCAGACAAATAATCGATATATAAACTCATAATCTTTCCTAAAAATTAAAAAATATAACTTAAAATGCTATAATATATTGGTAAAACAGTTTCGTTTAATTTACTTGTAAACTAAAATCATAACAACAAAATTTTGAGAATTATAATTATCTCTTGATAAAAAAATTAAATTGGAAATAATTAAATTATTAAAAGTAAAATTTTTTTATACTTTCAAGCCTGGGGGAGGTTATGAAGTCCAAATTAGTACTTTTATCAATTGTATTTTCATTAATTTTTACTAACAGCATATTTGCTGACCAAAAACATCTGGTTGGTGCAGATGCAGATTATGGTGAACATCTATTTGGTGAATGTGTTACTTGCCATAATTCAACTGGATTAGGACAAGGTATACCAAAAATAACTGGAATGAAGACGAATCAATTTATAACGAAAATTTTGGCTTACAAATCAAAAGAAAAAGAGAATGCAGTTATGCAAATGGTTGCTGAAAGACTTGGAGAAGAAGAAATAAACTCACTTGCTCTTTACCTAAGCAAGTTGAAATAAAAATAAAATTTTACTTAAAATGAAAAAACTATAACATTTATACTAGTTATTAACTTCTAGGGAGGATTAAATGACAAAAATCAAAAGACGAACCTTTGTTGGGCTTGCAGCAGCCACAACAACGGCGCTTTCAATGCCTTCAATTGCTTTTGGGGCGCTGCCAAGAGTAGTTGTGATTGGCGGCGGAGCAGGTGGAGCGACTGCAGCAAAGTATATTGCTAAAGACTCAAAAGGAGCTATTGATGTAACTCTAGTTGAAGCATCAAAGAGATATTATACATGTTTCTTCTCAAATCTTTATTTAGGAGACTTTAGGGCTTATAGTTCTATAGGTCATAATTATTATGGATTAGCAGTAAATCATGGTGTGAATATGGTTCATGAATGGGCGTTATCCGTTAATAATGCTGCAAAAAAGGTTAATCTAGGTTCTGGCGAAAGTATTTCATATGATAAACTCGTAATTTCGCCTGGAATTGATCTCAAGTTTGAAAGTGTAAACGGATATTCTGCAGAAGCACAATCTAAAATGCCACACGCATGGAAATCTGGTACACAAGTTCAATTGTTAAAGAATCAGGTTAAAGGTATGAAGAAAGGTGGAACATTTGTTATGGTACCTCCACCAAACCCGTATCGTTGCCCACCTGGGCCTTATGAGAGAGTTTCAATGATTGCTCATCAATTTAAAAAATCTAATCCTACAGCTAAAATTGTAATTTTAGATCCTAAAAATAAGTTTTCTAAACAAGGCTTATTTATGGAAGGTTGGCAGAAGCATTATCCAGGAATGATTGAATGGATAAGCGCAGAAACTCATGGCGGTATCAAAAAAATTAATGCTGAAACCATGGAGTTTGAAACTGATTTAGACACTTTCAAAGCAGATGCAGCAAGTGTTGTTCCCGCTCAAAGAGCTGGACGTATAGCAATGAACGCTGGTGTAAACAAAGGTGATTGGTGTCCAATTGTTCCTGGATCTATGCAAGCTCAAGCTGATGAAAATATTTATGTTTTAGGTGACGCTTCAATTGCTAAGTCAATGCCTAAGTCTGGTTTCTCTGCTAACAGTCAAGCCAAAGTTGCTGCAAACCATATCAGAGGAAGTTTAACAGGCAGTAAAGTATTTACTCCGCGTTTTGCTAATACTTGTTGGTCACTTGTAGCAACCAATGATGGTATCAAAGTTGGAGCAAACTACAAAGCCACGGCAGAAAAAATTGATAAAACCAGTGGGTTTATTTCTAAGACTGGTGAAGACAGTAACTTAAGAAAAGCAACCTATGAAGAATCAATCGGATGGTACTCAGGAATTACATCCGACATGTTTTCATAATTTAAAACCAACAGAGGGTAATCATTTCATAGGTTACCTTCTGTTATTTACATTCCAAGAACTTCAACAATTTCAGATTTTTTTGAAATTATAACCTTTTTTTCTGATATATATTTTTCTAAAATTGAATATATGGGTGGCCCATTGACATCTGGATTAACTGATCCCCAGCCACCTACTATGTATTTTTTACTAGCCTCTAGAGGTTGATCTGAAGAAGTAATTCTTAAGTTACTTATTCTTTTTCCCATTTCATTTTTTGGACTACAAGTGTACTTAATTCCTCCAACTCGAACCATGTCTCCTCCTTGTTGAAAAAAAGGATCTGGATTAAAAATATTGTCACAAACATCTTCAAGAATTTCTTTTATTATTTTCCCAGACATTTCTACTCTATAAACTTCAGGATAGTTCATTGCAGTTTGTGAATAAATATCATCAATTGTAATTTTTTGTCCTGGTAAAATTGTGGTTCCCCATCTAAATCCAGGACTTAAAGATATTTCTGTATCCCTCTCTTGAATAATAGAATCACAAATAATGTCATCCCAACTCCCATTAAAGTTACCTCTTCTATATAAAAGTGTTTCTGTTTTACCAACAACGCGATTGCACTCCTTTTCAAAAGGACCTCTTACTTTATTTATTAAATTTGAAATCTCTGGATCTGGTGGGATTACATCTGAAAAAATTGGAATTAAATTTGAAGATGTTTCTATAACTTTACCGTTATTAACCTTTAAGTCTATTCTACCTAAATATTTACCGTGCGAACCAGATGATAAAAGAATAGTTCCATTTATTCTTATTGCTTTAGGTATAGCGTCATGTGTATGACCAGTTAAAATCACGTCTATACCCTCTATCATTGTTGCTAACTTTTGATCTACATCGAATCCATTATGGGATAGAAGCACAACTATTTCTGCACCTCTTTTTCGTGCTTTATTAACATTTTTTTGTATAATCTCTGGCCTAATTCCAAAAGACCATCCTTTAACTAGATAACTTGGATTCGCAATAGGGGTATATGGAAAATGTTGACCTATAACGGCAATATTCACTCCACCTTTTTCAAAAAATGCTGTACTTTCAAATACTGGTTCATCCCATTCAGTATCAAATACATTTCCTCCTAAAAATGGATATTCCATTTTTTGTATTAATTCTTGAACCCTCTCTTTACCAAGAGTAAATTCCCAATGACCAACCATTGCCTCAGTTCCTATTGCTTTCATAAGTTCAACCATATCTTCACCTTGAGTTTTAAGTGAAGTGTAAGAACCTTGCCAAGTATCGCCACCATCTAAAAGTAAAACCTTATCATCACCTCTGTCAGCACGAATTTTATTTATTAATGTAGAGGTATGGTCTAGACCTCCTAATTTACCATATTCCATAGCCAATGGAATATAATCAACCATAGTATGAGCGTATGCGAGTGGTGTTTTTGGCGAGATACCAAAATGTTTTAAGAATGCCTTTCCAACTAAGTGTGGAGGTATACCCTCGTATTTTCCTACTCCAAAATTTTCTGATGGTGGTCTAAAGTAAACAGGTTTTAACTGACCATGTAAATCAGTTAAATGTAATAGTGTCACTTGACCTTTTGTATCAAACTCCAAAAGATCTTCAATTTTTAAATTTTGTTTTGCGGCAATAGAGTTCCAAGGTTTAGTTGCCAGCAACATAGCTGAAATAGATGCCAGTTGAATAAATTCACGTCTAGAACGCATGAACTTTCCCTTTGTTTACGATTTTTCGTCCTCAGGTGTTACGTCTATATCACGGGCTTTTCCAATAATTTTAGTTGGCGAAACACAATTTTTCATACATGGTTTACCATTTAAGTTTGCAATATCTGGTCTTGGATCTGGTAGAAGAAAACCCTCTACATTTGGCATCTTTATCTTGCCAATATTTTTATCATTTAATACAAAATCTTCTTCAATTATCTCGTTCATATATAAAAGATAAGCAACAACTCTATATGTTTCATTATGTGTTAATGATTGAGCAACACCAAAAGGCATTGCGCGATATATATAATCATACATAGTTGATGCGTATGGCCAATAACTTCCAGTTGTTTTTACTGGATCATGAGTATCTAAACTGTCTTCGCCACCAACTAATTCTGGCCATCTATCAAGACCTTCCCCAAAATCTCCATGACAAGATGCGCATTGTTCTGCATATATTTCTTCACCATCTATTGCATTACCGCTACCTATTGGAGCACCCATTCCGTCAGGTCTAACATCGATATCCCACCCAGCGATTTCGGTCTTAGTTGCAATTTTACCTAAATTAAATTTTCTTTCACTAGCATGCAGGATTATAGGTATAGCTATCATTATAAAAAATATTGTTAGTTTTCTAACCAAGTCGAACATTGTCTACTGTTCCATCTTTATTAACTTTCCAAGTTGCAATGGAATTATTATGATAAATTGAATTAACACCTCTCAATTTTTGAAGTTCTTGAATAGTTGGTTGTACATAATTTGTTTCGTCAATAGCTCTTGATTGAACCAAAAGCTCTTGACCATTCCACTCAAATGGTAACGTAAATCGGGCTAAGCTTTTACTCAATACAGGATCATGTAATTTTGCAGTTTCCCAGTTTTTTCCGCCATCTAAAGAAACATCAACCCTTTTGATCTTACCTCTGCCAGACCATGCAAGTCCTCTTAATTGATGAACTCCTTTTTTTAATATTGCCTTTTCTGGACTTGGAGAGGTAACAACAGATTTAGCATCCATAACCCAAGTAAACATTCTTGCTTTTCCGTCAGGTAGTAAATCTGTGTATTTTGAAGTCTCTTCTCTTGTCATATATGGCATATCGCCAAATTCTAGCCTTCTTAACCACTTTACCCACATATTTCCTTCCCAACCTGGAACAACTAACCTAGCAGGATAACCTTGTTCAGATCTTAATGCCTCACCATTCATTGCCCACGCAATCATGCAATCGTCAAGAACTTTTTCAATAGGAATTGACCTTGTCATACCTGATGAATCGCTACCTTCTGCTAGCGCCCACTTAGCCTTGGGTTTTAGACCAGTTTCAAGAATTAAATCTGATAATTTTACACCAGTATATTGGACATTATGGACCATACCAAAAGTATATTGACAACCATTAAGTTGTGATCCTTTCCATTCCATGCCTCCATTGGCAGCACATTCTAAAAAATAAAATTTATTAGTTTGTGGAAATCTTTTCAAATCATCTAATGTGAAAATCATTTCTCTATCAACCAAACCATTAATCATTAGACGATAATCTTTAGGATTTATTATAGATACTCCACCATGATGTCTTTCAAAACATAAACCATTAGGTGTTATAATTCCTTCTAAATCTTGTATAGGAGTAAAATTAACAGATGACTCAGTACTAGCTGTTAACCATTCTACATTTCTTCGAATAACATTTTTTTCAAATTCAGATGGCATTCCATAAGGATTAGCGTCAACCCCAGCTCCTAATTCAGCAGTCCACTCCGGAACATTAGGTGGTAAATTAATGGGGTTTGCTTCTTGAGAATTAACTACCTTTGTTGTAAGAGCGATAGCACCAAATGATGCAGTACCTGCTAGCAACTCTCTGCGATTTATCTTTATGTTTTTCTTTTTGTTTTTTTTCAATGCAAAACCTTATTTAGGATACTGTCATTTTTCTGGACATTGTATATTTCTCACCATTGTCATCAGTCCACTCAAAGTCAAAAGTTCCTGTTTCTTTTGCCTTATAAGGAAATGCAATATATGGATTTGTTGATATGGAAGGTTCTAAATCCATTACAAAAACCTGTTTGCCATTAAACTTGACTAAAAATTTGTTAATTATACGTTTTGGGATGTTTTTACCATTTTTATCTTTCATACGTCCACTATGCATTGGATGCCTTATAAGTGTTTTTATCTCTATTATTTCGTCAACAGAGGCTTTTTTTGGTACCTTTCCTCTTGGTTTGATTTTAGACATACCGTATCTCTCCTTTTAACCGCCACAACCACCAATTGTTACTTTTACTTTTGATTTTGTCATGGCAAATTTGCCATTATTATATTCTGCTAAAAGATAAACATTTTGTGTTTTAGATAATCTCATTCTAGTTGTTGCTGAGCATGCCCCCATATCTGTGCTAAAAGAAAATTTAGCTACATTAGGAGCTGGATTACCATCTGCTAATAAATAAACTGTTTTAACAAAATCTTCGTTAGTCATAGGACTATCAATATCAAAGCTAACTTTTACTTGATTTCCATTTTCAGCAATTTCAGGAACATCTAGGAATAAATCACTCTCTTCAACATTGTTTTTACTTATTTCTTTGATTCTTTTAAGAGCTAAGTTGGGGTTAGCTAATGCATAATTTGAAAATAATGCAGTACTTGCTACCCCGCCAAATAGATACATAACATCTCTTCTTGAAATCATAATCATTTTTTGACGTTTCATAGAAATCTCCAAAAAATTAATAGTTTAATAATTACTTATTATATTATATTAGTCACCAATTATTTCGTCAACTTGCCACCAAAACATTTCAGGACTTGTGTATCCTTCAATTCTACCCTGCTCCTTATTATTTCTTATAAAAATAAATGTTGGGGTTATATTTGTTTTTTTTAGTTTATGTTTGGAATAATTACCAAAATCTTTAATTTCAATTCTCGAAATGGGAAATTTATCAGCAATTTCAGTTTTGGGATATATTTTTCCTATTTGCTTTTCC
>CACJFI010000009.1 GCA_902592615.1 uncultured SAR116 cluster alpha proteobacterium | reverse complement strand
TTCATCCACATTTCATTTAAAAATTTATAATTCTAAAAGATTTTTTTATAAATAACAAATATCTATTAAATCATTGTAAATGTTAATTGACCCAAGTAATATTTTATTAAAAAAAATTTGGTATCACACATGAATAATAATGAATTTCAGATAGCTACCGTACCTGGAGATGGGATAGGTAAAGACATAGTAAATTCAGCTATTTCAATTGTTGACTTGTCTTCAAAAATAACAGGTGGATTTAAATGCGAATGGCATATGATCAAAGCAGGAGCAGAATATTATTCTTTGACTGGAAAAGATGTTGAACCAGGAGGAGAAAAAAAAATAGATGAACTCGATAGTATTTTTTTAGGTGCAATTGGGTTACCTAGTGTTCGTCATAAAGATGGAACTGAAATATGCCCTCATCTAAGATTTAGAGAAATGTTTGGTTTGTATGCAGGTGTAAGACCAGTTAAAGCATACAAAAATATTCCAAATAGATTAAGTAATGAATTATCAAGAAATATAGATTTAATTATTTTAAGAGAATCTACTGAAGGATTATTTTATACTGCTGCTGTTCACAATAGATGTCCTGTTGAAAATGATCAAGAAGTGCAAGATGTAATGAAAATAACTAGAGCAACTACTGAAAAATTACATGATTTTGCATTTAAATTAGCAAGACAAAGAAAGAAAAAAGGTAAGCTTGGTAAAGTAACTTGCGTTGATAAAGCTAATGTTTTTAGATCACAAGCATTTTTCAGGAAAATATTTGATGAAAGAAAAGTTAAATTCAAAGATATAGATGCAGACCATTGTTATGTTGATGCAATGGCACTCAACTTAATTAGAAATCCTTGGGAATTTGATGTAATGGTAATGGAAAACATGTTTGGTGACATATTATCTGATTTAGGAGGAGGTCTTATCGGAGGCATGGGTATGGCATCATGTGCTGAAATAGGTGATAATCACGGATTATTTCAACCTGCTCATGGGAGTGCGCCTGATATACTCGGACAGGACAAAGCTAATCCGCTAGCTACTATTTTAAGTGCATCTCTGATGCTCGAATATCTATCTGATAAAACAAAAAGTAAAAGTAGTGTGTTAGGTTCTAGATTAATTGAGACAGCAATTGAAATTGGTTTTGAAAGAAATGAATTAAGACCAATAGAATTTGGTGGTGATATGGGAACAACGGCAATAACAGAAACTTTAAGTGATTTATTAAAAGATAATGAAATTCAAAAACAAATATTAACTTAAGAGGAGATTTATAAATTAATGTTTGTAATTACGGTAAAATTCGTAATCCACGAAAAAGATATAGATAAATTTAAAACTAGAATTTTACAACAAGCTAGAGACTCACTTGAACTTGAAAAAGATTGTCATGAATTTGATGTATGTCACGATCCAAATGACCAAAACATAGTTTTTTTATATGAGACATATACTGATAAATATGCTTTTGATATTCATCTTCAAAGCGATCATTATTTAGCTTTTAATGAAGAGGTTACACCTTGGGTTAAAGAAAAAATTGTAACACAGCTTGAAAAACAGAAACTATAAAGTTTATTTAACATGATACTTGGAATTATAGGAGATGACTTTACAGGGTCATCAGACATAGCAAATAATTTAAAAAAATCTGGAATGCAAGTTTCTATGTTTGCAGGGGTTCCCTTATTTAAAAACAAAGCCTTACTAACCAATGCTGATGCTGCTGTAATTGCACTGAAAACAAGGACAATTCCAATAAATGAAGCTGTATCAGAAAGTCTAAAAGCTTTGGAATGGTTAAAAAATGCTGGTTGCAGTCAATTCATATTTAAATACTGTTCTACCTTTGATTCAACAAAAGAAGGAAATATAGGTCCAGTTACTGATGCTATAATGGAGGAATTAAATGTTGATTTCACCATAGCCTGTCCTTCTTTTCCAGATGCAGGAAGAACAGTGTTTTACGGACATATGTTTGTAAATGGGAAACCACTCAATGAGTCAGGGATGGAAAAACACCCTTTAACACCCATGATTGACCATAATTTAGTTAGATGGCTAGACTATCAGACCAAACATAGTGTTGGATTAATTGACTATGAAACAATAAATAATGGTTCACAAAGTATTAAAGACAAAATTAACAAATTGAAAATTGAAGGTTGCAAATACGCAATAGTTGATACAACCAATAATAAAGACTTTGATATTATTTGTAACGGAGTAAAAGATTTACAATTTTTAACAGGCGGATCAGGAATTGCCTTAGGTTTACCAAAAATTTATAAAAAAGATGGTTTGCTCTCAAATGAAGATTTTCAAATTCCTAAAAATACAACAAATGCAGTAATTCTATCAGGCTCTTGTTCATCTGCTACTTTGAGTCAAATAGAGGTTTATAGAAAAGATAATCCATCATATTTTATTTCTGCCGACGAAGTAATGAATAACGAAAACTTAATTGAAGATGTTATAAAATGGATTAGAAACAATGAAACTCTATCACCTTTAATTTATTCATCTGCAGATCCAAAAATTGTTAAAGAAAAACAAATTCAGTATGGACAAGAATTATTAGCTAATAAGCTTGAAAGTATTTTTGAGAAACTAGCGAATAAACTTTTAAATCATACTTTTGGTATTTTTATATCTGCTGGTGGAGAGACATCAGGTGCTGTGGTTAGTGGATTAGGGCTACAAGAATTAAAAATTGGAAAAGAAATTGCTCATGGAGTTCCTGCTCTTTGGTCACCAACTTCAAATTGTAACAAACCTGTTTCAGTTACTCTAAAATCAGGAAATTTTGGTCAAGCTGATTTTTTTAAAAGAGCTTTGCAAATTCTTAGAGGAAAAACTTAAATTTTTGAAAATTTCTTAAGTGCTTCTCTAAAAGTCAGACCATTTTTCATCTCTTGCATAGCCTTTTTATCGTCAGCAGTAAACCTTTCAGCTTCCTCAGTTATTTTTTCAACATGTTCAATTGGCAAACATAAAACTCCTGTTCCATCTCCTACAATAATATCTCCTTGTCTAACCCTTACGCCTGCACAAATGATTGGCTCATTGATTGAAAGGACTTTTATTCGAGTTTTACCAGGTGTTGGAACCATGTGTTTTGAAAAAGTTGGAAAAGAAAATTCTACTATTTCTTCTCGATCCCTAACTCCACCATCAACTACCAGCCCTGCTATACCCTTTAATTTTGCAGAGTAAGAAGCCATTCCACCCCAAGTAGATACTTGTGCTCCATTATTATCAACTACTATAACATCACCTGGACTAGCGGCGTCAATCATATGCCCAACTTTGAATTCTTCTGAAGAAAAACTTCCATATGGCCCAGTAACCTCCTGTACAGTTACTGCCCTACCAACTATTTTCATACCAAGGCCTGCAGGATGTAGATTATTCATAACTCCATTGAAACCAATATCATCAAGTGCATTCGCTAATGTGGGTGTTGCTATATTCCTTAATCTTTGCAAGATATTTTCATCAATCGACATTTCCACCTCCTTGATCGTAAAAAGATTAAATTATGAAATTCTTAATATCAATAATTAAACTTATTTATATTCTATTAATTCTATTGACGTTTACCTTTAATTATTTAGTTTAGTTGTAGTAACCAACTGAAAAGAAGTATTAATGTCAAAATTCAATTTTCCATTTATAAAAGAAACAAACGAACTCTCAAATCTTAGAAAAGAGGTAAGAGAATTTATAACAACCTGTATAAATAATAATGAATTTACACCATCTCCAGATGCCTGGGTTTTTTCAGCTGATCCAAGCTTTAGTAAAAAAATTGGATCAAAAGGCTGGCTTGGGATGTCATTTCCTAAAGAATATGGCGGACATCAAAGAACAGCTTTAGAAAGATACGTAGTAACAGAAGAACTATTATCATCAGGAGCTCCTGTAGCAGCTCATTGGATAGCTGATAGACAGAGCGGAAGTCAAATCTTGAGATATGGAAATGAAAAACAGAAATCTTCTATTATTCCTCAAATAACAGCTGGCGAGTGTTTTTTTGCTATTGGAATGAGTGAACCTGACTCTGGTTCGGATTTAGCCTCAGTAAAAACGAAAGCCACCAAAACTAAGGATGGCTGGAAACTTGAGGGTAGAAAAATATGGTCTACTGGCGCTCATTTAGCACATTATATGATTGTTCTAGCTAGAACTAGTCCAGCATCTGAGAAAAACAGGCATGAAGGTCTTTCTCAATTTCTGGTTGATTTGTCTCTTCCAAACGTAAAGATTACTGGGATTCCCGACATGACTGGTCAAAGACATTTTAATGAAACTTTATTTGACAATGTTGAATTGTCAGATGATTCTCTTTTAGGAGAAGAAGGCAAAGGCTGGAAACAAGTTGTTGGTGAACTTGCCCTAGAAAGATCTGGTCCAGAAAGATTTCTCTCTCATTTCACATTACTAGATAGTTTTATAAATGAATTCAGAAACTCACTCATTCATTCAGGCACAAAGATAGTTGGTAAATTAATTTCTGAAATACAAACACTAAGAAGAATGAGTTTTTCGGTTGCTTCAATGCTACAAAATGGTGAATCTCCTGAGACACAAGCAGCATTTGTAAAAGAATTAGGTAACAAATTTGAAAAGATGATGATTGAAACATTAAGAGAATTCTCAAATATCGTTCCGCTCCATGAATGGCCAAATCAATTACAAAATCTGTTTCAAGATGCAACATTAAGAATTCCATCAAACTCTCTAAGAGGAGGCACAACTGAAATAATGAAAGGTATAATTGCTAGACAGTTAGGCCTAAGATGATAGAGGAATTGGAAATAATTTTAGAAACGACTTCTAAAATTTTACAAAAACACGTAAGTCATGGTTTAAGAAAAAACATAGATTCTGAAAATACTGATATATTAAATTTATGGAATGATATTGAAAAAAATGGACTTCCAAAAATATCAGTTAAAGAAAAGTTTGGTGGTTATGAAATACCATTTTTTTCAATTTTACCTTTGATTAAAATTGTAAATAAACATGGAACTCCTTTACCCTTATCTGAAACAATTTTATCAAATTATATATTATCTGAGTCAGATATAAATCCACCAAACGGCATTGTAACTTTTGCTACTAATACAAAAAATTTACAAATTAAAAACAATATGATCTCTGGAGAGATTTTATCAGTTCCATACCTTAACCTTACTAAAAATTTATTGATTGTTAATGAATTAAACAATGTCAAAAAAGCAATTTTAATCAATGAAATTAATGGAAAGATTATACATAAAAAGAACTTCTTAGCTGAACCAAGGTACGATATCAAAGTGGAGAATTTAAATATTGCTGAAATTAAACCCATTAAAAATAATATTAATTTCAATTTTTTAGGTGCAATTCTTAGATCAGCTCAAATGATCGGTGCAATGGAAAGGGTTCTTGATTTGTCAATAAACTATTGTTCAGAAAGAAAACAGTTTGGTAGAGCTTTGTCAAAGTTTCAAGCTATACAACACCAAATTTCAGAAATGGCAGTTGAATTGTCAGCCTCGTCTGCAGCCCTATCGACAATTACCGAACTAGGTTTAGGTGAAAAAAATTCTAGCGATACAGCAATATTAAAAATTAGAGCAGGTTTTGCAGCTGGGAAAATTATAGCTATTTCGCATCAGGTTCATGGAGCAATTGGATTTACCAAGGAGTATGAATTATCTTATTTTACAAAAAATTTAAATAGTTGGAGAAATGACTTTGGAAATGAATCTTTTTGGGAAGAATTTTTAGGCAAAAGATTTCTTGAAAAAAACAATAAAAACTTGTGGGAATATTTAACTTAATTTCGAAGAAAACTTGAGGTGAAATATGTCAAAATCTGTTTTATATGAACAAGATGATAGAATTGTCAAAATTACACTTAATAGACCTGATACGAGAAATGCACTTTCAGAGGACATTGTGGAAGGCTTAGTGGAATATATACAAAAAGCTGATAAAGACAAAAATGTTGGGTGTGTTATTATAACCGGAGCAGGAAAAAGTTTTTCTTCTGGTGGCAATCTTCAAGAAATAAAAGATATGACTACAAAAGATCAAATGACTCAAGCACAACTTGAAGATTGGTACAGATTTGGTATTCAAAAAATTCCTTTAACTATGAATTCTATTGATGTCCCTGTTATAGCAGCAGTTAACGGTCATGCTATAGGCGCAGGTAATGATCTTTGTACAATGTGTGATATCAGAATAGCTGGTGAGGATGCAAAATTTTCAGAGAGTTTCCTAAGAATAGGTATTATACCAGGAGATGGAGGATCTTGGTTCCTGCCCAAAATAATTGGTTTGGCAAGAGCTAATGAAATGATCCTAACTTGTGATGTTCTAGATGCTAATAAAGCTCTAGATTGGGGTCTTGTTTCAAAAGTAGTACCCAACGAAATTTTGATAGTTGAAGCTCAACAATTAGCTAAAAAAATTGCCGCTCAACCTCCAGAAGCATCCAGACGAGCCAAACGTTTACTAAGAATGTCACAAAACGTTCCTTTGCAAGATGCATTAGAAATGGCTGCTAGCCAACAAAGCATGTTACAACAACTTGATGATCACAGAGAAGCAATAGACGCGCTACTAGAAAAGAGAAAACCTAATTATAAAAACTCATGATGCAATTAAAAAATTAATGTTTGGAAACATTAAAAAATATTTCTTAGCGTAGTCTTTCTAAAATTGATACATAATTTGCAACAGAAGCGCCACCCATATTAAATATACCCGCTAAATTTGGTTTAATGATTTGCATATCTCCAGCTTCTCCAGTCAATTGCATCGCAGACATAACATGTTGAGATACTCCAGTTGCACCAACGGGATGCCCTTTTGACTTCAGTCCCCCAGAGGGGTTTATGGGTAATTTACCAGTCTTCTGAACCCAACCCTCTTCAATAGCTTTATAGCCCTCACCTATTTTAGTTAAGCCCATTGCTTCATACTCAATAAGTTCGGCGATTGTAAAACAGTCGTGAGTTTCAACAAAAGATAAATCGTCTAGAGTTATCTTAGCATCTGAAAGAGCGTGGTGCCAAGCTTGACGCGCACCTTCAAATTTAGTTTTTTCTCTCTTACTAAGTGGAAGAATATCATTAACATGCCTTCTTGCTCTAAATGCAATAGCCCTTTTTGCAGAAAGCGACAAATCAAAATCTTGTATTATTAGTGCCGCCGCCCCATCAGATACCATAGAACAATCGGTTCTTCTTAAAGGTTCAGCAACATAAGGATTTTTTTCTGAAATAGAATTACAAAATTCAAAGCCAAGATTTTTTTGCATATGTGCTAATGGGTTTGAACAACCATTTTCATGATTTTTAGCTGCAATTTTTGCTAGTATATTAGATTTATCTCCATATTTTTGAAAATAAGACTTAGCAATAGATGCAAAAACTCCAGTGAATCCACCTTTTGTACTACCTTCTTCAGGTCTATAACTTGCACCTAGTAAAATATCGCCAACTTTATCAGAAGATACATCAGTCATTTTTTCTACACCGACTACTAGAGTAGTTTTTGCTTTTTTTGCTTCAATTGCATTCATCGCGGTATGAATGGCAGCAGAACCAGTAGCGCATGCATTTTCAACTCTCATCGCAGGTACGTGTCTTAAATCAGATTGTGAAACAGCAGGTAGTGCACCATGGAAATCTTGTTTTTGAAAGCCATTATTGAATGTTCCAACAAAAATAGCGTCTATTTCTTTAGCAGAAATTTCTGCATGCTCGATAGCTTTTTTAACAACGTCTGCAATCATATTTTCAGAAGTTTGTTCTACATTTACACCAAACTTGCTATGAGACCATCCAGTTATACAAGCTGTCATTTTAACCTCCAATATTAATATTTTAGTTACAAATTTTCATAAGTAAATTTAAAGTTTCTTTTGGATGAGTTAACATAGCATCATGTCCTGCATTTAGTTCAAAAATTGGCCATTTCAATTTACGTACTACTTTTCTAGAACTTTCAAGACTTTTATAAATAGGATCATTACAAAATATGTAGAATAAAGGAATACCGTTCCCTATTTCATTTTTAATTGTAAGCTTTGACTGATATGTACTAAGTGGATGTGGTGTCAATTTCTCTTCAAGTAATAATGATTTTTTTACGTCAAATACTCCAAATGCGTCTGCGCTTGGAGCTGGGATTGATATACCATTTCCAAATCTTTTTGCTAATTCAATTCTCTGTTTAACTAATTCTTTCGGAGCAATATCAAAAGGTTTTTGACCATCTTTTAAAATCACAGCATCAAAGTAAATTAATTTTTGTATTCTATCTTTTAATTTGTCTGCAACACCACTTATTACACTTCCAGCAAAACTGTGACCGACAAGTATAATGTTATTAAGATTTTCAAAAATAATATGATTAACTACATCCTCAATGAACGTATCAATTGTGATTTTAGATGATAATAAATGCTTTTTTTCGCCTAGACCAGTTAAAGTCGGCGTTGAAACACTGTACCCTTGATAGCTCAATATTTCAGATATTTCATTCCAAACCCATCCTCCATGCCAAGCACCGTGAATTAGTAAGAAATGAGGTTTATTATTTTTCATATTTGTCTCTTTGTATTTTATTATAAGATGACTATATGTATCAAATAAAGTAAATCGCTCAAAAATTCAATTCTTAGACTAAAAGTTTATCCAATGACAAATTTAAATATAGCTATTTTCGGAAGCTCTGGTGCAATTGGTAAGGCTTTATGTATTGAATATATAAATAAACCAAATATTGATAATATTATTGCATATTCAAGATCAGGTGAAGAATTTGAAAATAATCTAATAAAATCGATAAAAGTTGATTATCGCAACGAACAAAGCCTAGCTGAAGCCGCTTCCTCTCTACAAATTAAATTGGATATAATTATAGTTGCTATTGGTGCCTTAGATAATCCAGAAAAATCAATCAGAGATTTATCTACTGAAAAATTTTTAGATATGTTTAATGCTAATACTATACCAACTGCATTGATTGCTAAATACTATTTACCTTGCCTCTACAGGGATAGGATAACTAAATTTGCATCAATTTCTGCGCGAGTTGGAAGCATTCAGGACAATGAACTTGGTGGTTGGTATTCATATAGAGCTTCAAAATCAGCCTTAAATATGATTTTAAAAGGTTTATCAATTGAACAACAAAGATCAAATCACGACAGTATTATTTTTGGGCTTCATCCAGGTACTGTAGATTCAAAATTGTCGAGACCATTTCAGAAAAAGAATAAGGAGTATTTCTCTCCAGAATTTTCAGCTAAGAAATTAGTGAACGTTATTGATACAAAAACAGTAATTGATAACGGCAAAATATTTGCTTGGGACAACACAATAATTCCCTACTAAGAATTTGGTTTATATTCTGGGATATTATAATTTGTAAGATGTTTTTGCCAAAATTCCTTAGTAAAATGCGCACCCAACCTCATAAAGACGTAAACGATGCACAATGTAAGAACAGCCCTTAGAAACAAAGTTATAATTATGTTTGATCCTATTAATGATATGACCGCAGTATCTTCAATAATGCTGTGAAGCATTCCTACTAAAACTAATACACCAAACACGTCCTTGTAGTGAAGTTTTCCAGTTTTCACTTCTTTAATTAAAAGACCAGCTCCAAAGCCTATACCTAATGTTACTCCTACAACAGCTATTGTTGACGCTTTTTCGCCAACACCAAGAAAATTTAAAAATGGTTTTAAGGCTTTTTCAATTAGTTTCTCAATACCAATATATTTTAAAAAATCTAAAATAATGACAAGAGCGACTATAATAATGAAAATTATTCCAAGACCTTTTAATTGAGAAATCCCCCAACTTAAAAGGTCAGGCGCACTCTCAAGACTTGGTAATAAAATAGTTGCAGGATAATTCATATATCCTGTTAATTCAAAAAATAAATTCAAAAAATAACATGATAGTATTCCTAAACCTAATCTAATAAATATCATTGCACGAGCTCTAACGCCAGCTTTTCGACAAATAATAACTTCTATTGGTAAAGAATGTGTGAATAAAATAAGAAGCCCAAGAACACTTGCTTGAGCAGCAGTAAATGACATATCAGCTGGAAGTCCTGAGAAAACTATTAAACCAGCATAAGGACTAGTTAACATTGAAGTGGTAAAAACTAATGAAATAGCTTCTGGTAATCCTAACAAAAACATTAAAGGTGCAAAAATCTTGTTTAAAATTTCAACAAAACCTATTTCATCAAGTATTTTTACTACTATCAAAGTAGGGATCATTACGATGAATAACTCATAAGTGATTTCAAAACTTGATTTTGTAAGTTCTTTTATTTTATTCATCTAAAACTCTTTAATTAACTGTAGATAAATCTATCCTTTTGGAAGTAAACTTTCCACATAATAAACGTGACAATAAGTAGATTTGTTAAATTCCAAAATATGCCGTTAACAAATGCAAGTTTATAAGATTGAGTAAGATCAAATATTTCTCCAGACATCCAACCACCTAACCCCATACCTACGATAGTCGCCATTATAACCAAACCTACTCTTTCTCCAACTTCTTCAATTGGAAGATATTTTCTAACTATCATAGCATATGCTGGAACAATCCCACCTTGAGATAAACCAAACATCAAAGACACAATGAATAGTGACAGTTGACTGTCAAATGGTAAGAAAAAAACTAAAGACAACATTTGTAATAATGATCCAATGAAAATGGTATATATTGGCCCAATTTTATCGGATAAAAATCCAAAACCAATCCTACTTATCATTCCAGACAATAACATCACAGATAAGATTTGAGCTCCAACAGTTAGACCAAAGCCTCTTTCAACACATAAAGCAACAATATGAACTTGAGGCATTGCCATCGCAAGACAACAACCAATACCAGCTAATACTAACAAAGTTTGTAAAGTTTTGGGTGAAAGATTCTTAATAGTGTTATTTTCATTATTCAAATTAATATCTTGGTTATTTGAATTAATAATATTATTTTTTAATATTAATGAAATTGGAAAGATAATTACTAAACAGATTATTGCAATATAAAAATAGACTTCTTTCCAGTTACTAAACTCTAGCAAATGACTAATAAAGAGTGGCCACAAACCACCTGCTACGTAATTGGCGCTAGCAACTATTGCTACTGCTAGTCCTCTATGTTTTTCAAAAAAATTTCCAATATCCGCCATAGAGGGACCAAAAAAAGTTGATGCAGCCGTACCCATAAAAACTTGTAAAACCAATAAATGCCAAAATTCATTGGAGATCATTGCTATTAAATAAGATGACGAAAGAAGAATAACTGCGACAATAATTGGAATTTTAAGCCCAAATTTATCTATTACTTTTCCAATTAAAAAATTACCTAATCCAAAACCAACCATAGTAGTAGCATAGAGCAAACTTGCCTTACCTCTATCGATGGCAAATTCAGTTTCTAATGCAGGCATTACAACTACAACTGACCACATACCGACAGTGCCTACAACACCAACAATAAATAAAAAAACTAATCTAATCCATGACCTTAGACTATCATACTCAATTTCAGGAATGAGATTTTTGTTTTGTGTCTGAACCATAAATACTTTCAGAATAATTAACTAGATTATCTCGTTATCTTTTAGATTTTTTATCTCTGCTTCACTGAGACCAATTATTTCAGATAGAATTTCATCTGTATGTTCTCCAAGTAATGGAGGTGGCATTCTATAACTTGGTGGCGTTTCATGCATTTTAATTGGGTTTGCTATTAATTTTAGAGGAGATTTGCCTGTTTTTTTATGATCCATATTCACTATCATTTCTCTAGCCTTAACATGCGGGTCTGAGAAAACTTGACTTAATGTATTAATTGGACCACATCCAATTTTTTCTTTCTCTAGCTCTTTGAGCCACCACTTGGAAGTGTGTTTCTTGGTAATTTCGTTTAAAACATTAGTAACAAATTCTCTGTTTGACACTCTGTCCGCGTTGGTTTTGAATTTTGGATCATTAATTAACTTTTCTTCGCCAGCTAATTTACAAAATCTCTCAAAAGTTGGGTCATTTCCAACTGAAAGTACGATATATCCGTCAGATGTAGGCATGACTTGATAAGGAACAATATTAGGATGCTGATTACCTAGTCTTTCAGGGTTTTTGTCTGTAGACAAATAATTCATTCCTTGATTAGCAAGCCATGCAACATGTGTATCTAACATACCAATATCAATAAATTGACCTTCTCCGGTTTGAATTTGATGTCTAACAGCTGCAAGAATTCCTACTGATGCAAACATTCCAGCCATCAAGTCTCCAATAGGAACTCCAACTTTCATCGGCTCTCCATTAGGTTCTCCAGTAAGAGCCATGACACCTCCCATTGCTTGAATTAAACCATCATAGCCTGGTCTAGATGCATAAGGACCAGTCTGTCCAAAACCAGTGATAGAACAATATATTAATCTAGGAAACTTCATCTTTAAATCATTATAACCAAGACCATATTTTCCTAATGTACCTGTTTTAAAATTTTCTACTAATATGTCACAATCTTTAAGTAGTTTCTTTATTAAATCCTGACCTTCTTTTTTACTAAGATTGACAGTTATTGATTTTTTATTCCTGTTTGCTCCACAATAATACGCACTTAAATCCGTCTCTTCTCCATTTTCATCTTTTACAAATGGTGGAGCAAATCCTCTAGTATCATCCCCTCCTCCTGGCCTTTCTACTTTTATTATCTCTGCACCAAGATCACCAAGCATTTGGGTGCAATAAGGCCCTGCTAAAACTCTTGTTAGATCTAATACTTTTATTCCGTCTAATGAATTTTTCATAATTTATCTCTTAATGTTTAATCTATTTGATAGTATAAAAATATACGCTAAAAAGTTTATTTTTTCATTTTTAAAATTATATTTTAGATTTGCTAGATCTAATTTAGATTTAATGTATATTCTTAACTTCTTAAATAAAAATTACCACGATAATTCTTGACGAGCAATAAATGATGAAACTAGAAATTGATAAACCTAAATTTGGTGAATTGACTCAAATCGCTTCTGATTTATATTGGGTACATTTTGAGCTTCCTTTTAGATTAAATCATGTAAATTTATTTTTAATGGATACTCCAAAGGGATTTTTAATTTTAGATGCTGGCCTAAAATCTGAACATTCTGAAAAACATTGGGAAGCACTTATAAATGGTCCATTAAAATCTAAAAAATTTGCAGGTTTATTAATTACACATTATCACCCTGATCATATTGGAATGGCCGGCTGGCTTCAAAAAAAATTAGATATTAAATGTTATACAACAGAAAAAGAATTATTCACTGCAAATACTTTTAGATCAATGCCAAATGATGAATATGCAAAAATTTTTCGCAATGTTTTTGTAAGAGCTGGGATGAGTGAAGAAGATATTCTGGCAAAGGGCCCTGCAACAAGACTTTATAAAAATAGAGTATATGAATTACCTGAATTTGAAATCATTAAAGCTGGGCACGAAATTGAGTCCATTGATGGTTTATGGATAGCTAGAACAGATTCCGGTCACTCACCTGAACATATTTCTTTGCTGGATGATAAAAGAAAGTTATACCTTTCAGGAGATTTTCTTTTACCAAGGATTTCACCAAATATATCTGATAATTTCTTTGATCCACTAGATGATAGATTAGGTGGATATTTTAAATATCTTAATGAAATATCGTCCATAGAACCAGATACTAAAGTATTTCCTTGTCATGATTGGCCATTTACAAATGGCGATGACAGAGCCAAAGACTTAATTAAACATCATCATCATAGGTTGAGTTTAATATTAAATGCCTTAAACGAAAGAAGTATAACTATTATGGATTCTATAGAAATTATTTTTGACAGAAAAATAGGTGATGAACAAATGCACTTTGCAATTGGAGAAGCAAGAGCTCATCTAATCCACCTAGATGTAACCAATCAAGCCAAAAGTAAAGTTGATGAGCGCGGAACAGTTCATTATTCTAAAATATGACCATAAAGAAATTAAAATTATAATAAAAAACTAACGAAAGGTATCAACATATAAATGTTAAATAAAAAAACAACCTTTCAAAGAGCTCGCGGTAATATAAATGTTAAAATAAACAATAATGAAATACATCGCTTTTACCAATCAGGTTCTGCAAAAGTGTTTTATCCTAAATCTTCACAAAAATTTAAAGAATTAGTTTTAGTTAACACCGCTGGTGGAATTACAAGTGGTGATAATTTTGCTTATGATTTTGAAATTATCAATAAATCCAAAATTTTTTTAACTACTCAAACTGCAGAAAGAGCTTATAAGGGATTTAATGAAATGGCTAAAATTAAAATTACTTTAACAGTTGATGACACAAGTAATCTATTTTGGATACCACAAGAATTAATTTTATTTAACAACTGTAATTTTGATAGAAACATTGAAGTAAATTTAAGTCAAAATTCCAATTTTATATTAGCTGAAACTACAATATTTGGAAGAACAGCTATGGGTGAATATCTTGAAAAGGGTTATTTCAATGATAATTGGAGAATAAAAGTCAATAAAAATTTGATTCACGCTGAAGCATTACATTTAAGTGGTAATATTAAAGAAACTCTCTCTAATATTGCTTCAGCTAGGGATGGAGTTGCAATATCAAATATTTTTATTTACGGAAAAAAACTATTTTCTTGTCAGAATAGTTTACCTGCAATTCTAAAAAACTCAGAAACAGTTTTGTTGTCTCATTCTATATGGAATGATAAAATTTTAGTCAGAATGGTTGCCAAAGATGCATATGATTTGAAATCAATGCAAAAAAATTTAATATTATTACTCGCTGATAATAACATTCCAAAAGTATGGAACAGTTAGGGAGAAAACATGAAATTATCACCTAGAGAAAAAGATAAACTCTTAATTAGCTTAGCTGCAATAGTTGCAAGAAATAGGAAAAGTAGAGGAATAAAACTTAACTATCCTGAGGCAATAGCTATAATATCAGATTTTGTTGTTGAAGGGGCTAGAGAAGGACGCACCGTTGCAGACTTAATGGAAGCTGGAGCTCATGTTGTAAAAAAAGATGAATGTATGAATGGGATTCCTGAAATGATACATGAAGTTCAAGTTGAAGCCACATTTCCCGATGGCACAAAATTAGTCACAGTTCATCATCCTATAAGATAATGGAGATCTATATGATACCTGGAGAAATTATTACAAAATCTGATGAAATAGTTTTAAATAAAGATTCTGATGCTTTAAAGATAAAAGTTTCTAACACAGGAGATAGACCAATCCAAGTTGGTAGCCACTATCACTTTTACGAAACAAACGAATTTTTATCTTTTGACAGAGATAAAACAAAAGGAATGAGGCTAGATATTGCAGCTGGAACCGCAGTTCGCTTTGAACCAGGTCAGACAAGAGAGGTAAATTTAATCAATATCAAAGGTAATAAAAATATCTTTGGGTTTAATCAGAAAATTATGGGAGCCTTGTAATGAGTTCAAAAATAACAAGATCATCATATGCAGAAATGTTTGGCCCTACGACTGGTGATAAAGTTAGGTTGGCTGACACAGACTTATTTATAGAAGTTGAAAATGATTTAACTGTATATGGAGAGGAAGTGAAATTTGGTGGTGGAAAAGTAATTAGAGACGGTATGGGCCAATCACAAATCACAAGAAAGGATGGCGCCGTTGACACAGTTATTACAAACGCACTAATTGTTGATGTAAATGGAATATTTAAAGCCGATATTGGAATTAAAGATGGTATTATTCAAAAAATTGGAAAGTCTGGAAATCCTGATACCCAACCAAAAATTGATATTATTATTGGACCTGGTACAGAAATAATAGCAGGTGAGGGTAAAATCATTACAGCAGGAGGATTTGATTCTCACATACACTATATATGTCCTCAACAAATTGATGATGCTCTGCATTCAGGTTTAACAACAATGCTAGGAGGTGGTACTGGACCTGCTCATGGAACATTGGCAACAACATGCACACCTGGATCTTGGCATATAGGTAAAATGATACAATCAGCGGATGCTTTTTCTATGAATCTTGCATTTGCTGGTAAAGGCAATTCTTCTAAACCAGAAGGATTAATTGAACAGGTAAATGCTGGAGCTTGCGCACTCAAATTGCACGAAGATTGGGGAACTACACCTGGTGCTATAGATAACTGTCTAAATGTAGCTGACAAAATGGATGTTCAAGTAATGATACATACAGATACATTGAATGAAAGTGGATTTGTAGAAAATACTATAAAAGCAATTAATAATAGAACAATTCATGCCTTTCATACTGAAGGTGCTGGTGGAGGACATGCTCCTGACATAATAAAAGTGTGCGGAAACGAAAATGTAATACCATCATCAACTAATCCAACAAGACCCTATACTATAAATACTTTAGAAGAGCATTTGGATATGCTTATGGTATGTCATCATTTAGATAAGTCAATTCCAGAAGACGTTGCCTTTGCCGAAAGCAGGATAAGAAAAGAGACCATAGCTGCAGAGGATATTCTTCATGATTTAGGTGCCTTTTCAATTATAGCCTCTGACAGTCAAGCAATGGGAAGGGTTGGAGAAGTTATTATCAGAACTTGGCAAACAGCTCACAAAATGAAAGTTCAAAGAGGTCGTCTACAACAAGAAAAGGGTGATAATGATAATGTAAGAGTTAAGAGATATTTAGCTAAATATACAATTAATCCAGCTATAACTCACGGTTTATCTAATCATATAGGTTCAATTACTGAAGGTAAAAGAGCTGATATTGTGATATGGGATCCAGCTTTTTTTGGTGTAAAGCCGGAGATTGTGATCCTTGGTGGAAGCATTGCGTGTGCTCAAATGGGTGATCCTAACGCA
This sequence comes from uncultured SAR116 cluster alpha proteobacterium, assembly GCA_902592615.1. Taxonomy (GTDB): domain Bacteria; phylum Pseudomonadota; class Alphaproteobacteria; order Puniceispirillales; family Marisalimonadaceae; genus Marisalimonas. The sequence continues at coordinate 40,471 of CACJFI010000009.1, read as the reverse complement.
TCAATTCCAACTCCACAACCTGTACATACAAGACCAATGTTTTCTTCTTATGGAAGATCTCTAGAGACATCCTCAATTACTTTTGTAAGTAAAGATTCTATTAAGTCTGGAAGTTTAGACTCATTAAAACTTGCTAAAAATAATATTGCGGTGGAAAAAACAAGAGATATCTCCAAAAAAGATATGGTTTATAATAATTATTGCCCAGATATTTCTGTTGATCCTGAAACATATGAGGTTACAGCTGATGGGGAAATTCTTACCTGCGAGCCAGCTACAGAATTACCTATGGCTCAGAGATATTTTTTATTTTAGAGAAAATAATGATTTCAGAGAAAATTTTAGTCAATCCAGAAAATAAAAAAATAGAAGACACTATAACCTTAACTTATGATCAAAGGTTTATAAGAAGAAAAAAGCTAGTTTCAGATAATAATTTTGGATTTTTAGTAAATTTATCCGAGACGGTTTCTTTAAAAAAAAATGATGGATTTTTACTTGATAATGGATCTATCATTTTAATTCAATCTGCTGAGGAAGAATTATTAGAAATTAAAAGTAATAACCTTATGAAAATAACTTGGCATATTGGCAACAGACATATTCCATGCCAAATTGAAGATGAAAGACTTTTAATACAAGTTGATAAAGTTATTGAAAATCTAATCATAAAGCTGGGTGGATCCATAAAAAAAGTAAAAGAAGAATTTAATCCAGAAGGTGGCGCATATGGTTTAGGTAGAACTCATGGACACAAACATTAGACAAAAACAACAAATTTTTGATTATCATCAGTTACTATTTTCTTGGTTTTCACCAAGTTTTCCTGTTGGTAGCTTTAACTTTTCTCATGGTTTAGAAGCAGCAATTGAATATGAATTTGTATTTGATAAGATTAGTTTAGAAGAATGGATAAAACATTTAATAGTTAATGGTGCTGGGAAAACCGACTGCATTTTACTTGGCAATGCTTATAATGGTGAAGAAGTAAATGAACTTGCTTTTGCTCTTTGCCCTTCTAAAGAGAGATGGATTGAAACTTTAAGTTTAGGAAAAGCTTTTTGTAAAAATATTAAAGAAAATTGGGGTTATAAAATTGATAAAAATTTAGCTTATCCAATAGCTATTGGTAAAGCTGGTTTATATTTCAAAATACCTTTAGAAAAATTATTAATTGCTTTTCTACAGAGTTTTGTTTCAAATCTTATTAACGTTGGAATTAAACACATTCCCTTAGGTCAAAGCGAGGGACAGAAAATTCTTATTAATTTTTTGCCAGATATTAAAAAACAAGCAAACAATTATAAAATTGCAAAAGTCAGTAATTTAGGAAGTTCTGCTTTTTTGTCTGACTTAAGTAGCATGTATCATGAAACATTAAATAATAGGATATATCAAACATGATTAATAACTTTGGACCACTTAAAGTAGGAATTGGAGGTCCTGTAGGTGCAGGGAAAACTAGTTTAACAGAAGCTTTATGCAAAAGACTTTCTAAAAAAGTCTCAATGGCAGTTATTTCTAATGATATTTATACAATTGAGGATGCAGAATATCTTATGAAAGCTCAGGCACTTCCTTTGGAAAGAATTAAAGGAGTTGAAACAGGTGGATGTCCACATACCGCTATAAGAGAAGATGCTTCAATTAACTTGTTAGCAGTCGATGAATTAAAAGAAAAATTTCCTGACTTAGAATTAATATTAATTGAATCAGGAGGTGATAATTTAGCTGCAACTTTTAGCCCTGAATTGGTAGATTTATCTATTTATGTAATTGATGTAGGAATGGGCGGTGATATTCCTAGAAAAGGAGGGCCTGCTATTACAAAATCAGATTTTTTGCTTGTAAATAAAACTGATCTTGCCCCACACGTTGGAGTTGATCTTGATCAAATGAAAAATGATGTTGAGATAGCTAGAAATAAATTACCTTATGTTTTTGGTCAGATGAGGAATAATACTGGTGTAGACTCAATAACATCTTTTCTCAATGAACAAGGTGGCTTATCCTTAAATTAAAATTTAGCTTTATACTCTATAATTTGTAATCCACGCAGTTTGATATGGATTAAGTTTTATAAATTTCCCATCTATTATTTTTTTATTTGGGCTTAATAAATCAAACCACTGTTCATCATCAATTAAGTTAATCTTATTGGTATTTAATTTTACAGTTTGTAAAGATACATTTGTTAAAGCAAAAATACTCTGCTTTCTGTCTCTACTTTGTCTCCAAACAGAAAAAATATTTTTATCTAAATTAAGAGTGAATTGGGTTGCGTTTGGGTGGAAAGCAGGCTGTTCTTTTCTTATAGAAATAATATTTTTAAATGTTTCATAACTGTTACTTTCAATACTATTTTTTTTATTAATTAAATTAACTAAAGATGAATAATCCCATTTATATCTATTCAGGTTTCTTTTAATTCCTGAACTATCAAAGCTTTTCTCATCATTTTTTGTGGCAAACAATGAATTAAAATAAAAAGCTGGAACTCCCTCAATCGCTAAAATTATACAATGAGCGGCAATAAATCTTTTTAAGTCAAATTTTCCCTTTTCATCATTATCTGTGAATTTTAGAGCATTAAATAATGAAATATTTGCTTCATATACTTTTTCCTCACCATTAGATAATTTTCTCATTGAAAACTGGCTTCCATTTTTTTTTAGTCTTTGAAGCATTTTTTTTATTTCTTTATCAGTTAAAATACCTTCAGCAGGTCTCATTCCAATTCCATCATGTGATGCAATAAAATTAAGATAGGCGTTACCTATCTGAGCAGGTGGCATTTTCATGCTCCATTTTGTAAGAGCGCTAGAATCCTCAAATAAAAAAGTATTTATTATTAAAGGTGGTAGTGGAAAGTTGTATACCCAGTGAGCCTCATCATTTTTACCAAAATAACTCAAGTTTTCTTGTTTTGGTAGATTTGTTTCAGTAACAATTATAATATCTTTGTCTAATTGATCTACAATATCTCTTAATAATTTAATAATCTCGTGAGTTTGTGGGAGATTTAAACAAGTCGTTCCAGATTTTTTCCAAATAAATGCAACTGCGTCTAATCTAAAAATTTTGATGCCATACGAAGTAAGTGTTAGTATTAAATTAATAAATTCCAGTAAAACTTCGGGATTTCTGAAATTCAAGTCAATTTGATCATGACTAAAAGTACACCATAAAAATTTTTTTTCATTTAAAAATTTTATCTCTGAAAGAAGATTATGGTCACGTGGTCTTATAACTTTACTACAGTCATAATCTTTATCAACTATGTAAAAATAATTTTTTCCTGGTCTTTTTTCTTTTAAAAAATTTTTATACCACTGACCTTCGGAAGATGCATGATTTAAAACTAAATCAGTCATTATGTTAGCATTTTTTGATAGTTCTTTTATATCTTTCCATGTTCCATAAGTTTCATCTATTTGAAAATGATTTTTGACTGAGAAACCACCATCTCCACTTGACGGGAAAAATGGAAGAAAATGAATACTATTTATAAAATTTTTAAGATATTTTTTGTAGAATGCTCCAAAGTTTTTAAGGCTTTTGCCTGATATACCTTTACTAATACTGTCGGCATATGTAATTAATAATATTGTGTTTTCAGACCACGAATCTTTTGTTTCAGTTTTAAATTCTGTTTTTTTATAATGATTAATAAGTCTATTAATTTTTTTTGAGTACTCTAAAGTTTTTTCTTTAGAAATTATTGTTTCATAAATATAGTTTAATCTTTTTAAAATATCTAAATTAATATCTTGTTTAAATTTAATTTCTGACATCTTCATTATCTAATTCAACACTAAATTTTAATCTATCTAAAAAATCTGGTATGGCACTTAAAACCCTATTCCACGTAGGAATAAACGGTGTCTCCATTGGATTTTCAAAAAAAGTTTCCCCAGCCTTCATTATATTTAAAGCAAATAACTCCACAGTTTTTTCTTCAATATGGGAATCATAATTTAAATCATTCATCTGTGCATCACTTCTATATATATCTATCATATCAAGTGCCGCCCTATAATAAGTTGCTTTAATACTTCTGAATGTCTCTAGAGTAAAAATATTTCCCTGAGTTGCAAGTTTTCTTATTAACGCCTTTGTAATGTCAATAGACATTCTTGAAAGTCCTGCATTATCATCATCTTCTGAAAGGTCTTGATGTTTATGGTCATATTTCTGAGCCAAATCAACTTGGCATATTCTATTGCTAGCATGATTTCGTTGCATTTCAGACAACACACCAATCTCTAAGCCCCAATCAGAAGGAATTCTTAGTCTTGGTAATAAGTTTCTTCTAAAAGAAAATTCTCCTGCTAAGGGATATCGGAAAGATTTCATAAAATCTAAATATTCACTTCGACCAATTGTCTTTTCCATTGCAAGAAGTAAAGGAAAAACAAGTAAACGAGAAACTCTTCCGTTCATTTTTCCATCTGCAACTCGAGGATAATATCCCTTGCAAAACTGAAAATTAAAAACTGGATTAGCTACAGGGTAAAAAAGTTTTGCTAACAAAGATTTTTCGTAGGTTAAGATATCACAATCATGTAAAGCAATAGATTCCGCCTTACCCCTAGCTAGGGTCATGCCAATGCAAAACCAAACATTTCTACCCTTACCAAATTCTTTAGGTGATAAACCTTTTTCTTTTAATTCATTATCAAGTTCCATTAATCTTGGTCCATCATTCCAAAGAATGGAATGAGGTGTTTTCAAGTTTTTAAAGAAATTAGAAGATTCTTTGTATTGATTTTTGTTTGCCCTATCTAAACCTATGACTATATGATTTAAAAATTTAGTCTTATTAATTTCATCAATAATTTTGGGTAGAGCCTTACCGCTTATCTCAGAAAACAAACATGGAAGAATTAATTCCATCGGGTTATTTTTGGAAAATTTCATTAAGTCATTTTCTATTTTTGTATAATTTCCTTTCAAAGATGTTCCATATGAAAAATCATGTAAATTTGCAACTATACCATTTTGATAAAAACTACCCATTTTACTATCCTTCTAATTCAAAATTTATTTTTTTAAGCGAAGCTCTAACCACCTCTTCCCAACCTTGTGGTGCGCTTTGTGTTGCTCTAATTATATTTTGATCTTTCAAGTGACATAAATTATTTCTGTTTGGTAAAGGAATAATACAAGGTTGATCGGAAACATTTAACATTGAAATATCATTAGGACTATCCCCTATAACTATTGTATGTGACTTGAAATTAAAATCATTTTTTAACTTTTCAACTAATGTTGTCATTGCTTTACCTTTTGAACAATCGTCACATATATTATAAATCCTTCCACCCTCATGGAGTTTCATACCAATTTTTTTTAAAAGAACAGTAAATCTATTTACTAATTCTTTGGAACCATCAAAAACTAACGGCATTGAATATTCTCTATTTAGTGCAAATGGTAGATATTTTTTATTAAGACCAAGTATTTTCATCTGTTCTATCGAACTCATATCTTTTAAAAAAGAACACCTTTTTTTTAATTCTATAGGTATACGCTTCTCAAATAGCTCTAGAATTTCATTTACAGATCTACTAAATACAAGAGAGTTATTTTTAAATTTGAATTTACGATGAACTAGATCGAGATTATGTATTGCCGCACCATTTTCAACAACAAAAGGAAGATTTTGCCCTAATTGATCAAGAAACACCTCAATTTCTGACTTTGTTTTACTAGTGTTTGGTATAATCTTAATTCCATTTTTAATACAATTTAAAATAAAATTTTTTATCTCTCTAAACTCAAAGTTATTATGGTTTAATAACGAACCATCAAGATCTGTAAAAATTAATATTTGAGTATTTTTCATGGCGTCAACTTAGGCATTATTTGGTATTTATAAAGATTTTTGTTTGGCGATAATAAAATTTGATGATTTATTAGGCAAAAGCATTCCAGAAACAATTACAGCAATTGAAATAAAAGCCAATGATTTTAAAACATGAGAAAAATCATATCCATTTTTTAACAAAATAGATATTGCTGGCAAGACTGCAGCACCAGCACATAAATTAACCATAAACTTGATTGAAAGCACTCGTCCTCTCCAACTATCTTGAACATATTTTACCAAAATAATATCTGTAATAGGAACTTGGCCAAAGACAAATAACATTCCAGCTAACATAATGAATAATAGACTGTAATCAAATGAAAAACTTGCTAAAAAAATGAAAATTAATTGACCAACACCCATAGCTGATAAAACATATTTCGGAGGAATTTTATCAGCCAACCAACCTGTCCCAATTTGAGCAAATGAAGCAAAAGCATAAACTAATCCCGCTAATATTCCTGTTATTGCAATATCATTGGAAATTTCTGATAAATTGATTTCAAATAATCTTGGTATTAGAAATGTCATTGAACCAAAGATAAATCCTCCAGATAATGTAACAATACTTAAGCAAATTAGAACTGTTTTCCATCCATCCTTTAAAACTTGATTTTTTTCATTTTGAATTTTTGATTTTGAATTTGATATATTTTCATCTAACTCTATAAAAGAAAGTAATTGAGTAATTCCAAATATACTACAAAAAATAGCAGGTAGCATAAAAGCCAGTCTCCAATCAGCATAAGCTATTAGAAATCCAGTCATGACTGGTGCTAAAGCTACCCCCATATTACCCCAAACACCATTTATACCTAGCCTTAAACCTACTTTACCTGGTCTTTTTGTAATCATTGCAATACCAACAGGATGGTAGATAGCAGCAAAAAAACCCAAAATGCCTAATGATATTCCTAACATCTCTACAGAATATGAAAAAGCAGTTAGTAACGCACCTAGGGCCAAACCAAAAGGATAAATTGTAATTAATATAGCTCTTGAAAATTTATCAGCTAACCAACCCGCTAAGGGAGCTGCAGCTCCAAATAAAACTACACCTAAAGTTCCATAAATAATAATTTCTTCATAAGATAAACCAAATTCTCTACCCGCATCAAATGCTGCCTTGGCAAAAATAAGCATCATAAAATGATCTAACAAATGTCCTATATTGAGATATAGATCTGGTATTGAGTAAGTTTTAGAACTATCAAGATTTAGTAATTTCATATTTATAGGTCTTAAGTAAGTTAAATTTAATTACGACAAAAAAGTAGTAAAGTCATTGTAATTTAATTTTTCAACTCGCAAGGCATTTTCAGGAGCATTTGTATCCTCGTAACCAATTGAAACTCCACAGACTAACATTTCGTTTTCTTTGAATCCTAAATGGCCTGCAATTAATGTATGAAATCTCGTAAAAGCAACTTGACCACAGGTATGCAATCCTTCTCCTCTAGCACCCACTAATATACTTTGAATAAACATACCAACATCCATGAATGTTCCTGTAGCAAGTCTTCTATCCATGGTTATAAACATTCCAAGGGGTGCACCAAAAAAATGAAAATTTTCCTGCATTTGTTTATCTCTAGCTTCAAAATCATCTCTTTTAATGTTAAGAAGCTTGTAAAGTTCAAAACCAACTGCTCTTCTTCTAGAAATAAATGGCTCAAACCACTCAGTTGGGTAATAATCAAATTCTTGTTTAAAATTTTTAGCAGAACCATTTTCAATAGATTCTAAAATAGAGTTTGTAATTGCTTCCTTTTTTTTGCCCTCCACGACATATACATGCCAAGGCTGTATATTATGTCCACTAGGAGCAAAAGCTGAACACTCTAAAATATTTTTTATTTTGTCTTTTGGTATTGGATCTGGAAGAAACCTTCTTACAGATCTTCTCGAAATGAAAGCTTCCTTTACATTCATACTTTCAACCTCACAATAAAAATTAAATGATTAATACTTTAACTATTTACGTTAATTAAGTTTTAATCAATTAATTAATTTAATTTTGTGAGAATATATTTCTAAAAAATTTAACTTTATCAATTCTTTCAAACAAATAAGGTTGTCTTTGTCGAATCATATTGGATAATGAAGTTTCTTTTTTTTTTTTAATATTTTCATATTTAATATTTTTAGCTTTGATTATTTTATTATCTTCAATTTTTTTCCAAAAACTTTTAACTTTAATTAGATAAGGTTTATTCTTTTTTGGATCAGAAGAGTGGTAATGCTTAATCGCATTATCCCATGAACCATGTTTGTTTTTTAATTGTTGTAAAAATGAAGCAGCATATGAAATATTAGGATTAACCTCGAACATATCAGATATCTTTTTAAAATTATTTTTGTGCCATTTAATATTAATCTGCATACAACCAACATCCATATTAAGATCATTTCTTTTTAAATTTTTAAAAACATAATTTCTCATTTGTTTTTTAGTATCAAAAAACATACTTTTTCCTGCATGATTTATTGTCCAAGGCCAGATGACAAATTTATTTTTGATTTTTCTAATTGCCTCAGCTTTTCCTATACCAAGAAGAAGTCCTATTGGAATTTCAGTTTGTATTTCTACACTTTCGATTGTATTCTCGCATAAATTTAACTTTTCAATATTATCTGCATATGATGCCTGCATCGATAAAAGAAAAAATATAATGAATATTATTGAATCTTTAAGTAATTTCATGCTTTTTTTAAGCAATCGATGTGCCAGAAAATCTACTATCTTAATTTTTTATAATCAGGTTCTCTTTTTTCTAAAAAAGCATCAATACCCTCTATGCTTTCTTTGTCACCCATAGATTTTACCATCAAATCAGTTTCCATTTGGAGCTGCTCTGAAAAATTATTTCCATAAGCATATCTAGACAATCTCTTTATTCTAGAAATAGAATTTTTTGGAAGATTATCAAAATTTTTGGATAATTCCAAAGCAGTTTGTTTTGCTTTTCCTTTTTGAGATAAAACATTTATAGCACCTATTTGATATAATCTAGAAGCATCTATTTTACCTCCTATCATTGCCATCTCAGAAAGCATTTGACGTGGCATAGTTTCAGACAAAAATTTAGTTGCATTACCATCAGGTGTTAATCCGATTTTTACATAAGCTAAGGAAAAAAAAGTATGTTCACTCATCACTACTAAATCACAAGCCATAGCTAGTGAAACACCTGCACCTGCTGCTCCACCTTCGATTGCAGAAATAATAGGTTTTGAACAATTAAAAATAGCTTGTATTGTTCCATTTAGCTGACTTAGTGCATCATATCTTTCAACTTCGGACATTGATCTTCTAGTTTTGAGGCCATTTAAATCTCCTCCTGCACAAAAAAAATCACCAGCACCAGTTATAATTAATGAGTTAACTTCTCTGTTATTGTCTGCCATTTCGAGAGTTGATTGTAATTCATCATGAAAACCAAAAATCATTGAATTTCGTTTAGAAGGATTATTAATAGTCACTAATAAAGTATTACCAATTAATTCATTTTCTATAATAGCCATTTTATTCCTATACTTTAATTATTTTATTATTGAATTAAAAAACTTATGAAGTCATTGTTTAAGAAAATAACTAAAATTGCAAATTTATTATGAATTTTAAAAAAACACTAACATTGATTATGAATTCTGCACTTGAAGCTGCCAAACCAAGAGGTAAATTTAAAAGTCTTCCTAAAAAACCAAAAGGTAAACTTATTGTATTAGGTGCAGGCAAAGCAGGTGCAAGTATGGCACAAGAATTCGAAAATACTTACGATGGTCCTATCGAAGGATTGGTTGTAACAAGGTATGGTCATTTTGCTAAAACTAAATTTATAAAAATTGTTGAAGCTTCTCATCCTGAACCTGATACAAATGGTTTATTGGCATCTGATAATATTTTTGAATTAGCTACAAAATCTTCAAAAGATGATCATGTTGTTTTTCTAATTTCGGGAGGTGCATCATCTTTACTTACCTTGCCTGCAAAAGGTGTTGATTTTTTTGAAAAACAAAGAATTAATAAAGAGCTTTTAAGTTGTGGTGCTCCAATAGATGAAATGAATATTGTAAGACGATCTTTATCAAAAATCAAAGGAGGTCGTCTTGCTCAAGCAATTTTACCAGCTAAACTTTCAACGTACATGATATCTGATATCCCTGGAGACGACCCCGCTTATATTGGTTCAGGCCCAACTATACAAGCATCTGGTTTAAATGAAGATTCGATTAAAATATTAGAAAACTATAAAATTTCTATTAATAACAAGTTAAGGGATATTATAAAAAAAAATACATTACCAAAATTAAAAAAATCCCCTGAATATATGCTTGCAACCCCAATGATGGCTCTAAAAAAAGCAGCTGAAGAAGCAATTAAACAAGATTTCATTCCTATAATTATATCAGATTCACTTCAGGGAGAGTCAAAAATTGAAGGTAAAAAAATGTCTGAATTAGCAATAAAAATTAAAAAAGAAAAAAAATATAAAGACATTACCCTTCAGAAACCAATATTACTTTTATCTGGTGGAGAAACTACCGTAACAGTCAAGGGTAGTGGGAAAGGGGGTAGAAATACCGAGTTTATGCTATCAATGGCAATTCACCTAAAAAATACAAGTGGTATAAATTGCCTTGCAATTGATACAGATGGGATTGATGGGATTGAAGATAACGCTGGAGCATATATCTCAGAAGAAACTCTAAAAAAAGCATCCTTACAAAAAATGAATCCGGTGTGTTTTTTAAACACTAATAACTCATATGAGTTTTTTAAAAAAATTGACGATTTAATTTTTACTTCACCTACCTTGACAAATGTAAATGACTTTAGAGCTGTCTTAATTCAACCTTAGATTTAATTATGATTTAGGAGTTGTCTTTTCAAAACCCGGAAGTTTTGATGACATATTATCAAACCATTGAATTAATTTTGACCTGTTTAATTTCCAATCTCTAACATTCCTAAATGACATATAATCAAGTGCTGTGGCTAACGCAATATTTGCCGCATCAAATCCTGTGGGGTTTGACCAGTTAATAATATCAGTTTCTAAATAATCTAATGTTCTGTCTATTTTGCCTATTTGTAAGTCTAACCATAACTTTGAAGGTGTCTCACCTCCTGCATATCGATCAGAATAAACTACAAGAAGGGAGGCGTCTGTTAACCCTTCAGCAAGAGCTGATCTTCTTAATATTACATCTCTTTCAAAACCATATTCAGGTATTAATCCACCTCCTAATTTATTAAAATGCTCTACGATTACTCTACTATCAAATAAGAAGTCACCGTCATCTTTTTGAAGGACAGGGATTTTTCCAAGAGGGTTTTTACTCCTCAATAATTTATCATATTCAGTGCCTGCATCTAAAAGTTCTATTTCATCTTGAATTCCAATCCTGTAAGCTGATAATAAAACTTTTCGTACATATGGAGAAGCTGGACTAAAAGTTAATTTTAACATAATAACCTCTTCAAATTTTTTTTATATTATAATATGAGATAGTATTTAACCATATATTTTGATTTAATATAGTTTTAATAATAGTTGATATCTATGAAATATATGATTGTTACACAAACTTTTCCTCCTAGAACTGGCGGCATGCAAAATGTAATGGATTCAATCAGCAAAAGATTGTCAGTTTCTAATGAAACACATATTTTTCCAGATCACTATTTATCAAAAGAGTATGGTAATACAAATTTGAACATTCATATTCACAACAATTTTTCACCCAAATTATTTAGACCATTTATAAAAAAACAATTAGTAGAATTTATCTGTGATTCTAGCGACGTAATTATATGTGATAGTTGGAAATCTGTAAATGCAGTGCCTAAAAGCGCAAAAAAAATATTTGTCTTAGCACATGGTCAAGAATTTTTGTCAATAAATAAAAAGTTAAATAAAATTAAAAATTCATTAAATAGGGCTACTTGTATTATATGTAATTCAAGTTACACAGCTGATTTAGTAAATAAATTAAAAATTAATAATAAAAGAATAACAATTGTACCGCCTACATATGCTCTTGAAAAGTCATCAATGAAAAAAAAAGTTAATAAAAACAGTTCTGAAGTAGTAAATCTTTTAACAATTTGTAGGCTTGAAAAAAGAAAAGGAATTGTGCCTGTATTGGAATGCCTATCAAATTTAAAAAAAAATAATTTATTAAAACCATTTCATTGGAATATTTGTGGTTACGGAAACCAATTTGAAGAAATAAAAGATTATATAAAAAAATTAGATTTGTTAGATCAAGTGAAGTTAATTGGAAAAATCAACGAAAATATAAAACAAAAATTTTTAGAAAACTCTGATGTTTTTGTTATGCCATCATATAAAGTAAAAGATACTATTGAGGGTTTTGGCATTTCTTATATTGAAGCGGCGGCTTATAAAATTCCATCAATTGCTGGTATAGATGGAGGAGTTAAAGACGCAGTAATTGATTCTAAAACAGGATGGTGTGTGAATCCTTTAAATCAAGAACAATTAGCAAAAGTATTAAAACAATCTATTAATAATAATACAAAAAGGTTTAAGTATGGCCAACAAGCCGAAAAAAAGTTTTTAGAAGATTTTCTAGGAGAAAAAGTTTTCAGGAAATTCATGAATGCTATTAGCATTTAAATGCAAACCATAAATCTCTTCGGCAAATTTTGTATCTAAATCTCCATAATAATGAGGAAAAAAGTCACCATTCCTAGAGATTTCCCATTTAAGTTTATCTTGTATTTTATCTGATCTAAAACTTATTATTATTAGATTTTCCTTACCCTTGAAATGCTTGGTTACTGTTTCTTTTAATTGTTTTTTTGTAGATAAGTGAATAAAACCATCTTGGTGATCAATCGACGATCCAGCATAAACATTTTTTGCAAGTGCTTGATCCCATTCATCTTTTGTACAAACTTTATAAACTAAACTCATCTATAATTCGTTTTCTTTCATAAATTCTTTTATCAAATTTATTAAAAGTTCTGGTTCATCTTCTTGAGAATAATGGCCTGCATTTGGCATTTCAACAACATTAGAACCAGGAAAAAGAGCTTTAAAATCTCTTATGGCATAATCTGGTTCAATTGCTTTATCTTTCATTCCATAAGCGAGAATAGCAGGTTTTGCACATAAAGAATTAAGGTCACCTTGTTTAATACCTTCTACAATATAAGGTACAATTCTATTTAAAAGAGCATCTAAAGGGAAATTAATAGCTCCTTTGCAACTCTTTCTGTCTGGGAATTGGGATGAATAAGCATTTATCCACGTATCATTAATTATATCATTATTTGTAAAGTTTGGTATTTTCATAATAGAAAGAATTGTTGATCCAAGTTCACCTAAAATACCATCTAATGTTTTATTTTGATAATGTTTGTTTATCCACTGAAACCATGGAGATAAATTCTTTGGTCTTTCTTCTTTGCTATATCCAAATAATGTATTTATTAGAACAAAACTTTTTACCTTATCAAGATTTCTTATCGAATAAGCAGCTGTTATCGGACCACCCCAATCTTGACCAACAAACGTGATATTGGTTAATTTTAAATAGTCAATTAATCTACTCAAGTTTTCTACATGAGTTTTTAAAGTATACTCTTTATCTTGTGGAGTTTCTGATTTACCAAAACCCATCATATCAGGAACAACAACCCTATATGATTTTGATAATTCAGGTATGAATTTTCTGTATAAATAGCCCCAGGTAGGTTCGCCATGAAGAAGAATAACTGGATTAGCCTGTCTTGGTCCCTCATCTACGTAATGCATTAGAAAACCATTTCCATCAAAAAAATTAGGCAGAAATGGCCATGTTCCCTCAAATGTTTCTGATGCATTTATCATTTATAAAACCTTCTAAAAATCGATCTACATTTCTGTACTTGTCGCTTCCTTCTCATACGTAAAAGTACAAACACCTACAAAATTATTTTCCTTAAAAACCAGACTTCCTTTTAGATCTGCAATAATGTTTAGATAGTTAGATTCAAAGCTTTTCAATGCATCTGGATTTTCAAATTTAATGGAAACATTGAGATCACCTGATTGACTGATGAAGATATTAAGACCTACAATATTATATTCACTTATTTTAGAACCAAACTTTTCAGAACAAAATGAGGCAGCCAATTTTGCTTCGCTTATAGATGTAAATTTAAAATTTAAAATTTTTCCAAACATTTTTAACCTTTAATTTGATCTAACATATTCATAAGTTGTTCATTGTCAGATGAAAGATTTTTTATACGTTTCAATGTTCCTATGTTCAGGTTTAATTCTGATTTTAAATTCTTCCCTTGTGAAGTTAGTTCAAGAATATCATTCTTTTTATAAGCAATACCAAATTGCATTAACAACTCTTCATCTTCTCTTGAAATCTGTTCATTTATAATAAATTTTAAAATTGAAATTGCTTCTATTATTTGAAGGTTTTTAAAATTTCCAATTAATTTGTTTAATATATTAATTACAGACTCAGCAGTGCCTTTTCTTTGATTAACTTGGACTTCTAGTTGATAAGATAACTTCGAAGCCAAACCTTTTAATAATTTAATTTTGTTTTTTGTTAATCTTCTTACTCTGTTATCACTTACACATAACGTTCCAAGAGTATAACCATCTGAGGTAGTAACGGGAAATGCTGCATAGAACTTTACTCCAAAATCGACAACCGCTGGATGGTTCTTAAAACGATAGTCAATAGTCATGTCGTTGATGATTAAAGGTTCTGTTTTTTCAATTGCAAATTGACAAAGTGTTTGTTCTCTTGGCATTTCCATTGGCACTCCATCTGGAAAACCATCTCTTGCTAAAACAAATTGTTTTTCACTATCTATAACTCCCGTCCAACTTACCGGACAACCAGTTATTTCTTTAGCGAGGAAACAATAAATATCATATAATTCTGTTTTACTTTCATCTAATACACCAGTTCTTTTAACTGCTTTAACTCTTTGAGCATCATTTACAGGTATATTAGCTGGTTTAAAATTCATAAGATTCTTTGTTAGTACAATAATGAAATAAATATTATTACATTAACTTTAGAAGAGCTATCTATCAAGTCCCTCTTTTTATTTAAATGAAAAAAAATTATGATGATTAAAAAAAAATTAAATTTTAAAATTCAAATATAAATAAGTAACCATAGCTAACTATTATTGCTGGAATAGCTGAGTAAATTGTAGCTATGAAGGCAGCTTTAGGGTGCAACGCTATCGCAGGAAATAAAGCATCACCATCATTTGAAATTGCATTACCTATTTGTGCAGATAAAGGTATAATACCATTTAAGTATAGAGTGGTAACCAATATTTGTGGTCCACAACCAGGCAAAAAGCCAATTAGTATAGCAATTAATGGAATGAAAATATAATATGATTTGAAGATAGTTTCTAAATTAAAACCTCCTAAATGGACAGTTAATTCATAGGTAAGGAAAGCTAAAATCACCCAACCTGTTATAAAATTGGTATCTGAGACAGTTCTTCTAATTATCTTTTCATCAGATCCTGAAGGGCTATATTTATAGCCACTAATAATTGGTATAATCCACATAACAAAGCACAAAGAGCCTGCAAAAAAACCAAAGAATGTTATTGGATTATGAATCAAATTATTCGAGAAATAACTATCCAAATCAATTTGAAAAGCTGACAGAATTCCGAAAATTATGCCTGGTATTATCAAAATCAACCAGAAGTAATCTAAAGTTTTTGAAGTTTTGTATTTTGATGGTTTACAATTTAACCTAATTAAATCACATCCATTCATCTTCATAAAACTTTTACCATGAATTGAATTAACTAGTAAACCTGATAAATGTCCTACTACTAAACCGATTAATAGAATTAACAATCCAGTTAAAGGTTCTCTTGCAATTAATAAAAAGGCTGCGTCACCCATTGTAGCAGTCAGAGCAGCAACAACTGATCCAAATGATACTTTACCTCTTGAGTATTGAGTTAGAACAATAATAGCACCACCACAACCTGGGAGTGCTCCGAGAAATGAACTGATAAAGACTTCTAGTTTTGGTCTATTAAGAAGAATTTTTTTTATATCTATATTCAGATACTTCTCTAATGTATAAAAAAACAATAACGTTCCAGCAACAAAACTAGTGACAGCTATATATGCATCAGAAATTGATGATTTTATAATTTCCCATGTCTGATTATCAATATTAAAAAATAAATAAACTCCAACAAATAAAAATAAGTAACTAAATATCTGCTGATACCTAATAATAAATGTGTATATGGTTGCCTGTGATGCGTTATAATTCATAAATGCTCTGTAAAATTTGATTATACACCTTATATTGCACATAGCATTGATAACGTCAATATACTAATAAAGTTAGCCATGACTAATTTTTAAGCTTTAAAATTAATCAAGATTTAAAATATTTGATTTAAAATAAATTTTGATATGGTTATAAGTATATAAATAAAAAAGAGAAACTGCATGCAAATTGATAAAGACACACAAGCTTTAATTAACGAACGTATAAATAATAATGCACCTGCTCTTGAGAGCTTTACACCGCAGGAGCTTAGAGCTTTAAGAGCAAAAATGGCAGAAACTCCTGAAGAGTTGAAGGTTGATATTACGGATGTAGAAGATTTCTCAGTTAATGGTACTCTTGGAAATATTCCTCTAAGAAAATATTTTAACAAATCTTCTCATAACATTAATAAAGATAAGTTACCTTTAATAATATATTTTCATGGAGGTGGATTTGTAATGGGTGATCTTGAAAGTCATGATTTAGTATGTAGACATCTTTGCAAGCAAACCAATGCTATAGTCATTGCAGTTGATTATAAACTTGCTCCTGAATTCAAATTTCCATCTCAAATTACTGAAACAAAAGATGCAGTTACTGAAATTATAAAAATATCAAGTGAACTTAAAATTGATGAAAATAAAATCATTTTGTGTGGAGATAGTGCCGGTGGTGCTTTAGCAACTGTTGGCACGATTATGTCAAGAGATAAAATCATCCCAAAAGTACATGGTCAAATTTTAGTTTATCCTTGGGTAGATATGACTATGTGCAGAAGATCTATGGATATAGAACTCGAAGGAATGATCCTTAATAAAAAAACTATAAAGTATTTTGTAGATCATTATTTAAATTCTTATGAAGAACAAGTAGATTGGAGGGCATCTCCAATTTTAACACCTAACTTAGAAAACATGCCACCAACTTATATTTTTGGAGCTGGTCTAGACCCTCTAGTTGATGAGGGTGATGCTTATAAAAGAAGACTTTTATCTTTTGGAAATGAAGTTCATTATCGTTTGTTCCCGGGTCAAATGCACGCTTTTGTGAGTAATTCTGTACAATTGCCAACAGCTCTAATATGCATAAAAGAAATGAGTGAGGCGGCTATTGCTATATTTTCGAAGCTTAAATAATTAATAATAATTCGAAACAAGTTAAATTAAAAATTGAAATTATAAGTTTTAACTGTAATTATTTTAAATTATAAATATTGTCTCTATTCAAATCGTGTATATCTCTTCTACCACATAAAGCCATTGTCATATCTGCTTCTGTTTTAATGATGTTAAGAGCTTTTGTTACACCTTCTTTTCCAAGGGCTCCTAAACCATACAAAAATGCTCGACCGATATACGTTCCCCTTGCTCCTAAACACATTGCTTTAATAACGTCCTGACCAGATCTAATCCCACCGTCTAAATGAACCTCAACAAGTTTACCAACCTTATCTACTATTTCAGGTAAAATATTTATAGTAGATGATGCCCCATCCAGTTGCCTTCCTCCATGATTGGAAACAATTATAGCATCAGCTCCTGTTTTAGAGGCTAAGAGAGCATCTTCAGAATCTAAAATCCCTTTTATTATTAATTTGCCACCCCATCTTTTCCTTATCCAATCTACTTCTTTCCAATCTAGTTTCTGATCAAACTGAGTGCTTATCCAAGAACCTAAAGATCTTACGTCTTTTATTCCTTCTACGTGACCAACAATATTTCCAAAAAAATGATTTTTAGTTGTAAGCATTCTCAAACACCACATGGGCCTAGTTAATACTTGATATATATGCTTTGGGATTAATTTGGGTGGAGTTGATAGTCCATTTCTTAAATCTTTGTGTCTTTGGCCTAAAAGTTGTAAATCAAGCGTTAAAACTAAAGCACTACATTTAGCTTCTTTGGCTCTATCAATTAGACGCTCCATAAATTTTTTATCTTTCATAACATAAAGTTGAAACCAAAATGGTTTTTTTGTTTTTTCAGCTACTGCTTCAATAGAACAAACACTCATTGTTGACAAAGTGAAAGGAATACCAAATTCTTCTGCTGCTTGTGCTGCTAATATTTCTCCATCTGCTCTTTGCATTCCTGTCAACCCTGTTGGAGCAATTGCTACTGGCATTGAAACAGTTTGATTAATCATCTTAGTTTCAAGAGTTCTATTTGACATATCAATTGCAACCCTTTGCCTAAGTTTAATCTTTTGAAAGTCAGAAACATTCTCATTGTAGGTTGTTTCAGTCCATGAACCAGAATTTACATAATCAAAAAACATTTTGGGAACACGCTTTTTTGCTAACGTTTCTAAATCTTTAATTTCTAAAATTTCCATTTAAACTTCCTATTATTTCTAACATACATTATTAAATAAAATTTTATTAAACTCAATAATGTAGTTAGAATAGGGTTTATTTAAAATTGGAGGAAATATTGAAAATTTTTGAATTAAGAACTTACACATTACATGTTGGTAAATTAACAACAGCTATGAAAATTTATGAGGATTTAGGTTGGCCAGCTTTAAAAAAATATAGGGATAATATAATACGATATTATATTGGTGATGTAGGTGCATTAAATCAAATAATTCACGTCTGGCAATTTCAAGATGATAATAGTAGAAGAGAATTGTGGAAAACTATATATAATGATAAAGACTTTATAAGGTTTGCCTCAGAATTTAGACCACTTATCTTAACACAAGAGAACAAACTAATGACAGCTGCTCCATGGACACCTTATCAAACTAATTAGGAAAATTTCATGCAAAAAAACAAATATAATATTGCTGTAATACCAGGGGATGGTATTGGAACAGAGGTTATGCCGGAAGCTCTAAAAGTTTTGAATGTAGTTTCAAATAAATATGGTATTAATCTTCACTTTGATCATTTTGATTTTAGCTCTTATGATTATTATTCAAAACATGGTCAAATGATGCCAGATGATTGGAAGACGCAAATTGGAGAGCACGATGCTTTATTTTTTGGATCAGTAGGTTGGCCAGATAAAATTCCTGATCATATTTCATTATGGGGATCTTTATTAAAATTTAGAAGAGAGTTTGATCAATATATAAATCTTAGACCAGTTAAATTAATGCCTGGGGTTCCTTCCCCTCTTGCAAATCGGAAACCAGGGGATATAGATTTTTATATTATTAGAGAAAACACTGAGGGTGAATACTCTTCTATAGGTGGCAAAATGTTTCCAGATACTGAGAGAGAAATTGTTATACAGGAAACTATCATGTCCCGGGTAGGTGTAGATAGAGTTCTCAAATTTGGATTTGAATTAGCAAATAAAACAGAAAAAAAACATTTAACGTCCGCTACAAAATCCAATGGTATTTCTATAACCATGCCCTATTGGGATGAAAGGGTTGAAGAAATGGCCAAGCAATACTCAGAAGTTAAATGGGATAAATATCATATTGATATACTTTGTGCACATTTTGTACTTAACCCTGACAAATTTAATGTTGTGGTAGCTTCAAATTTGTTTGGTGATATTCTGTCAGATTTAGGGCCTGCTTGTACTGGCACAATCGGTATTGCTCCATCTGGCAATATCAACCCTGAAAAAAAATTTCCATCATTATTTGAACCAGTTCATGGATCTGCGCCAGATATTGCTGGACAAGGAATTGCAAATCCAGTTGGTCAAATTTGGGCAGGAGCAATGATGCTTGAATATCTTGGATTTAAAGAAGCATCAGAACATATTGTTAGAGCAATAGAAGAAGTTTTAGAAAAAGAAGAATATAGAACTGGAGATTTAGGAGGAAAAGCTAACACTATTAGTTGTGGTTCTGCGATAGCAGATGCAATTTAAAATTCAAGATTTTAGTCTTTGCCTTAATTTTTGCATGCCTCCAATCCACCTAGAATAATTATTAGCTTTATTTTGAAAATAACCTAAAACTTGCTCATGTGGTGAAATAAGAAAAGTTTCTTTTTTAATAGCTTTTATAACATCTAAAGCTACTTGTTCTGGTCTCATCATTCCATCAAGTGCAGAAACTTCATTTTCTCTACCTTTTGTCATAGCTGTCTCTACGGCCTGTGGACATAATATTGAAACACCTATTCCTTGTTTTCCGTAGGTAATGGCAATCCACTCAGCAAAGCCAATAGCAGCATGTTTAGTGGTTGAATATGTGACTGAGTCAATGTGACTTAGCAAGCCAGCTGCGGAAGATGTATTTACAAAATATCCGCTGCCTCTTTTTAACATTTCAGGTATAAGTTTTTTTGCTGCAAAAACATGAGACATTACGTGCAGATACCAGTTTTTATTCCAATCTTCTATAGATGACTGCTCATTTCCTAAACTTAGTATTCCAGCGTTAGAGCAGAAAATATCAATTAGACCAAATTCATGATTAATTTCATCAATAATTTTCGCGAATTCTTTTTCTATTGTTACGTCACAAATTTTAGAAATTAATTTGTTATTTGTTGACACAAAATTATCAAAATTTATGTCAAGAAGTATAACAGCTTTTGCATTTTCATTAATAAAATTTCTGGCCAAAGCTTGACCAATCCCACCTGATCCACCAGTAACAACGATAACTTTATTTTCTATTTTCAATATTTAGTCCTAGTTAATTTATATTAATTTATATTTTTCAATTAAATCAATAAAACGATTTAATTTATTAATCTCTTTAACATTAAAAAAGTCTGCAAGAAAGTTATTATTTTGTTCGCTTGGACAAAATTTCACACCCTTTTTTTTGGATTAGAGACCCAATTATTGTTTTCTAGTTTTTTTATTTGTCTTCTAATCGTTTATATACTTAGTGAGGTCAAAGTCGATATAAGGCTGTAGGTTAAAACAATATTTTTTTAAAAACCAGTTTCAGTTATTTTAAACCATAATTTTACTGCCTTGCCTCTATTATCACTAAAATGTGACGCCAAGCAATAACTTGAAAAATCAAGTATGAGTTTGAACTACCAAAAGTTTCAAAAGCAAATCTGGATCTATTAATTTCAAAAAAAAGAAATTAGTGCAAAACGCCAACAAAATTTTATCGCAAAAAATTTTCCATTTAATTATTTAAAAACTAATACCCGAATTGTTTATATAGACTTAAAAAAAATTAAAAAAATATCTAGATTGAATATAATTATTTTAATTAAGATAACTTAGCAATAATAGTTGAAAAATTTACTAAGCCCACTTGTGTCAACAAATTTAAAATTTAATTGCAAATCGAAATATTTAAATATTAAGAAACATTTGAGATTGACACCTAAAACAAAACAATATAATTTCATCCGTTTATATAGGTGGCCGTCACCCTAGAAAAAAATGGTTTATATCTTTATATCTTTAAGAGGTTATAGAAATGGCCGAGATTGAATTAAATACAAAAATTTTTAGAAAAGATAATTTAGACATAG
Source organism: uncultured SAR116 cluster alpha proteobacterium (assembly GCA_902592615.1). Classification (GTDB taxonomy): domain Bacteria; phylum Pseudomonadota; class Alphaproteobacteria; order Puniceispirillales; family Marisalimonadaceae; genus Marisalimonas. The sequence goes on along the minus strand of CACJFI010000009.1, from coordinate 18,872 downwards.
TTTATTCTGTAACAGGAAAAAAACATTTAAATGGAATATTACATTACAAATTAAAATCCGAGAATTCTGAGGAAATTTTTTTAAGTGAGCATGCTGTGAATGACAGATTTGTTACTGAAACAAATCATTGTGCGCAAACAAAAAACTCTGTTTCTAGATTATTTACTAAAATAATTAAAAATGGTTATATTATAGGAAAGTCAAATGAAAAATAAAATTATAATAACAACAGCTATTTCTTCTATTTTATTACTTTCAGCATGTGAGACTGCTTCACAAAAGGTAGTGAGTGGTACATCCGCAACTTCTAGTAGTGCTTCAGCTTCAAGCTCTGTTGAAAAAAAGAAAAGTCTATTTGCCGCTGCCAAACAAACCGCAGCTGACAAATTAATTGCTGTAGGTGATAGAGTATTATTTGATTATGATTCTGCTAAACTTGATACAAGCGCAAAAATACTTCTTGACTCACAATCAAGATTTTTGAGAGCAAATACAGACCTAAATTTTATAATTGAAGGTCATTGTGATGAGCGTGGTACAAGAGAGTACAATTTAGCTTTAGGAGAGCAAAGAGCTACTGCTGTTAGAGATTATCTAGTTATACAAGGAATCGATCCTGATAGAATTAAGGTAATTTCTTATGGAAAAGAGAAACCAGCTGTAGTTGGATCAAATTCAATGGCTTGGTCTAAAAATAGACGCGCCGTTACTATAATTGATTAGGTTATTTGATCTTAATTGCGTTTTTTGAAGGTGAAAGATTAATTTCGTCTACAATGGTATCTCTACTAAGGTTAAGTACGCAAGCAACAGTTGATGAAATGTCTTTAATGCTAAGAGCATTTCCCTTGTCTATTCCTGGCTCAAAATTTAAGTTATCAAAAAAGGGAGTTCTAACCATGCCAGGGTTAATTATGCTTACCCTTATATTTTTGTTTGCTACATCCTTAATTAATGCTTGAGAAAACCCTCTTAATCCAAATTTTGCAGCACAATAAAGACTTCCATTTTTTGCACCTAATAACCCTGCTTCAGAACCAATAAAAATTACATCTCCCATTTTATTTCTTTTAAAATGAGGTAACAAAAATTTAGTTATTATTATATGAGATGTTAAATTTGCAGCCATAAAATTATGTATTTGTAATGTAGAAAAATTTTCAAGAGGACCGAAATCACCATATCCTGCATTACTTATGAGACAATTAATTTGAGGATGATTTTTTAAAATTTGTTTCAAAAGTATTTCTAGTTTATCACGAACACTTACATCACAATCATATGTTATATAATTCTTGTGTACTAAATTAGATTTATCATGGTTTCTGGCTATCCCAATTACCTTTGCTCCTAAATCAAGAAGTTTTGAGGTTATTTCATAACCTATTCCACTTGAACTACCTGTTACCAGAACGCATTTATCTTTCATGAATAACTACCAATCAACTTAGATAGAACATTTAAATATTTGATCTTCATTTATATACTTTAATGATAAGTTTTTACAATATGAAGTCATTTCTTCCTCTATTTCAATGTCATATGATATCATTTTATTGTTAAGAGATAATGGACTAGTAAATAATAGTTCATTGGGATAAAGTTTGAAAATATTTTTAAACATTCTCTTAGGAAATCTTAATGAGCCAAAGCTTACAGAATGTAAACAATTAAGAGAAATATTATTGTATACATATTCTAAAAGTTCTTTATATAATTCTTTCCAATTTTTACTATGTATCAATGGATCAAATCTTAAACCTATCCTCCAACCTTTTGAAGCTAATTCAGATATGACACGAATACGTTTTGAAATCGATGGTGCTTTGTTATCTAACGAATTTGATATCAACTCTGGCATAAGACTATAAGCTAAAATAACATTTTGCATAGGTTTCATCGACAAAAATGGTTCTTTTTGAATACTTTTTGTTCTAAATTCTATTTCAATTTGAGGGTATATTCTAAAAATTGATAAAATATGTTTTGCAAATCCAGTTACACTCTCAAGTGCAAGTGAATCACAATCATAACCAGAAAAAAAAGTCAATTTTGAGTTTATATTTTTTTTTATAGTCTTTTTAATGGCGATATCAAAATCTTCAAAGTTGACAAAGATCACATAATTAGCTGAAGAATACATTCCTTGTAGAAAGCAATATCTACAATCATAAATACAATTATACATATGTGAAAAATAAAAATTTTTTGATGAGCCTATCCCAAATCCTTCGGGTGCTGGTAATACAAAATTATCTTTTTTATGAGCAAGGATTAAACAAGGATTAGCTTTTTGAATTCTAAAATTTTGATTTTTTTTATTAAATATTTCTCCATATTTGTAAATTGATATAATTCGAGATTTTTTAAATTTCTTTAAAATAAATTTTGTTCTTGGATGGTTTTGAATTGCCTCTTCAACGTATATTGTTTCAATCAAAATTTACTCCAGTTGACTATATTCTTTTTAATCTTCGAATTTAAAACATCAATAACAGAATGAGATGTCTTACAACTTTTAATTTTTTCTTCTAAATCTCTATTATTACAATAAACTTCAATCCGCCTTAATAAAAACTCAAGTTTGAAAGATTGTGCTGCTGTAAAATGCCATTTCGATTTAATCGCATAAAATAATTCAGGTTTTTTTGTTATTTGAAATTCTTCCTCCGATAGTCTTTCATAATATGAAATTACATTAATAATCTTCAAGAGATTTTCTTTTATTAAATTACTTATTTTTGACTTAGTTATTTCTTTAATATCATTTTCTGGGCCATCAGATATAACCTTCATTAAACAAATAAATTCTTTTGATGTTAACTTACTAGCAATATCAAAAAAAGCACTTCCTTCCATGTCAATCAATTCATAAGTTGAATAATCTGATATAGGAATATCAGATGTAAATAAATGCATCTTTGGCAAATATGTCTTTGGTATTGTTGATGGATATGTGCTTTTTTTACCTTGATAAGATGAAATTTTATCTACTAAATACAACTCTCCATAATTACCCTTATCAGAGCCTGCAATTCCTAAATTTACCCATGAAGTATATTTTGACGCTTTACTAAATGAATAGAGATAAGCAGTTGAAGCTGCTGCATTACTTCTACCAATTCCAGATATAATTAACCAGTGTGTTTCTTGTTCATTCTTATAAATTGGGTAAATAGTTTTTTCATTAACTGCTTTTAGTTTAAAATGTTCTAAAATTATTTGAGCCTCTTCTTTTAGAGCCACGACCCATCTAATAGAAGTTTTTTTTATTTTAAAATTATTCATTTTTATATTTATCTAATTCCAACGACCAGTTATAGAATTTTTTTGAATATTTTTCATAAATTTCTTTATTATCTCTTTTTTTTGCCCCGTTTGATATAATAGACAATTTTTTAATTAATATATTTAGAACACTTTTTTTTTGCTCTGCAGTAAACCAATTATTTTTTAAGTTTTTTTCTAAAGATTTAATTCTAAATCTATCCATTCCCCAATATTTTTTTGAAAGTTGATCATCATGCCCTCCATATTTTACTGTCAACGGATTATCTAAAAAACCAACCTCTTCTTTTGATGTTATTCTTATCCACATATCATAATCTTCACAAACTTCTAAACTTTCATCAAAAAAACCATAATCATCAAAAACTTCTTTTTTAATAAAAGCACTACTTGGTGAAATACAACATATTTGAAGAGATTTTTGAAAAATATCTCCACCTGATTTTTCGTGTTTTTTTAATTGATTTTTAAACTTATTATTTTTATACCAAATTTCATTAGTATGAATAAGCCTGTATTTTTTGTGGTTATTATTTGAGAAAAAAAGTTGTTTTTCTAATTTTTGTGGTTCCCAAGCATCATCAGAATCTAGAAAGGCAATCCATGTTGAGTGACAATTTTTTATTCCTACGTTTCTAGCAATACTAACACCTTTTCTCTTTTCATAAATATATGTTATTTTTGGAAATAATGAGGATATCATTTCATATGTATTATCTGTTGATCCGTTGTCAACTATAATAATTTCTCTAACATTAATAGTTTGGTCTAAAACAGAATTTATAGCTCTATTTAACAAATCGCATCTGTTATATGTGGGTATTATAATAGATATGTCTGCAACATTTTGGATATTTGACATAAATAATTTTTTTGTTTTAAGGTCTTTTATCAAAACATTTTAAATCATCGTCTATATAGTGAAATTTTTGTTTATCAATTGTAAAAATTGCTATTTTAGGATCAAAAATTGATGGGTCATCAAACGTACCAACTTTCAAAATAATTGATTTTGGTCTCATTGGATTTTTTGTCCCAATTGCCGTTCCACATTTATCACAAAAAAGTCTAGTAACAGCGTTTTCTAAATCACTTCTTTTAAATTCTTTAGGTTTTCCACTAACAAATTTAAATCCTTCAAGTGGCATTATCATAATAACGTTGGGATTGCCACCAGTTATATATTGGCATTCTCTACAGTGACATTGTATAGATGCTTGAATTTCTCCTTTAGATTCATATCGTATCTCACTACAGTAGCATCCTCCTTTTATATTCATAATAACTAACCTCCTTACTTATTATTCTTCTTAAAACTATAACTTTTTAACTTCTAAAACTTCAATTGATTCTTTATCATACTGTTTTTTTGGATCATTATAATCATGAAGTAATTTTGTTAGCTTTTCAATTGGTAATGTATCAACCCAAATTAAAAAGTTAATTTCAACATTTGTAGCATTATTAAATGGTAATTTATTTTCAATTTCGAATTCATCGTTAAAAACTATATTATCTTGTTTATTTTCTCTAAATGATCCTTTGTTTGGATCATTACCATAAAATGTAACCTCAAATCTTACATTCCAATCATTTCTATTTGATTGTTGCACTTTAGAACAATTATTAGTTATCACCTTTTAATTTTTGTTTTTTTTCATTAGATCTAGCTAAAGCTGGAGCTGGTATCTCTTCTGTAATTTCAGCTTTATGACATGTTAAAAGGTTCATAACCTCTTCTGCTTTTTCCCTTCTACTCCACGTATGTACTACGTGATCTTCTAAATCGTGATAAAGAAACCAATCTTTTTCACTTTTAGATAACCATACTTTTATTGCATAAACTGTCATGATAACTCCAATGCTTGTAATTAAATCTCATAAAATAATACGTCAATATAAATGATTATTGTAGTATAAAGTGAGCTAATAATATTTGTATATAAACTTGTATAATTTAAATTTCTCAAGACAATTGTCCGAATTAATATAAATTTATAAAATTTAATAAATATGTTTTTGCAAAAAATATTAATTAGAAATGAAGATATGTATAAAATTAACTTTTGGTAGCGGAGGAGGGACTTGAACCCCCGACACCCGGATTATGATTCCGGTGCTCTAACCAGCTGAGCTACTCCGCCAATAATTAAACTGTTACTAAATACAATTTATTTTGTAGTCAAGCAATTACATACATAAATTTATTTTATAATGACACAATCATATCTCTTAATTTATCTTTTATTTTTAATTTAATTATTGGAGCATTATCTTTAATTGTTGATAAAACTGAAACATGCTTAATTTTTCCAAAAGCTGAAAAAAAAGTGTTTAAATGATATCGTGACTCAGGAAACTCAATTTCGAGTTTAATAAGTTCAAATTGGTTTGTATTCATTTGACAAATAGGTTTCTCACTTTTCCAAGAAATTAAGCTTGGAATGATACTTGTCTCCATAATTTGATAATCTAAAATATTATATTTGTATTTTGGCATAGCAAACTGCCATCTATAATTTAAACGCGATGCATTAAAGAATGAGTCATAATATTCAAGTGGTATCTTATTATTATTTTCAACTACATATCCAATGATTTGGGGAACTTTCTCTAATTTAAGCTGTAAATTTGGGTTATCTAAGTTAAACCACCTTCTATGTTTAAAATCTATCATTTCTGGGTCAATTGCTATAACTTCAAAATAAACGTCGTTGTTAATTCTTATCACTCTGTTATGTGTTCCCATATCCTTATGATAACCAATATCACTCATTTTAGCTTGAAGTATATCTTCAACAAATTCCGTTCCTCTTTCTAAGGTGTAGGCACCTAAGACAATATGATCTAATTTATGCATTATTAATATTATTATCAGCTAACTTATTGGGAGCTTCTGTTATCCACCCACCACCCAATACATGAGACCTTTCATTAATGTTATAAAAAACAGCAGCTTGACCAGTAGAAACGCCAAATTGAGGTTCATCAAAGTGTAAAAAAACAAAGCTAGAATCAAAATTAGCTTTAATTGTTCCTATAACTGGCTCTGATGAGCTTCTCAACTTGACTAATACTTTAAATTTTGATTTTTGTGGTAAATCAATTATCCAGTTACATTCAGATATTTTAATTTTGTTACACGATAAGAATTCTTTAGGGCCAACAATTACATGATTTTTTTTTGAATCAAGAGCGATTACGTATAAAATACTATTACTATCATCAACTCCTTTTCTACCACCAATACCAATTCCTTTTCTTTGACCAATGGTAAAATCAATTATGCCATTGTGTTTTCCTATAACATTCCCATTTAAGTCAATTATATCACCTTTATCAATTCTGCCTGGTCTAAGTTTTCTTACTACTTCTGCATATTTTCCTTCAGGGACAAAACATATATCTTGACTGTCAGGCTTATCTGCCACATTAAGCTCGTGACGTTTAGCAACAGATCTAGTTTCTTCTTTTGTTAGAGAACCTAGAGGAAACCTTACAAAATCAAGTTGTTTTTTTGTTGTAGCAAACAAAAAATAAGATTGGTCTTTTGAAAGATCTATACCAGTATGCAAGCTTGGATTTCCTAATTGGTTTTTCCTTCTAATATAATGGCCTGTGGCCATTGCACTTGCGCCGAGCTTTTTTGCTCTAGAAAACATATCTGTAAATTTAACAGTTTGATTACATCTTACACATGGAATTGGGGTTTCACCTTTTAAGTAAGAATCTGCGAAGTCATTCATAACTTGATCTTGAAAAATACTTTCGTAATTCAATACATAATGAGGAATTCCAAGCTTACTTGAAACTAATCTAGCGTCATTGATATCAGAACCTGCACAGCATGCTCCCTTTTTTTGAAGAGCTCTACCATAATCATATAGTTGCATAGTTAAACCAACAACTTGAAATCCTGCTTCGACAAGCAAAGCAGCAGTCACAGAAGAATCAACACCACCCGACATTGCTACAACAACCCGGTGATCAGATGGATTACCTTCCAAATCCATTTCATTTATAATTTGGTTAATATTTATCATTAACCTTACTCTTCAGGTATTGAAACTCTTAAACCGTCAAGTTTATCAGTCACTTCAATTTGACAACCCAATCTAGAAGTTGGTTGTAATCCATCAGCTAAATCCAACATGTCTTCTTCATCTGGATTAGGGCCTCCTACAATTGAAAACCATTCTTTGTCAATTATAACGTGACATGTACAACATGAGATTGATCCGCCACAAGTCCCCTCTATTCCTAAGTCATTATCTCTAGCTACTTCCATTAGAGATAATCCATTTTCTGCTTTCACTGATTTTTCAATGCCATCTGAACTAACAAATACAAGTTTTGTCACACTAAACTCCATATATTTATTTTTGCTTATAAACTAGACCAACAACGAGCTAATCTATCTAATTCTTTTGTACTTATCAAGTTTTCTGAATATAAAATAGCATCATTTGGAGGAAAAGAAAATCTAACAGAGTTATAGGCAAGTTTGTCATATCCCATAGCGCTTACAACATGACTTTTAGAAATTTTACCAGAACTACAAGCAGAACCAGAACTAACTGAAAAGGATTCCAAATCCAACTTCATCAATGCTAAATCTCCTGGTATATTAGGTAGAGCAATTAAAATTGTATTTGAAACTCTGTTCGCTTTTTCTCCAAAAATTATAGTTTCAGGCCTTAATTTTTTAATTCTTTCTTCAAAAAAATCTCTAAGAAACTTAACATTATTACAACCGTTTTCTAGAGGATTATCCATCAATTTGGCTGCCTCACCAAAGCCTCTTATTCCTAGTATATTTTCTGTTCCAGCCCTCATTCCCTTTTCTTGTCCTCCACCTAAAATTTGTGGTGTTAAATTTATTTTATCGTTATAAATCAATGCTCCAATACCTGTTGGAGCTCCAATTTTATGACCTGAGAGTGTTAGAAAATCTAGTTCTAGTTCTTCAAAATTTATATTTATTTTACCTAAAGCTTGTGCAGCATCACAATGAACTAAACATTTATGCTTTTTAGCTATCTTAATTACATCCTGGATTGGTTGAATTACACCAGTCTCATTGTTTACCCACATTACTGATATTAATGTAGGTTGATCATTTTTAACTATTTTTTTTAAATATAACTCCATAAAATTTAAGTCTATAATACCATCTTGATTTACAGGAATAACATGTTCACTTCTAGACGAAGATAATACAGCTAAATGTTCTATAGAGCTGACGATGATATTTTTAAAGTTATTAAAAAGTAGATTAATAGCCTCTGTAGCAGAACTAGTAAAAATTATATTATTCTTATTTGAATTAATTAATTGACCAATGTTTTTTCTTGCAAGTTCAATTATATCTTTACCTTTTCTACCATAGAAATGAATTGAAGAAGCATTCAATGGCCCGATTTCCATGCAATTTATTATGGATTTTTTTACTTCCTTTAATAAAGGTACGGTTGCATTATAATCTAGATAAATTTGTTTATTCACAACTTAAACTTGATATCTAAAAGATTAAAATATTTACTTTTTATTTTTTGTATTTTTTTCCCCTTTATCTAATTTTTTTATTTGCTTTTCTAAATTTTCAACTTTGTTAATCAAACTAATTAGTATTTTTTCTCTCGGATCTGCATCATTTGCTGAAATTCCATAGGCTTTAAAAGATTCCTTTTTCTTAGATCTTACAAATTCTCTTGCAGGAACGCCAGCTACAGTTACATTTTCTTTCACATGTTTAGATACGACAGAATTTGCTCCAATTCTAGCATTATCACCAACTTTAATTGCTCCCAAAATCTGTGCACCAGAACCAATAATTACATTATTACCTATTGTAGGATGTCTTTTTCGATTTCTTTGTGCATCACTTTCTATTGATGGCAGAATACCACCTAATGTAACACCCTGATAAATAGTTACATTTTCTCCTATTTCAGTTGTCTCACCTATTACTATCCCCAGCCCATGATCCATAAAAAAATTTCTTCCTATCTTAGCTGCTGGATGTATCTCAATTCCTGTAAAAATTCTTGCAAAATACATTATAAGCCTAGCAAAAAATTTAAAATTATATCTCCAAAAAATATTTCCAATTTTATAAAATAACATCACATGAAATGTTGGATACAAAAAAATAACTCCTAACCTACTACCAGCAGCTGGATCTCTTTCAATAATAGAATCAATTTCGTTTAAAAAATTTTTAAATATCACTATATCATTCCAAAGTACTTAATTATTTCTATACTATATATTCAATAAAAGTAATTTTAAATTTTAAATAGTAAATAAACTTGAGTGATTAATTAATATTGACAGATCTAAATTTAGTAACTATTCGATGAATTATTAACTTATATACGATTATCATTACAGGTTTTACGACTTTTATTCTATTATAAAATTAATTTATTTTCTGGAGAAAACAAATGCCTGAAGTAATTCTAAATGGACCGCATGGGAGGATAGAGTGTAGATACAATTCTGGACCTTCAAATGATAGCCCAATAGCTTTGATATTACATCCCGAACCTACCCAGGGAGGAAGTATGAATAATAAAGTAATTTACGGTATGTATCACGAGTTTAGAAATAGAGGTTTTTCAGTTTTACGTTTTAATTTTAGAGGGGTTGGTAGAAGCGAAGGTGTTTACGAAGGTGGTGAAGGTGAGCTTGCTGATGCAGCTGCCGTTTTAGACTGGATACAATCACAAAACGTTCATTCTAGATATACATATATAGCTGGATTTTCTTTTGGTTCATGGGTGGGAATGCAATTAATGATGAGAAGGCCAGAAATTGTAGGTTTTATTGCCGTATCACCTCCCGCTGATAAATTTGATTTTTCTTTTCTAGCACCTTGTCCAGCGTCAGGTCTGATTATTCACGGAGAAAGTAACAAAAGAGTTCCAACTGAAATTATTCAAAGACTTGTAGATAAAATATCTATACAAAAAGGCATAAAAGTTGAAGTTGAATTTATAAAAGAAGCTAATCATATGTTTTCAAATCATGATCAAGAATTAACAGATTCAATAAAAAAATATCTTAATAATGCTTTAGATGCCTCGGAATACATTGAATTTTAAAAAACTTTTTTATGAGATTACAAATGAGTAAAATGAATAATTCTGATTTTATAAATATTATGAAAGAAAGGGGTTTCGTTCATCAAATCACTGATAAAGAAAATCTTGAAAAACAAATGATAACTAGTCCTATAGTTGGATATATTGGATTTGACTGTACTGCTCCATCATTGCACGTTGGATCTCTAATTCAAATAATGATGTTACGTTGGTTTCAAAAAACGGGAAATAAACCAATAGTTCTTATGGGTGGAGGTACAACAAAAATTGGAGATCCCTCAGGTAAAGATAGTGCACGACCTCTACTTTCCTCAGAAAAAATAAGATTCAATAAAGATAATATTAGAACCATTTTTGAAAAATTCTTAAAATTTGGTGCTCATGACAGTGATGCGATTATTGTAGATAATGAAGATTGGTTAGAAGATCTAAACTATATAACTTTCTTAAGAGATTATGGATCATATTTTTCAGTAAATAAACTCATCAATCTAGAAAGTGTAAAGCTTAGACTTGAAAGAGAACAAAATTTGTCTTTTCTTGAATTTAATTATTCACTTTTACAAGCTTTTGATTTTTTGCAACTTTATAAAAATTATAACTGCAAAATACAAATGGGAGGTTCTGATCAATGGGGAAATATTGTTACAGGCTTAGATTTAATAAGAAAATCTACTTCGAAGCAAGCTTATGGTTTAACTTCTCCACTTCTAACGACTAGCAGTGGAACAAAAATGGGAAAAACAGCTGACGGAGCTGTTTGGTTAAATAGTGATCAATTGTCTGATTGGGATTTTTGGCAATATTGGAGAAACACAGAGGACCTGGATGTAATTAAATTTTTAAAATTATTTACTGAACTTCCTATATCAGAGATAAACAAACTAAAAAAATTAAAAGGTGCTGAGATTAATGAAGCTAAAATAATATTAGCAAACGAAGTAACGAAGTTATGCAGAAGCGTAAAAGCTGCTAAGAATATTTCTTCATCATCCGCAAACTTATTTAATAAGTCTTATACAGACGATAATTTACCAAGTGTAAAAGTATCTGACAGTGACATAAAATTAATTGATGCTTTGAAAATGCTTAAATTTTTGAATACTAATGGTGAAGCAAGAAGATTAATTAGAGCTAATGGAGCCAAAATTAATGATGTTGTTGTTAATAACGAAAATTATACTTTATCTTCTAAAGATTATAGAAATGGAAAAGTAAAAATTTCATCTGGCAAAAAAAAACATGGTTTGCTTATTTTAAGGTAATCAATCTATAGTATTGTTTAAAAAAAAATTTTTGTTATCAAACCAATTCTCCGAAAACAGATCTCTCAAAATTCCTGGAGCAAATGACATTGTATTTAATTTGATTTCTGGGTTTTCAATCAGACCTTGCATATTGAATTGCCCTGCAAACAATCCCTCTTTTTTTAACCCTGTTAATAATTCACCAACAGCAGGTACTATACTTAATATTTTTGATATTAACTTAATTGGAGCAACTGAACCTATCATGTGAATTGAGTTTTGGTTTAAGTTTAAGTTTCCTCTAGCAGCTATTCCTAGTGATTGACTTGTTAAATAAAGTTTATCAAAATTAAAATTCTTGTTTTTAAAATTGATATTTACCTCTCCTTTATCAAAAAAAACTCCTTCACCAGAAATTATTGATCCAATCCCTGCAAAGCTTAAAACAGAAAGAGAATTAATTATCCCAGGCGCATTTATTATACTAAACCTTTTCGATTTTATTTGCCCTTCATAGTGATCATAGTCATCATTTAAAAAATTTACATGAATTTTCATATCACCACTTTTTATATTTTTTGTAAAACCAAGACCACTTAGAAGCTTTCCTCCATTAGAAGTATCAAACTCTAAAGTTGGAAAACTATTAACATGTTTTTCTAAATTAATTTTTGTTTCTGCCCCTCCTATTAATCCTAAACCTTCTAATTTAGAAACTTTATTATCTACAAGTATTTTAAATTCACCATTATCAAGTAAGGAGGATCCTCCTAATGACATTTTACCATAAGCTAAAGAATTAAATGAAGAACCTTTTATTTCTCCTTTCAAATTACCAGTTAAAGATATTTTAGGATTTAATATTATTAAATCTGAAGTTAAATCAACACTTATATTTTTATTGAAATTAGTTTTATTTTTTAAATTTTCATTAAGAGTAGATAAGTCAATTTTTTTACCAGTAGCCTGTATATTTAATTTATCACCGTTTTTCGATAAAATAATCTTATCTATATTTATGTTAGGTGTTTCTAAATTTTTAAATAAAAATTTATTTATATCTTTATTGTTAAAATCAATAAGACCTATCTTATAAGTTTTATTATCAATACTTATGTGTGTATTTTTAAAAAAAACAATCTCACCTCCAATCATTGATATTTCAGTTTTAATGGAAGATGCAACATTTTTTTTCTTAATTAAATCTAAATAATCTATTTTAAGATATGAATTTTTTAAATTAGAATTCAACTTTAAATCTAAGTTTAAATTATCAAGATCCCCTGTAAGAAAAATATCTAAATCTATATTACCAATCAATTCGATATCAAATTTACTTTTTATATATCTTGCTAACTCTTTATTATTTTTTATTTTTAAAATACTTTTAGTAACATACATGTTCTTTATAATTGTGTTGCTAAAAATATATTGTACTTTGTTTTCTTTTATGTATTTTGCTCTTGCTATATATATATCTTCTTTACCAATCACAACATCATTAAATGTATACTCTACGTCTGAATTCTTAAAGAAATCTGCTTTGGAAATTAAAAAATTATTATTATAAAATCGACCACTTATTATTGCTTTTCTAAATTTATATTGAATATTATTATTTATAAATATAATGCCACTAGTTGCAGTTAAATTTATGTTCATGAAATTATCATCAAACTCTTGAGGTTTAACTTTAAAATTAAAATCACCTGAAATGGTGCTAAATAATTTATTAAAAATTTCGTCATTATGTTGAAATCTAGTATTACTAAAGACTGATGATCCAGTAATTTCTTCTATTACAAATTTTTCAAACAAAGAGAATTTTACGATAATGCTCAGGTTTTTAAGGTTGCCATCTCTAAACTTATTTGAAATTTTACTAAAATTTATTTCTAAAGGAAAACGATAAAAAGTAAAAAGTTCATTAATATAATTTTTTGTGTCCTCAACTAAGATATTTTGTGATAGAAAATTCGTATATCCTCTCTGGGATACCAAGTCAATCTCACCAGATGCAAGAAATTGCTTACCTAGAAATAAATCAGTAAACCGAAACAGATTTGTTCTCTTATCCCAAGATAATAAACCACTTAGATTTGTTTTTAAACTTTTTTCTTCTTCAATTTTTTTTAAAGTCAAAATTGATTCATCAGAAACAAAATTAACGCTTTCTATACTAAAATCTTTTTTAGTTTTAATACTATAACTTCCATTTAATTGACAATGAAATCCTGTTTTTAAAAAATTAAAATTTTCATTTAACCAATAATCCAATAACAAATTGGAATTAATATTTTGTATTTTACCACTAAAGTTATTAAATTCTCCAAAAAAGTTTGCTTTAAGTGAAAACAGATTATTTTTTCCTTTGTTACAATCCATGTTTAAGTTTCTAGATTTCTGAATTAGTTCTGAAATTATAACGTTTTCACACTTTATTTCTAAAACCTTTTCTTTACGAATGTTTTTATTATTTGTTAATAAAAAATCTATATTTCCAATTATAATTTTGCTCTCAAAAATTTTTCTTAAAGAAGTATTAAGTTGAAAATTATTTTGGTTAATTAATGAAAAGACTTTTAATAAAGGACCAAGTGATAATTGTTCTTTTTCAATTCTTGCATTTAATGTCAAATCTTGAAATTTTACATAACTTATCTGAGTGTCATTGTCATTAAGTAATAAATTTGCAAAAAGTTTATCATAAGAAAATCCTAATTCTATCAACCTAATTTTTGAACTCTTTTTTTGGTCAAAAGAATAAATATTAACATCATGTAATTCAATTTTAGCAATATTTGGCCAATGAGGTTTCAAAAGTTTTATTGTTTCTATTTCAACATCTATATTTCGGTCATTTATTTTACTTGAAATGAAAATTTTTATTTTTTTATTTAAAAAATTTTTTAAATTCAGTGTCTCTACAATAAAATTTTGTGTTCGCTCAGGATAAATAAATAATGTCGATATAGATCCAAAAATAAATAGACTGAATATAAAAAATGATATCAAAAAAAATTTTTTCATTTTCCCATAATCTCTCATTATTAAATGGTAGTTGATAAATTATTTTCATAATATAACTTAATAACTAAATTAATCCTAATTATAAGAAAGATTATTCATGTTAAAAATAAATGATAAAATGCCTAATTTTGAAATATTAACTGACAAAGGTGAATTTAAAGTATCAAATCATATTGGAAAGAATATAATCGTATTCTTTTTCCCTAGAGCTGACACTTCTGGCTGTACAGCAGAATCCATTGCATTTACAAATCTTCAAGAAAAGTTTACCCAATTGAATTGCATTGTTATTGGAATTTCAAAAGATAATATAAAAAAACAGGGTAAATTTAGAGAAAAATATAATCTTACTTGCGAGCTTGGTGCTGATTTTGAAAATAATGTTTGTGAACAGTTTGGTGTTTGGGTTGAGAAATCTATGTATGGTAGAAAGTATATGGGAATTCAAAGGGCTACCTTTTTGTGTAATGAAAAAGGTATTATAAAAAATGTTTGGGAGAAGGTAAAAGTACCTGGTCACGCTGAAGAAGTGCTAGCGGCTGTTGAAAAAATACATATATAAAACTCTATCTTTTCATACCCACTTTAAACGCTAGAGCTGACTCAATAAAGATATCAATATCTCCATCTAACACAGATTGAGTATTTCCTACCTCAACGTTTGTTCGAAGATCTTTAACCATTTGATATGGATGTAGCACATAAGATCTAATTTGACTACCCCACCCAATTTCACCTTTTTCAACATTGTTTTGATGGTTAGCATCTTCTCTTTTTTTTAATTCTATTTCATATAATTTTGCTTTGAGCATTAACATCGCTTGAGCCTTGTTTCTATGTTGTGACCTATCATTTTGACATTGAACAACAGTATTAGTAGGTAAATGTGTTATTCTTATAGCTGAGTCTGTTTTATTTACATGCTGACCACCAGCGCCAGATGCTCTATATGTGTCAATTCGAAGATCTTTATCTTCTATTTCTATATCTATTTCCTCATTAATTTCAGGATAAACCCATACTGAAGCAAAGCTTGTATGTCTTCTAGAAGATGAATCAAATGGAGAAATACGTACTAATCTGTGAACACCAGATTCTGTTTTTCCCCATCCATATGCATTATAACCCTCTAGAAATAATGTACATGACTTTATACCTGCTTCATCTCCTGTGCTTTCTTCTATGTCGGATACTTCAAAACCTCTTTTTTCAGACCATCTTGTATACATTCTTTGAAGCATTAGTGCCCAATCTTGAGCTTCAGTTCCTCCTGCTCCGGCATGTATTTCTATATAACAATTATTTGCGTCAGCTTCACCAGATAACAAACTTTCTAACTGAAGCTTATTGCAAGTTTTGACTAAACTTTCTATTTGTTCGATAGTTTCTTTGATTAAAGTGTAATCTTTTTCTTCTTCTGCTAATTGAATTAGTTCAAATAAATTCTCTTTTTCAATTTCAACATATTTAATCTGATCAATAGTTTTTTCGAGTTGCTTTTTTTCTTTCATGATTGATTTGGCTTTCACGATATCATCCCAAAAATGACTTGATTCAACCAAGTTATTAAATTCTCTAACACGATTAAGTGAGTTTTCCCAATTAATATGTTTCTTTAAAATATTAATTGCATACTCAATATTATTAAATTTTATTTCAATTTCTGCTTGCATAAGTTAAAAACTAAAAAATTTTAATACAAAGGAGATAAATTTTTTTGATTGTTTTTTATATCTAATTCTTTTTTATCATATTTAAAATTTGGAAGTTGTCCAGGTTTGAAAGCTTCTAGTATAGATCCTTTTTGTTTTGAGTTAGCTTTAAATCCTGTTTTAGGATTAACAGATATAAGTTTTATACCAGCAGGTCTTCTAAAAGGTAAATCAGGGGTCTTATCAAGCACTTTTCCCATGAAATCTTTAAATATCGGAGCTGCCACTGAACTACCAGTTTCTTTGTAACCAAGTGGTCGCGGATCATCAAAACCAACAAAAATACCAGCAACTAAATCACTTGAGAACCCAACAAACCAAGCATCAGTATTTGCGTTTGTTGTTCCTGTTTTACCTGCTAAGTTCCTTCCTAAAGAATTAATTACAATACCTGTTCCTCTTTTGATTGCACCTTGTAACATTGACACCATCTGATAGGCAGAGGATGAAGAAATAATTTTTTCTCTTGAATCTTTTGTTGCTAGCAAGGGGATATCAGAAGCATTAGAATTACTTCCATTACAATTCTTGCATTCTCTTTCATCATGCCTAAAAATAGTAGTACCTCTTCTATCTTGGACACGGTCAATTAATGTTGGTGTTATCTTTTTACCACCATTAACTATCATGCCATATGCGTTCGTTATACTAAGTAAATCTGTCTCACCAGCACCTAAAGACATTGATAAAAATGGAGGTAAATTTTTACTTATTCCAAATTTAGCTGCATATTCTTGGATAACATTTTTATTTTTATTTTTTTCGTCGATTTGTTTTTTTGCAATGTTATTTATTATAAAGTCTACATTAGAAATATCTTTATTAAGTTTCTCCGCAATAATTTTATTGGTATGGCCCATTTTTATATAATTTTTTATAATTTCTTCTTCTTCTATTAATTTGATAGCTAATCGTGCCGTCATTAAGTTTCTAGATTTTTCAATTCCCAGCCTCATTGGACTTGGACCATAAAATTTCTTTGTATAATTTGCAGGTTTCCATTTTTTACAACCAGAGCATTGATCATACGCTAGTGCGGCATCTAGGATTAAATCAGTTGGTTTATAATTTCTTTCTAAACCTGCTAAATATACGAAAGGTTTAAAAGCAGATCCTGGTTGTCTTTTAGCTTGAGTTGCTCTATTAAACTCACTATTTTTAAAATTATATCCCCCACTCATTGCTAAAACTCTACCAGTGTTAGGGTCTATTGCAACAATAGCACCATTTACATTTGGTATTTGTGAAAGGGAATAATATATCATATTTTTATTTTTGTTTTTTTTAACTACAACTATATCTCCATTAGAAATAAATTGTTCGAAGTTCTTATATTTTTTACCAAGGTGAATATTTAAGCGATTTTTATCATCTTTTTTTATCGTCTGTGGTCTTACCCAAGAAGCATTTTTAAACTCTATTTTTACTTTCTTTCCTTCATTGAGCAACACATCAATAAAATTTCTAGATACTTTGGTAACAATTGCGGCATTTCTTTTTTTGGGGAGTTGTTTTTGAACATCTTGTAAATATTTAAATAATTCCTCGTTTGTTAAGTCTGACGAATAAAAATTACTAATTGGTCCCCTCCAACCTTGCCTTTTATCTAGCTTTTCTAATCCTTCAATTAGTGCTTCTTCTGCTTTAATTTGAATAGAGGGATCAACTGTTGTTCTAACTGAATATCCATTTGTGTATAATTTTGATCCAATATTTTTATTTTTTACAAGTATTTTTCTAACTTCTTCTGTAAAATATGGAGCATATCCTTGATCTATCCCACTAGATTTACGAATATTGATCAATTTTTTACTCTCAATTTCTCTAATATTATCTTCAATAAATCCATTTTTAGTCATTTGCAACAATACCCAATTTCGTCTCAAAATAGCCTGTTTATTTCTATAAATCGGATTGTAGTTGTTAGGAGCTTTAGGTAAAGCTGCTAAAAAAGCTACCTCAGACAAATCAAGATTATCTAAACTTTTATCAAAATAATTTAGAGCTGCTGCAGCAATTCCATAGGATTTAAAACCTAAATAAATTTCATTTAAATACAATTCTAGGATTTCATTTTTTGAGAATGCTCTTTCAATTCGAATTGCTAAAATAGCTTCTTTAATTTTTCTTTCATATGATACTTCTGATGAGAGAAGAAAGTTTTTTGCAACTTGTTGGGTGATTGTTGAGGCACCAATTAATCTTTTAGCAGTACCAATATTTTTTAAATTAGTAATCAATGCTCTTAATGAAGCCTTCAGATCAACACCAAAATGATCATAAAAATGCTTGTCTTCTGCTGAAATAAAAGCATTTATCACTTTTTTAGGAATAACATTTATTGGAACAAAAACTCTTTTTTGAGTAGCAAATTCTGCTAATAAGGCACCGTTTCCAGCATGAATTCTTGTTACAACGTTTGGATTATACTTTGACAATTCTTTATAATCTGGAAGATCTTTTCCAAAATACCACAAACCATAAAAGAA
>CACJFI010000008.1 GCA_902592615.1 uncultured SAR116 cluster alpha proteobacterium | reverse complement strand
ATATAGAAAAACCTCAAAAAGAACTTTTTAAAGAAGGTAAAATAATAATAGAAAAACTTCTCTCAAAAAAAGACTTTGGTTCATCTTCTAATTACGATGAAGTTTTAAGTGAAGAAACCTATTTGAATAGACTGAAAAATTATTTTGCAGGTTTTTTAAAACTTAGAAAGTTTTCAGACAATACCACTCCTAGAGGGTTAATTACAATGGCAGAAAAAGAACTTGAAAACAAAAATTTTAATAATTTTTTATCTATCATAAAGACACTTCCTGAAAATTGGAAAGAAACTATAAAAGACTCAATAAATAGGTTTGAAAGTGCATTGGATCAAAGTTAAAAAAAAGAGCGAATAAGTGATTTTTAAAATCTTAAAACTAATAATATTTATTTCCATCATATGGTATTTATCAGAGTTCTTCTCTGAGCGTCCAGGAGTAACATCTATAAATTGGATGGAGTGGGGAATTCAAATACCTACAGACAGGTTTATTCTAATTATTATTTTATTTTCTGTAATTCTAATCTTTATTGACAGAATTTGGCTAGCTTTTTTGAATTTGCCAAAAGCGACATTAAGACGATTTGAGGCTAACAATAATAAAAAAGTTGAACAAAAATTAGTAAAGGCATTTTTATTAGCAAGTCATGGAGAATTAGAAACTGCAGCAAAAGAAGCTGCGTTAGTATCAAGGAATACTAAGGATAAAAATTTAGGTAAATTATTAAACACTCACATTAATGTCTTTAACAAAATAAATAAAAACTCTGATGAAAATGAAGAATTATCGAAAAATTATTTTAAACAGCTTACTGACGAACCATCTACAGCGTTTGTTGGTCATTTAGCACTTATGAGACAAGCAATATTTGATAAAAAAGATTTAAATGAAATTATTAATGAAGGTCTAAAGGCTCTTAAATTTGAACCTAAGTCAAAACAAATTTTAGAAGTTTTGTTGTTTTCATATGCAAAGTTGAAAGATATTTCAAATTCTCTTGTATACCTCAATAAATTAAAAAAACTGAATTATATGAAAGATAATATATACAAAAATATATCTGCTGATTTAAATTACTTAAAGGCATTAGATTACTTAGAAGATGAAAAAAGTTATCTTGCTACCAATCATTTAAAAGAAGCCTTTAAACAAAAACCAAGTCATATTGGAGCTTCTGTAAAGTTGTCAGGTCTGCTTAAAGGTATTGGTTCAAAGACAAAGTCAATTGATCAATTAGAAAAAACTTTTCTATTAACTGCTAATCCAGACATTTTAGAAGAACTATCAAAAAAATGGAATTTAAAAACATCAGGATCTCGTGTTTCAAAAGCGATTAATCTTTTGAATAAAAAATCTTCACAAGAAATTAAAAATGATCTTAAGATAGAAGTGGCATGTTATGCTATATCAGAGGAAATTTGGGGAGAGGCTGAAAAACTATTAAAAGATATTCCTGAGGATAAACTTACAACCAAAGCATATCAAGCGTTGGCTGATATAGCTGGATCTCAAAATAATCCTAAATTAGTTAAGAGTTATCTTGAGAAAGCAGCAAGTGCTAAAGAAGGATATAATTATTTTTGTTATTCCTGTGGCAATAAAAATCATAATTGGGAATTACATTGCCCAAAATGTGATCAATTAAGTACTATTGAATGGATAAAATTAGAAAATAATCAAAATTTGGACGTTTTAAAAATATCGTCAGATAATAGATCTAATAGATTATCAAATAAAATACTCAATTGACATACTAACTAAATAAATAGAAAAAATAATTAAGATAATTCCAAAAAATAAAAAAATTATTTTTTGATTAAGGATAATGTAGTTTTTTAGTTTTGGAAGGTTAACTGAGTAGGAAACTAAAATATACCAGACTGTGTCAATAATTCCTGCTAATAATCCAATCCCAACTTTGTTATAGAAATTAAAGTCTTTATTTATAAACTGACTAAAAACAGATGTAAAAAAAATTAGAATTTTAGGGTTTATTAAAGATGTTGTAAGTCCCAAAAAAAAACTATCTGTAACTTTTTTCGGTATTATATAATTTTTGTTTATGTTTTTTTCATTTGTTTTAAAAAACATAATTTTATAACCAAAAAATATAAGAAATATTGCACCCATCAATTGAATGAATGGTATTATAGAGGGTAAATTTTTATTAATTAAACTTATAGTGTAAACAGAGATTAGGGCATAAAAAAATATACCAAGCCCATGCGATATTGAAGCAACGATTCCTGATAAAAAACCTCTAGTATTATTTATGTATATAATTACTAAAACACTTGGTCCAGGTGTTGTTGCACCTGCTACACAAATAAGTGTAATAGACAGCCATTCATAAATACCCATATCTAAACTTAAACCTTAAACTAAAATTTAAACTAAATTTTCAAACTTATTTTGTCTTAGTCCTTCATAAATTGTAATTGCCACGGAGTTACTTAGATTAAGACTTCTACTATTCATAATCATGGGTATCCTAAGTTTATTTGTAACTTTTATTTTATCTAGGATATTATCAGGTAATCCGCTGGTTTCACATCCAAATAAGAAGCAATCATTTCTTTTAAATTTTATTTTAGTAAAAGTTTTTTTTGCAAATTTGGTGAATGCATAAATTTCATTAAACTTTATTGAATTTAAACATAAATCAAAACTATCATGTAAAAAAAAATCTGTATCTTTTTTATAATCTAGGCCGGCTCTTTTAAGTGAATTATTACTTAGATTAAAGCCTAATGGTCTAATTAAATGTAATTGAGTGCCAGTATTAGCTGCTAACCTCATAATATTACCAGTATTAGGGGGAATTTCAGGATTATATAAAATTATATGAAACATTAAAATTTTCTAACTTAGTTTAATTTAGAGAACCTTCTAGAATATATTTTAGGATTCTTACAACTTGATCTTGATCTTTTGCAACAGCAGATGCTGCTGCATCAACTTCTTTCAATGCATGTTGATGTTCATCATTATGGATTACAATTATAGATTTGTTTAAAGCTGCAGCAAAACCTGCATCAAAAGCTGCATTCCATTGTTTATATTTTTCTCCAAATTTAACAATAACAATATCAGCATCTTTAATTGCTTTTCTGGTTTTTATTGAGTTAATATTAGCACCTTTACTGTCTTTCCAGTAATTTTTTTCTTCTTGTCCTAATATTTCGACTCCACAATTATCAGACGCTTCATGATTTGTTATTGGAGAGGAAAAAGAAATATTTAAATTTTCATTTTTGCATAAATTGATTATTTCTTCACGCCAATCAGTGTGAATTTCTCCTGAAAGATAAATGTTCAACATGTTAAGCTCCCTTCTTTATATTGTTAGATAATAGTTTTGGTGCATGCTTCATGGTAATAGCTAGAGAAATGCTTGCAATCATAGCTAATATACACATTCCTAATAAAATAGAATTATAATTATGTCCAAAATCCAATAGCATGCCTACTATTGCTGGACCTAATGAAGTCCCAAACACCATTGTTGATGTTGATAAAGATCTAACAGATCCCAAATTTTTTGTTCCGTAGTAATTTGGCCAAAAAGTTCCCCCGATTGTCATTGCTAATCCTTGGGTCATTCCTAGAAAGGCAAGTCCAATCATTGCATGAAGATATGTGTTACCGAAAGAAATTATTAACAATCCTAAGGACATTGGTAGTAAGTAGAATGGTAAAATTTTTTCAACACCAAATTTGTCAAGTATCCAACCAGAGCATAACGTAGTGAAAATGGACATTGAAGTATAGAATGGGAATAGGGCAGTAAAAGAAATTAAAGACCAATCTTTAATTTCTGTTAAGTGAACCATATTAAAAAAGAAGGCAGTAGAAAAAATTGGAGGAATTAAAAAGGGGACTATTATAGCCCAAAAAACCCAATGATTAAGAGCTTCTTTTCTCGTCCAATGCTTATTTTGCATTCCTAATTGATTAGAAATATTTTCTTGTTTGCTATTAGGAATTCTTTCATTGGATAATAATTTCAATATTATTGGTAATAATAATAATAGAATAAGCATCCCCACAATCCAACTATTTCTCCAGCCAATAATTGTGAACAAACTTACAAATATTACAGGGAAAATTGCTTCACCAATGGAAAATCCCATTATTGATAAAGATAGAGCTTTACCTTTGTTTTTCCCATACCATTTACCGATAGCCACTGCAGGTATGTGTATTAACATTCCTTGACCAAAAAACCTGAGACCAAAAATTATAAATGGAAGAAGCCAAACAATCTCAATAAAGGTCATGCTTAAGCAAAGGAGGCTTAAGCAAATAATTACAATTTTTATATTTGATGTAATTTTATATTTATCAATGTACCCCCCAAAAACTAACATGGCCATAGCAGAAACTAATGTTCCTCCAGAATAGATGGCGCCCCAATCACCATGAGATAAATCAAACGCTTGTCTAATTTCACCAGCAAATAATGAGATAAAAAAAGTTTGTCCAAAACAGGAACTAAAATACAAAAGAGCTGTTGCTAACAACCACCTAGCATTTTCAATTATAAAATTCATAAGATACCAATCTAATCGTTAGCTAGATTTTATGATACTTAAAAAAAGTTAAGGCAATAGTTTAAATTTTTAATTCACCAATTTCATGATTTTCTATATCAAGAAATGTATCAGTAGGGTTTCCAATTCTTCCATATCCATTCCAAACTTTAAACCCCAGTAATTCTTTTTGAAAATCATTTAAATTTGAAAAAACATCTTTTTTAATACCTAAGGTAAAATTCTCTTGAGGCCTAAATTGTGGACCACAAAAAGTTATTAATAGCGCAAGCCTATTATCCTTTGTAATATTTGCACCTGTTCCGTGCCATACCCTACCATCAGTAATAATAGCACAACCAGGAGGGCCTTCAGCAGATATAACTTCTATATCTTTATCTAAAACTTTATCTGGATGACGTCCAAATAAATGAGATCCTGGGACAATACGCGTACCACCATTTTCTTTACTCATTCCATTTAGCATTATTAAAACATTAGTTACAGCTGGCCTTGAAATAAGTTCGTTGTTGTTACTAATATTTTCATTGATTTTGATATTAAATTTATTTCTTTTAATAGATCCTGGAGGCAGAAAATCATCATTTCGACTAACTGGGTCTGGAAACCACCATTGATCAGTATGAAGATCCATTGCAACGCCACCTGGCTTAGCAATATTTGCTCCAAAGCTTGAAACTAAGAATTCATCTCCAACAATTTCTTTTACGCAATCCACATAATTGTGTTTTGCTAAAATATCTAAAAATACTTTACCTTTATTTGGCAACATCCATACTCGTTGGTTTACTCCAGGAGCATCAGCATTATTATTGAAATCACCCCATTTCTTTTTTTCACTGCCATCCTCATATGCAAGATTTAATTCTTTTTCTGCATTAGCTTGTTCAATTAATCTTTCCATAGCCCTGCTATTTAGATCTGGTGGAATAGCGTTTTTAAGTAAACAATAACCCCATTTTTTTAAGTCAGTTTTTGCAGCCTGTATTGATTCTGTTGGCTTTGGATAATTAAGTTTCATGTTTATCCTCCCAATCTTACTTTATAAGGTTTAGATTAATTAGGGCCTCCTTGACTTTTTCTTTCTGATTATCGGTTGCAGGAGAGGTTGGTCTTCTGGCAAAGCCACTTTCAAGACCTTGTAAACTTTGAGCATATTTACATAAAGATGGCATATTATCTAAGCCAATCGCATCCCATAAAGGCATTAGTTTTTCATGAAGATCCTTTGCCGTTTCCCAATCTTGATCTATGACAGCGTCCCATAATTTAACAGATGGACCTGGCGCAGCAGTTAAAATCGCTGCAATTGATCCTGGGGCTCCCAATTTGTATGATAAGTAAAGTAGAGCATCAACAGCACTAAAAATCATATTTTTAGGATTTGCTCTTCTAATTAGATCAGCAAAAAGTTTCATATCGCCGGCGCTTTGTTTTACCCCTAAAACTCCTGGGACTTCATCCATAATTCTTAATAGTAAATCTGGTGATAAATAGCACCAAGGAACAACATTATAAATTAATATTGGTATCTGGCATTCATCATGTATCTCTTTAAAATGTCTTACCATTGCATCATCATCAGGCCTAAATAAATAGCTTGGTGGTGTTATTTGAAGGGCTGCAACGTTAAGAGACTTTACTGACTTACCTCTTTCAATTACTTCAGATGTCGAATTCGCAATAATACCAGCAACCAAAGGGACCCTGCCATTTAAAGATGAAGCGGTTTCTGTCATTAGGGATAAATACTCTTCTCGACTTAAAGCATGACCTTCACCTGTGCTACCTCCAGCAGCTAAACCATGAACACCATTTTCAATTAACCAATCCACTTGTGGCTTTATCAAAGTAAGATCAATTTCTCCATTAGCCTTAAATGGAGTTGTAAAAGGTGCTATAATTCCTTTTAATGTAGTCATGCTTTTCTCCTTAAAAAAAATTCACTAGATTTTTTATTATAAATAAACTTTATTAAAAATATAAAGCTAAAAGAACACAACAAATCAGTATAGGAAAATATAGATCAATGATAATTGATAAAGAAACTGATATTTTTTTAAAAAATCGTATTAAAAATAATTCAAAATTACATCATTTATTAGATCCAGTACAATTAAGAATTGAACGTTTGAGGCAGTTAAAGGAAGATAATTTAACACCTCCAAAAGTTCATGATGTAGAAAATTTAAAAATAAAAAACCGCTTTAACAAAGATGTTAAATTAAGATTTTATTTTCCAAATAACTTCAATAAAAAAACTAAAATTCCAATTATAGTTTTCTTTCATGGAGGTGGATTTGTCATGGGTGATTTAGATACTCATGACTTTACATGTAGATCAATTTGCTTAGCGTCTCAAATGATTGTTGTGGCTGTGGATTATAGTTTGTCTCCAGAATATAAGTTTCCCTATGCGGTAGAAGAGGTTAAGGATGTTCTAAATAGCCTTGTAAATTTTGAAAAAGAATTTTTTATTGATCTTAAAAATATTTTCGTATGTGGTGACAGCGCTGGTGGTAATTTGGCAACTGTTTTGAGTATTAACTCAAGGGATAAAAAGGTAATTCCGATAAGAGGTCAGTTGTTAGTATATCCTTGTGTCGATCTAACGCTAACGATGAGATCTATGGATATTTTTCTAGAAGGCATGACTTTAACTTTTGATACTATGGACTATTTCGTTAAACATTATCTTAATTCAAGTAATGATGCAGTTAACTGGGAAGCATCACCGCTTTTTGCCAAGGATTTATATAATCTACCTGAAACATTTATCTTTGCGGCAGGATTGGATCCTTTGCTAGATGAAGGAATAGCTTACACAAGCAGATTAAAGGCCTTTGGCAATAAAGTGACTTTTAAATTATATCCTGGTCAGATTCATGGTTTTTTGTCCAATTCTGCACATTTTCCTAAAGCTGCTGAATGTATAAAAGAAATAGGAAAGGCTGCTAATTCAATGGTATTGAATAAGAGAGGTTAAATGGAAAAAGTAATTATTTTTGGAGGATGTGGTTTTTTAGGAAGCTGGATAGTAAGAGCATTTTTAAAAAAGGGTTATAGTGTTTCAATTTTTGACTTAAAAATAAAAAAAAAATTAGTCAGCCTTGTTGTTGGTGAGGATATTAATAAAATCAAATTTATTAATGGTGATATAACAAATTATAACCAGGTCCAAGAAGCAACAAATAATATGGACCATGTTATAAATTTAGCTGGGTTAATGACCCCAGATTGTAGTTCAAACCCTATTTTAGGTGCCAAAGTAAATCTCCTCGGCTCAATTAATGTTTTTGAAGCTTTGAAAAAAAATAATATTAAGTTTTTAGTTTATGCAAGCAGTGCAGGTGTTTTTGGGCTAAAAGATCATTATAACCCATTTCCAGAAACTCATTACGGTGCATATAAGTTGGCGGTTGAGGGGGTTGCAAGGGCGTATTTTAATGAATCTGGAATTTCAAGTGTTGGAATTAGGCCATATGTAATTTATGGGCCAGGAAGAGAAGTTGGGGGAACTGCAGCAGTAACCTTAGCCTGCAAGGCGGCAAAACTAGGAGATAGTTACACTGTAAACTTTTCAGGCAAGGCAGGTTTTGTTTATGTTCAAGATGTTGCGGATTTAGTTGAAATATCAATAGATCAAATTCCCTTAGGTGCATTAACTATTAATATAAACGGAATAACAACCGATGTTAGCCATTTTATAAATTTAATTAAAAAAAATATACCACTGGCGAGTATAGGTATCAAAGGCAATCCATTAAGTGTAGTAGATGAAATACGAGGAAATGAGCCCTCTAACATTTTTAAAAAATTTAAGTTTACTTCCCTTGAAGATGGGATTAAAAGGACAATCGATTTTTATTAAAACTTTGAAAGAAAAAATAGACTATGCCCTTAAATATTTCTTCAAATGCAAAGGGCATATTATCTATAATTGCTGCTGTATCATGTTTGTCTGTAATGGATGGGGTAACAAGATACCTAACAGACTATTATAATGTAATAGCAATAAATATGTTTCGATATTTCTTCTTATTTCTATTTGTAATATCAATTAACACTAAAGGAAACAAAAGTGTTATTTTTGTTTCAAAAAGTAAGTTTAAACTAATCCAAATTTTAAGAGGTACTATTCTTGCTGTAGAGATGTGTTTTGCTCATTATCTTTTTTTAAAAATTGGTCTAATAGAGACACATGCTATTTTTGCAAGTTGTCCTTTAATAGTTGCGGCATTATCAGTAATTTTTTTAGGAGAAAAAGTAGGTTGGAGAAGGTGGAGTGCAATTTTGATTGGCTTCATAGGTATCTTAATTATGCTTCGGCCAGGTACTAAAGTCTTTGACCCCTTATCTCTATTAGCATTGGGGTGTGCAATTGCATTCGCTATCTATCAAATTTTAACAAGATACGTTTCTAGTGAAGATAGTCCTGACACTAGTCTTTTTTATACTGGTATCACAGGATTTGTAATATTAGGTTCTGTAGGGCCTTTCTTTTACACACCGGTTGATAACGCGCATTGGATATGGTTGTTATTAGTTTGCATGCTTGGAGCTGGAGGGCATTTTTTGATGATAAATGCTTTCAAACATAGTGAGGCTTCAATATTACAGCCATTTACATATCTACAGTTAGTTTTTGTTTCTATAATTGGTGTATTAATGTTTAATGAGAAACTGGAGAGTGAAATAGTTTTAGGATCATTAATTGTAATTTTAGCAGGGCTATTCACTTTTTGGAGAGAATATATAAAAAACCAAATTAATGAGGGGATTAATTAATTGTCTAAATATAAATATAAAAATATTCTTTTAACCGGTGCAGCTGGAGCCTTAGGCAATCAACTAAGGGAAACATTATCTAAAGAATGTGTTTTTCTTAAAATTTCTGACAAGGTAAATTTAGAAAAAAAATTTCATAATGAGGTAGTTGAAATTGCTGATCTTGCTTCAACAGAATCAATATTAAAATTAACAAAAGATATAGACTGCATAGTTCATATGGGTGGTCAAAGTATAGAAGGTTCTTGGGATAACGTTTTAAATTCAAACATTATAGGCATGTATAATTTATATGAGGCATGCAGAAAAAATAAAATTAAAAGAGTTATTTGGGCTAGTTCAGTTCATACAGTTGGTTTTTATCCAAGATCCGAAGTTATAGATAGTAAAGCAATGCCTAGACCAGATAGCAATTATGGTTTGTCAAAGGTCTTTGGAGAGTCCTTGGCTCAGTATTATTGGGACAAATACAAACTAGAAACTGTGTCTGTAAGAATTTACTCATGTGTTCCTGAGCCTAAAGATCATAGAATGCTCTCAACATGGTTAAGTTATGATGATTTGAGGAGTCTTATTATTGCGTGTATAAATAGCCCTAATGTACAACACTCTGTAATTTTTGGAGTATCAAATAACGATTCGGTGCTAATCGATAACAAACATGCCAAACACATTGGTTATAAGCCAAAAGATAATGCAGAAGAATTCAGAAGTTTAATTGAAAAAAAAGATGGATTTATTGATTCTACAGATTCTCTAGTTACAACTCATGGTGGTTATTTTGCATCTTCAGGTCACTTTGATGATTAGATCAACCATAATATTGCAACCAAAATTTTAGTTTTTATAAAAAATTATTAATAATCAATAACTTGTAGGTACAACTCTCTTAATTTTTATTAACTAAAAAACAAGTGTTACTTTTAATTAAATCTGTCTGAAATTTAATCAAAATATATTTTATAATTACACTAGAACATAATTTAGGCAATATTAAAACAAAGTCTGTCAAGCAAAAAAAAATAATTGAAATTTTATAAGTTTTTTCTTGCCTTTATTGAAATTATTAAGAAAGATACGAATCAGTTGAGAAACAAATGTTTCTTTTATTTTGGCTTATTGAGTTATTTTTATAAGTTCATTACAGCCTATTACAATACTAGGGAGGAATTTCATGAAATTCAAATCAAGCCTATTTGTAGGCGCTGTAGCTTTAGCTGCAACTAGTTTAGTAGCTGTTTCAGCAAATGCTGACAAGCTACGATGGAAAATGCAAAGCACGTGGGGTAGCCAGGTCGCAATTAATGGCGAAGCTGCTGTATATTTTTCCAACAAAGTTAAGTCAATTTCAGGTGGCGATGTTCAGTTGAGATTTCACGAGCCAAACGCTCTTGTACCTTCATTAGAAGTTTGGGATGCTGTTAAGAATGGATCAGTAGATGCAGGTTATACAACACCTGGATACCATGCTGGTAAAATCCCTGCAGTTTCTTACTTCACAGCTGTTCCTTTTGGTCCAGGTGCTAGTGAGTACCATGGTTGGATGGAATATGGTGGAGGTCAGCAGTTAAAAGATAGAATTTATGGCGAGTATGGCCTTAAAGCTCTCAACTGCTTAACTCACGCTCCTGAGACATCAGGTTGGTTTAGAAAGAAAATCAACAATGTTGAAGAGTTGAAAGGTATGAAAATGCGTTTCTTCGGTCTTGGTGCTATGGTTATGAGTAAATTAGGTGTGTCAACACAGTTACTAGCAGGTGGAGATATTTATCCAGCACTAGAAAAAGGTGTTATTGACGCAACGGAATTTTCTATGCCTACTCACGACTTAAGTTATGGTTTCTATCAGTTAGCAAAGTTTAACTATTTTCCAGGTTGGCATCAGCAAACATCAATTGGTGAGCTTCTAATGAGCACCAAAGGATGGGGTGGCCTAACTAAGACACAACAAGCAGTTATCAACACAGCATGTCGTGACACAATGTGGTGGGCTTTAGTTAGATCTGATGCTAAGCAGGTTCCTGCTATGGCAGAGCTTGAGAAAAAAGGGGTTACATTCGTAACATGGCCTGATTCAGAAATTTCTAAGTTCAAAAAAGCTTGGGATGCTGTTGTTGAAGAGAAATCAGCTTCTGACCCTCTTTTCAAAGAGATTACTGCTAGCTACAACAAGTTCAGAGAGGACTATAGCATTTGGTCATCAAGAGCTTATCTAAAAGCTAAAAAGTACTAATAATACTTCTTAATTCTGAGTACACTTGTTATTTCATGTAACAAGTGTACTTTTTTTTTGATAAATAAATTGAAATTTTGTATTTAATAAGTTAATTAAAATTACTTGTGATCTACTTTTCTGGGGGGAAATAATGGCACTTACCGAACAAAATATGGAAGGTTTAATTTCAGTTAGCGAAAAACTTCGTGAGATTGTAAATAGAGTTGGCCGAGCTAGTACATGGCTATTAGTACCTTTAGTAATAATTACAATGTGGGATGTAGTTGCCAGAAAATTAGTTTGGATACAAATTTGGATGGTGGCCAATTTTGGCTCTTTTTTTGAATCTACTCTTATGCAAGAAATGGAATGGCACCTCCATACAGTAGTTTTTTGTTTGGTTTTGGGTTATGGATATACTCATAACAGGCATGTAAGAGTTGATTTTCTTAGAGAAAATTTTAACTTTCGATCTAAGGCTAAAGTTGAATTTTATGGTAATATATTCTTTATGCTTCCGTTTACACTTATCTGTGTATATTTTTCTTGGATTTATATGGTAGATTCATATGTAATTAAGGAAGTATCAGCTTCATTAGTTGGTCTAAGTAATAGATGGATTATAAAAACATTTCTCCCTATTGGATATTTCTTTTTATTCTTGGGGGGAATGTCGGTAATGATACAATTAATCGCCGTAATATGGGGCGATAATAAAAAGAAACTTGATCTTATGGTACTTGATTATGATAAAACTAAATAAAATTAAAAAATCGTTTACCAAAATGTCTATGAGATAAGCAATGTGGTTTTCAAAAGTCCCAGGTTATATTTTTGATAAACAAAAAACACCATACTTAACTGAAGCCAAGGAATTAAGTCTGGCACAATCTCAATATGAGTTGACTGCTTATGGAGTGTTTGTTGGAACTATTTACGGAATTATTGGGTTAGCCGCAATGTTATCATTATTTAAAGGTAATAACTGGATCTACTATGTCTGGTTATTTGCTTCTATTTCAGTAATTTATTCGATATTTAGTGTTATACGGAATTATGAATTATTTTCATCTTATGTAATTTCTTTAGCTCCGTCAGTTATAGTGTTATTCTGCTTCTATGAAGCGATTATAAAAAATTCATCTTTATTAACTATGACTATTTTTGTTTGTTTACTTCTTCTCTCACTTAAATATGGCTGGAGAATTTCAAGGATAGTTGCCTGGCAGAGATATACTGGAGAGTTCGAAAATTATAATATTAAAAAAGAGAAAGCATAGGTGCAGTTATGGATTTTGTTGATATTATCATAGAATATCTACCAATTTTTATGTTTCTCACGATGGGTGTACTTTTATTTATTGGATATCCTGTTGGTTTCATACTTGGTGGTGTAGCTATAACTTACGGATTTATAGGTTATCTATTTGGAGTTTTCAAAATTGCAGAGTTTTTTAACTTTGTTCCTCGCATGTGGGGGTTTTCTGCAGAAAACCTAATATTAGTAGCCATACCAAGCTTTGTTTTTATGGGAACCATGATGGAAAGAAGTGGTATTGCTAATGACTTATTAAGAACAACACAGATTTTACTTAGAAAAGTTCCTGGTGGTTTAGCTATGTCTGTTACAGTCATGGGTACGGTTTTGGCTGCTATGACTGGTATCATTGGAGCTTCAGTAACAATGATGACAGCACTAGCATTACCCACAATGTTAAAAAATAAATATAGTCATGCACTTTCCACTGGAGTAATTGCTGCATCAGGTACCCTAGGAATACTTATTCCACCAAGCATTATGTTGATTATTATGGCTGACATTATGCAGGTTTCTGTTGGAAACTTGTTTATGGGAGCAGTTATTCCTGGATTAACATTGGCTTTAATGTATTTAATATTTATTTTTGTATGGTGTTCTATTGACCGAAAAGTTGCGCCAGCCCTAAAAGAAGGCGATTTAGAATATGAAAAAGGTAAATTACCTCAAATGGTCTTAAAGGCATTTCTACCTCCAGTTGCATTAATTGTCCTTATCAAGGGTTCAATTTTGCTAGGATGGGCAACACCTAGTGAAGCTGGTGCAGTTGGAGCTTTTGGAGCAACTATATTAGCTATAATTGGAAATAAATTCACTATACCTATGTTAAGGAGTGTTTTGCATTCTTCTGGTCTTACTATTTCTATGGTCTTTATGATCATTTTAAGTGCTACATGTTTCGCGTATGTGTTTAGATCGCTAGGTGGAGACTATATTGTGGAGGAGCTTATCGAAAAGGCTGGTCTTGGATCTTGGGGTTTATTATTTCTTTTAATGGGAATGACATTCCTACTTGGATTTTTCCTAGATTGGGTTGAAATCACTTTAATCATTCTTCCAATATTCGCTCCACTTGTGGTTTTATTAGATTTTGGTGATCATGTTTCACAATTAACTGGTCTCGATGGTCGTAAAGAAACAATGGTGTGGTTTTTGGTCTTAATGGCGATTAATCTTCAAACTTCATTTCTTACACCACCATTTGGTTTTGCCTTATTTTACCTAAAAGGTGTTGCCCCACCTGAAGTTGCAACTTTAAGTATTTACAGAGGTGTAGTACCCTTTGTGATTATACAGTTAATAGGCTTAGGATTTGTCATATACCAGCCAGAAATGGCGTTGTGGTTGCCACGGCTAATATAGAAAATTAACAAAAACCGCATCTTGATGCGGTTTTTAGGATCAACAAATGGAAAAAATAGGTATCTGTGGCGCAGGTTTGATTGGAGCAAGCTGGGCAATAAGTTTTGCAAATGCTGGTTTTAAATGTTTTGTATATGACGCAAATCAAAATAGTTATGCAAGTTTCAAGAAAACATCAAACAAATTAATTCAAGATTTACGTATAATTAATCCCGATATAGACGAAGTAAAAATAAATACTAATATAAAACTTAACTGTAATATTGAAGAAATTTGCAATGGTTCTGTGTTAGTTCAGGAAAGTGTGATAGAAGATTTAGAAATTAAAAAAAAAGTTTTTGTACAATTAGATAAACTAACATCAGAAAACACTATAATTGCCTCATCTTCATCTTACCTCGTAATTTCTAGAATTTCCGAGCTTGTTAAACATAAGTATAGATGTATTAATGCCCATCCCGCTTTGCCACCCCATATTGTTCCATTTGTTGAAGTTGCTGGCGGGATGAAAACCGACCCTAAAATTATTAAACAAGCTGTCTCAATATACAAAAAAGCTAAATATGCAGCTATTACTGTAAATAAAGAGGCAGAAGGTTTTGTTTTAAATAGATTGCAGGGTGCTCTTCTTAACGAAGCAGTAAGACTCCACGAAGGAGGTTTTGCGTCAATGGAAGATATCGATATAGCTTTAAAACACGCACTAGGTATAAGATGGGCTTTCATGGGTCCCTTTGAGATTATGGATTTAAACGCACCAGATGGCATCAAAGATTCTTTTACTCGTTATAGAAAGGGTATACAAAATTTAGCTAGGGAGCAAAATAGTGTCCCTGAATATTCTGAAGAATATTTAAATAAATTAGAAATGGATCAAAGAAATAGATTACCTTATGATCAAAGGGATAATAGAGTAGAAAAAAGAAATAAAATGATTGCATTAATTAGAAAGCTTAAATGTGAATTAGGAGAGGATATTTAAATGTCTAAAAAAGTAATTATCAGTTGCGCTGTTACTGGAGCAATACATACACCTTCAATGTCAGAGTTTTTGCCAGTGACATCAGAAGAGGTTATTGAACACTCATTAGCAGCACATGAGGCAGGTGCTGCTGTTCTGCATTTACATGCACGAGATGAGGATGACGGCCACCCAACACAAGATCCAGAAGAATTTCAAAAATTTCTCCCAACTATTCACAAATCTTGTGATGCAGTCATAAATATCACAACAGGAGGTGGTCCACAAATGACT
Organism: uncultured SAR116 cluster alpha proteobacterium; assembly: GCA_902592615.1. Classification (GTDB taxonomy): domain Bacteria; phylum Pseudomonadota; class Alphaproteobacteria; order Puniceispirillales; family Marisalimonadaceae; genus Marisalimonas. The sequence continues at coordinate 43,486 of CACJFI010000008.1, read as the reverse complement.
GTAGAAGAGAGAATGAAACCTGCAATGCATTTTAAACCAGAACTTGCTTCTTTGAATATGGGATCAATGAACTTTGGACTTTTCCCTATGCTTAAAAGACATAATCAGTTGGAATATCCATGGGAAAAAGAAATGCTTGAAAAAAGTAAGTATTCTCTTTTTAAAAATACTTTTGAGGATATTGAAAACATAATGACATTTGGGTATGAAAATGGAACTAAGTTTGAGTTTGAATGTTATGATGTTGGCCACTTATATAATCTCCATTATTTTCATAGAGAAGGTATGTTAAGAGGTCCTTACTTTATTCAATTTGTTATGGGAATAATGGGTGGTATAGGAGCAGATGCTGATAATTTATTACATATGAAAAAAACAGCTGATAAATTATTTGGTGAAGTGGGTTATGAATGGTCAGTTGTGGGCGCTGGAGCAACTCAAATGAGGATGAATGCAACTGGTGCTTCTTTAGGTTCTCATGTGCGTGTTGGTCTTGAAGATTCTCTATGGGACGGTCCTGGTAATTTAGCTAAGACAAATGCTGATCAAGTAAAAAGGGTAAGAGAAATCTTAGAGGCTCTTTCACTGGAGATTGCTACACCTGATGAAGCAAGACAAATGTTAGGGCTTAAAGGAAAAAATAATACTAACATAAATTAGAAAGTTAAAAATGAACTACGAAAAACTTCTTGAAGGTAAAAAAGCTCTTATAACAGCTGGAGCTGATGGGATTGGTTATGCAATAGCTAAAAGATTTGACAAAGCAGGAGCCAAAGTCTTTGTATGTGATGTCAATCCTGAAGCTGTAAACAAAGTCAATGATGTTGATAATAATATTAAAGCAGTTGTATGTGACCTTAGGCAAACCCAATTGATCTCATCTATGGTTGAAGCAGGATTTGATTACCTTAAAGAAATTGACATTATAGTAAATAATGCTGGGATTTCAGGAGAGACTGCTGGTGTTGGTGAGCAAACTCTAGGAGGTTGGCAAGAGTGTTTACAAGTAAATATTACTAGTCATTTTGAAACAATGAGACTGGTTGTTCCACGTATGAATAACGATGGATCAATTCTGTCGGTATCTTCTGTTGCTGGTAGAGTTGGATTTGCTTACAGAATACCGTACGCAGCTACAAAATGGGCGGTTATAGGCATGGTTAAGAGTTTAGCAATTGAACTAGGTCCTCGGGGTATAAGAGCAAACGCACTTTTACCAGGTATTGTTGAAGGCGAGAGACAAAACCGAGTTATTGAAGCAAAGGCTAAAGTTAAAAAAGTATCCTACGAAGTAATGAAAGACGAAATTTTATCTGGTGCGTCATTGAATAGATTTGTAACTCACGAAGATTTAGCAGAGCAAGCTCATTTCTTGTGTAGTCCTCTTGGGAAAAATATTTCTGGTCAAGCTGTAAGTGTTTGTGGAAATATAGAAAAGGCTGGATAAGTTTATTTTATAATTTCATCTAATATTGGATAGATATAAGTTTTAAATAAATCTGGATTTTCTGACATAGGAAAATGACCTATTCCTGGTATTATAGTTGCTTTAGATCCCTTAATTCTTTTTGCTGTTTCTAGTGTCCGCTCAGGTGTACAAGAACAATCATATTCACCTGATAAAAGATATACTGGACATTTTGAAGTATCAATTAAATTTGAACGGTCATCAAAGTCTCCGTCATGCCAATAAAAATAAAGATCTCCTTTGAAAACGCCGGGTCCTCCTTGCATATAATGCCATAAAGTTTCATGTTTAAAATTATTTGGACTCTGAGGTGCTATTTGTGAGGAAACAAATGCCGCTTGAACTAAACCACCATGAACATCTGGTCTGTGCAGCCAATCTAGATCATAATAAGGTTCAAGTTTGTCAGAACCTTCAAGTGCAATCACAGCTTTAAAGTAATCACAATGTTCTAGGGCAAGATGTAAAACTACTCTTCCACCCATGGAGCAACCCATTATAACTGGAGCAATTAATTTATATTGCTTACAAAAAGACATTATTATTTCTTTGTAAAGATTAGTAGTTAGTTTGTAGTCTTTCAGTTCATAACCTTCTGGTGGGTTGGATTTCCCATGCCAAGGCAAATCAAAAACAATTACTCTATAATTATTTGTAATTCTTTTATCATTTAAAATATGTCGAAATTGTCTTCCATCAGACCCGGCTGTATGCAGACATAATAGAGGTGTCCCCTGTCCTGCTTCCTCAACATAAATTCTATAATTGTTCTTTTTTAAATTTAAATTAAAATATCTGCCAATAATATCCTCAAAGTTCAAATCAGTCATGCATATTCCTATTAGAAGCTATTAGATCTTTAAAATATTGAAGGTTTTGTATAAATGGGGTTAGATCTCCATCTATATATATAATTTTTTTTGCAAGCATAGCAAAGATATCATGATAATCTCTAGGAGGTACCTTTAACCAATGTTTATCCCAACTATCCCTATGACCATAAATTTTAAAAATTCCACTTTGTGTTAAAATTTCTCTTTCATTTATAGACAATACATTTCCACTCAGGATCTCAAATAAATAATCTTTGTCTCCAATACCAAATGTGAAAGTGATATTTAACCAACGACCATTGTCAATTAATCTTTTATTGGAATTTATGTTGTTTATCCAATTATCGATTGATAGCATAACTATATTCTTTCCATTATGTAAAAATATAAATCTTTATAAAAATTTTACAAAAGGAATCTTTGATATAAGTTTATACTATAGGAGGAGAAATGTTTAACATTAATAATTTTTTACATTTAGACGCTCTAAAACCAGCAGCGGAATGGAAAGGTTTTCCAACATACAATTTTGTAGGAGGGCATATTGATAGTGATAGTATCCCTGTGCAACCTATAAAGGACTCTCTCAATAAAATAATATTAAAAGAGGGAAAAACTTTAGCTAAATATGGACTAGAAAGTGGTCCTCAGGGCTTTTTACCATTAAGAAAATTTATATCAAATCAATTAAAAATTAGTTCAAAAATTAATTGCTCCGAAAGAGAGATATTAGTTCTTTCTGGTTCATTGCAAGCTTTAGATCTTGTAAACCAGACATTTCTTAAGAAAGGAGATACAGTAATAATTGAAGAGGAAAATTATGGAGGAACTATTTCAAGGCTGAAAAGACTTGGTGTAAATATGGTTGGAATACCCCTAGAAAAAGATGGAATGAATCTAAAAATCCTAGAGCAAGAGTTGAATGATCTTCTGAAAAAAGAAATAATCCCAAGATATATTTACACGATCCCAACAATTCAAAACCCAACTGGAACAGTAATGTCTGTTGCTAAAAGGAAACAACTAATAAAATTATCAAAAAAATATCAAATACCTATTTTTGAAGATGATTGTTACGCAGATCTTCTTTTTGAAAAAGAAAGACCCCCTGCGATAAGGTCATTTGATAAAGAGGGATATGTAACTTACTGTGGATCTTTTTCTAAATCAATTGCACCTGCACTTAGAGTTGGATATTTAATTGCTAATTGGGAAGTTTTATCAAGAATATTACCTTATAAAACTGATGCAGGTAGCGGATCATTAGAACAAATGGCACTGGCAGAGTTTTGTAAGGAAAATTTTAACTCACATGTCAAAACACTAAAAATTAAATTGCAAAAAAAATCAGAGGCTATTTGCAATGCTTTGGACAAATATTTTGGGTCTTCTGCTGAATATAAAAAACCTGATGGTGGAATTTTTGTTTGGGTTGATATGCATAAAAAAGTAGACACATCTCGTCTTTACGAATTGGCATTAAAAGATGGTGTGGCTATAAATCCAGGAAATGAATGGTCAATTAACAAAAGTGGTAGACATAAAATGAGACTTTGTTTTGGTAATCCTTCAATTAAAGAAATTGATGAGGGCATTAAACGTTTGGCTATAATATGTAGAAAAGAATTTGGAATACCCACAAAGATTGCGAATTTATAAATTTTTGTGAATGTTCATTATATGTAAAATGGCTTCGGAAAAATTTTTAGGGTCCTCCTGAGGCACATTATGGCCAATATTTGGAAGAATTTCATGTTTAAGATGACTTGAAAATTTTTGTTTTATTTTTGCAATATCAGATAATCCGGTCACGCCGTCATTATCACCATCAATTGTTATAGCGGGAGCAGAAATAACAGGCTGGTTAGATAATTTCTTTTCTATTTTTTCAAACTTCTTGTCTCCACATACTAGCCCAAATCGGTGCCGGTAACTATGAATGACTACTTCTACAAAATCAGGATTCTCAAAAGCATTTGCACTTAAATTATATAAATTATTATTAACATTCCAAGTTGGTGACCATGTTTTCCATATAAATTTTATAAAATCGTGACGTTGATTTAAAAGACCATTTCGTCCCCTTTCACTATGGAAAAAATATTGATACCATAATTTTTGTTCAATTTCTGGCTTAACTGGTATTAATGATTTTTTTATGTCTTGAATATTGTAGCCGTTGCAGGAAACTAAACCTAAACATCTATTTGGATATAGTGCAGCAACTATGCAAGCTGCCCTGCCACCCCAATCATATCCTCCTAAAATTGCTTTATCTATTTTGAGTGCGTCCATAAGTTTTAATAAGTCAAATCCAAGTGCTGCTTGTTGACCTGAACGTATGGTATCATTTTGTAAAAAAAATGTTTGTCCATACCCTCTTAAGTAAGGAATAATTATTCTGCAGCTTGACATTAATAACGGGACTACTTCTTTGTAAGCGTGAATATCGTATGGGAAGCCATGCAGAAGTATTACAGGTAAACCTTTTCTTGAACCCGCCTCAAAGTAGCTTACATTTAAATCTCCAGCATTTACATTTTTTAAATTCTTTATCAATTTTCATACAACATAGATTATTAATAATTTATAGGTAAGTTATTTATTGTCTTAACTCTTCCTAGCGCAAAATTTGTTTCTATTGATGCAATACCTCTAACCTTTGTGAGTTCTTCTCTCATAAAGATTTCATAGTTTTTTAAGTCAGTTGCAACAACTCTTAATAAATAATCTCTATTCCCAGTTACTAACCAACAATCCATAACAGCATCTAAAGATGTTATTTCTTTTTCAAATGACTTTAAAATTTGATCTGTTTGATTCTCTAATCTTACGGATACAAAAGCAGTTACTGGATAACCATAAGCAATTTCATCAATAATAGCTGTATAACCAGCTATTAAACCTTTTTGCTCTAAGGTTTTTACTCTTCTTAAGCAAGGAGATGGTGACAATCCAATTTTTTCCGCTAACTCAAAATTTGTTAATTTTCCATTTTGCTGAAGAAAAAAAATAATTTTTTGATCTATTTTGTCAATATTGCTCAAATAAAACCTATTTTAATATAATATTTTACTAATATAATTATATTAGCATATAATATTAATTTAAGAAGTATTTTTATAATATTTAGTCATTCATTCCATTTGAAAGATGCTACAGTAAAGAAATGAATGATGTTGATATTTTAAAAAAAATTGAAAAGAAAGTTTTGTGGCTTGCTTGTTGGATGATTCATAATGCAAATCACATTAGAGAAAATCAAGATGGTCTTAAAGTTGGTGGTCATCAAGCAAGTTCTGCATCAATTGTCTCAATAATGACAGCTTTATATTTTAAAATTTTAAGGCCAGAGGATAGAGTTGCTGTTAAACCTCATGCTAGTCCTGTATTTCATGCTATTCAGTATTTATCCGGATTACAAACTAAAGAAAAAATTGAAAATTTTAGAGGCTTTGGCGGAGCACAGTCATACCCGTCTAGAACAAAAGATATAGACGATGTTGACATTTCAACTGGATCAGTAGGTTTGGGTGTCGCAATGACAAGTTTTATTTCTCTGATTCAGGATTATGTTGCAAGAAAAAAATTTTATAAAAATAAACCTTTAGGGAGAATGATTGCATTAGTTGGTGATGCAGAGCTAGATGAGGGTAATATTTATGAGTGTCTTCAAGAAGGTTGGAAACATGATTTAAAAAATGTTTGGTGGATAATTGATTATAATCGTCAGTCACTTGATGGTGTTGTTCATGAAGGACTCTCAGAGCGACTAAGTTCTGTTTTTTCAGCATTTGATTGGAATCTTATTTTACTAAAATATGGAAAATTACAAGAGGAAGCATTTAAAGAGCCTGGTGGAAATAAATTAAAAAAATGGATTGATGATTGTCCAAATCAATTATATTCAGCTTTGATATTTGAAGGTGGTGAAGTTTTTAAAAAAAGAATCTTAGATGATATTGGCGATCAATCTGAGGTTTCAAAATTAATTAACAAAAGATCTGATTCTGATTTTTTAGAATTAATGTCAAATTTAGGTGGTCACTGTATTTCAACGTTATGTGAATCATTTAACAATATAAAAGATGATAAACCCACTGCATTTATTGCATACACAATTAAAGGGTGGGGCACTCCATTAGCGGGCCATAAAGACAATCATGCTGGTCTTATGACTAAAGCTCAAATGAAAGATTTTAAAAATAAATTAGAAATTAACGATGGTGAGGAATGGAATAATTTTTCTGATGAAAAAAGTGAATTAAACATTCACGAGCATATCAAAAAACTTCCTTTTCAAAAAGCAGGTCATAGAAAATTTAGTGGAAACAAAGTAGTAATTGATGAACCTGTATTGATAAATGATAATAAAATATCTACTCAAAGTGCGTTTGGAAAAATTCTTGACTCTTATGCAAAAAACAATACTGAATTTACGCAAAGAATTTTAACCACATCACCCGATGTATCGGTTTCTACTAATCTTGGATCTTGGATAAATAGAAAAGGATTATTTAGTAGAAAAGATACTTCTGATATATTTAAAGATCGCAAAATACCATCAGCTCAAAAGTGGATTTTTTCTCCAGATGGACAGCATATAGAGCTTGGTATTGCTGAAATGAATTTATTTATAATGCTTGGATCTGCTGGTCTTTCTCATGAATTATTTAATGAAAGATTGTTCCCAATAGGGACTGTATATGACTCATTCATTGCTAGAGGATTAGATGCTTTGAATTATGCATGTTATCAAGATGCAAGATTTATAATTGTAGGAACTCCCTCTGGTGTTTCCCTAGCGCCAGAGGGCGGTGCACATCAATCTATAGGAACTCCATTAACTGGGATTAGTATGCCAGGCCTTTTAAGTTTTGAGCCAGCGTTTGTAGATGAATTGTCAATAATCTTGAATTATAGCTTTAATTATTTGCAGGATGAAAATGGTGGTTCTGTTTACATAAGGCTAAGTACAAGATCTATAGAACAACCATATAGAGAATTAACAAACGATTTTAAAGATCAAGTTTTAAAAGGAGGATATTGGTTAAAGCAACCTGGATCAAATCCAGAAATTATATTAGCTTATCAAGGTGTTGTTGCTACAGAGATAATAGAAGCAACTGCAATTTTAGGAGAAAAATTTAGAGATATTGGAGTTTTAGCTATTACAAGTTCGGATAGGATGTTAGATGATTGGAAAAATAAACAATTATCTTCAAATAAAAATACAGATCAATCTCATGTTGAAATTTTATTAAAAAAAATTCCAAGAGACACTAAAATTTTGACTGTGATTGACGGTCATCAATTAACATTATCTTGGTTAGGCTCTGTACTTGGTCATAAAGTAATACCTCTTGGAGTTGATCGTTTTGGACAAACTGGAAATGTAAAAGAACTTTTGACAGAGTTTGGAATTGACTCAAGTAACATAAGTAAATTAGGCTTCAATTTAGCATAAGTAATACCAAATTAATAATATTAGGACTTATAAAGATAACTAAAATGACAAGTCAGCCTGAAAAATTAAGAAAAATTTTAAAAGATAAATACTTTACTCCTATACCATCATGTTTTGATGCCTTGTCTGCTAAATTAATCCAACAAGCTAATTTTGATGTGACTTTTATGTCAGGTTTTGCTGCCTCTGCTTCTAGGATAGGAGCTCCAGATCTTGGACTTATGACATTCTCAGAGGTTTTTGATCAAGCAAATAATATTTGTAACGCAATTGATATACCAATGATAGTAGATGGAGATACAGGTTATGGAAATGCCATGAATGTACGAAGAACATTGAAAGAATGTTCTAAAGCAGGTTGTGCTGGCATATTGATTGAAGATCAATTAGCTCCTAAACGTTGTGGTCACACCCCTGGAAAAGACGTGGTAAATCGAGAGGAGGCGTTTGATCGTATAAGAGCTGCTAATGATATGAGAAATGAAGGATATGATATTTTAATTATTGCAAGAACTGATGCTAATCATACTCATGGTTTGAGTGAAGCAATTTCAAGATCACAAAAATTTTATGAACTTGGAGCAGATATCATGTTTGTTGAGGCTCCAAAAAATAAAGAAGAAATGAAAACGATCTGTAAAGAAGTTCCTGGTGTTAAAATAGCTAATATTGTTGAAGGAGGTATTACACCAAATTTATCCATGAAAGAATTAACAGAAATTGGTTACAAACTCGCTGTTTATCCTTTAACTGTTATGAGTTCAGCAATGAAGGCAATGTCAATGTCACTTAATTTGCTCATGAAAGATGAAGATAGATCTCAGTTATTACTAGATTTTAGTGACTTAAGAAAAAAAATTGGATTTGACGACTACTATGAAATGTCAAGTAAATACGAAACTTCAAAAAGAAGTTGATAATTTTTAGACGGGGAGAATTCTATAATGAAGAGTTATCAGGTTGTTGAGTTTGGTGAACCTTTAGAATTAAGAGAATATGAAAATCCACAACCTAAAGGAGATGAAGTTCTTGTAAAGATTACAGCTTGTGGTGTTTGTCACAGTGATCTTCATTTGGCAGATGGTTATTTTGATTTAGGAGATGGAAAAAAAATAACATTGGCTGATAGAGGAACAAAATTACCATTTACTCCAGGACACGAGATTACTGGAACTGTAGTAGCTTTAGGTGAAAATGTAAAAGATATTATAATAGGTGATACAGGGATAGTATTTCCATGGATTGGTTGTGGAAAATGTGCAGCTTGTTTAGAAAATAATGAAACATTATGCGAGGCTCCTAAATATTTAGGTGCTCGTCTTGATGGAGGATATTCTGATCATATAATTGTACCTCATAGTAAATATATAGTTTCTTACGGTGATATGGATCCTGCGCAAGCAGCGCCATACGCTTGTTCAGGTCTAACTGCATTTAGTGCTTTAAAAAAAATTCCTACAACTTCAAAAGATGAGTGGATAATAATTATTGGTGCAGGTGGTGTTGGTATAAATGGTATTTTATTATCTCCTGCAGTACATAAAGCAAAAATTTTAGTAATAGATAATGATCCAGAAAAGAGAAAAAAGGCTATTGAAGCTGGTGCCAATGAAGCCTTTTCACCAGATGAAGAAAATGAAATTAGAAATAAAATTGGTATTGGTTCAGCAGCAGCAATAGACTTTGTTGGAAGACCAGAAACCACTGACTTTGGTCTAACATTAGTAAAAAAAGGTGGAATGGTAATTGTGGTTGGTTTGTACGGTGGATCGTTAAAACTATCATTACCATTGGTACCAATGAGATCTATGAAGCTTATAGGTTCTTATGTGGGAGAGTTAAGAGAATTAAAAGAACTTGTTAATATTATCAAATCCGGCAAAATAAAACTAATACCCGTAAAAAAACAAGGTTTAGAAACAGCAAATCAAGCAATGTCTGATTTAAGATCGGGCAAAGTTAATGGAAGAATAGTTTTAATCCCAAATTAGAAATATAAAAAATAGAGATTAGGTTATGAGTGAAAAGAAAAATATTAGTGGTGACTATCATCATCAACATGATCACGCGCATTCACATTTACCATCAGATCCTGAATTAAGGGTAAAAGCCTTAGAGACTTTGCTTTTAAACAAAGGATTAATTGACTCTGAAACTTTAGATGAATTGATTGACACTTATGAAAACCGTATAGGCCCTAAAAATGGTACAAAAGTAGTAGCTAAAGCCTGGGTAGATCTAGAATATAAAAAAAGACTTTTAATTGACGCTACTTCAGCAATTAGAGAATTGAGTTACCAAGGAAGACAAGGTGAAAATATGGTAGTTGTTGAAAACACACCTGAAACTCACAATGTAATAGTCTGTACATTATGTAGTTGTTATCCATGGCCAGTCCTTGGGATTCCTCCAACTTGGTATAAAAGTGACGAATATAGATCTAGAACAGTAAGAGAACCAAGAAAAGTTCTTTTAGAATTTGGTTTGCCTCTAGATCCAAAAGTTCAAATAAAAGTATGGGACTCAACCGCTGAAATAAGATATTTGGTATTACCAATGAGACCAAAAGGTACTGAAAATATGAATGAAAGTGAACTTGCAGAATTGGTTACTAGAAATTCAATGATAGGTACTGGATTACCAAAGGAAATAAAATGAGTAGATTGCACGACATGGGTGGACGTTTTGGTGATGGATTAATTCCTCTTCCAAGAGATGCCGAAAATGAAGTAACTAACTTTGAACCAACTTTTAAGTATAAATGGCATGCAAAGGCATGGGCGATTACTCTTGCTGCTGGAGCTTTAGGAGAATGGAATCTAGATATTAGTCGTCATTATAGAGAATGTTTACCGCCAAAAGATTATATAAATTTTTCTTATTATGAAAAATGGCTAGCAGCCCTTACTAATCTTTTAATAGATAAGGAACTTATTTCGTTAAATGAATTAAAAGAATATGTTTTTGCCGCTGAAAAGGGAACTTTAAGAAAATTTTCTGATAAGGATGTTAAACTTGATCAAAGAACCTGGTTAGCAAAAGATGTTCAGAAAACACTAGGTTGGGGAGGCCCTTCTATTAGAGATACAAATGTAAGTCCTGTTTTTGACATAGGCAATAAAGTTATTACACAAAATTACAATCCAAATAAAGATATTAGTGGGGGACACACACGTTTGCCAAAATATGCTATGGGAAGAGTTGGTGTGATTCATTCTTACAACAACAATCATGTTTTTCCTGATAAAAATGCTCATGGTTTAGGAGAGAATCCTTTACCACTATATACTGTAGAGTTTAAATCTTCAGAGCTATGGGGAGAATTAGCCGAGAGTCAAAATGACAGTATCCTTTTAGACTTGTGGGAACCATACTTAAAATTATTTCCAAATTAATTTAAAAAAAGATTAAAATGAAATCTGATTATAATTTACCTTTAATAAATAAATCCGAAGATCAAATTGTTTTCCAAAATCCTTGGCATAGTCAATTGTTTGCAATTACAGTTCAATTGTCTGAGAAAGGAAATTTTAGCTGGAAAGAGTTTGTAGAAGTTTTTGGAAAGTCCCTAAAAAAACAAAGATCACTTTCAAAAAACTTAGATGGTAGTAATGATTATTTTTCTTGTTGGTTAAATGCACTTGAAGAAATTCTCATTATAAAGAAAATAAGTAATCAGGATACTTTGGTGCTATTAAAAAAAGATTGGACACAAGCTTATTTGTCCACTCCTCATGGCAAACCAGTTCATATTAAAAGTAGGAGTGTTTAAATGTCAATTACATGTAAAGCTGCAGTTATTAGAAATAACAAATTAGCTGAGCCATATAAGGACTCTAAGCCATTATCTATTGAGGATATCAAAATATCACCTCCTCTAGAAAATGAAGTTCTTGTGAAGGTTATGGGTGCAGGTCTATGTCATTCTGATTTGTCAGTTATTAATGGATCCAGAGTAATGCCCTTGCCATTAGTAATTGGTCATGAAGGTTCGGGTGAAGTAGTTGAGTTAGGAAGTGCGGTAAAAGATATAAAAGTTGGAGATCACGTTGCTTTCCAATTCTCTCCTTCATGTGGAAGATGTAGAAGGTGTCTTGAAGGAAGACCTCAAGTATGTGAACTTGCAGCTGCAACAAAAGGTAAAGGTGATTTAATGTCAGGTGGAAGCAGATTGACAGATATGGATGGAAATAGACTTAATCACCACACTGGTATCTCATGTATGTCTCAATATAATGTAGTTGATAGAGGATCAGTTGTTGTAATTGATAAAGCCTTTAATATAGAGGATGCTGCTCTTTTTGGATGTGCTGTTATGACAGGTGTTGGAGCTGTAATTAATACTGCTAGAATAAGACCTGGAGATTCAGTAGCAATTATTGGATTAGGAGGTGTAGGGCTAAATGGTATAATTGGAGCAAAATTAGCAGGAGCTGAAACTATAATTGCAGTTGATATTGATCCGTCAAAATTTAGTAGAGCAGAAGAACTTGGTGCAACACATTGTTTTGATAGTAGAAATAATAATATGGTTGAAGAAATAAGGGATTTAACAAATGGTGGTGTTGATTATGCTATTGATCTAGCTGGGGTAATACAAGCCATGGATACCGCTTACCAAATAATAAGATATGGAGGTTCTGTGGTTACTGCTGGTTTATCGCCAATAAACACTCAATTTAGTTTTAATCATAGTGATTTAGTTGCACAGGAAAAATCAATTTTAGGAAGCTATATGGGCTCATGTGTTCCTGTAAGAGATGTGCCTAGATTTTTAAACTTATATAAACAAGGACGTTTACCAGTAGATAAGCTAATAGACGGGAAAATTACATTTGACAATTTGAATGAAGGTTTTGATAAATTGTCAAAGGGTGAAGTTGTTAGACAGATACTAGTGCCAAATTCATAGCTTTTATATCATTTTCCAATTTTTATAAAATATACTTCTAGTATTTTTTAATAAAAAACCAACAGATTTTAGAATCAGTTTGATTATATTGTCTAAATGAGAAGGCCTAATAATATCAATAAAAGCACAAAATCTTAAATCATCTTCTTCGTTAAAGCTTTGATGTATTAATGTATCATCAAAAATAAACAATGGATCAGACTTCCACTTATGAATTCTTCCGTCAGCTTCAATAAAAGAACCTTCCTTTTTAACTTTATTAAAATTATACAAAATTCGATAAGTCATTCTTAGAGGACCAAAATGTCTAGACGTTGAAGTCTTCTCTCTAAAAAGTGAAACACCAATAGTTTTTATATATTTATATTCATTATTAAATTCTTCAATTGAATCATCCAATTCATATCCATACCATTTATAAAATAACATTGATCTATTATCATTTGGATTTTCTTTAAATCTCTTTGCGATTTCTTTAGAGTTTTTATCAAATAGCGAAATAACATCATTGATTTCATTTTGATGACTTTGGGGAAGATCTTCAATTTTGTAAGTATGAAGATTTCTGTGCGACAAAAGATCAGAAAAAAGATTTAATGGCGATAGTAAAAAAGTTAAAAAACCTTTACCTATGAAATATTCTTTAATTAATTTAAGATCCATTGTTTTGTGCCTAGAGACATCAATTAATCCACATAAAATCCAGAATGGAAATATTGCCCATATTCCAATATTTATAAATAGAAAGATTGTACTTAGAAACAAAGGTATAAGAAATATTAATTTAAATATGATATCCATTAAAAATTTTGTTTATAATTAATATTAATAAATTCATAATCTATAATTTTAAGGAGTTTCTATCAACTTTTATTTAGATTGTTTGAGAAATAAAAATTTAATATTATGGTAATTAATAACACTATAAGGGAGTTAAATTATGCCTAGCTTTGATATAGTAAGTAAAATAGACATGCCTTCAGTTCAAAATGGTTTAGATGGTGTCAAAAAAGAAATTAGTACTAGATATGATTTTAAAGGAAGTATGTGTGAAGTAGAACAACAAGAAGATAAGATTATAATTAGAGCTGATGACGATTTAAAAAGAAAGCAAGTTGAAGATCTTATTATCACTCACCTTACTAGAAAAAAGGTGGACACAGGCGCCTTAGAATTCGAAAAACCAGAGGCTGCATCAGGTAATTCAATCAGACAAATTGTATTGATCAAACAAGGTGTTGATAGAGAAGTAGCCAAAAAAATAGTAAAGGCAATTAAATCCTCAAAAAGTAAAGTACAAACATCTATTCAAGGAGATGAAGTCAGAGTTTCTGGGAAAAAAAGAGACGATCTTCAAGCTGCAATTAAATTAATAAAAGAATTAAATATTAAGCACCCATTACAGTATGAAAATTTTAGAGACTAGAATTTTATAATTTTTGCTCTTTTATCTCTACTTCCCCACGAAGATGAATTTACTGCAGTAAAAAATTTAAGTAAATGATTATTAAATAAATCTGGTTCTTCTAAGTTGATTGTGTGCCCTGTTTTAGGAACTATTAACAAACCAGCTGTCTTAATAGTTCTTTTCAAATACAAACCTACTTCAAGACACATATCATCCTCATCGCCATTTATAATTAATGTTGGACAAGTTATACCTCTTATTTCCTCTTCTAAAGAATATAAGTTAGGTCTTTTATTCTGAACGCCCAATAAAGTATTGGCTGAGCCAACAGGATCATGTTTTAGTAGTTGGTCATTAAATAGTTGCCAACCTTTTGGATCTTTATTTTGAAATTGAACTCTGGAAGGACCTAGAGCATATTCTGATCCAAATTTATCCATTCCCTCATTTAAAATGATTTTTGCACTATCCAACGAAATATTAGAAAAGTCTGCTTCTTTATTGAAACTTGTTTTATCAACTGGTATGGCACCATATCCACAACCAGCTATTACTAGACTTAACACTCTATCTTGAGCATTTATTCCTAAATGAAGCGTTGCAAATCCTCCCATGGATAAACCAACAATATGAGCTTTCTCAATTTTCAGATTATCCATCACGTTTAAAATGTCACGCCATGCTCTTTCTTGGCTATAACTGCTTTCATTTTCTGGAACTTCGGATGGCGGATATCCTCTAGCACAAAATGGTATACATTGATAATATCTAGACAAATAGTTAATTTGAGGTTCCCAACTTCTGTAATCACCAGCAAATTCGTGAACAAATATTATTGGTTCACCTTTACCAGTAGACTCATAAAATAATTTTACATTATCATCAGTTTTTATAAATGACATTTATAATTCCCCATTATAATCTAGTTAGGATATATTACTCAAAATCAATTCCAAATTTAGTTGGTCTTTTAATATGGATATTTATCACAATTTAGGCTCAGATTTTACTTCAATTTTAATTACATTAAAGTTAGCTATTGTTACTTGTTTTTTCCTTACCTTAATAGGTACTCCTTTAGCTTATTTTTTAGCATTTAAGTCAAAAAAGACCAAACCATTTATTGAAACGATAGTGACACTACCACTTGTGTTACCACCCACAGTTATTGGCTTTTATCTAATTGTATTTTTTAATCCTGAAACATTTTTAGGTAAAACTTTTATATTGTTAACGGGAGAACAATTAATTTTTTCGTTTTACGGTTTAGTTCTGGCTTCTATAATTTATTCCCTTCCTTTTTGGGTTCAGCCTCTTCAAGCTTCATTTGAAAAGATAGGAAGAGATACTATTAGAACTTCTCATAGTTTAGGGGTAGGTTCACTAGATACTTTTTTAAATGTAATAATACCCTTATCAAAAAAAGGTTTTTTTACTTCTTTCATTATTTCCTTTGCACATACTCTAGGTGAATTTGGTATCGTTTTAATGGTTGGAGGTGGCATTCATGGTAAAACTAAAGTAATCGCTATTTCGATTTATGATCATGTAGAACAATTATCATTTGGAAAAGCACATATTTTAGCAGGTGGGATGTTAATTTTATCATTTATTATATTATTAACTCTATTTTATTTTAACAAAAGAACAGTTGTAAGAATTAAATAATGTCAAATTTATCTGTTTTTTTTAAAGGTAAAATTGGAAATTTATTTTTAAATTTTGAACATCATTTTAAAAATGACGGGATAACTATATTATATGGCCCAAATGGATCAGGAAAATCTACAATAATTTCTGCATTAGGTGGATTTGTTAATAGTATAGAAACTAGAATTATTTTTAATGGAATTGCAATTCACGACACGCATAAATATCCTCCTAATAAGAGACCATTTGGAATAATGTTTCAAAATCCAATATTATTTGAACACCTAAGTGTAGAAGAAAATCTTGATTTTGTTTTAAAAAGGAATCAATTAGATACTCAAAATAAAAGTTTAAAAAGTAAAGAATATTTAATTAATCAACTTGAATTAAATTCTCTTTTAAAAAGGTCACCAGAGAATTTGTCTGGAGGTGAAAAATTAAGAGTGGTTCTTGCTCGAACAATTTTAAAACATCCTAATTATTTACTTCTTGACGAGCCTATGTCAGATTTAGATATAAAATATAAAGCTAAGCTATTAGTTTTTTTAAAAGATTTTAATAAAAAATTTAAAATACCAATTTTATATATTACCCACTCAATTGAAGAAATATCACAAATTGGAGATCAAATCGTATTAATCAAAGATGGTAAGAAAATCGATAGTGGAAGTGTTTCAAATATTCTTAATAGAAGTTCATTTGTAGATCTGACAGGCAAATTTGAGTCAAGTTCCATTTTGGAGGGTATAGTTTCTAGGCATGACCAGAACTTACATATGACAACTCTTGATTTAAATGGACAAAAGCTTATTGTTCCAGGTTTGCCAGGTAAATTAAATGATATAGTAAGAGTTAGGATTAGGTCTAGAGATATACTTCTTTCATCTTCACGAATAAAGACACAAATCACTGAAAACGAATTGCAAGGTTTAATATCTTCTATTGAAATTGAAAAAAACTCAGCATTCTCTGAATTAGTAATTGTGTTAAAAAATTTCAAAAATAATAGAAAAAAACAAAAACTTAGAGCAAGGATAACGACATATAATCTAAAAAATAAGAAACTATTTATACATGATAATGTATTTATTTATTTAAGCTCGGTATCTATAGATCGACAAGCATATCAATCCAAATAGATTATTTAGACTTTTTCAATTATAACAGCACTACCTTGACCTACACCAACGCACATTGTACATAATGCGTATTTTAAGTTTTTTTCAATTAATTCTTGAGTTGCTGTAAGAACTAATCTTGTTCCAGACATGCCAAGAGGATGACCTAGTGCTATTGCTCCACCATTAGGATTCACTCGATCATCGTCATCTTCAATACCAAGAGACCTTAAACTAGCCAAACCTTGTGCAGCAAATGCTTCATTTATTTCAATAATATCAATATCTTTAATTTTAATCCCAGCTATTTTAAGGGCTTTTAAAGAAGCTGGCACAGGTCCAATACCCATAAACGCTGGCTCAACCCCAGAACTTGCAGCAGCAATTATCCTTGCTTTTGCAGTTAAATGATTTCGTTTAACTCCTTCTTCATTTGCAATTATCATCGCTGCCGCACCATCGTTAACGCCACTAGCATTTCCTGCAGTAACAGTACCTTTATTTCGAAATGGTGTTGGAAGTGAAGAAAGTTTTTCGATTGATGTGCTTCTAGGATGTTCGTCTTTGTCAAAAATTAATATTTCACCTTTTCTTTGAGGGATTTCTACGGGAGTAATCTCCTTAGCTAATCTTCCATTTTTAATTGCGGTAGAAGCCTTTATTTGACTGGAAAGAGCCATTTTGTCTTGGTCATCTCTGCTTACTTGATATTTTTCTGCAACGTTTTCTGCAGTTTCTGGCATCGAATCTATACCGTAATTAGCTTTCATTTTAGGGTTTACAAATCTCCAACCTATAGTTGTATCGTAAATTTCAGCATTCCTAGAAAATGCTGTACTAGCTTTAGGCATAACAAAAGGAGCTCTGCTCATGCTTTCTACGCCTCCCGCAATAGTCATATCTGCTTCATTTGATTTTATCATTCTTGATGCGCTTGATATAGCTTCCATACCTGAAGCACATAACCTGTTTAGTGTTATACCTGGAACGGTATGTGGAAGATCTGCTAAAAGCAGAGCCATTCTTGCGATGTTACGATTGTCTTCACCCGCCTGATTAGCATTACCGTAAAAGACTTCTTCTAAGTTTTCCCAGTCAATTTTATTTATTTTTTTTTTCAGTGACATAAGAGGCAAAGCAGCAAGATCGTCGGTTCTTACAGAAGATAAACTTCCCCCAAATCTCCCAATTGGAGTTCTTGTTCCCTCACAAATAAAAGCTTCTGACATTAAATATCTCCTTGGCAAACTAATTATTCAAAATTTGTATAAATTGGTAAATCATTTGGTTCCCATTTTTTGAATTTTTTCATTATAGATGAAAAATCTTTGCTATCAATGATTTGATTTATCCACTTGTTCAAAAAAATAAAATTTAAATTTTCAAACCACTCTTTATCAACATTTCTAAATTGTCTAACAAACGGAAATATCGCATAATCTAATAAGGTAAGATGTTCGCAATTGAGAGATTTGTTTTTTTCGAGGTAAGAATTTAATTTTTCAAGAAAGCATAAATTTTTATCTCTATATAAAAATTGATCAACTCCAGAAAATCTATTTGGATATTTATATTTATCTAAATTAGGTTTAAATTTATTTTCAAGATCATCTAAAAGTTTTGTAATCTCGTGACTTTCTAGTTTCCCCTTACCAAGCCATTTATCTGGATCATTTTTATTTAAGGCCCAGTTAATAATATCCAAACTTTCTTCTAAGACTTTACCTGACTTTGTTATTAAAACTGGCACTGTCCCTTTTGGGGATGATTTTAAAAATTCAGACGGTTTTTTTTGTAATTTTATTTCTCTTACTTCAACTATTATCTTAGATGATCTCATTGCAAATCTTGCCCTCATTGCATAAGGACATCTTCTGAATGTATATAAAATAGGATATTTAAAATTTGTTTCCATTCTGGGATAACTTTAAATAACTTTTATATAATATGAAATCCTTTTATTTTTGAAATTAAATTTAAATCAAAAAACTTACTTTTGGGGTTTTACATCTTCAGAATCAAAGAATTCATCATTATCAATATGACCCTGTTTTGTAAGCTGATAAACTGTGTTCCAAAGTGATGGCGGATAATTTTGTCTAATATTTTTAATCATATGAAGTATATGTTTTTTTTCAAAAATATTTTCATTTTTTGACTTTCTAACTTTATCAAGTGGAAAGGGAACAATCTGTGCCATCTATATTTCTCCTGTAATATATTTGGAATTTGCAAATAGCTTGCCGATTTCAAATTTTAAATAAATAAATTTAATAATTTTTTTAAAATTAATGTATAAATATAAATATAAAAGGATTAATAATGACAGACCTCAAGTTTCCTCGATCAACTAAAATAGTTGCAACAATTGGTACAGCAACAAATGACCCAGATATTATTAAAAAATTAATAAAAACAGGTGTTAACGTTTTTCGTTTAAATTTTAGTCATGGAAATCACGGAGACCACTTGAAAAGAATTACCTACATAAGGTCAGCAGAAAAAGAAATGGACTCTAATGTTGCAATTCTTGCTGATCTTCAAGGACCAAAATTTAGAATTGGAGAAGTAAAAAATGAAACTAAAGTGATTAAGGGAAGTAATTATATTTTTGATAAAGACCCAGAAATTGGAGATTTTAAAAGAGTAAATTTACCACATGATGAAATTTTTAAAAGTTTGTCAATTGGCTCGAACATTCTTATGGATGATGGAAAGTTAAAATTTAAAGTGAAAAATATATCAAAAAACGAAATAAAAACTGAAGTCGTAGTAGGAGGAGTTATTAGAAGTAATAAAGGTATAAACCTTCCAGACGTTGTGCTAGAAACAAGCCCCTTAACCTCCAAGGATATTGAGGATCTCAAATTTATATTAAATCAGGAAATTGATTGGATAGCTCTTTCTTTTGTTCAGAAATTAAAAGATGTGGAAGAAGTAAAAAAATATATTGGTGATAAAGCAGGTGTAATTGCTAAAATAGAAAAGCCATCTGCTTTAAAAGAATTAAATGAAATAATTAAAGCTTGCGATTGTATAATGGTCGCAAGAGGTGATCTAGGAGTTGAATTACCGCCTGAAGAAGTTCCAGGTATACAAAAGGAAATTATTCTTAAATGTAGACAAGCAGGTAAGCCAGTTATTGTTGCTACACAAATGCTGGAATCTATGATTGAAACACCATCACCAACACGAGCAGAGGCCTCAGATGTTGCCACCGCTGTTTTTGACGGTGCAGATGCAGTTATGCTATCTGCAGAAACTGCTGTTGGTTCTTATCCTCTTGAGACAGTGAATATTATGGATAGAATAATTACATCAGCTGAAAATCATATCAAAATACATCCAGGCGATGGCCCACAAAATTTAAGAAGAGAAAACTTTATTTATAATGCCGTGTCACGTTCTGCTGTGACTTTGGCTGAATCAGTAAATGCAAAAGCTGTAGTTGCTTTTACAGCATCCGGAAATACGGCTTATAGAATGTCCAGAGAACGCTCTAATTTGTTATTAGTGGTTATGACACCTGAAATTAATGTAAAAAGAAAACTATCACTTTTATGGGGAGCTTGTCCTTTTTTTAGTAAAGTTCAAGGTTATGAAGCAGCAATACAAGAGGCAAGAGAGATAATAAAAATTAAAAATTTTGCAAAGGAAGGTGATACAATAGTTGTGGTTGCAGGCATGCCCTTTGGAATATCTGGTTCAACAAATTCAATTAGAGTTGTAGAAATTTAATTTTATTTTTTACCAAGTCTAACTGATATCATTTTATCTGGATTGCTTGGGGGCTCTCCTACTGCTAGGTTTTCAACTGCTTCCATGCCCGAGATTACCTGACCCCATACTGTATACTGACCTGTTAAATGACTACATCCATCAAAACAAATGAAAAATTGGCTGTCTCCACTGTCAGGGCTCATTGATCTGGCCATTCCAACAGTTCCATACCTATATTCGTAATCTGAGAACTCGGCTTTTAGATTCTTTCCAGATCCACCTGTACCTTTGCCATCAGGATCACCTGTCTGAGCCATAAAGCCTGCTATAACTCTATGGAAAATAATACCATCGTAAAACCCTTTCTTAACTAATTCTTTAATTCTTTTTACATGATTAGGAGCTATTTTTGGTAAAGTCTCAATTACAACTTTACCTTTGGATGTTTCAATTGTTATAAATTTACTTGAACTTGCAGTTGCTTTTTTTACTGGTTTTACCATTGTTACACACATTATCCCCAAAATAATAATAAATAATTTTTTGTACATAAATCACTCTTAAGTTTTTAATATACGTATAAAGTTAGTTTAATTAAAATCAACTATTATTTTAAACGAGTGCATCTATTTGATCATCAGTAAGATTTCCAGGCACTATTGTAATGGGTACTCTGCACTCAGTGCTACCTTTATTTATTACATAGTTTATCAATGGGCCAGGATTTCCATGTTCTGTTGAAACTCCTAAAACTAATACTCTTATAGCTTTTTCTTTATCGATTAAATTAAAGAGTTCTTCATGTAGAATTCCTTTTCGGACAAATGTTCTAGGTTTGGGTGCCCCCAGCTTCTCACAATATTCACTTAATTCTAGAAGTAATTTTTTACTAGCTTGTTCAGCCTCTGCTTCCATAATTTCAGTAACGCCACCCCAAAGCTGTCCTTCAATAGGTTCTATGCATCTAAACAATGCAACCTCTCCATTAGCTGTTGCGGCTCTTCTTGCAGCATAATAAAGAGCTTGATGTAATTCTTTACTATCATCTGCTACAACTAAGAATAGTCTGTTCCTTGGTTTTGAAACTTTTGGCTTATTACTTAAATTTTTATCAGTCATTAATTCCTCATCAAACTTTTCTAAAAATTAGATTAGATCCCCAACCAACTAAAACTGCCAACAAAACTGCAAAAATACCATATAATGTAGAGTAATTTTGAGCTATATCATAAATTTCTGCACTAATACCTGATTTTAAAACATTGATTGAATTAATTTGTTGTGACACAAGTTTACTATTACGATAATGTAAAATCTTAACTTCAAACTGACCAGTAGTAACATTTGATGGTAATTCTAGATAAGATCTAAAAAGAGAATCTTTATTTAAAGTTACAGAGTTTTCATTTATGCTCCATAAATTTGATTTCAACATATTTCTAGTAAGTGCTTGTCTCCAGTTTCCTTCATTTTCAACTTTAATACCTGGTTGAATCCTAATTTTTAAATTGTTTAAACCAATTTCAGATATTTTTTGAGTTTTTTTATTTAGTATGTCATCAATTTTTCTATTAGACGAAATACTTAAATATTTAGGCGTATTTATATAGTTAACTTTTTTTGTATTTACCCAGACACCAAGTATTTTTTCTTTTTTTTGAACTGTGACTAATCCTTTGGGTCCTGTAACAATTACAATTATATCATCGCCTTTTTTACCATCATAAGCGCCAAATAAAAGTATCTTAGCACCTTGAAAATCTGTTGCAATTTTAACATTTTCTTGTGATAAATCTGCAACTATTTGGTTTTGTGCAAATGTATTAGATGTCAGAATAGATACTAAAAAAATTAGATTAATATGAAAAAAAAATTTCATTTAAGCTTACCTACTAATTATGACTGAAAAAAGATCAGTAGGAACAGTAACTAAATCAATTAAAAGCTTTAAGCTTACTAAAATAATTATAGAAGATAATATCAACCTTAAATATTCGCCTCTTAAAATATTTGTAAACCTCGAACCTAATTGGACACCTATTACAGAACCCAACAATAATATTGTCGCAAGTACTATATCTACAGTTTGGTTTTGAGATGCTTGTAAAATAGTTGTATTTGCAGCAACAAAAATAATTTGAAATAAAGATGTGCCTACTACCAGAGATGTTGGCATACCCAAGAGATATATCATTGCTGGCACTATAATAAAACCACCACCAATACCCATCAAAGCAGCAAGAACACCAACTATAACTCCGATTAATACAGGTAATAAAATTGAAATATATAATTTTGATTTCCTGAATCTAATTTTAAAAGGTAAACCATGAAGCCAATTATGTTGATGAAGCTTACCCCTAGTAACTTTACCTTTTCTTGTTCGTAAGATTAATCTAAGTGACTCTGAAAACATCAAGGTTCCAATAAGAGTTAAAAAAATTACGTAGGATGATTTGATCACAAAGTCTAATTGTCCAATTTTACCTAAAAAATTGAATAAGATGACACCTATTGAAGATCCTACAATACCTCCAAGCAGTAAAACTGTGCCCATTTTAAAATCAACATTACTTCTTTTCCAGTGAGACAAAACACCTGAAACTGAAGGCGCAACCAACTGGTTCGCAACAGAAGCTACCGCCACAGGAGGTGGTATACCTAAAAACATCATAAGTGGTGTTAAAAGAAATCCACCACCTACCCCAACGAGTCCCATTATAAGACCAAGAAAAGCTCCAATACTCAAAATTACTAACGAATGTATTGGTTGTTCTGCTATAGGTAAATATATATACATAAAATTTTCAATACTGTTTCTTAAATTATGATAATACATTATTAATATTTAAAAAATAATTATTTAAACTTAAAATATGATAAAAATTGTATCTAAGACTGATCTTGTAACATGCATCAATAAAGTTAGAAATGCAGGTGACAAAGAGCGATCTAATGATAAATATAAGCAAGCAAGTGTTTTAGTATTATTTATTAACGATGAAACCGAAAAACACAGTTCGATTTTAATGATTAAAAGAAGAAATAATTTAAGAAAACATGCAGGCCAAATAGCTTTCCCAGGTGGAAGAAAAGAAAAAGAAGATCTAAATTTAGAAGAGACTGCAAAAAGGGAAACTGAAGAAGAAATAAATGTTTCTAGTGAGGAATACAATATAGTTGGAAGTTTTCCAAAATTTTTTACTGGGACAGGTTATGTTGTTACACCATTTCTTGGTATTATTAAATCTAATTCAAATTGGCAAAAAGTAGTAAAACCAAATCTGAATGAGGTGGAACAAATTTTTTTTCCGCCTATTAATTATTTATTATCACCAAAATATCATTTAAGAGAAAAACCTCCAATCAATTCAAGCATGTCCATGACATGGATAATTAACTATAATAATAAAAATATTTGGGGGTTAACAGCAAGGGTGTTAGTAACTATATCTGCAGGGTTAGGTTTGAGGGAGTTTCCACCATGCGACGATATTTAATTATACTTTTAGCAATAATATTTTCTATAGGTCTTTTTTTCTTAACAAAATATATTCTAAGCAAACTAACAAAAAATAATCAAATTTTTTACTCAACATTAGTTAGTGTTGTAGGTTTTTGTGTTTTTGTTTTATCATGTTTTATGTATTTAGAACTAGACTCTTTTGATCCAAGTTATTCTTATCAACCACCCTCAATAATTGACGGAAAAGTTAAAGATGGTAATTTTTCGAAGTAAAGAGGTATTTGAATAATAAAAAATAAATTTATAAATTTTTTTAAAATAGATCAGAATATTGAAGTTATTTTTAATCTTGCAGAAAGCATTGGTGTTAAAATTTGGATTGTTGGTGGGGCTTTAAGAGATTACCTGACAGATGAAATAGTAACTGACATTGATTTTGTAATAAATGAAGATATAAAAATATTCGCAAAAGAAATAAGTAAAAATAATATTATTATTAAAGACAACTACATAAAATATAAAACTATATCACTTATAATTAATAAAAAAGAATATCATATAACCAGTTCTAGGAAGGATCTAATTTCTTATGGAAGATCTGCGTTAGTAGATATCGCTGCTAGTTTGAACGATGATGTCAAAAGAAGAGATTTTACTATTAATAGTCTATATTTAGACTCTAAAGGAAATTTAACTGATTTTCTTAATGGAGAAAGTGATATAATTAGAAGAAAGCTTGTCTTCATAGGTAATCCTGTAGAAAGAATTGAAGAAGATTATTTAAGAATTATAAGATTCTGTCGTTTTTCTGGAAATTTTGACAACAAAATGTCAAAAAATCTCAAAAAAGAAATTACTTTTAGAGTTCCCAAAATCATTAATTTATCAAACAAGAGAATTAGGGACGAGATCGATAAAATCTTATTAACTAAGAATTGTTATAAATGTTTTTTAATGATGACTAAATTAACTTTAGACAAATATCTTCTAATTAATAAAAATAATTATATGAGATCCGAAATATCTTCTGGATTTGTACTAAAAAACTTTGGAATAATTGATTTTATTAAATTAAATGCAACCACTTTGGTACAAAACGAAAAATTAGATTTAATTTCTGTGATAATGATCCATTTATATGGAGAACATTGTATTGATAAAATAATTAAAAGGTTTGATTTAAATAAAAGAAAAATTAAGTTTTTAAATTTTATTAAACAAATAATTAATTTAAAAATTAACATTAAAAATTATTATTTGGATTCACATGTAGTTAGAGAAAAACAGATGTATATCTTTCAATTAATTTGGCAACTTAGGTGTGGTATAAATTCAAAAAAACAAGGATTATTTAATAAAGATAGAATTCCATTTAATTGGTATAAACTTGCATTATTACATATTCTGCCATTTGAAAAAATAAAAGAAATTGATTTGTTTAAAATAAACTGGCCTACATTTCCATTAGTTAGAGAAGAAATAGTGAAATCAAATAAAACAATTACAAATGTTCAGGTCGAAAGATTATTTTTCCAAGCTGAAGATTTTTGGGTAAATAATAATTTTCAAAGTTCACAAGAAGAAATTTTAAATTTCTTAAAAATAAGTTAAAAGTTAAAAATATGTCTGTAAAAAATGAAATGATTAAAAATTTAAATGAAAAAGAATGTTTGGAAGATTTTCAAACACTACAAAACAAAAAAGAATTAGCAAGTTCTTGGTTTAAAGAACTTCGTGATAAAATTTGTAATTCTTTTGAAGATGTTGAAAACAAAAAAATGTATAAAAAACGGAAAATAAGCTTTGATCAAAATAAATGGGAAAGAGATGGAGGAGGTGGAGGAATAATATCAATAATGCGCGGCAACGTTTTTGAAAAGGTTGGTGTTAATATTTCAACTGTGCATGGGGAATTTTCTAATGAGTTCAGACAACAAATACCTGGAGCAGAAGAGGATGGTTTATTTTGGGCCTCAGGAATTTCTGTTGTCTCTCATATGTGTAATCCACATGTTCCAGCAGCCCATATGAACACAAGGATGTTAGTAACAGGAAAAGGTAATAAAAAAAAAATTTGGTTTGGTGGGGGAGGTGATCTTACACCAACTTTCAAGGATATAAAATCATCAAATATATTTCATCAAGAACTAAAAAATACATGCGATAAATATGATCCATCTTATTATCCTAGATTTAAGAGTTGGTGTGATGAATATTTTTATTTGCCTCACAGAGAAGAGTCTCGTGGTGTAGGGGGAATTTTTCTTGACTATTTATGCAACGAAGACTGGGAAAGAGATTTATCTTTCATAAAAGATATTGGTTTAACATTCCTAAACTCTTATTTGAAGATTATTCAAAATAGATTAAGTAAAGAATTCACCCAAAAAGACAGAGACTTTCAGTTAGTAAAAAGAGGTCGGTATGTGGAGTTTAACTTACTATATGACAGAGGTACAATTTTTGGGTTGAAAACTGGTGGAAATACCGAAGCTGTATTAATGAGTTTGCCGCCTAAAGTAAGTTGGTATTAAACCCTAAAAATACTTTTAATCTTTTTTAGAATCATTTTAAAAAACACTGGAAAATTTTTTTTACGATGTTATATAGATAATATGTTTATAAAGTGAGATAAATGCCTAAAAGTTCAAAGTCAAAAAATAATAAAGAAGGTAAAAGAGATTTCTTAATAATTTCAACTTATGCCATGGCAGGAATAGGTGCTGCAAGTGTTGCTTGGCCTTTAATTGATCAAATGAATCCCGCTGCAGATACTTTAGCATTAGCATCTACAGAAGTAGATTTGTCCTCGTTAGAAGAAGGACAAGCTATAACTGTAACATGGAGAGGTAAGCCTGTATTTGTTCGTCATAGAACACCCGAAGAAATTAAGTTAGCTAAAGAAGTTTCTTTAGATGATATGAGACACCCTGAAACAGATGAGGAAAGAGTTCCTAACGAAAAATTCATTGTATTAGTAGGTGTTTGTACACATTTAGGTTGCGTCCCACTTGGTCAAAAGTCTGGAGATGTAAAAGGACAGTATGGTGGATGGTTTTGTCCTTGTCATGGATCTCACTATGATCATTCAGGTAGAATTAGAAAGGGACCAGCACCGACTAATCTAGAAGTTCCATCATATAAGTTTTTGTCTGATAACATTATTAAAATTGGTTAATTTTTTATTTTAGGAGTAATAATTGTCAAAGTCTAAGTTTAAAAACCCAGTGGTTAAATGGATTGATCATAGATTACCGGTGTTTTCTTTTATGGATCACGAACTTAATCATTATCCAACACCAAAAAATTTAAATTATTTTTGGAATTTTGGATCTCTAGCAGGTTTTGCTTTAGTAACTATGATAGTTACTGGAATTGTTTTGTCCATGAATTATACAGCTCATGTTGATTACGCATTTGATTCTGTTGAGAGAATTATGAGAGATGTCAATCATGGATGGCTTATAAGATACATTCATATGAACGGAGCTAGTTTTTTCTTTATTGTCGTTTACATTCACATTTTTCGAGGATTATATTATGGTTCTTACAAAGCCCCCAGAGAACTTTTATGGATACTTGGTGTTTTAATACTTCTGTTAATGATGGCTACAGCATTTATGGGATATGTTTTACCATGGGGACAAATGAGCTTTTGGGGTGCTACAGTTATTACAAACTTGTTTTCAGCTATACCGTTGATTGGGGAGAGTATCGTAACATGGCTATGGGGTGGCTTCTCAGTCGACAATTCTACTTTAAATAGATTTTTTTCTCTTCATTTTGTTTTACCTTTTGTAATAGTTGGAGTTGTAATTCTTCATTTAGTTGCTTTACATCGCTTTGGTTCAAATAATCCAATCGGAATTGATGTAAAAGGTACACAAGATACCGTTCCATTTAGCCCTTATTACACAATCAAAGATTTATTCGGTTTGAGTGTATTTTTGTCATTCTTCGCAGCAGCAGTATTTTTCTTTCCTAACTTTATGGGTCATCCAGATAACTATATTGAAGCCAATCCGATGGTTACACCTGCTCACATAGTTCCTGAATGGTATTTTTTACCCTTTTACGCAATTCTAAGAGCTATTCCAGATAAGCTTGGTGGTGTACTTTTTATGTTTGGTGCAATTGCAGTTTTGTTTATTCTGCCATGGTTAGATAGGTCACCAGTAAGATCGTCTCAGTTTAGACCTATATTTAAAGTTTTCTTTTGGATACTTTTATTGGATTGTATCTTATTGGGTTATTTAGGAGCTATGCCTGCTGAAGGTATATATGTTATACTATCAAGAATAGCGACGGCTTACTACTTTTTTCACTTTTTAATTTTATTTCCATTGTTACCCTACATAGAAAAAACAAAACCACTTCCAATTTCTATATCTGAACCAATATTAGGTGGAGGATCTCCTGCATCTGCTTTTGCGATGAGGGAGAAAAAATAGATGATCAAAAGCTCATCATGTTTTTTCCCAAACAATATTTTAAAACTTTTTTTAAGTTTGATAATAGTTTGTTCATCAAATTTTTCTTTCGCAGCGGGTGAAAAAATAAGTTACCCACAACTTAAATGGTCCTTCTCTGGGATTCTTGGTACTTTTGATAGAGCATCACAACAAAGAGGACTTCAAGTATACAAAGAGGTATGCTCAGGGTGTCATGGAATGAGACTTTTAGCGTATAGAAATTTAAAGTCTATTGGTTACAATGATGACGAAATTAAAGCATTTGCAGCAGAAAATAGTGTGAACACTATTAACGATGATGGTGAAGTTGTCGAAAGACCAGCTAGGCCGAGTGACAAATTCGTATCACCTTACCCAAACGATAAAGCTGCGAGAGCTGCAAATGGTGGTGCATATCCACCAGATTTATCGTTAATTGTAAAAGCTAGACCTGATGGCGCAAATTATTTACATGCACTTTTAACAGGTTATGTAGATGCGCCTGCTGAAAAAAAAGTCCCTGATGGTATGTATTATAATAAATATTATTCAGGAAATTTGATTGGTATGCCTCAACCCCTTTATGATGATGGAGTTGAATATGCTGATGGAACTAAAGCTACACCTGACCAAATGGCAAAAGACGTAACAGCTTTCCTTGCTTGGGCATCTGAACCTGAGATGGAAGATAGGAAGCAATTGGGTATATCAGTAATGCTATTTTTGTTATTATTGACTGCTTTATCTTACTTTGCCATGAAGCAAATTTGGGCTCCTATAAAAAATCAATAATTTAAGTTAAATTTTCTTCTAAAAATTTTAATGTTCTATCAAGTGCAATTCTTGTACATGTATTATTATATTGGCTTCTATGGTCACAATTAAAACCATGGTCGGCAGGATAAGTGTATGTATGAACTTCAGGTCTTTTTTTCTTAAAAATTTTAACTTCTTTTATTGGTATTCCTTTATCAAGTTCACCAAAATGAGTCAAAACATTGCATTTTGGTTTTAAATTTCTAAGTTTTGGAATATCTCCACCATAGTAGCAAACAGAAGCTGAGAGCTTCGAAGTCTCACATCCAATTCTCCAGGATAATGATCCACCCCAGCAATATCCTATTACACCCACTTTCCCAGCTGAGGATACTATAGAAATACTAGCCTCTATATCTTTTAGGGCGTTATTATCACACAACGCTTTTAATTCTCTTCCTTTAGATATCCCTTTTTCGTCATAATTTAAGGTTATATTTTTCTCAACTCTGTCAAACAATGAAGGTGCAATACATAAATAACCTTTGCTAGCGTATAAGTCTGTTACTTCTTTAATATGGTTGTTTACACCAAAAATTTCTTGTATAATTACAATACCTGCTTTTGGTTTCCCCAAAGGTTGAGAAATATAAGCTGAGAATTGATGATTATCTTTCGCTGTAATCTCTATAATTTCATGCATAATTTAGCTCCAATCAAACATTAAATCTAAAATGAAATACATCTCCATCTTTAACTATATAATCTGCACCCTCAAC
Source organism: uncultured SAR116 cluster alpha proteobacterium (assembly GCA_902592615.1). Taxonomy (GTDB): domain Bacteria; phylum Pseudomonadota; class Alphaproteobacteria; order Puniceispirillales; family Marisalimonadaceae; genus Marisalimonas. The sequence goes on along the minus strand of CACJFI010000008.1, from coordinate 13,458 downwards.
TCTCATACGTCCAGCATCTTTTGCTGCTTGCTCACTTTTGAAATTTAAATAATCATCATAAGATATTGTTTCAGCTCGAATAAATCCCTTTTGAAAATCTGTATGAATTATACCGGCAGCTTCTGGTGCAGTTGAGTTGTTTTTTATTGTCCATGCTCTTGTTTCTTTTGGACCAACTGTAAAAAATGTTATTAGATCAAGTAGGCTAAATCCTGTTCTTATTAATCTGTTCAGTCCAGACTCTTCCAAATTTAAATCTTTGAGAAATTCTTTCTTTTCAGTTTCTTCTAAAATTGCGATTTCAGATTCTATAGAACCTGAAATTATTATGGCATTACAGTTTTCAGTTTTTGCTTTGTCAAATATGTTTCTAGTAAAGTTATTTCCATTGGAGGCATCATCTTCACTAACATTGCATGCATAAAGAACTGGCTTTGATGTGAGTAGATTAAAAGTTTTTATTCTTGTCTTTTCTACATCAGTTAAATTTGCCAAACGAAGTTGAATCCCATCAGATAAAAACTCAGTTAATTTTCTCATTAGTACTAAATCATTTTTAGCGTTAACATCACTAGATTTGGCTTTTTTTGACAAGTTTTGAGTTTGTCTTTCTAAACTTTCTAAATCAGCTAACATCAATTCAGTATCTATGGTTTCAGTGTCTCTTAGAGGGTTTATAGTATTTTCTACATGTGTTATGTCGGTATTTTCAAAGCACCTAACAACATGTATAATTGCATCAACCTCTCTTATATGAGATAAAAATTTATTTCCTAATCCTTCCCCTTTACTAGCACCACTTACAAGTCCAGCAATATCTACAAATTGCATCTGTGCAGGGATAGTTTTTTGAGATTTAGCTAAATTAGAGAGTAAATTTAATCTTTTATCAGGAACAGATACAATGCCAGAATTAGGCTCTATTGTACAAAAAGGATAATTTGCAGCTTCTGCTGATGAGGTTTCTGTAAGAGCATTAAATAAGGTAGATTTTCCTACATTTGGTAAGCCTACAATTCCACATTTAAAACCCATTTATGCACCTATACATTTTTATCACAAAAACCAATTTGAATATTAATTAAAGATACAATCATTTCAGAAACGTAATTAATTGTGTTATCAAGCCATTTATCTTTTTCATTAGGTGTGAAGTCAGAAAGCACCCAATTTGATATGTTTTCATCAATATTTTCTTCATATATTTTTGATGGTCGAGATATCCCAACCCTTACTCTATTATAGTTTTTACCAATCAATTTATCTATACTTTTTAGGCCATTGTGTCCATTATGACCGCCGCCATTTTTTACTTTAACACACCCTTGATCCAGATCTATTTCATCATGTATTACATAAATGTTATTTATATCGATATTGTAAAAGCTTTTAATTTCTTTTAGGGCAATACCTGAATTATTCATGAATGTAGTTGGTTTTAGTAAAAAAAGTATATTTTTGTTTAACTCAGATTTAGAAAATTCAGATTTAAATTTTTTTGAGAATTCAGGAAAATCATACACTTCTTTGATATTGTCTATAATTTTATAACCAATATTATGCCTATTATTTCTGTAGGACTTTCCAGGATTACCTAAACCAACTATTAAAAACATTTCAAAAGTTAAAACTCAATTTTTCTAATAATGTTTTTAACTATCATTTTTATCTTCGTCAGTATCTTCAGAAGTTTCGTCGGTTGTTTCAGTTTCTTCCTCTTCTTCTGAATCGCCTAATCCACCTCTTGGTGCAGCAATAGTAGCAACAGTAAAATCTCTATCTGTTATGGTTGGTGTGCAACCATCAGGAAGTTCAATTGCACTAATATGAATAGTATGTCCAACATTAAGACCTTCTAAATCAACTGTTATTTTTTCAGGAATAGATATAGCAGGACAATTCAACTCTACTTGAGGCCTCACAACGTTCAGCACACCACCTAATTTCAATCCAGTACATTTGTCTTCATTTAAGAACTCAACACTAATACCTACAGCAACTGTTGCATTTTCTGTAACTCTAAGAAAATCAACATGCTCAGCTTCCTCTGAAACTGGGTGTTGTTGAATGTCCCGCGGTAATACAAAATGAGTTTCGTTATTAACTTCAATATTCATTAATTGACTGAATATACCAGGTTTATGCATAAGCTGACGCCATTTATTTGCATCTAATGTTATGGGTATTGGTGATTGTTTATTTCCATAAATAACTGCAGGAACTAAACCTGCACGCCTTGCTGCTCTGGCAGACCCCTTACCAACCTGACTGCGAGCTTCAGCTTTAATATCAATTGTTTGCATTAATTTTCTCCTTAAAAATCTCTTTGCCTCCAGGGGTGCGAAAGAATAAAGCATACATAACCTTTTAATAAAAAAAATTAAAGTAAATAATGCAAAATTTATTCAAAAAGACTGGAAACAGACTGTTCCATATGAACTCTACGAATGGCCTCACCAATTATAGGAGCAATGGAGATTTGCCTTATGTTACTAGACATATTTACAGCCTCAGTTGCTTTTATTGAGTTCGTTGTTACGAGAGAACTTAAAGGAGAATTCGAAATATTACTTACTGCAGAACCAGACAGTACACCATGAGTAACATAAGCATCTACACTAATTGCACCTACATCGATAAGAGCTTTAGCAGCATTACATATTGTTCCTCCAGAATCAATTATATCATCCACTATGATACAGTGATGATTAGAAACATCACCAATTATATTCATTACCTCGGACGATCCAGGTTTTTCTCTTCTTTTGTCAATTATTGCTAAATTTGTATTAATTCGTCTTGCATAAGCTCTAGCTCTTACAACTCCACCTACATCAGGAGATACTATAACTACAGGTTTGTTTTTATATTTTTCTTGTATATCTTTAGTGAAAACAGGAGCTGCAAATAGATTATCAGTAGGTATATCAAAAAATCCTTGTATTTGGCCAGCATGAAGATCCATTGTAAGAATTCTATCGGCACCTGCTTTAGTTATTAGGTTGGCAACTAGTTTGGCAGAAATAGGTGTTCTTGGTCCAGATTTTCGATCTTGTCTAGCATATCCATAATATGGAATAACTGCTGTGATTCTTCTTGCACTTGCTCTTCTTAGTGCATCTAATGCAACTAGCAATTCCATCAAATTATCATTTGCAGGGTAAGAAGTGGACTGTACAACAAACATATCCTCACCTCTAACATTTTCTTGAACTTCAACAAAGACTTCCATATCTGAAAATCTCTTAACTTCTGCTTTTACAAGTCTTGTATTAAGTGTTTTGGAAATACTTTCTGCTAAATTAATATTTGAATTGCAAGACAGTATTTTCATAAAACATAATCCCAAGAATGTTTATGCTATTTAATAGCAGTCTAGTTTAAGTTATAGCAAGAAAAAATTGTCTTAATTTATATAAATATAAGGGTAAATAAACCTAAAATTATAATAATCGAAAATATTATTAAATGTGGCATTCTAATTACTTATCAACCCTATTACAGATATATGCCTCCCAGTTTTGCCTTCTTTGGGAAAATTTTTATGGGTAGATTTTCTATGACTAAAAAATAAATTTTCTTCTTCATAAGTATTGATACCAATATCTCCAATTTTATTAATTTTAGAATCTTTAAGGCTTTCCTTTAAAAGTAAAGGTAGATCAAAAAGATATTTACCTTCCTTTAAATGAAATAATATGGAAGGATTTTTTTTGTAAAGTTTACTTTGTTTTACAATTTTGGCTACATCATTTTTAATTTCATAAGATTTTTTGTGTATAGTGGGACCTATGATAGAAACGATATCATTTCTATTTGCTCCTAAATCCTCCATACTATTCACTGTAGTTCCAACAATGTCATTGATAGCTCCTCTCCAACCAGCATGACATGCACCAATAATTTTAGAATTTTTATCATAAAACAGTATTGGCGCACAATCAGCTCCTAAGATTGCTAATCCTATACCTCTTAATTTTGTTACTAATCCATCTGCTTGAATATTATTGATTGGAATATCTTTTTTACGTACAATATAAACTTTAGATGAATGTATTTGATTTAATTTAATTAATTTTTCTAATTTTAGTTGATTACAAACTAATTTCAAATTTTCTAACACATCATCCTCATTATCTTCTACATTGAAACTACAGTTTAGAGTGTCATATGGCGGCTTTGAGAATCCACCTTTTCTAGTAAAAAAACCATAGCTAACATCTTTAAATTCTAATTTTGGATGGAGTAATTTTTTAATTTGCATTATTAAATTTTTTTTATGTAAATTTAAATCTAAATCAGTATTTTATTTTTTTGTTATTAAAAATAATTATAAAATATAAACCAGTAACTATCATTGGTAATGATAAAATTTGTCCCATTGAAAAGTCAAAATAAATTAATCCAATGTGTTCGTCAGGTTCTCTAAAATACTCTATAAAAAATCTAAAAATTCCATAGAAAAATATAAATAAGGCAGTCAAATATCCTTTTTTTTCGTAAATCTTAGATTTATTCATTAAAAATATCATAATGAAAAACAAAATTAATCCTTCAAAAAAAGCTTCATATAACTGACTAGGGTGTCTTGGGAGTTTTCCACCATTTGGAAATATAATCCCAAAATGATGGTTAGTTATCCTTCCAAAAAGTTCTCCATTTATAAAATTTGCTAATCTTCCAAAAAAAAGCCCAATTGGAGAAACTACAGAAATTAAGTCAGAAAATATTATAATTGGAATTTTTGAGGTCTTACTTGAATAAATAACAGCTAATATAACACCTATAAGTCCGCCATGAAATGACATGCCTCCGTTCCATACTTTAAAAATTTCTAATAAATTATTAAAATAATATTCAGGATTATAGAAAATTACATAACCTAATCTTCCACCTAGTATAATTCCTATCATGCAGTTACTAATTAGATCACTAACTATTTTATTACTAATTTCAATTTTTTTTATTTTAATTATTTTTAATATTAGATACCAACTTAATAAAATTCCCGCAACATAAGAAAGTGCATACCAACTAATTTTGATAAATCCAAAATCTACAGCTATTGGATTAATATTTGGAAATTGAAACATTTAGATAATTTTAATATAATTTTAACAATTTGTAAAAAATATCTTATAGTAACATTTTGACTACTTTAGGGAAAACTAATGAAAAATAGTAATTTTTTTTTTAAAGATACAGCATCAATAATTACTGGTGCACTTTCTACACTTACAGATTTAAAAACTGAAATTGATAACATTATAAAAAGTAGATTTGAAAAATTTATTAATTCTCAGGGTATTGTGAATCGAGAAGATTTTGAAGCTCTAGTAGATAGACATGAAAAACTTAATTCTGAGTTTATTTTATTAAAAACAAAATTAGAGAATAAAAATAAGAAAAAATTAATTTCTAAAAAGAAAAAGTAACTTTTAGTTTCAGATAATCAATATATAGTATATAATTTTTAATTATATTAAAAATTTATACTATATATAGTTAATATGACTAAAGAATTAAAAAAAATATTTTTTTCTCCTAAAATTTTAAATATTTTTTATAAACACGATTGGATCATTAACAAGGATAAAAGAAACAAGTATCATTCTTACTTTGTAGGAGAAATTGCTGACTATTATTTGGATATATTTAATAATAAAGACAAAATTCATTTTCAGTTTACTTTAAATATAGAAATTACAAACAGTAAATTACATGAACTGCTAATTCTAATTAATGTTGCAAATCAAAATTCTGGAGAAGGATTTTTTGTTTATGATTTAGAAGTTAAGAAAATTAAATATAATTTAATTTTTTCCTCTCCTCTATTAATTCAAGAAAGAACCTTTCAAGAATTTTTAAAGATTAAATTAGCTTCAATTCGTTGTTTGTTTCATAACTTTGTTTCAGGTGCTCATAATTTAATTTACGGCGAAAAAATTGAAAGTGCCTCTCTAAAATTACTATTTTTAAATAATCAAGGCCGTGCATGAAAAACTCAAAATTAAAAAAACAGATTTACTAAGGTATGGTATGAAAAACGTACTTTTATTTGGTTATGGGAAAATGGGTTCATCTATAGCAAGAGGATGGATGCTTAAACAACTAGAATTTAATTTTTTTATAATTGAAAAAGAGCCTGCTCTTAGAAAAATTGCTTACAAAGATGGTTTTAAGGCTTACCCTAATACTAATTTTTTACATGAAAGTGAAAAATTAAAAAAAATTGATATAATTTTCCTCGCTGTTAAGCCTCAGCAAATGGAAGATACAATAAAGAATTTTTCTAATTTTATTTTTTCTGAATTAGTTTTTATATCTATTGCAGCTGGACTATCGTTTTCTTGGTTCAGAAAAAAAATTAATAATGATATAAAATTAGTAAGAGCAATGCCAAATTTACCAGCTTCAATTGGGTTTGGAGTCACTGGTTATTGTAAAAGCAAAAATCTTAGTGAAGAGGACAATAAAGATGTTTATGCGCTATTGTCCGCATTCAGCAAGATAATTTACTTAAATAATGAAAGTCTAATTGACAATGTAACAGCGATATCAGGTTCTGGACCTGGCTATATTTTTTATTTAGTTGAAGTACTTACTCAAATAGCTATTGATCAAGGTCTCACAGTAAAAGATGCAAAGACTTTGGCAAGAGAAACTTTAATTGGATCTGCAAGATTGATTGAAACTTCTGATATTGATACAAAAACACTTAAAGATAATGTCACAAGCCCTGGTGGAACTACTGAAGCTGGGCTTCTAGTACTTGAATCAGAAACAAATGGATTATATCCTTTGCTTAAATCAACAATTAAGAATGCGATAAAAAGAGCTAAAGAACTGAATTATGATGGATAAAAATATTATATGAATTTAGATGATCAAAATTTAGAATGGAAATTATGTGAGGCTTATTTTTCTATATTAGAAAAAAATACTTCACTACAAGTAAGTTTTGAAGAACTTGCTATAGCGGCTAAAATTTCTAAAGAACAAGTTGAAAAAATAGTTCCTAAGCAATCAACGGATTATAGAATTTTTTTTTTAAAAATTCTAATATCAAAACTTGATAGTGATGTATTGACTGAGCTTAGAGAAGATTTAGTAGATGATACTATTTCAAGTACATATGATAAAATTTTAGAGGGTTTATCATTAAGGTTTGAAAAATATATACAATATAAGCCTTCATTAAAAATCTTGAGTAGTAATTCTAAACAAAAACTTGAAGTTTTTTTAAATGTTTTTAAAGAAAATTTTAATTTTTCATTTAATCTTCTAACTTTGATAGAAAAAGATCAAAAATGTGGAATAAAAACTTTAAAATCGCTAGCATTAAACATTGTTTTCACAAAAAGTCTTGAAATTTTTTTAAAAGATGAAAATAGAGATATAGATTCAGTAATAAGGTACTTAGATAAGTATTTAAGCGATATAGAGGATTTAGGTCTCTTCTTGGGGATTATAAAGAAATAATTATAGTGGTAATAAAAGTCTAACTCTTAAACCACCTAAAGGGCTGTCTTCTAATATTAATTCACCTCCATGGTTCAATGCAGAGTTTTTAGCTATAGATAAACCTAGACCGGTTCCACCAGTTTTTATATTTCTTGAGTTTTCTAATCTAGTAAATGGTAAAACCACATCGTCTCTTTTATCTCTTGGTATACCTGGACCATTATCGTCAATTATTACTTCACTATGATCATCAAAGATTTGTATTTGAGCATTTGCTTTGCCAGCATATCTAATTGCATTTGTAAATAAATTTATTAGCGCTCTTCTAATTGATTGAACTTGTATCGGAAAAATAGGTATGTTATCTGTTGGAACGGAAATAGTTATTTTTTCACCAGTAGGATCAGATGTTTTAGCTGCTTGTTGAAGTAATTTAAATAGACTTGCGTCAACCATTTGCTCTTCTCTTTCATTCCTTGCAAATTCTAAGTAACCATCAATCATGTTCTCTAATTCAATTAATTCTTTCTCAAAATCTTCTTTTGCTTCTTTTTTATTATCCATTACTGCTAATTGAAGTCTCATCCTAGTTAAAGGAGTTTTTAAGTCATGACTAACACCTGCAAGTAGAGAAGTTCTTTCAGAGATTTGTTTATTAATTCTATGTCTCATCGCTTGAAACGCTCTACCCGCTATCCTGACTTCGGTTGCACCTTCTATATTATAGTTATCTACTTCTCTACCAAAACCAATCTGTCTTGCTGCGTTTGCTAATCTTAAAATTGGCCTTACTTGTCCTCTAAGAAAAATTATAGCTATAGAAAAAAGAATTACGGAAGCTCCAACAGACCACATTATGAATGTAATTCCAGTTGGTACAAACAAACGCTTATTATCAATATGCATTCTAACAATTCCATTTGCTAATTGTATATCAACATAAAATTGACTTGAATTTTCAATGGATGATAAATAAAAAGGTTCTTTAATACGTTCTTGAAGAGAATTTCGAAAGTTTTGAAATTTTGCATTAAACGATTGATTTGGTTTTAAAATACCACCCTCTAACCAATAAAAAATAATATCAAAATACTGTCTTGCTCTTACAGCAGATAAAGCTCTTTGATCTTTTGAAGGTTCTTTTCCTAATTCGTCAATTAACAAACCTAGATCTTTAGACAAATTCTTTGCCATATGTCTAGATACCCAATCCCAATGTCTCTCATAAAAAATTGAAACAGAAATGATCTGAACAAGAATTATTGGTACAAGAATAATCGCTAACATTCTGCCAAAAAGGCTTTTTGGTGTTATGTCACGTAATCTCATTGCCTAAACTTTACTACTAATCATTATTTTCTTCTTCGTGTGTCTGCAGCATCCAACCAATGCCACGAACTGTTTGTAAATAAATAGGATAACGTTGATCAATTTCAATTTTTCTTCTTATTCTTGCTATAGCAACATCAATTGATCTAGTTTCCATATTACCCCCGAGAGAGTTATTGATATCATCTCTTGAAAAGGGTTTGTTAGGAAATTTACAAAAACAATTTAACAACTTTTGTTCAGAAGTTGTTAAGTGTACAGATATATTGTTTTTATAGAGATTAAGAGATTTATGATTAAATGAGAATGGACCAAATCTAGTATTTTTCTGGTTTTCCGAATTTTTTGAATTAGCAGTAAATCTTTTAAGAATATTTTGAATTCTAAGCAATAACTCTCTTGGTTCAAAAGGCTTAGTCATATAATCATCTGCGCCATATTCAAGTCCGTCAAGTCTATCTTCAGGACTCGACATAGCTGTAAGCATTAAAGTTGGAATTGAGTTTGTTTGTCTAATTTCTTTTAAAAAGTCTAACCCATTTTGACCTGGCATCATAATATCAATTACTAATAGATCAAAAATTAAACTTTCCATAATTTTTTTTGCTTGATCAGCACTCTCCACATCTGTAACTTTGAATTCATTATTTTCTAGAAATTGTTTCAGTAATTGTCTAATTTTTTCATCATCATCGATAATTAAAATATGAAAATTATTTATTTTTAAGTCTTTATTATTCATTTTAAAATAAAGTCAGATTATTAGATTTTAATTTGCTATCTTAAATAGAATTATATTAAATCTATAATCACTAAACAACTTAATTAATTATAAAACCTATTTCTTAGTATTTGATTATTTAATAATAATGTGGATTATATGTAATAACTAATTCGGGAGGTTTTTTTTGGATAATTTATCTTTTGACAATCGTGAAGGCTATATTTGGTATAATGGTAATTTACTTGAATGGAAAAAAGCTAATGTTCATGTGTTAAATCATGGTTTACATTATGCAAGTTGTGTTTTTGAAGGAGAAAGAGCCTATCGAGGTAAAATTTTTGAAACTGAAAAACATACAGAAAGGTTATTTAATTCTGCTAAATCTCTTGATATGAAAATACCTTTTTCCGAAAAAGAAATAATAGATGCTAAGGATTTATTATTAGAAAAAAACTCACTTTTGGACGCTTATGTAAGGCCAGTTGTTTGGAGAGGTAGTGAGATGATGGCTGTTTCAGCTCAAGCTACAAAAATAAATGTTGCAATAGCTGTATGGGAGTGGCCAAGCTATTTTGATCCAGAACAAAAAATGCAAGGTATTAAACTAGATATTGCAAAATGGAGACGTCCAAGCCCAGACTGTGGACCTGTTCTTGCAAAAGCAGCTGGACTATATATGATCTGTACTTTGTCAAAACATGAAGCTGAAGCAAAAGGTTATAGTGACGCTTTAATGCTAGATTATAGAGGGCAAATAGCAGAAGCTACAGGAGCAAATATTTTTTTTAGAATGCCTGATGGCAAACTTCATACACCAATTGCAGATTGCTTTCTGGATGGAATAACTAGAAGGACTGTTATGAAACTTGCTGCAAATTATGGAATTGAAATTGTCGAACGTAAGATAATGCCAGAAGAAATGGCTAAGGCTGAGGAATGTTTTTTAACTGGAACTGCTGCTGAAGTTACACCTGTTCAATCTATTGGCGAATTTAACTTTAAACCAGGTGAATATTGTCTAAAATTGACAAAAGCTTACTCAGACCTAGTTAATGGAACATAGAGAAATAATTATTTTTCCCATTTCTTTAATGCTTGATTGTCGGATTCATTAAAGCTTACCCAATTTTTTTTATTATTTTTTTCTTCAACTTTCCAAAATGGAGCTTTAGTCTTTAACCAATCCATTATAAAATTACAGCCATTAAAAGCGTTCTGCCGGTGTTTAGAGGACACACCCACAAAAACTATTTGATCAGAAGGTTTTAAATCACCCACCCTGTGTATTACAGTTATTCCTGTTAATTCCCATTTTTTATAACTTTCAACTATTATTTTTTCTATTTCAGACTCAGTCATTCCAGGGTAATGTTCTAATGTCATGGAATCAATTATTTGGTCATTTTTTTCATCATAACCTCTTACTATTCCAACAAAATTAACTATTGCACCGGTATTAGTTTGTTGAAGCATTTTCGTTTCTACTGACACATCAAAATCTTCATTTTGAATTTTAATTTTAATTAGTGGAGAGTTTTTAGTCATTTATCCGCCTGTAACTGGAGGGAAAAATGCAATTTCGTCATTATCATTTATATTCGTATCAAAAGATGAATATGTTTTATTTACAGCAATTTTAATTAGTTCTTTTTTATCTAATATTAAATTATATTTTTCATCTATTTCGTTTAAATAATTAATAAGTTCATTAACATTTTTTATGTGATCTGGTAATTCAATTTGTTCCTCAGACTTACCTATATGTTCTTTTATCCATGAAAAGTATTTTATAATCATAATTTATTCTCTATTAAAAAATTTCATCATTTTAATGATATATTGCAGACCTGTTATAAATGTAATAATTCCAGCTATCCACAAAAGAATATATGAAATTAAACCTAAAACATCTACATTGTAAAAAAAAACATTAGATCTCCAAACTAGAAAACTTCCACAAGCAATTAATTGTATAGTTGTCTTCCATTTTGCTAATAAAGTTACCTCTAACGAAATTTTATAAGAAGATATACTTTCTCTCAAACCTGAGATCAAAATTTCTCTTAAAACTATTAAGAGTGCAGGAATAAATGAATAATAATAATCTAACATGTTTTCTGAAGCTAAGGCTAAAATTATCCCAATAACTAATAATTTATCTGCAACTGGATCTAAGATTTTTCCAAAATTAGAAGTCACGTTATATTTTCTTGCATAAAATCCATCAAAATAGTCACTAATACCTGCTAAAATTAATATTGGTGTTGCCATTAAGGCTCCAATTTCACCGCCATAAATGATTATTACAGGTAATATAATAGCAGCCAAACTTCTGAATAAGGTTAATACATTAGGTATGATACTTGATATAGAATTGTTTTCCTTCATATATTAACCTTACTAGATTTTTAGGCTTAAACTATATTTAAAACAAAATAGTCTTTAACAAAATTTATTTCAGTTAAAAAAATTAAATATTTTCTGTGCTATTGACTTATTTATTCCCTCAACTTTTAACAAGTCATTAATACTTGCAGTTCCTACTGCTTTTGCAGATCCAAATTCCTCTAAAAGAGATTTTTTTCGGGTTGCTCCAATACCATTAATTTCATCTAGCGGATTTTTAAAAATATTTTTTTTACTTTTTATTCTATGACCCGCAATTGCATATCTATGAACTTCATCTCTTAATTTTTGAAGAAAAAATAATGTAGTATCATCTTTGTCAAACCTAAAACTATCAGAATATTTCGTATAAAAATTTTCTCTACCTGCATCTCTTTTAATACCCTTTGAAATTGCCAAAACTTCAACATTACTAATTTGTAATTCTTTAAGGACATTTAAAACTATGTTCAAATGTCCTTTGCCACCGTCAATAATTATTAAATCAGGAAACCCAGATGAGTTTTTCCCACCAAATCTGCGTTTTATCACCTCCTGCATCATTAAATAATCATTATTATTAATAAATTCGTCACTAATTTGTGTTGATGAATTATTATGCTCTGTTAAAATGTTATATCTTCTATATAAAGATTTTATAAAGCCATCTTCGTTAAAAGCTATCATTGCTCCTACAGGTGATTTTCCTTGATTATGTGAATTATCATAAACTTCTAATTTATCAATGGAATTTTTAAAGTTAAACGTTCGTTGCAAATTTTTAAGGTTGTTTTTATTTGAAGATTTTTCATAAATTTTTCTATTTAAATTTTCTTCTGCATTTTTAAGTGTTGATTTTATTATTTCTAATTTTTTTCCTCTTTGAGGTAGTTGAATTTTTACTTTGATTTTATGTTTTTTATGAAAAAGTTCTTCAATTAAACTTTTATCTTTAGGACGCAAATTGACAAGAATATTTTCTGGAGGGATATTTTTATCATAAAATTGACATATAAAGGCTTGCATAATCTCGTCTTCTAAAACATCAGTACCATTTTTACCTGGACTAGGAAAATATGATTTAGACCCATAATTGCAACCACTTCTTATTATTGTCATCTGTATTACAACTTTATTATCAATTTTTCTAAGTACAAGAAAATCTACATTATTGATGTTTGGAATATTAATATTTTGACTTGCATTTACTTCTGTAAGAGCTTTTATTCTATTTCTAAAAATTGCCGCTGCTTCAAAATTTTGTTTATTAGATGCATTGTACATTTTTTTTATCAAGTTTTGTTTTATTGTCTTTGAGTTTCCTTGTAAGAACTTTTTTGCTTCGTTAAGACTTTCTTGATAATTTTCTTTTGATATCAAATTCACACATGGAGCGCTGCATCTTTTAATTTGAAATTGTAGACAAGGACGAGTTCTAGATTTAAAAATATTATCATTACAAGTTCTTAAAAGAAAAACTTTCTGAAGTGTTTCTATTGTTTTTTGAACAGTTTGTTTTGAAACAAAAGGACCAAAATATTCTCCTTTAATATTTC
>CACJFI010000007.1 GCA_902592615.1 uncultured SAR116 cluster alpha proteobacterium | reverse complement strand
AATTTACAAAACTTGAAAGTTAAATTTTATATAATTTGCGATAAATTTAAGTTAGTTATCCGCTTTTGTCTTATAAAAAAGATATTTATTGATAGGTAGGATTGTAAAATTTATTATAAGCTATTAATTACCTCTCCAAACACTTCTATTGTGACACTCTTCGAGACGTTTGTTTGATCATGAAAAGGTTTTGAAACTAATTTTGAAGTAACTGTAGTACATTTTGCTGAATTTTACCTGCCTGTGCAATCATCGCCATCGCAGATTGTTGCAATATTTGATGTTTAGTTAATGCAGCTGACTCTTTGGCAAAATCAGCATCCTGAATTCTCCCCCTGGAAGCGTTGGTGTTCAATGCAACATTTGATAAATTATCAATTGCTTTTTCCATCCTGCTACTTAAAGCTCCTAATTTAGCTCTTTCCATGTGTATTCTATCTAAAGCTCTATCAATTACTCTAAGTGCGTTTATTGATGAAGTTCGTGTTTTGACGTGAACACTTTCTAATTTATCTAAGGATGCTGCACCTGGTGATAACTCAAATAATCCTTTTCCATCTTCACCTAAGACTGTAAAACTATTACTGGATACAAGCTCTAATTGTCCTGTCACAATAACAGAATCAGCCCCTATTAATCCAATATCTACTGAACCTGTTGTTGCTGCAGAATTTACAATTGAATGAATACTCTTAAAAATTCTTCTACCAGTAACTGTTTTACTGGCTTCTGGACCAGTTATAACTTCAACCAGTTTGTTTCCAGACATATCAGTTCCTGTTACTGTAAAAGTCTTGTCACTTTCATCACTTCCACCACTTTTAATTGTAACCAATGCTGATTGATTTACTATTGCATCTGCAATGCCAACAGTAACATCTGCAGTAACAGCTGCATCTACTGTAATTCCAGTTACTGTTCCAAATATCAAGTCGCCTTGTGCAGTTTGGTTAAATGTTGCAGTTGCTTGAATAACTTCAGTCTGAGCATTTCCATAAATGTCAGTTCCAGTAACAGTAAATTTCCTTGCACTGATATCGGCATCACCAGTAACTGTCACAGGTGCGTTAAGTGTTGCAGTAACATCAACAAGATTACTTAATGCAGCATTATTTGCAACAGCGTTTAACGTATTTGAAGTCGCAATTTTATCTACATCACCAATATTATTTGGTGCTAATAATGCTACTGTTGTACCACCACCAACTGGACCTCCAATATATCTTACGCCACCATTTAAACCAGTCCCAGTAAAAATTACATCTGCATCTGTTGTAGTAACATTTGTATCCCCAAGCATTACAGCATCACCAGCAGCAACTTCTTCATTATCCAGACTTGTAACTAAAAGTACTCTTTGAGGACCTGTTGTTGCCGTGTCACTTGCAAAGTTAACGTCACCTAATTTAATATCATAACCTTCATTTTGAACTAAAATTATGGAAGAAGCATTACTTGATAAAGTAGCTGTGATACCAGTTGTTGTAGTATAATTATTAATTGAGTCTCTGAGGCCTGAAAGAACTGAGCTTCCTTTAGAGTCATTTAATGTTATGTTAGCTGAAATTGATGTAGATGTGCCGTTTTTACCTTGTATTGAAAATGAAACACTATTTTGTCCATTAAAAGTACTATCAAGTGTTTGTGCTTCTATTTTTAATTGTGAAGATGCAATAGCTGAAACACCTGTTGAATCAAAAACTGCATTTACTGAGGTTGCTATATCTCTCACAGTTGAACCTTCCGCAGCTGTTACTGAGGAGCTTCCCAAGATCCCATGAATGGTAAATGATTCAGACTGTATTAAATTTGTCTCGCTAGTGTCACCAACTGCATAAGCATTCAATGCTAAATTATCATTTTTATTGCTATTTGTACTTGTATCTGTTTCAGTTCCGTCAGAAACTGCTTTAAATGCTCCAAGTGCATCAATTCGCATTGAAGAAACTGATAATTGAGCAAATTCTCTTTCGTGTGTACCAATTTGAAATCTTCTATCTGCAAAAGAACCGTCTAAAACTGCAATTTCATTAAAAGTTGTATCTCGTGTAACTCTATCTAGTTCAGCTAATAATTGTATAACCTCAGCGTTTAAATATGATCTTTCTTCAGCATTCATAACATCCGATGCAGATTGAATTGCAAGTTCTCTTATTCTTTGTAGTATATCAGAAGATTCATCTAAGGCACCTTCAGCAACTTGGGCCATAGATATAACGTCACCAGCATTTCTTACTGATTGTTCTAAACCTTTAATTTGCGCTGTCATTCTATCTGCGATTGCGGCACCTGCTGCATCGTCTCCTGCATGATTAATACGTTTTCCTGATGAAAGTCTCTCCATGGCTGTCAGCATGTCGCGTTCAGTCTGGTTCATCTTATTAAGTGCAAAAGTTGAAGCACTGTTTGTATTAACTGTTGGCATATTTATCTCCATAAATTATGGCCAACATGTGCAAATCTTATGCCAAAGTAAAGTAAGAATTAACTTATGCTATTATGTTCACTTTTTTTATTTGAGATAATGAATCAGGTAATGAGCTAATCATGTTATATCTTGTTACAATTTCATTTTGAATGTATGTAGGTGAAAAAGAGGCTCTTGATCTAATAAAATTCTCTGTTAAAGACCCAGTAGAGGCATTTTGATCATAATTATATAATCTTTTTATAAAATTTGGATATAGATTATTATTTGTTTTATTTAATACATTTGGCTCCTGAACAGCTCTGTTTGTAATTGGCATAGTGTTTGCAGAACTAGAAAATGTATCTTTTTTAAGAGGTTTTGATGCGTTAACCGGAGGAATAGCATATTGATTATTTAAAGTATTATCTACATACATGAATAATTAATATACAAATTTTAGTAAAATAGCAAATCTAGTAGATATTTTGTTCAACAAAAATATAAGATGATAAAAAAATGAGTTATAAAGAATACATCACAGCTTATGAGAAAACCAAGTTTTCAACACTTTCTAACACTTCATCTCACGAAATTGTCCGTGAATTAATGTTTCAACTCTCAAACTATCTTCAAAAAATAGCTATTGATATAAATGATTATTCCACTAGCCCTGCAAAATCCCAAAACATATCCAAAAAAGAAAAAGCACTTAAAAAATCAAGAAATATGAGTAAATGCTTATCTATAATATATGGTTTACAAACTGCTTTAGATTTTGACAAAGCTCCAGAGATTGCAGAAAATTTGTTTCAACTTTACGAATTTGTAAGACAACAAGTTATAAAAGGTTTTTCTAATAAAGATGCAGCTGGAATAAGTCAAGCCTCAGGAATTATATTAGAGATACTTAGTGGATGGAATGATATATCTAAACACCAGAGAATAAATTAATGTTATCATATCAAGATGATTTGAGTAAATTAGAAGACCTCTCAATAAAGATTTCAGATTTAATAAATGAGAATAGGTTTGAAAATATACTTGAGTTAGACCTACAAAGAAAAAAAATTATTGAGTCTATAAGGTCCTCAATTATGTCAGACCATAAAATGAAGCTATCTCAAATAATTAATATTAATAATAAGTCTTTAGAGAACATTGAGAATAAAATAACTGAATTGACTATCAAACATAATAAAATAAAAAAAAGAATAAAATTTTATTCCTTATCTAAATAGTTGAAAATATTAATAAATTTCACATAATTCTTTTATGCTTAATCTAAATTTAAAATAAAAATTAAACAATTTTAAATTTCAGTCGTAATTACTGCTGTAATTTTAATTTTTTTCAGGATATATCAGGAGATAGAATGATCAGTATTGTTAATTCGTCAAATTCACAAAATATACAACGAAATTTGACAGACCAAATTAAAAAAATCACAGAGGCAAGTGAAAGATTATCATCAGGAAAAAGAGTAAATTCGGCAGCAGATGATCCAGGTTTAATAGTATCCATTTCAAAATTAAATGCTAAAATTTCTTCTATTTCACAAGGATTAATTAATGGCTTCCAAGCAATTTCTTTAACACAATCAGCAGAAAGTGGTCTTTCTGAAATTAATGATTTATTAAGCATGATAAGGGCATTAGCAGTTGAGGGAACAGACTCAACTTTAACAGACGCAGATAGAACAACTTTACAAGTTGAAATAGACGCATACCTCAAAGAGATTGATACAATTACAACTTCAACAAAATTTGATAACATTATTTTATTAGACGGATCAACTGCAACAGCCAAGTTTACTATAGGTGATAATGAAAATTCACCTCTATCCATTGAATTAGTTAATTCAGATAGTGTTGCACTAAATTTATCTGCAACCTCAGGAGTTTCAGAATTTACTAGTGGTAGGGTAACTGGGTTTAACTATAATAGTGCAAACTTAGCTGTTAACGACATATTAATTAATGGGGAGAATGCTCTTGCATCAACTTTAAATACAAATCTAAGTTCTGGCAATAATACTGCAGCTGCATTAGAAACTGCAATTAATGCTAACACGGTTACTCATGGAGCAACATCTACTGCCTTCAATAGCTTAACCTCATCCGTTATTTCAAATTTAAATATGTCAGACACATTTACAGTTAATTCAAATACAATCTCAATTCAAACAAATTTAGAAAATTTAGTCACAGAAATAAATCAAGAAGCATCTGGTGTTATTGCTGTATTAAATTCTGATAATAGCATTACATTATCCAATACTACTGGAAATGACATTGTAATTGGTGGAAATGCTCCAACTAACGCAGGTTTTACGTCTGGTACATATTTAGGATATTTAAAGTTAGTAAATAATGATGGCACTTTTGTCAAAATTGAAGCAAACACCCTTGCTAATGGATATACTAGCAATCAAGGTAACATTGACGACTTAGCTAGGTTTGGCTTTAATGAAGTGGATTCAAGTACACAAATTAGCTCAGATATTGTTTCTACAAATGCCTTAACTGCTTCGCATGATATTAAAATAAATGATACAGCAGTTGGAGCTTCTACAAATTCGTCTGCAGCTGCAAAAGCGGTTTCTATTAATGCAATTTCTGCAACAACCAATGTTACGGCATCTGGAAATAATTTAGTAACCATTACAGTAAATAACTCTCAAGCTTCATCTGCTGCTTCAAATATAAGTATAAATGGAAATGCAATTAATTTTTCTAGCGCAAGTACATTATCGTCAACCATAACTGCAATTAATAACGCTGCTATTGGAGATATAGTTGCTTCAGCTAATACTGATGGAAATCTTCAACTGTTAAGTTCTAGTGGTGCTGACATTATAATAGCTAACAGCTCTGCAGGTACATACTTTACTGGGCATACAGATACTACTGGGGCTACAATTTCTACAGCTAGTTCTGTTACTTTTAAGGGACAGCTTCAACTTACTCATTCATCAACAGATACAATTAAAATTTCTGGTGATGATGTGAACGAAATTGGTATGCAAGCACAAGCTTCGACAAGCTCTCCTTCCGCTGGCTCTACTATATCTGTGTCTTCAGCTTCTAATGCTTCTTCAGCTTTAACAAAAATTGATACTGCAATTAATACAATTGCAAATACGCGAGCCAAATTTGGGTCTGCAGAGAATAGAATTGAACATCGAATGAATGTATTAACAAATGTTAAAATATCTTCAACATCTAGATTATCAAAAATTGAAGATGCTGATTTTGCTCTTGAAACTGCAAAATTTACAAAATCACAAATAATTTCTAAAGCTGCCACATCAATGCTTGCACAATCTAACGCAAATAACGAGGTTTTATTAAGATTAATTAGTTAAATTGATTATAGAGAATATTTTTTCATTTTTTCAATTAAGGTAGTTCTTCTAAGTTTTAATTTATCAGCTGCTTGCGCTACTTTATTATTAGTTTTTTCAAGCGCTTCTTCAATCAATACAATTTCTACATCTTGAAGATGTCTTCTAAGGTCTATTTCATCATAAAATGAAAACCAATTTTTATAGTTTTTTGGATGTGGTAAGTAGTCTTCTGGATTATTACTTAAATCATTCTCTTCTATGTTAGTTATACCACTCAAATCAGATGTCATTTCCCATAGTGTATTTTGTTCCTCAGCAACTGTAGGTACTTTTAATCTAAGTAAATTTTCGTATACATTTGTACTAGTAATTTCTTTTCCTGGAAAAATTATACAAGCTCTTTCAATTACATTCTTTAACTCACGTACATTACCTGGCCAGTTATGTTTACAAAGTGCTGTTATTGCATCAGTTGTAAAAATTGGTTTTTGTGTTTCATCAACATTAAGATTGCTTAATATTGTTTTTTGTAGACTGGCTATATCAGTTCTTCTTTCTGCTAGTGAGGGCACATTTATTGGAAGCACGTTAATTCTAAAAAATAAATCAGCTCTGAATTCACCACTTTCAACTTTTTTTTCAAGATTTCTGTGTGTTGCACAAATCAATCTTAAATCTATTTTAATGTCTTGTGCACCTCCAACTCTTTGTATAGTTTTACTTTCAATAGCTCTTAAAAGTTTTGCTTGAAGTGGTAAGGGCATATCGCCAATTTCGTCCAGAAAAAGAGATCCACCACTAGATTGTTCAAACCTTCCTTTTCTTAATTTGTCTGCACCTGTAAATGAACCTTTTTCATGACCAAAAAGTTCTGACTCTAGTAACTCAGATGGAATTGCAGCACAATTTACAGTTATGAGAGGACCTTTTTTATTTGAACACTTGTGAATAGCTTGAGCAACAATATCTTTACCGGTACCAGTTTCACCTAAAATTAATGCTGTGCTATCAGTTTGAGATACCATTGCAATTAAATTTTTCATTGATTTAGTTTCAGGACTTTCGCCGTCAATCATTTCATTAAGTTTGTCTAATGTAGATTTGTTTTGCACTGATGTGTTTGTTAATTTATCGACAACATTCATTAAAATATCCGTCAAATAATTGAAAAACTAATATTATTTTTGTCATATTAATGACATTTTGACTAATAAATCAATATTATAAGTAAAAAATTATATTTATTTAAATTTAAAGTTACAAATAAACTCTTGTGTTCTATTGTTTGGCAAGCTTCTTGCTTCTAAGATTTTTGATAATTTTAGGAGTGTTTTATGAGCCAAGTTATTGTTGTGAATAATAGTTTAAATATTGCAAATAACTTATGTGATATTTTAGAACAAAGAGATATTACTGTAATTAAGGCAGGCGCGGGTAGTTCAAAACCTGATTTTTTTGGAATTGACCTCGTTGGGTATCAAGCAGATACAATTGTTTGCTCAGATATTTTCGAAAAAGAAATTGGAGGCTCATCAAAATTAGTTTCGATTGCAAGACAAGCTAAACTAACTAAAATTATTATTATTTCTGATGATAGTAAGAGCAATGGTATAGAAATAAAAGATGAGCTAGGTGGAGCTGTAAAAAGAATTAATGTTGGAGATTATACTGATCAATATTGTTTAGAATTAATTTTTAACACTTGTTGTCCAAACCTATCTTTTTCAGCTGGCGATATAAAGACATATGAATTATTATCGTTGGCAAGAAGAGTAGCAAGCACAGATGTAACCGTATTTATAAATGGTCCAACAGGTTCAGGTAAAGAAGTATTAGCAAATTACCTTCACGAAAATTCTAATAGGAAAGATGAACCATTTGTTGCTGTCAATTGCGCAGCAATACCAGAAAATATGTTAGAGGCTATTCTTTTTGGTCATGAAAAGGGCGCATTTACTGGCGCATCAAATGCAAATAAAGGAATTTTTAGAGCTGCTGAAAAGGGAACCTTACTTTTAGATGAAATTTCAGAAATGCCATTATCTTTACAAGCTAAATTATTAAGAGTTTTGCAAGAAAGAAAAGTTACACCCGTTGGTGGTCAAAGAGATATTGATGTTGATGTAAGGGTTTTGGCAACATCTAATAGAGATATGGCTTTTGAAGTAAATCAGTCTAGATTTAGAGAGGATTTATATTACAGACTTAATGTTTTTCCTCTACAAACACTAAATTTATCATCTAGAAAAGATGACATATTACCTATTTCTATAAAAATTTTAGATAAACATATCCAGGAAGGCAAATCTGTTCCATTTCTAACAAGTGAAGCAAGAGAACTATTATTAAATCATAATTGGCCTGGGAATGTTAGAGAGCTTGAAAATACATTACAAAGAGCACTTGTATTATGTAATGAAAACATCATAGATAAAAAATCAATAATGATAGATAAATCATTGTCGATGATTAACGAAAATGCATCGATTGAATCGTTTGCAGATCAACTTGCAATTGCAAAAGTAACATAAAAGGATAATAGATTATGAAGATTTCAGATCTAACTATTAGCACAGGAAACATAAGGCAAAATATTTTGCAAAAAGCTGATGAAGCTTTTTCAGGTAATAATAAAGTTGAAGATTTTTCTAAAAAATTTGACGATGCTATTAAATCAGTTGCTGAAAGTCAAAATAAAGCATCAAAAATAACTAAAGATTATGAGTTAGGTAAAGAAACTGATCTTACAAAGGTTATTATGCAACAGCAAATTTCAAATATTGCATTTCAAATGACATTAAATGTAAGGAACAAGGTTTTGAGCTCCTATAAAGATATTATGAACATGCCCGTTTAAATTTAATTTGTTAGGAAAAGATTATGGCAGAAGCAACGACAGGAAATGATATAGCAGGTATAAACCAAAGCACTGGTATCATCGGTAGAATTTCAACATCAATTTCAAATGTTAGGAGAATGACATCTGATCCAGCTGTACAAAAATCAATCCCGTTGATATTTGGGGTAATTGTTGCTTTTGTAGGTTTGTTAGTATTTTTTACTATGCAAAAGTCAGATATGACAACACTTTTTGCTTCACTTCCAGAAAGTGAAAAGGCTTTGGTGGTTCAAACTTTGAAACAAAATGGCGTGAATGCATCACTTAATCCATCTACTGGTGAAGTTGTTGTGCCAGTAAAAGATTATCATGAATCAAGAATGTTACTTGCTGGAGAAGGTCTTCCATCGTCAGTTCCTGATGGTTATGATAGCTTAGGTGATATGCCTATGGGCACTAGTCGGTCTGTTGAAGCTATTAAAATAAAACAGTCCTTGGAGGCTGAATTAGCACGATCAATTAATCATATATCGGGAGTAAATTCTGCAAGAGTTCATTTAGCTATTCCAGAAAAAACAGTTTTTGCAAGGGAAATTGCTCTTCCTTCAGCTTCAGTATTTGTTAAATTAGCCAATGGAAGATCCCTAGGAAGGCAGCAAGTTCAATCAATAGTTCATCTTGTAGCATCATCTGTTCCCAATCTACCATCAGAAAATATAACAGTAGTTGATCAATTTGGAGAACTTTTGTCTAAGCCATCAAATGATATTTCTGCTTCAATTTCTAGTGAACAAATGTCACAAACCATGAGATTAGGTGAAGTGTATAAATCTAGAATTATTTCGTTATTAACACCAATTGTTGGCGCAGGTAATTTAAAAGCTGAAATAAATGTTGATATGAATTTTACTCAAAGAGAAATCACTGAAGAATCCGTTGATCCTAAAGGTAACGCGCTTAGAAGTGAACAAAGCTCATTAGATGAAAGTGCAAATCCTGAAGCTAGGGGTATTCCTGGAGCATTATCTAACGCTCCACCCTTAGCCCCTGATTTAAAGAAACAAGTCCCTGAAGGTATGGAAGCAGGAAGTACATTGAAGCAAAGAAGTCAAACATCTGTTAAGAATTATGAAGTCAGTAGAAAAGTTGAAACTACAAAGGCTCAATATGGAGAAATAAAAAAAATTAAAGCTGCAGTAATTATTCGTGAAAAGAAAATAATCTCTCCTGAAGGTGTTGTTACTTTTGAGAAGTTTAGTGATGAAAAGCTATTAGAGATAAAATCTCTTGTACAAGAAGCTCTTGGCTTCGATGAAGCAAGAGGAGATAGTGTCACAGTGACTTCTAGCCCTTTTGTGGATATATTAGAGGCGGATGTAGCTCCATGGTACGAAAATGAATCTGTTAAGGAACTTGTTAAACAATTAGCAACAGTATTAATATTAGCAATTGTTATATTTGGAGCATTACATCCTCTATTAAAAAGAGTTCTTGTTCCAGCTGGATATGCAACTGGTCCTGGTGTAATGGCTTCTGATGAAGAAGATGACATTGAAGATAAAATTGAAGTTCAAGAAGGTGAGTCTCTTGAAGATATAAAAGCAAAGTTAAAACCTAAAAAGGCCGCCATATCAGCCGAGATGTTAGACACAGCTAACACTTATGATGATAAAGTCGCTGTAATCAGAATGATAGTTGGAGACGAAGCAGGTAGGGTTTCGAGCGTCTTTAAAAATATGATGGAAAAAGAATAAAGTAGAGAGTAGGATAATAACATGGCTGAAGCAGTAAAAAAACCAAATGCAGATGAAGTTTACCAAGGTTTAACTGGCACACAAAAATGTGCAATTGTAATGATGCTTATTGGTGAAGATGAAGCTGCCGAAATAATGGGTAATCTTTCCCCAAAGGAAGTTCAAGTGCTTGGTTCAGCTATGTATTCTGTTCAGGGTTTAGGACAAGATACAGTTAATTTAGTCTTAGATGAGTTTTTAGCAATTATTAAGGCACAAACTAGTCTTGGTATATCTGGAGGAGGCTACATCAAGAACGTTTTAACTAAATCATTAGGTGAAGATAAAGCTCAAACTGTTTTAGGAAAAATAACTCCTTCAGATAGTAATAAGGCAATTGAAATTCTTGATTGGCTAGATGCAAGATCAATCGCTGATTTAATTATTGACGAGCATCCACAAATTATAGCATTAATCATTTCTTACTTGGAGCCTTCTACTGCTTCAGATGTTCTAACATTTATGCCTGAAAAAAGTCAATCTGACATAATTAAAAGAATAGCA
Source organism: uncultured SAR116 cluster alpha proteobacterium (assembly GCA_902592615.1). GTDB lineage: Bacteria > Pseudomonadota > Alphaproteobacteria > Puniceispirillales > Marisalimonadaceae > Marisalimonas. The sequence goes on along the minus strand of CACJFI010000007.1, from coordinate 56,509 downwards.
ACATTAGAAACAGTTCAGCCCGAAGCTCTAAAAGAGTTAGATAGAGTAATGCAAAAAGTCTTTTCCTCCAATGCAAGTTTAAGAGCAAGTAAAGTAGGCGGTGTTCCAGCGGCCGCTAAAATCATGAATTTTTTAAAACAAGATGTTGAAGCAAAGGTAATGAAAGAAATTTTAAAAGATGATAAAGAGTTGATGCAAGATATTCAAGACAGTATGTTTGTTTTTGAAACATTATTACTATCTGATGACAAATCGCTTCAGACACTTCTTAGGGCTGTAGAGGACGATTTAATTATACTAGCCCTCAAAGGTGCTGATGAGGAATTGAAGACAAAATTATTTGGATGTATGTCACAACGAGCAGCAGCAAATATACAAGATGAAATGGAAGCACTTGGTCCGGTTAGATTGACAGAAGTTCAAGAGGCACAAAAACAGATAATTGCTGTTGCAAGAAGAATGTCTGATGAAGGAGCTATTGTATTAGCGGGTCGCGGTGGCGATGATTATGTATAATTAATCTTAATAAGATGAATTTAGCCATGACACAAGGAAAGGAAAATTATGATACTCAAAACATCGTTCCATTAAGTAGCGATGAAATTCAATCTATTTTAAAATCTCAATCTGAAATAGTTTTTGAAGATAAAAATATTTCGAATAATTCTAGTTTTGTAAAAAAATCACTAATTGATATTGCTCTTGATTTTAAATCCAAACAAAAAAACCAGGAAGAAGAAGCTAACGATAAAATAATTGACAATTTAAATAATTCGCAAATAGAAAATAATAACCCTAAAGATAACAAAAAAATAGAGGATGTAGATTTAGATAAAAAAAATGAAAGTGATAATAAAACAAACAATCAAGTTGAAACTGAGCAATCTAAAAAATCATTAGATATAAATAATATTAGTGAGACAAATTTAGACAAAAGTGAAGATAATATTCAATCACAGGAATTATTACAAGATAGAAATTTTGTAGATGTCGAAAGTGATAGTCAAAAACAACAAGAAGAAACTTTAGAAGACACAAAGCCTGATGAAATAATAGAGACTGATAACGAAACACAACAAGCACTAGATTCCGTTAGAGATGCTGTTTCTCAATCAATAAATAAAAGTGAAGATAAAAACACCAAAACTTTAGAAGAAAATAACGAATTGTCTAATGATGAATTAGAGACAATTAAAAACGATTATGAAGATTTTAAAAATATTTTATCATCACTTCCAAAACTAGCTGAAGAAGCTGTATATGAAGTATTTCAAAAGAAAATTCTTGAAATTTCGTATGAGCTTGCAGGCTACCAAATAGATAAAATGCCAGAAAAATATGAAAAGAAAATTAAGTCATTTTTAAAAAACATGAATTGCTATCAGGATAAAATTACAGTTGAGATTAATGATAAAGATTTTGAAGCACTTTCAAAAACAAAAAATTTTAAAAAAAATGAAGAAAAAAATTTTTTTATTTCTAATAAAGAACTTTCAAGAGGTGACATAATTTTAAATTGTGACGGTATGTATTATTCAGAAAAAAGCGATTTTAGTGCTTAATAATATTGGAAGTAATTCATGGAATTTAAGGCAAAACTAATTGATAATATTTCCCAAATAAAAAGACCTAAATTAATTTTTAGTTCAGGAAGAGTAAATCATTTTGATGGAAATATAATTTACTGCGATCCATTTCCAGCGCCTATAGGAAGTCTTTGTATTGTAAATGATCAAATGGGTAAAGAAATTCTTGCAGAAGTTATTCGTTTCAATGAAAAGTACAATATGCTAGCTATCTTAGAACATTCTTCAAATATAGTTTCTGGATGTGAAGTTTCATTGAAAGATGATGGAAGATACATTGAAGTAGATAATACTCTACTAGGAAGAGTAACAGATGCTTTTGGTAAACCATTAGATGAAAAACCCTTAGGAAAAATAAAAAATAAATGGCCCCTTATGGGTAAAGTTATGAATCCTTTAAAAAGAAGTTTAATCAAAAAGCCATTAGATGTAGGAGTAAGAATTATAAATTCCCTATTAACAGTAGGTCAGGGTCAAAGGCTTGGGATCATTGCTGGATCGGGAGTGGGTAAATCGGTATTGTTAGGAATGATGAGTAAATATACTGAGGCAGATGTTGTTGTAATTGCTTTGATTGGTGAGAGAGCAAGAGAAGTTGGAACAATGGTCAATGAGTTATTTAAAGATCAGTCAGCTCAAAAAATTACTGTAGTTGCTGTGCCAGCAGACAGATCGCCATTAATGAGGATTAGAGGTGCTAATAGGGCAACAGCAATAGCAGAATATTTTAGAGATCAAGGTAAAAATGTACTTTTAATAATGGATAGTTTAACTAGAATTGCGCACGCTAAAAGAGAAATTGGATTGTCATTAGGAGAAGCTGCTACATCTAAAGGTTATCCTCCATCTGTAATTTCTATGATCCCTAATTTGATAGAAAGGACAGGAACAAGCGACCAAGGAGATGGTACTATTACTTCATTCTATACAATTTTGGCTGATGGAGATGATAACAATGATCCAGTAGTTGATACGGCAAGAGCAATACTTGATGGTCATATCATACTTAGTAGATTAAACGCACAGATGGGTATTTATCCGGCAGTTGATATCCCAAATTCAATTAGTAGGGTTATGAATGATCTAATTGAAGATGATCACTTAGAAGCGTCAAAACTTTTTAGAAAACATGTAAGTGCTTATATAGAAAATAAAGATTTATTATTGATGGGGGGGTATTCTCCTGGACAAGACAAAGATCTTGATGATGCTATTGCGATGTGGCCAAAATTAATTAATTTTATTTCTCAGAGCAGTTCCGAGAATGCAAATTTTGAAAGTTCAAGATTATCCTTATTAAAATTGTATGAATGAGAAGATAGTTGAAAAAAAAAATTCAAAGATTTCAGAGACTTGCTACAGTTAGAAAAAGAGATGTTTCAAAAGAAATTAATAACTCTAACTTAGTGCAAAATGAAATTGTAAAAAATGAAAGTCTTATCGATCAGATAAACACTATTATGGAGAATAGTAAAAATAATTCTTCAAATAAAATAATTAATTCAGGATATTTTAAAAATAATGCTCAACTATTAAATACTCTTCAAAGTCAAAAAAATATTGCAGCAAATAGAAATAAATATTTGCGTGCTGAAAAAGAAAATATAAGAAAAAAAATTATTGAAAATAATTTAAAAAAAATTAAAGCAGAAGAAAAAGCGTCAGATTATAAAAGACATTACATTAGTGAATTAGAAAACAAAAGTTATCAATAAAGAATTTTCAAATTTCATATTTTAATAATGGCATTGTATTTGCATTTGATTTTTAAATATGGAATTTAAAATGAAAATTACTAATGATATAAATAATAATCCTGACTTATTGTCAGTTTCAAATAATGAAGATGAAAAAAACTCTTTGTTGGGATCCTTGTTTTCAATAGACTTTAACAGTAGCGAAGTAAAATTAAATGATATTTCAGATGATGTTGAATTTGTTTTACAAAAAGAAGATTTAGAAATTATAAGTTTTTTGTCGAATATTTTTCCTAATTTAAAATTTACCGATTTAGACTTAGCAAACTTCAAAAAACTTAAAAGTAAGATTGAGACAGATCAAAATATTAAGACTGAATTAAAAGATAAATTAGTAAGTTTATTAGAAACAGCAAAGGATTATAATAAAAATTTATTTATCCAATTACCCGAATATTATAAATATAAAGCTTTAAAAGAAAAAAATTATGCCAATAATCTAGGTAATTTAAAAATAAAAAATAAAAGTTTGCAAATTTCATCACCTTTTTTTAATGGTGCAGATAAAGCAATTAATCAAAGTGGAAACAAATCTCTTAAATTGAATGCTATTAATGGAAATAATAGAGGTATAATAAAATCTGAAAATCGATCAGATAATCAAACCGCAACAAACTTTAATAATAAAGAAATTAATTTTGTAAAAAAAATTAAAAGAAGTGACCATCCTAACAAACTTTACCAATCATTAAATTCTAATTCTTTACAACTTAATGAAAAAATAGGTTCAAAATTATCAAATAACCAAAATTTAAATTATATTAATAATCAAACAAATGATGACTTGAATAAGAATAAAATAAATGAAATTAAAACTAACGAAAAAGTTTTAAACATTCAAAATGAACTTGCTTCTGGTAGTAAAGGAAATCAATTTTCTCAGCAAAATAACACTTCTTTTTCAAATAATGGGTTTAATTCTGTTTTAGAAAGTTTTTTAGAGACACTTGATTTAACCCAAAAAGGATGGACAACAAAACTCGTTTCTAGAATAGAAAATGCTTTAGAAAATGGTGGTGAAGAAATTGAGTTTAATCTCAAACCTAAAAATTTAGGAAGACTAAAAGTATCAATAAGTTTAAAAAACGGAACAGGTAACGTAAAGATAGTTACAGAAAACACTTTTGTTACTAATGCGTTAACACAAAATGAAAACCATCTTCAAAAACTTTTTAATGATCAAGGAATAAATTTAGAATTTTCAGCTCATGACGATACTAAATATTTTGGTTCAAAAAATAATTTTAACGAAAAACCAAATAATAATGATAAAAATAAATTATTAAAATCTGACAATGAACAAGAAAAGCAAATTACTACAACAGATTTGGATGATGATGTTTCATCTAGACATATTGTAAACGTGATAGCATAATAAATAACTGAGTAGTGAGAAAAAAATGGCAGAAGAAGTAGAAGAAGAACCAAAAAAAAGTAATTTGTTAAAAATTATTATTTTTGTAGTTGGCGGCATTTTGCTAATAGCTATTGGGCTTGGCATTGGTTATTTCATATTTGGAGGTGAACCTGAACCAGATCCATCAGCCGAGGTTAATCAAATTATAGAAGGTAAAGAAGCCGAAAAGAATAAAACAAAAGATGTTGAAAATAAAGAAGATCAAGAAGAAGGTGAAGATGGCATAATAAAAAAGAACGTTAAAGCTATTCCAGAAGTTGATAGTTATGAAACAACTTATTTTGAATTTCCTGGAGACTTTACAACTAACTTAAAAGGTAGTAGGAAATTTTTACAAGTAAGCGTTGGTGTGTCTACACAATATGACGAAAAGGTTATGGAAGTTGTTGATTCTCATCAACTAGCTTTACGTTCTGAAATATTGTCGACCATAAGTGATTTTACTGAGGAAGATATTTCGGGAAGTGACGGCAAGAAAAAATTATCTGATAGATTAATGGTAGTTCTGAATAAAAAATTAGAATCTCTTGATGAATTTCCAGGTATAGAAGATGTGTATTTTACCGCCTTCATTTTACAATAGATTAGGATTTATCAATTAATGTCAAATACATCTAGAAAATTATCTTCTGACGAAGTCTCAGCTTTAATGGAAGGTCTGCAATCTGGAGAAATTACAGCAAACTCGGGATTTAATAATGATGTTGAAGTTACAGACTTTGCATTTGGGTCAGATAACTTAGAACTTCTTGGTGATTACTATGCTTTAAGGTTGATTAATGAGAGATTTGCTCGATTAGTTAGAAGTATATTTCTACCTATGATAAGATTGCAACCAAAAATTAACCCATTCCCTCCAGAAGTTAAAACATATGATGAATATAGTGCAGGACTTAATAGTTTTATGAGTTTGAGCACAAGCAGGATTGATGAACTAAGAGGATCAATGTTACTTGTGCTTGAACCCTCTTTTATTAGCGTTTTAACAAATTGTTATTATGGAGGTAAATTGGCTAATTTTCCCTCAGCCAAGGCAGAGTTTACTGCAACTGAAGACAGAATAATTGAAATAGTATCAAGTGGAATTACCCAATGCCTTGAAAATGCTTGGAAAGATCTTATGCCGATAACAATTAAGCATCAAAGTAGAGAAATTAATCCACAATTTGCAACTTTAGTTGAATCATCAGATTCAGTAATTATATGCTCTTTTGTTGTTCAACTTCCAAACGTTGACTCAGCTTCATTTGATATAATCTATCCTTTACAAACTTTAAAACCAATCGCTTCTTTATTACGTTCTAGGGTTCAAAGCGACATAATTAACGATGATACAAGCTGGAGAGAACGCTTAGAAAAATCGGTATTGAATATTCCACTTCCGGTATCAGCAATTTTGAGTGAACCATCTGTTTCACTATCTAGCCTCATTAAATTTAAAGAGGGAGACTTAATGAATTTACCACCAGTTGATGGAGTAGATTTTTTTGTAAATGACAAAATTTTATTTAAAGCTGAAATTGGGGAAACAAACGGACAAGTTGCAGTTAGTTTAAAAAATAGATTATAATAATTTAGGAGTAATTTTATGGCAGAAAATGAAGCTGAGGCAGAAGCTAAAGTTGAAGAAACAGTTACAGATAATGCTGGGCTAGATAATCTCAAGGTTTTAGAAAATATTGAAGTTAAACTTACTGTTGAAGTTGGTTCAACGGAGCTTAAGATAAGAGATCTTTTAAGACTTAATGAAGGATCAGTGGTAGAATTAGAAAGATTAGCAGGTGACCCATTGGATATTTTAGCAAATGGAGTACAAATTGCCAAAGGTGAAGTGGTTATGGTTGGCGAAAGGTTTGGGATCAGATTTACAGAAGTTGCAAATCCAGAACACCGAGTGCAAAAATTATAAATTACAAAAAATTGACATTAAAATAATTAATTAAAAACAATGACTTAACAAATAAACTTATTGATGGCATGTTTCTTGCTTCCTTTATAAAAATTAAGGAAAATTAATATGTCACAATCAGTCCCCGACTTCACTACAGTTATTGTTGTAATTGCATTTTTATTAGTGTTAGGTGCTATTGCATTTATTATTAAGAAAAAAAGTGGTCACCTAAAAAAAATAATAAAAAAAGAAAATAGTTTTGAGGTAGTAAATCAAATGCCTCTAAACAATGGTTTTCTAGTTTATGTATTTAAAATTGACCAAGAAAAATTTTTCTTTGTAGGTCATAAGTCTGGTAGGGGATCGTTAATACAAATTGATAAATCTAAATTTGATATAAGTAATTCCAATTTAAAAGCTGCAGAACAGTCATCATCTAAAAATATCCGTATGCAAGAAAAATCAAAGATTTCTAAACCTCTTCAACATGTGAATATATCAGATTTATTAACGGCTCATAAAAATGGTAATAAAAATGATTAGAGCAATTTGTCCAAAAGCAAAGAAAACACTATGTTTTTTTCATACAAAAGAAGTAATTCATAAGAATATAAAAAATTTATTAAAAAAATTATCTTTTTTAATTGTTTTGATTTTAATTAGTGGATTTCCTTTACAAGCTGTTGGAGAAACTTTTGCTTCTGGCTTTCCTGCATTAAATGTATCAACCAACGGTGATACAACTGAATATTCATTTCCTTTACAAATTTTACTATTAATGACAGCTTTGACGGTTTTACCATCTTTAGTGCTCGGAATGACCAGTTTTACAAGAATAATTATTGTTATGTCAATTCTTCGTCAAGCATTGGGCACTCAACAAACGCCTCCTAATCAAGTATTAGTAGCAATATCTCTGTTTTTAACTTTTTTTATAATGGCTCCAACATTTAATAATGTTTACGAGAATGCAGCAGTACCGTATATGGAAAAAAAATTACCTGCAGAACAAGCTATTGAAACAGCGAGTAGTGAAATGAAACAGTTTATGGTTAAAAATACAAGAAAAACAGACTTAATAATGTTCACTGAATTAGCTGGCTTAGAAAAATTTGATAAAATTTCTGATATTCCCTTCAGAATAGCTCTTCCAGCATTTATGACTAGTGAACTTAAAACTGCATTTCAAATAGGGTTTCTTTTATTTTTACCCTTTTTAGTTATTGATATGGTGATTTCGTCTATTTTAATGTCACTTGGAATGATGATGTTATCTCCAATGTTAGTTGCACTTCCATTTAAGTTATTATTATTTGTTTTAGTTGATGGATGGAGCATGACAGTTGGTTCTTTAGTAAGCACTTTTTCGGCAGGTTAAAAATGAACTTTGATGAGAATATTAGTATGTTGAGTATGGCTTTTTATCAGGTTTTACTTGTTTCAGGTCCTATCTTAGCTTTAGCACTCGGTATAGGTCTTTTGATAGGTATTATTCAAGCTGCAACATCAATTAATGAAATGACACTTAGTTTTGTACCAAAAGTGATCGTAGTAATGTTAGGTATAGGATTATTAGGTAACTTTTTTATGATGGGACTTGTTGATTACTTTAATTTTATTTTTGACCAGGTCGCCGGTGTAGGACAAAATTAAATACGAAAGAAATTTGTCATGAATGGAATAGAGTTTGCTTTACCTGGAATTAATTTATTTAATTTATACCAATATATAGTAATTTTTTTTGTAGCATCTTTACGTATTACTTCATTTTTAATTAGTGCACCTTTTTTTTCATTAGGGGGAATACCTTTACAGGTAAGAATTGTTGCAAGTATAAGTTTAACTGCATTTTTATTTCCTGTCATTGAAGTACCAGAGATACAAAATATGGAAAGTTTTAATTTATTTATACTTTTATTATCTGAGATAGGTATTGGACTTTCAGTAGGATTAATTTTAAAAATTCTTTTTTCAGCAGCTGCTGTTGCAGGTGAGAAAATAGCATCTACAGCAGGATTATCAATGTCAAGCATGATTGATCCTCAATCTGGAGGACAAACACTTGTTTTAAGTACAGTATTAACTTTATTTCTTATATCTTGTTTTTTATCGTTAGACGGTCATTTGTACTTACTAAAATTTCTTATAGAAAGTTATGTATACTTACCAATTGGTCTGTTTCTTGACTTTTCTGTGGTAAGTAATGTTGCTGTAAATACCGTTGGAGACATGTTTTACCTAGCAGCACTTATAAGTTTACCAATTGTAGGTGGATTATTATTAATACAGTGCTCGATAGGTATAATTACCAGGTCTGCCCCATCACTAAATCTTTTTTCGTTTGGCTTCCCAATTGCTTTAATTAGTGTTTTTATCTTTTTGTATTTGGGGGTTGTGCCAATTTCAAATGCTTTTTCTGATTTAACAGCTATGGCAATTAATTTGATTGATGAAGTTCTACATTCCTTCAAAGAAGGAACTCCATAAAATGGCTGAAGAAGATAATTCACAGGATAAAACCGAAGAACCATCCCAAAGAAAATTAGATAAAGCGGCTGAGGATGGTCAGGTATTATCGTCTAAAGAAATGTTTGTTTTTACGTCATTAATAATGGGTTTAATGGTTCTGTCTTCAATACCTTTTTTTGCTAGAGATTTTTTAGCAATTTGGAAAACTTTTTTCTTGTTTGATCTTGATTATATAACCAATATATCACCTGCCTATGGCATCAATAAATTAATAAAATATGTGATAAATATAACTTTAATTGTTGGTGTTCCATTAATACTAATTATTTTAATTACACAAATGGCAGTTGGAGGTATTAATTTTGCCCCGAAAGCTTTTCAATTCAAATCAAATAGAATTAACTTATTATCAGGCTTAAAAAGAATTTTTTCTTCTAAGGGTTTGTTTGAACTAATCAAATCATTGTTCAAAGTTGGCTTATTAGGGGGGATTACATTCTTTGTTATATATATTAACATGAAAGATATAATTAATTTATCTGAACGTAATTTATACTCTGCGCTATCAAATCTACTTTACAACTTTCCTAAACTCACAATTGCGCTTTTAATTGTATTAGGTTTCATAGCAATTTTTGATTTTATTTGGCAGAAATACCAACATGTTGAAAAATTAAAAATGACAATCAAAGAAGTAAAAGATGAGCATAAAGATACGGATGGATCACCTGAAGTTAAACAAAAAATTAGAAGATTACAAAATGAAATTGCTAATAGAGCTGCTACTCAGTCAGCCGCGCTCGATAATGTAAAAGATGCTTCAGCTGTAATAACTAACCCAACGCATTTTGCAGTTGCAATAAAATACGAAGTTGGTACAGAAGGTGCTCCAGTAATTTTAGCTATGGGAAGAGGAATGATAGCAGAAAAAATAATAAAATTAGCTGATGAGAATAAGGTTACAGTTTTTCAAAGTCCTCTTCTTGCTAGGGCTCTTTATTTTACAGGAGAAATAGGAAAGGAAATTTCTCAAAATCTCTATTCAGCTGTTGCCTCTGTATTAGCTTATATCTTTAAAATTGAAAGAGGAGAGGAAACTGATTATCCTGAATTTGAAATGCCAGAAAATATGAGCTTTGATGAATATGGAAAAATAATTAAATAAATTATGGTGGTAATGTGAAGAAAAGAAAAACATTTGGACAAATTATTATTACAGCAATGTTTATTTGGTCTGCACTATTATGTCATTTTGAAGCAAGTTCTCTTCGTGAAGAGGGTGATATTTTTAGTGCATCATTATATTGGTTTTTTGGTTTTACAGCAGTTTTAGGTGCCTTTAGATTTAAAATTGCTGATTTAATATATACATTAATAGAATTTAAAAATAAAAAAAAAAATAAAGTTTAAGTTTTGATGAAGAATATCAAAAATGATAATCAAAGAGTCACTTGTCGCGGATGTGTCTATTTTTTTATTACTCATAGAAAACAAAGGCCTTGGGGATGCAAAAAATTTGGTTTCATGTCCAAATATATACCATCACTAGAAGTATTTAGTACAACTGGTATGGAATGTGCATATCGAAAAGAGAAAAAATAATAATTTTATATTTGTTTAGCTTAAAATTACAGGATAAATAAAATGGATACTAAAATGGAAGCTGTTCAAGAAAGCATAAAATTAGCTTTAGACGCAGCAGATGCGGCAACTGATGTAACCTCAGAATATAATAAAGTTAAAAAAGCACACGAAAAATTGGAGGCTAAGGTGAAACAAATTCATAAATACACTACAATCGTATTTTTATCGTCAATTATATCAGGTTTAGTAGTTATAACTGTAAGCGCCTTTTTATTTATGCAATCTTCTGACAAATTGACTAACATGACAGAAACCAGTAGGGAAGCCCTAGTAGTTTTTGCAGAGAATGTTGATGGAGTTAATGCATCATTAAAAAATTTAGATAATGCTATCAAAGAACAAGGAGATTTATTAGAAATTAATAAAAAATTGGTTGTTACTCTCAACAAGATAGAAAAGAGAATGCAAACATCAAATGAAAATACTGTTGCCGAATTACAGTTAATTACAAATACTCTTGTAAATGAATTGAACAAAAACACTCAAGCAAGCATTGATAATAATAAAAAACTTATTTCAGATATGCAAAAATTAAATAAATCAAATAACAAATCTATATCAAAAGCTATTCAACAAATAAGCAACAAAGCTATTTATAAAAAAATTGTAGCAAATCAAGCTATACAAGCACAACAAATTTCAAAGCTTTTAAAACAAAATAATAATGTTTTGAATAAAATTGCGGATAAGACAAGCAGGATTAAATACCCATAATTAAAATCATATTTGTAAAATGAGTTTGATCAAATGAGTGAAGAAATTATAACTGAAAAATCGTTTCTCCAGATTAAATCAATAAGAACATCTTCAAATGCATTTATAATGAAACTTAAAGAGGGTGATGTCATTATAGCACTTGATGGTGAAATGATACACAAAAGTTATGAACAATTATCTAAGGAATTATCTGAAATAAAAGAAAAAAAGGTAATTACTTTATTTAGAAAAGGAGTTTTTTTTAATACTTTTATTTATGGCCCCTTAGGTGTGATTTGTGAAAATGTCACATCTGAAACAATACCTGAACTAGAAATTTCAAATATAAATACTTATTTCCAAAAAGATGAATTTTATTTTCTATTTGAAATTTATAAAAAACCGGGAAGTGTCGCAATATTACTTAATACCACGCCTTCAATTCTTGCAAGTATTGCTCCACCATTATGGATGTTACAAAACAGGTTATGGACTTTTTTTTCTATAACCATGGTTTTTTACTTCATGCTATTTATGATTTCCCCATGGTTATTTTTCATAGGTTGGATATTAAAATCTTGGTATGTAGGATCTAATCAAATAGATCTTTTAAGATTTTTTTATAGACTACATAACTTTAGGTTAAGTTTGAGCTTTTGTGCTAAAAGCGACAAAGAGGCTCAAGAAATTGCTAGAAAATTTGATAACAAAATTGATTTTTATTTCTCATATTTAGAACCAGTAATAATTGAAGATTAATCCATCTTAGATCTTAATAAATCAATAACTTCGCCTTTATAAATTTTATTTGAAAAAATAATATCTTTTATTTTCTCTGCAACATCTTTTGGGTTTTGAAGGTTATTACTATTTTCACCTGGCATTGCCTGTTTTCTTAATTTTGTATTTGTTTTTCCGGGATTTATAATTGAAATTGATAAATTATTATTTTTATTCTCCATAGACCATATTTTAACCAGGTGTTGAAGTGATGCTTTAGAGACACTATAAGCACCCCAAAAAGGTTTTGTTTTATTAGCTACTGTACATGACATAAAATAAGCTTTTGGTTGATCACTATTTTTCAAAAGTGGTTCTAACGATCGAATAAGTCTGTGATTACTAACTAAATTAACGTTAAGTACTTCTATGAACTCATCATTATTTTGATGATGTATAGGGCCTAGAGTTCCAAGAATTGCAGCATTTGATATTAATATATCTAATTTTTTCCATCTTTTAAATATTTCTAAACCTAATTTGTCAATGCCAACAAAATTATTCATATTGAGTTCAACTACAGTACATGAACCACCATTATCAATAATTTTTTTTTCAGTTTTTTTTAATCTAGATATTGATTTTCCGGTGATAATTGTATGAAAATTATGTTTTGCGAGTATAATTGCTATTTCAGCTCCAATTCCACTTCCCGCACCCGTAATAAGAGCATTTTTATTTTTATTCATTTTACCTATTGAGATTTAAAATTTCAGTTACATCTATCGGATATTCACCTGTAAAACAGTGATCAGTAAACTGAGGTGTCTTAGAGTTTCTTTCTTTACATCCCATCGCTTTATAAGTGCCAGCTAAAGACAGAAAAAATAACGACTTAGCCCCAACCATTTCTGTTATTTCCTCTAAATTAGATTTAGAAGCAATCAACTGATTATAGTTTGGTGTATCAATACCATAAAAATCTGGATGTAAAATTGGAGGGCATGAAATTCCTAAATGAACTTCTTTTGCTCCTGCTTCGTAAACCATTTTTACAATTTTGCTAGCTGTAGTTCCTCTAACAATTGAGTCGTCAATTAATATAACTTTTTTATTTTCAATACATGATCTATTTACACTATGTTTAAGTTTTACGCCAAATTGTCTAATATTTTGTGACGGCTCAATAAAAGTTCTACCAACATAGTGACTTCTAATTATACCAAGTTCAAATGGAATCTTTGACTTTTGTGAAAATCCAATAGCTGCAGAAACCCCAGAATCTGGTATTGGTACAATTACATCTGCAAATATATTATTTTCAATGGCTAATTGTTCACCAAGAGCTTTTCTATAAGTATAAACTGTTTTATTTCCTACGATACTATCTGGGCTTGCAAAATAAATTCTCTCAAAAATACAGGGTCTTTCTGGGATCTTTTTAAATGGTTTTATTGACTCCATACCACTTTCAGTTATTACCACTATCTCACCATTTTCTATATCCCGAATATATTTTGCTCCAATCATATCCAGAGCACAAGTTTCAGAAGCTAAAACAGGAGAACCATTTTTATCACCCAGTACTAATGGTCTAATCCCAAAAGGGTCTCTTACACCAATGAGTTTTTTATTTGTTAGGATTACCAGCGAGTAAGCTCCTTTTATTTGATGAAGTGTGTCAATAAGCTTATCAATTATTTTTTTCTTTTGTGATCGTGCAACTAACTGGAGAATAATTTCAGTATCAGATGAGGTTTGAAAAATTGACCCACTTTCAACTAATTTTTTTTTAATTGAATAAGTGTTTGTTAAATTTCCATTATGTGCGCATGCAAAGCCACCAATAGCTAAATTTGCAAAAAGAGGTTGTAGATTTTCTGGTTTAGACTCACCGGTTGTAGAATATCGTACGTGGCCTATGGCGGTTTTACCAGGAAGCTGTGATAAAATATCATTATTGTTAAAATTATCTCCTACTAAACCCTGTTTACGCACTGAATTAAAATTTTTTCCATCAAAGCTTACTATTCCTGCACCTTCTTGACCTCTATGTTGCAGGGAATGAAGTCCTAAAGTAGTTAGAACAGAGGCTTCTTCAGTTCCAAATATACCAAAGACACCACATTCTTCTTTAAACTTATCATTTATTTTACAGTACATAATATTTTCCTAAAAATTTCTTTTTTAGAACTCTTTTGTTTTACCACTATCAAATTTTAATTCTTTATTATTGAAAAACTTTACCAATAATTCAGCAGATAAATTTATGTATTTGAATGAGTACGCTTCAATAAGCGGGGCAGGCATTTTTTTATCTTTTCCAATTAAATATAAAAATCCTAAATAGAATAAAATAATTAGCAAAAAACCTCTAAAGGCACCAAAAACAAACCCACAAATTTTGTCAAAAATTAAAACTCCATTTACATCAAACTTTGGGGACAACCAACTTGAGATGATACTAGATAAAATCAAAGTTCCTAAAAATGGAAAGCCAAAAGCAAGAAAATCTACAATTATTTCTTGTGATATGTGATTTAACAATTTAAATTTAAATTTTTCGAATAAATTAAATGCTATCATCAATGACAATATCCAAGAAATAATACTAAATAATTCTTTAACAAACCCTCTTAAAGTAGCTACAATACATGATGTTAGGATAATTCCAAAAACTATGATATCAATAATATTAAAATACAAATTATAAAAATATTCCATCAGTCTCTATTAACTTTACTAATTAATTCTAAGAGGTCACTTAAAACGCTTAGATTGTTATAACGCATAACTTTATTAATTATAACTTTTTGTTTAGTAGGCAAATTAATTATATTGAAACCTAATTTAGATGCTTCTTTAATTCTTAATTCTGGCTGACTAACTTTCCTAATTTCTCCTGAAAGTCCAATTTCACCAAAAAACACACTGGTAAAAGATAATGGGATATTTTTGACAGAAGAGATTATGGCTGCAGCGACAGCTAAATCAGCAGCTGGCTCAAATAATTTTATACCTCCTGCAATATTCAAAAATATGTCCATATTGGAGAGATGAATTTTACACCTTGCTTCTAAAACTGCACATACCATAGAAAGCCTTGAAATATCCCAACCTACTATTACTCTTCTTGGAGTTGCTAACGTGGAATGAGTAACCAATGCCTGGATTTCTACTAAAATAGGTCTAGTACCTTCTAAACCAGCAAAAATTGCTGTCCCTGATATATTTTTTTGTCTGTCAGACAAAAATATTGCAGAGGGATTTACAATTTCTTTTAAACCATTACTAAGCATTTCGAACACACCTATTTCGTTATTAGCACCAAATCTATTTTTAAAACTTCTTAAAATCCTATATTGAAAATTATTATCACCTTCAAAATATAGGACGGTATCAACCATATGTTCTAAAACTTTTGGACCAGCTATTGCCCCATCTTTTGTTAGATGACCAATTAAAATTAGTACAGTATTTGTTTTTTTTGCCGCTATAATTAATTCATGTGCACTAGCTCTAACTTGTGATACAGTTCCAGGAGAACTGTCTAATTGAGGTAAATACATAGTTTGTATAGAATCAACTACTAATACACATCTTCTTTGTTCAGAATTTATTGTGATGGCAATATCAGAGGCATTTGTTATTGATGCAAATTCTATATTATTATTTTTTATACCTAAACGATCAGCTCGCATTTTTATCTGAGATAAACTTTCTTCTCCAGAAACATAGATACATTTTTCTTTTTGACTAGATAGTTTCCCTACGAGTTGCAATAATAAGGTAGATTTTCCAATGCCAGGATCTCCACCAATTAGAGTTACAGAGCCTGGAACAAATCCACCTCCAATAACTCTATCTAGTTCTTTAAGATTAGTTTTAATTCTTGAGTATTCGTAATTTACATCATTCAGCTTTTGAAAGTATATTTTTTTTCCTATTGACTTAGACAAAATACCAGAGGGTTTAGAATTATTTTCTTCAACTAATGTATTCCATTGATTACATTGTTCGCATTTACCGATCCATCTTGAGTAAATGTTTCCACAAGACTGACAAATAAATTGTTTTTTTGAATTTTTCATTTAAAAAATATTTTGGAATTAATTGGTTCAATAAATTCTTGTATTTTTGTGTTAGCTGAATTGAACATTTGTTTTGGTGTGCCTGACCATGAAATAGTTTGATTATCAATTAAGATGACTTTGTCAGCAATTCTACATACTGATGCCATATCATGAGTAATTGTAATAGCGCTTCCACCAACTGTTCTTACAGCTGTTTTAATTAACTGATCTATTAAACTTCCCGTTACAGGGTCTAATCCAGAGGTAGGTTCATCAAATAATAAAATTTTTGGATTCCCACAAATTGCTCTAGCTATAGCAACTCTTTTTTGCATTCCACCTGAAATTTCAGAAGGGTATAGATCTAAAATTTCAGTTTGAAGCCCTAGTTGATTGATTATTGAAAATGCTAATTGTTTACCTTTTTTGTTATTCATTTTTTCTTTATTAGCGGTTTTAAAAATTATATTTTCCCAATTTTTAAGAGAATCAAATAAAGCACCATGTTGAAAAGTAATTCCAAGATCTAGCAAAATTTTTTCTTTTAATTTTGTTGGTAAGTTTACCATTTCCGTGTCATTAATTTCAATTGATCCTTTATCAGGTTTTAATATGCCAATTATATTTTTTAAAAGTACAGATTTCCCGGAACCAGATGCACCTATAATTGCTAAAGTTTCTCCTTCGAGTAATTGAAAATTTATATTTTTGAGGACAATATTATTGTTAAAGCTTTTTGATAAATCACTTACTTTTATTATGATTTTTTTCTTTTTTCTTTTTTTCATATTTTAACCAAAAAATAATGCTGTTATAATATATGTACTAGTTAAAATCATTACAGATGAAATCACTACTGAGGATGTTGTTGCAAATCCCACTCCTTCTGCTCCTTTGCTCGCATTATATCCAAAATAACAACTTACCATTGAGATTATTAAACCAAAAACAGAAGCTTTTACAGTGCCTTGTATAATATCAATTAACTGTAAATATTCCATTGTTGCATATAGATATAGATTCGGATTAAAATTAAGTTTGTAAATAGCTATTACATAACCTCCTAAAATACCAATTGTGTTCCCAATTAAAACTAAAATAGGTATACAAACTAACGATGCAATTATTTTAGGTGCTATTAAATATTGCATAGGTCTGGTACCTAATGTTCCTAATGCGTCTATCTGTTCAGTAACTCTCATCGTCGCTATTTCAGCAGCCATTTTTGCTCCTATACGACCTGCTACCATCAAACCTGTTAATACTGGGCCTAATTCTCTTGTGATTGAGGTTAAGACAATTCTTGCAACTGTAGACTCTGAGTTAAAATCAGTAAAGCCGTTATAAGTCTGTAGAGCTAAGACCATACCTGAAAAAAAGGTAGTTAGACCTACAACAGGTAATGAGAAATATCCTATATCTATTATTTGTTGAAAAATCCTTTTTAAATACCAAGGTGGTTTTAACGCCCAATAGATGGCATTTCCAAAAAAAATAAAAAAATGTCCAATATTTGCGACAAAATTAATAAATTTTTTTCCAGTTGTGCCAAGAATATCTAAAAAAAGATCACGCAAATTTAATTACCTTTATTTAAAAAATATAAGAGCTAATAACTTCTATGTAAACGATCGCCCATAAGTGTTAATAGTTCATAACTAATGATGTTATTATTTTTAAGTATATTTTCAATGTTAGAATTATCTAATAAACAAATGTGATCTCCTTCTTTTAACTTCTTTTTTTTAATATCAGTAATATCTAAAACAAAACTATCCATAGTAATATTACCAACAATTTTACACTTTTCATTTCCAATTAAAAAAACACTATTATGTTTTAATAATCTAAGCCATCCATCAGCATAACCTACTCCGATTGTAGCAAGTATTGAATTTCTTTTTAAAATATCAATCCCACCATATGATATCTTTTGTCCAGTGTTTACCTTTTTAATTTGAATAATTGGAGCATATAATTTCAGGGGTAGCTTTAATGTTTCTGAACTAAAATTTAAATTTTTACCAAAATTATCTATTCCGTATAAACCAATCCCAGGTCTAGTTTGGTCAAAACAAAAATTGGGTCCAAGTTTTATCCCGTTACTGTTAGCAAAGCTAACTTTTATATTTGGAAAGTTACTACAAAATTTTTCGAGTTCATTTAGTTGAAGCAAATTAGTTTCATTTTCATTTTCTTGTGAATTTGAAAGATGAGACATAATATAGTCTATTCTAATATTATTTAATAAATCTTTATTGTTAATTAAAAAATTTCTTTCTTTCTTACTAAAACCCAATCTATTCATTCCAGTATCAATGTTAATTATTACTTTCTGCACAAATTTTGTTCCTGAAAAATTTTTAAATCTTTTCAGTTGTTCAAGACTATTTAAAACAGGGATTAAATTATTTTCAGCATAAAATTTTTGATTACCTTCTAAATAACCTTCAAAAATAGCAATTGAAATTTTATTTGAGTTGAATTTTTTTCTAAGTTTTAATCCTTCAAAAATATTTGCGACATAAAAATAATTACACCCAGCTTCAAATAATGCTCTAGCTACCTTTACCATACCCATTCCATAAGCATTAGCTTTTAAAACTGCTGCAGCTTTTCCATTAGAGGCAGTATTTATTAATTTCCAGTTGTATTTAATATCATCAAGAGAAATTTCTAAAATAGATTTCATAATAAGATAATAAACAAATTTAAATAATTTTACTAATAGATTTGGTCTGGTAAGCGTTCATTTTGGACTAAATCCATAAACCTTGTAAGTTTAGCCTCAAACTGCACTTGGATAATACCTGTTGGACCGTGACGTTGTTTTGAGATGATAATTTCTGCCTTGCCTTCTGCAGCGCTTCTTCTATCCTGCCATTTAATAAATCGTTCATTAAAGCTTTCTTGATTTTCATTTTCTTTTTGGCTTGGCTCGCTCTTATCAAGATAGTATTCTTCTCTATATACAAACATTACTACGTCAGCATCTTGTTCAATAGATCCAGACTCTCTTAAGTCAGCTAGTATAGGTCTTTTATCTTCCCTTTGTTCAACAGCTCTACTTAACTGAGACAAAGCTAATATTGGGACATTTAGTTCTTTTGCTAATGATTTTAAACCTCTAGTGATATTAGATATTTCGTGAACCCTGCCTTGACTTTCACTGGCTTTTGATCCCTGAATTAATTGAATATAATCAATTATAATTAAGTTTAATCCATTTGTTCTTTTTAATCTTCTTGCTCTTGATCCAATTTGACCAACGGAGATCGCAGGAGTATCGTCAATAAAAAAAGGTAAATTATGTATGTTATTTTGAGTAACAACTAGTTTTGAAAATTCATCATCATCAATATCACCATTTCTTAATCTGTGAGAATCTATTGTAGATTGCTCTGCAAGTATTCGTTGACCTAATTGTTCAGCTGACATTTCTAAAGAGAATATCAATATTGCTTCATTTTTATCTAATTTACTGCATTTAGCTGCATTAAAACCAATATTGGTTGCTAGAGCTGTCTTTCCCATTGCAGGTCTGCCAGCTAGAACAATTAGGTCTGATTTATTCAAACCTCCCAAATGACGGTTAATCCCAGAAAATCCAGTATCAATTCCAGATAATTTTCCTTTTCTATTATAGGCAGAATTAATTTGTTTAGTTGTACTGGCAAGAATAGTTTTAAAATCAGAAGGGCCTGAATTAATTTGATCTTTTTCTGCCAAATTATATAATTTTTCTTCTGCATTGGATATTTCTTGATCAGGAGTAGTGTCAATTTTGGGATGATTTGCGTTGTGGATTAATTCATCAGCTATAATAATTAAAGATCTTCTGATATAGCAATTACGTATTTCTTCGGCATAAAATCTGGCTTTGCTTAAAGATAAAACACCATCTCTTAAGTCTATAAGGTATTGTTCAACATCTATATCTAAATTGTGTTTATTATCACTAAGATAGTTTTTCAGTGTTAGTGGATCGGCTAAACGACCATTATCTATGAGAGATATACTCGCGTCATAAATACTAGAATGAAGAGGATCGAAAAAATAATTAGAACTAAAATTTGTAGGCAGATCTTCTAAAATTTTGTTATCAAAGAGTATTGAACCTAATAGACTTTGTTCAGCCTCTAAGTTTTGAGGCATTACATTTTTATTATTAATAATTTCATTAGAGTTAATATAGTCATCAACTAAACTGTCATTCATAATGCCATCTCCTGAAGATAATGGAGATTAATTTTTAATAATCTATAAATAAAAAACAAGACTATTATTATTTACTCTTTTTTATCCTCTTTTTCAGCGTTGTTTTTCTCTTGATCCTTTTCTCTCAAAGTTTTTGAAGAGTTTGTACTGTCTGTTTTTAAAACTTTATCTGGGAGTTTATCTATTTTATTACTATTATTATTCTTTTCAAAGCGCTTTGCATCTTTTTTTGCTCTTTCAGATCTTATATCGCCACCAGTTATTTCTGTTGTAATAATTGCCTTACCAGATTTTGACTGTTCTTTTGCTTCCTCATTTGATCTAGCAATATTCAATTTTAATTTTACGTAAACTTCTGGATGAAGTTTGATTGATATATTTTCAAATGATAAGGTTTTAAGGGTTTTGTTTAAAACTATTTGTGATTTATTAACTGATAAACCTAAATTAGTTATCTCTTGAGCAATGTCCTTAGCGGAAACAGAGCCATACAACTGTCCAGACTCGCTTGCAGCTCTAATTATGGTAACTTCTTTAAAACTTATGTTATTTGCTAAACTTTGAGCTTCTTTCTTTCTTTCAATATTTTCACCCTCTAATTGTGCTTTTTTATCTTCGAATATTTTTATGTTTTCTTTAGAAGCAAATACAGCTTTTCCTTTAGGTAATAAGAAGTTTCTCGCATATCCAGATTTTACCTTAACTAAGTCACCTATTTGACCTAATTTTTCAATACGTTCTAATAAAATAATGTTCATTTGATTCTCCGTTCTTAACCAACAACATAAGGCATTAAAGCCAAATACCTTGCTCTTTTTATCGCCCTAGAGAGTTCCCTCTGTTTTTTGGCTGAAACGGCAGAGATTCTAGACGGTACAATTTTACCTCTTTCAGATACATATCTCGTTAATACTTTTAGATCTTTGTAGTCTATTTCAGGTGTATTTGGAGCTGCAAATGGACAAGATTTTTTTCTTTTTTGATTAGGCTTTCTTAGAGCCTCTCTAGTTATATTTAATTGTGTCATTTTGTTATACCTTCATTATAATTTATCAGAACCTGAATAGTTTTCATCTGTTAATGATTCATTCTTTGATCTATCAGATTTGTTAACAACTAAAGGGGAGGGTTTATCTTCAACAAATTTAATCTTAAAAGTTAGAAATCTAATAATGTCTTCGTCTAGTCTCATTAAACGCTCATATTCTCTAATAGCTTCTGGAGGCCCATCAATATTTAAGAGGGTGTAATGCCCTTTTCTATTTTTATTAATTTTATACGCAAGATTTCTAATACCCCAATCTTCTCTTTTTTTTATTTCACCTTTAAAAGATTTAATAACTGATATAAATTTTTCCAATAATGTATCGAATTGACCGGGTGTTAGGTCTTGTCTTCCAATTATTACACTTTCGTATAATGCCATTGTTATCTCCTTATGGCTTTTGGGTAATACCCAGGTTATCCAACAAGAAACTTGCTGGAAAGGAGTACATAAATAATATAATTTATGATAGTAATTTATTTATTTGTGGAACATAAATGTTTATAAAAATTATGCAATAGATAATTATAAAATTTTTTATTAATTAAAAAGGAATGAAAATGAATTTTATTGTTTTCCCTGGACAGGGTTCTCAAAAAATTGGAATGGGCAAAAAACTCTCAGAAAACTTTCCTGAAGCAAAGAATGTATTTGAAGAAGTTAATGATGCTTTAAACTTAAATTTAACAAAAATCATGTGGGAAGGGTCTGATAGTGAAATATCATTAACCTCTAATGCTCAACCTGCATTAATGGCGTGTGGTGTAGCAGCTTTTAGGGTTTTAAGTAAACTAAAAGATAAAAATTTAAAACAGTTAGCAGATTTTACGTGTGGGCATTCATTAGGTGAATATACAGCTATGACAGTTGCAAAAGTATTTTCTTTAAAGGAAAGTGCTATTCTACTTAGATTAAGAGGTGAAGCCATGCAACAAGCAGTTCCTGTTGGTAGAGGAGCGATGGCGGCTCTAATTGGTATTACTATTAATCAAACAGTTGAAATTATTAAAAAAACCAAAATTCATGGGATTTGTGATATTGGTAATGATAATTCAGATGGTCAAGTAGTAATAAGTGGGGATGCAAAAGTGGTTGAAAACGCAATTGAAATTGCCAAACAAAATGGTGCTAAAAGAGCAATTTTGCTTCCTGTTAGTGCTCCTTTTCATTGTAGATTGATGGAGCCTGCCCGTGTAATTATGGAAGAAGCTTTGAATAATTTAAAATTTGAAGTGCCCTTGATTCCAGTTGTATCTAACATAACAGCGTTAGCACACACAGATCCTGTAGTATTAAAAAAAAATTTAATTGATCAAGTTACTGGAACTGTGAGATGGCGAGAAACAATGGAGTTCGCAAAAAGTCAAGGTGTAAAAAAAATAACTGAATTAGGAAGTGGGAAAGTTCTTATAGGAATTGCAAAAAGGATGTTAAAAGATGTTGCTAATGAAAGTTTTGAAGATCCAGAAGATTTTGATGTTTTTCAATAAATTTATGATGGAGTACAGAAATGTTTGATTTAACAGGTAAGGTTGTTTTATTAACCGGAGCTACAGGTGGTATTGGAAAATCCATTGCAAAAAAGATGAAAGAAAAAGGAGCAAAACTGATCCTTTCTGGAACTAGACGAGAAATCCTTAATGAACTTTGTACAGAATTAGGTGATGATACTAAAGCTGTAGCTACTGACTTAACTTCAAAAGAAAGCATTTTAACTTTAGCAAAAGAGTCTGAAACTTTTTTTGGTCATATAGATGTTCTTATTAATAATGCTGGTATAACAGCAGATAATCTTTTTTTAAGAATGAAAGATGAAGAATGGGAAAATGTTTTAAATGTAAATCTGTCTGCTAGCATGAGGCTTACAAGAAAAGTAATAAAAGGTATGTTGAAGCGAAAATTTGGAAGAATAATTTTTATTAGTTCCATAGTAGGATTTACTGGTAATCCAGGTCAAGCCAATTATTCAGCTTCTAAAGCAGCTTTGTCAGGACTTACAAAATCTATTGCTTTAGAAGTGGCAGCTAGAGGAATAACTTGTAATCTTATTGCTCCAGGATTTATATCAACAGCAATGACAGATAAATTAACAGATGAACAAAAAAATAAAATTATTGTTAATATTCCTGCTAATAGGCTAGGTAATGCAGAAGACATTTCAAATGGCTGCATTTATTTAGCTAGTGATGAAGCAAGTTTCATAACCGGAACAACATTACATATAAATGGTGGAATGAGCATGATATAATTTTTTGGGTATGAGTACATTATATGCTTGGCATGATTACATATTTATGTTACTCGAATTCAAAAAGTACTTTTCATATATTTAAGGGGATTTTAATGAGTGATATAGCTGGTAGAGTTACAAAGATTGTAGTTGAGCATCTTGGTGTAGATGAATCAAAAGTTGTTGAAAGCGCAAGTTTTATAGATGATCTAGGTGCTGACAGCTTAGACACTGTAGAATTAGTTATGGCTTTTGAAGAAGAGTTTGAATGTGAAATTCCTGATGATGCTGCTGAAAAGATTCAAACTGTCAAAGATGCAATAGACTTTATATCTTCAAATAGTTAATATACCTATTTATGTTTGCTCGAGTTATAATTAGGAGTATTTTATGCGTCGAGTTGTTGTTACTGGATTAGGACTATTAACACCATTAGGATTAGGGATTGATACTAATTGGAAAAGACTTGTATCTGGCTTAATCGGCATAAATAAAATTGAAAATTTTGATGTTTCAGATTTACCTTGTAAAATAGCAGGACAAATTCCAAATAAGACGAATGATCCTGAAGGTGGTTTAAACATCGAAGATTGGATAGAACCAAGAGAATATAAAAGAATTGATAGATTCATAGCCTATGGTCTTGTATCAGCCACTCAAGCTGTTGAAGATTCAGGCTGGAAACCGATTAATGAAAAGCAAAAGAATAGAACGGGTGTAATACTAGGTTCTGGTATTGGAGGTCTTGAAACTATATCCTACACATCAGATTTATTAAATTCTAAAGGTCCAAGAAAAGTTAGTCCTTTTTTTATTCCATCCGCACTTATAAATCTGTTATCGGGTCAAGTAAGCATTAAATATGGTTTTAGAGGTCCAAATCACTCTGTAGTAACAGCATGTTCAACAGGAGCTCATGCTATCGGAGATGCATCTAGAATTATTCGTTATGGTGACGCAGATGTAATGATTGCTGGAGGTGCTGAAGCTGCTTGTTGTAGAATTGGTATGGCGGGGTTTGCTGCTGCAAGAGCATTAAGTACTAACTTTAATGATAGCCCTAAACATAGTTCAAGACCTTGGGATGAAGATAGAGACGGCTTTGTTATGGGTGAAGGAGCAGGAGTAATTGTTCTTGAAGAAAAAGAGCACGCTGTTGCAAGAGGTGCAAAAATATATGCAGAAATAAAAGGGTATGGTTTGTCTGGGGATGCTCATCATATAACTGCTCCAGCTGAGAATGGAGATGGTGGATTTAGAGCGATGTTTTCAGCAATTAAAGATGCAGGTATAGTTGCTTCAGACTTAGATTACATCAATGCTCATGGGACATCTACACCCCTCGGTGACATAATAGAATTAAAGGCAATTGGGAGGCTTCTTGGACAAGAAATAGAAAAAACTAGTATTAGTTCAACTAAATCTGCAACTGGGCATCTTTTAGGTGCAGCTGGTGCTATAGAGGCTATTTACTCAATATTATCAATTGTAAACCAGGTTGTTCCTCCAACAAATAACTTAGTGAAACCCGACAAAGATTCTTTAGGTTTTGACTTAGTACCAATAAAGTCAAAAAAAAGAAAAATAAAAAATGTACTTTCTAATTCTTTTGGTTTTGGAGGTACAAATGCGAGTTTAGTGATTGGTAGTTCAGATTGAATTTAAAAAATAAGTGTGTTCTGTTTTTTGCATTTTTTTTACTTTTTACTTCGATCTATATGTATATAGATTATTTTAATAATAAAGTTGTTGTTTTTAAAGAAACTTATTTTTTGTTGGAAAAAAATACTACCCAAAAAAAAATAATCTCTGCACTAAGATCAGAAAATATAGACATTTCTTTCACAAACTGGAAATTGGCATCATTTATCCATAAAAAACCTTTTGTACCCAAAGCTGGAGAGTATTTAATTCCTAAAAATTTTACGCTTATTCAATTACAAAAACTTTTACACAAAGGTAAAACATTAACTAGAAATTTTACACTTATAGAAGGATCTAAAGCCGTTGATTTAAAAAAAAATCTGTTGAAAAACCCATACTTGACTGGAGAAATCACAGATTTAGAGGAAGGTATTTATAAACCAGATACATATTTTTTTAAATTAGGTTATCCAAGAAGTAAACTCTTAAATCAAATGAAGATAGCACAAGAAAAATTCCTAAATTCTGTTTGGAAAGAAAAGCCAAAAAATTTTGTTCTGAAGAATAAAAATGAATTACTAATATTAGCTTCAATAATTCAGATGGAGTCAGGGAATTTTGATGATAGTAAATTAGTAGCAAGTGTTTTTATCAATAGACTTAACAAAAAAATGAAACTCCAATCAGATGTTACTCTTGCATATGGTATTAATGTTAATGGTAAAAAAATTACAAGAAAAATGTTAAAATCAAACAATCCATATAATACATATAAATTTCATGGTTTACCACCAACACCAATTTCCTACCCAGGAGAAAATGCTTTAAACGCATTAAAGTTTATAGAAAAAACTGATTATATTTATTTTGTTAGCGATGGAAATGGAAGACATAGATTTTCTAAAACATATAGTGTACATAAGAAAAATATTAAGTTATGGAAAGATAGTTTAAATAAGGATAAATAATGTCTAGTATCATAAACAAAGGCTTATTACTCATTATTTCATCGCCCTCTGGTGCAGGTAAAACATCAATATGTAAAAAGTTAATTGATGAAATAGATGGTATTGATTTATCAGTTTCCGTAACCACGCGAAAAAAAAGAAAAGACGAAATTGAAGGCAAACACTATTTTTTCAAAAATGAAGATGAGTTCAGAGTACTATTAAAAGAAGACCAATTTTTAGAGCATGCTAAAGTTTTTGGATGTCTCTATGGAACACTAAAAAATGAGGTTGTCTCAAAAATTAATAAAGGTATGGACGTTATTGTAGACATTGATTGGCAAGGAACAAGACAAATTGCGAAACAATTGCCAAAAGATATTGTTAAAGTTTTTATTCTACCTCCATCAATTAAAGAACTACAAAATAGACTTGGCAAAAGAGCAAGTGAAAATATAGAAAATTTTAAAAAAAGAATGTCTGAGGCGAAAAAGGAAATAAGTCATTATAAAGAGTATGACTTTGTTATTGTCAATGACGATCTTCAACTAGCGGTAGATCAAATCAAGCTAATTTTATTCTCTGAAAGGCTCAGAAGATATAGACAGTTAACGTTAGACAAAACAATAGAAAAACTAATTTAATTTTTAGATTGAATTGATTTTTCAGCTATTTTACAAAAGTCAATAATAGACAAATTTTCAGGTCTTAAATTAGGAGAAATATTCAGATCTTCTAAAATCTTTTTACCATTGATTCCCCTTAGACTAGATTTAAGCATTTTTCTTCTCTGACTAAAAGCAAGATGAGTAATTTTCTCTAGTGCTTCAAATGAAACTTCATAAAGTGGTTTTGAAAGTGGTTTTAACTGTATTACTGATGATTTTACTTTGGGCCTAGGTATAAAAGCTTCACTTGGAACATCAAATAATTTTGAACTTTCAGTTAACCAATTTGTTAAAATTGACAATCTTCCGTAATTTTTCGAACCAGGTTTTGCTACTATTCTTTCAGCAACTTCTTTTTGAAACATCAATGTAAGTAAATCAAAATTCTTAATATGTTTTAGCCATGTAAGCAACATTTTGGTTCCTACATTATATGGAAGGTTTGCTATTACTTGTCTTGGTGCCTCACCTAGATTCCAGATAGGATAATGTAAAGCATCGTCAATAACTATTTTAAGTCTATCTTTATAAACTATATTCAGTTCCCTTAACATTTTCTCAGATTGAATATCTTTATCTATTGCAAAAACAATAGCAGATTTAATTTTTAAAATAGATCTTGTTAAACTACCTGGTCCAGAACCTACTTCTATAATAGTTGAAGCTAATGGTTTTGATTGTTTAACAATCTTATCAGTAAGGTTTAGATCAAATAAAAAATTTTGACCTAAAGTTTTTTTAATTTTTACTTTATTTTTTTTTAAAGTTTCTTGTATGGTAGGCAAATTTCTAAATTTATTATGCATTATTTTTATTAGAACTCATTTCATAAGCAAGATTAATTGCTGATATTAAACTATTTGGATTAGCTAAATTTTTACCAGCTATGTCAAATCCAGTACCATGATCAGGAGATGTTCTTATAAAATCTAAGCCTAATGTGACATTAACCCCATTGTGAAAATCCAAAGTTTTGATAGGTATAAGTGCTTGATCATGGTACATACAAACAGCTAGATCGTAATTACTTCGATTTTCAGATGAGAAAGCTATATCTGCTGATATTGGTCCGGTAATAGAAATATTAGTAAGTGTTTTTAATTCATCTATAGCTGGTTTAATTATTTTTATCTCTTCATCACCTAAATTACCATTTTCACCTGCATGTGGATTTAACCCTGTAACGATAATGGATGGATTTTTTATATCAAAGAAAGTTCTTAGATCATCAACTGCAATTTTAATTTTGGTTTTAATAAGTTCCTTTGTAATCAATTGTGTTACTTTTTTTAAAGGAACATGAATTGTCAAAGGTAGAGTTTTAAGTTCGTTTGTAACTAACATCATAACGGGCTTCTTCTTTGTAGAAGATAGTGACCCTAGAAAATCGGTATGTCCCTCAAAATTAAATCCAGATTTGTACATAATATATTTATTTATAGGGTTGGTTACTATTGCGGAAGCAATACTATTGTTATGTATTTCTATAGTTTTAATTATGGAAAATTTTGTAAAAGAAAAGTTATTTATATCTGGTTTCCCATATTCTACTTTGTTATTTAGTTTTATAGAAATTATATTTAGATAATGATCTTTGTAATCAGAAAATTTGATTAGATCTTTAATCTCATTAATTTTTATATTACTTCTGATTAATTGTTTATATTCTTCAACTAAAGAAGTATCAGTTATAACAACTAAATTGATATTTTTATTAACTCTTTGTGATTCTACAGCTTTTATTGTTATCTCTGTTGAGATGCTGGCTGGATCTCCTGCTGTTATTAATATTACTTCTTTAAAAGCACTCATTTCATTTTTTCAACAAATATAATGTTTGCCTCGTTTTTTAGACGTTCAAGTAGTTTTTCACTATATATTAAGAAGTATTTATTCAGTGTTGTTTTTTTTATTTTTTCGTAATTCACCTTGTCTAATTTAGCTTCTCTTTTATCACATTTAACATAAGTATATCCATGATTCCCAATAAATATAGGTTTAGATATTTCAAAAAAGTTTATGTTTTCGATAATATTTTCTATTTTTGGACTTAAATCTGCTATTCTTGACTTAATTACTTTTAAATCTAAATTTTTACTATTTTTATTTTCAAAAATTTTTAATACGTCACAAGTGCTTTTGTTTGATAAAAGAATATCTAAGTCATTTTTTATTTTTTTGTATGCTAAATTTTTCTTTTGAAAATTTATTGGAAATTTTATTTGAGCAAGTAAGATGATGTCTTCTCTTTTACTTACTTTACCTTTCAGACGTTTAACTAAAACCTTTATAATTTTTATTTTATCTTTTTCTGACGAAGTAAAAATTTCACCTTCATGAATTACATTACCTTTGCTTTTAATAAATTTTGGTATATCCTCGTAGGTGTTCCATCCAATTTTACCATTAAATTTAGCAGAGCTACTTATTGAAATCTGTTTAGCAATTTCCAAAAAATTAGCACCATCTTTAAGAGCAAAATTAATTTTTTCTAACAGTTTGTTATTATTATTTTTATTAATTACAATTTCAGCTAAGTCATACAAATCTTCATTTTTTCTATACTTATTTTGCTCCAGTGTTTGTTCAATTTTATTTTCTATCTTAGAAAATTGCATCTTGTATTTTTTTCTTAAAACAATTCCCCATATCAATTGGGACTCGTATTTTTCTAACAACGTTGATTTTGCAATAGAATTCTTTTTTATAAATTGATTTAATTTTTGTTTTGAGTTATCAAATTCAGCCAGTAATCTTTTATTAACTTGATTTGATATAATTGAAATTAAATTTTTATTGATTTTTTTCCCAGCTGATAAAATGATTTTTTCATTTATTAGGTTTTGTAGAGATTGATTATAATAATTTTCTATATTTTTTATTTCAGATTTTTTGTCAACTAATACGGAAATTAACTTTGCTCGGTTAAATATATCAACTTTTGTAATTGGTATTTTATTAACAATAGTGACAATATAATTTTCTTCGCTAATAGCATGTTTAAATATGTAAATTGAAAACAAAATAATAAGAAATAAAAATTTTAAATTTAAAAAATTCATAACAATATTCAATTTATTAACTGTTTTTATCATACTTAATTTCATCAATATCACTTATCAAATAACAACCTGAAAATAATCCGATTAAGGTCGGTCCAAAACCAGCTAGAAGTGGAGGAATTCTTTCTGAAAAACCTAATGCAAAAATAAAATCTCCAATAAAGTATAGACTAAAACCAACTACTAGTGAAAGTGAAACTATACCTATCTCAACCTTTCTTTCATTACTCCTTAACATTAAGGACGCAGAAAGTAAAATCATTGAAATTATCAAGAATGGTTGGCATATCAATTTAAAAAAATAAACTAAATGTTTAGAAATATTAAGACCATAAGATTTCATTTGTATTAGGTAATATGGAAAGTCTAATAAAAATATTTTTTCAGGTTTTTTTGTAGCTACATTTAACTGATTGGAGTCAAAGTTAATTTGATAAGAAAATTTTTTTATGTTGGTTAATTTATAATTTTTATCAATTGATTGAACATTATAAAGTGATAATTTTTGTGAAGTAAATTTACCTTCCTGTGCTCTAATTTTTCTTTGAAAAATCTTGTTATCATCATATTCAAAAATATTTATATCAAATAAAGTTTTTGTTTTCTCATCTATTTTATTTGCATTAATTATTAAATTTCTCTTTCCTGACATATGCTTTATCCAAAATCCTTTTGTATCAAAAGAAAATTGTTGGATATTTGCTTTCCCAAAAAATAATGTTTGTAAATTTTCATACTTTTTATTCATTAATGTCGAAAATGGATTTAAAATTATTATAGAAAAAAGCCCAACAAAAAAGAAACAGACTAAAATTGGTGAAAGAATTTTCCATAATGAGATACCAGAAACTTTGGAAATTACATAATAATTTTTTTTTCTCCATTGATTAAAACATGTAATCGATCCAATTAGTGCAGCAAATGGTAAAATTTGTTGAATATTTCCTACTATTTTTAAAGAAGCCATCCCAGCTAAGTCAATAAAATTTGCTTTTAAAAGATGATGTACTCCTACTTTATTAGAAGACCGTCTAAATAATTCGATTAGATCAATAAAAAAAATTAAAATTATTAAAAAAAACAAAGCGAAAAAAAAGAATTTAAATAAATCCTTAGTGAAATATTTATATAAGATTATTGGATGATTGATAAATTTGAACACTACTCACCAACCTTATTAGCAAATAATAAAATTGTATGATTTTTATTGTTGTTATTTAGTAACAAAATGCATGTAATTAGAATTAAAAATGGAAAAATATACATTAATGGTAAAAATATAATATTAGAATGAACAGCGTTTTTGATAATTAAAACAGTGCTTTGAATAATTACAAGCAGTCCAATTCCAATTGTTTTTTTATAAATTGAAAAAAATCTTAAAAAGTTATCTTTTAATATTACTACCATTACAATCATACTAAAAATTAAGGGCATAAAAATAATTGTATTTCTACTGTGTGCTTCTGCCAAAAATTTCCCTTTTTTTTCTTTTGCATTTTTAGCTTTGTCCAATAACTCAAAAAAATTATATTCATTATATTCTACAACTCTTGAGGATATTTTTTTATTACTTTCCTGATTTATTTCAATATCATAATTTTTGAAATTCAATATAGTTGATCTACCTTTTAAATCATTTGATATTCTAGTGCCATCTTGCATACTTAAAACTATGTTGTTTTCAAAATTTAGATTTCCTTTTTTTGCAAAAATCTCTACTACAAAATTAGCGTTACTTCTATCTTGAATAAAGATTTCTTCTAATTGATTATTTTCTTTTAAACTATGAATAAAGATCGTTTGAAATTTGTTTAAATCAATAAATATATTATCTCTAATAATTAAACTTTCAGAACTGTTTCTAATATCATTTTGCAAAACTTTAAAATTTTTATAAGTTTTTGGCATAATAAAGTGTGAAATTATGAATAAAATTATTGAAGCCAGTATCGCTATAAAAAATGCGGGTTTGCTCAATTTCAGAGGATTTACTCCAGCTGATTTCATTACTAAAATTTCTTGATCATTTTGAAGTTTTAAATATGAAATCATGCACCCAACAAATGTGCCAAATGGTATAGCTATTAAAAGCCAACTTGGAAGACTATATGCTGATAAAATAAAAAATTCTAAAAGACCAGCTCCTTTTTCGATTATTAATTTTATGGTTTTGAAAGATTGACTCAACCATATAATTCCCACTAAAACAAAAGTAGATATTGTTACGTTGCTTAATGTTTGTCGAAAAATATACCAAGTTAAAATCATAAAAGCTTTTCTCAAAGATTTATATTGAATTTTTTTTAAATATTAATAGTACTATAACTAATTTAGATTAATACAATATTTCTATTTGAATTAAAGGAAAAAATATGTTGAATGATAAGCGATTTATAAAATTTAAATTTGAAAAAGAAAGTGATATAATTAAACTCAATGATAATGAAATAAATATTTTATTTTATTCTGAAAAAAACATTCTACTATCTAATAATTTTAATTCTAAAAAAGATTTATTAAGTTTCTTTAAAAAAATTGTTGTAAATGAAGCATCTGATATAATTTCAGTAAGATCAGAAAAGGGCAATTTTCTTCTAGTAAAAAGAAAAACTTTAGATAAGGATTTAACATATAAATATTTAGAAGAGTTAGGTGGAAGAATTTATAATAAAATAAAACCTTTAGGTTCTTCTCAAGCAAAAATATATGAAAATAATATTTCTATCAATGAAAGACTAGCTCTTGGAATTTTACTAAGCTCATATAAATTCGAAAATTATAAAAAAAACAAAATAAAACAAATTACAAACTTAAAAAACGTTGTGTTTGTTTGTAATGAGCCAAATAAAAATTTAAATAAAATCCATGAAATACAAAACCTTGCCAAGGGCGTATTCACTGCAAGAGATTTAGTGTGGCAACCACCAAATATTTTATATCCAACGTCATTCGCAGACGAATGTAAAAAATTGAAAAAAATAGGAGTTAAGGTAACAATTTATAATGAAAAACAACTTCAAAAAATTGGTATGGATGCTTTGCTTGCAGTTGGTCGAGGATCAAGAAAAGATAGCCAAGTAGTTGTTATGGAATGGTCGGGAGACAAAAAAAATAATAAACCAATGGCATTTATAGGAAAGGGAGTCTGTTTTGACTCTGGAGGTCTTTCTTTGAAGCCAGCAAAGTCAATGGAAGATATGAAATGGGATATGGGAGGCGCAGCAACTGTAACTGGCATTATAGAAGCGGCAGCACTTTCAAAGTTAAAATATAATTTAATAGGTGTTATAGGTCTGGTAGAAAATATGCCAGATGGTGACGCGCAAAGACCAGGAGATGTTGTCAAATCTTATTCTGGTCAAACTATAGAAGTTTTAAATACAGACGCCGAAGGTAGACTTGTATTAGCTGATATACTTTCTTGGACTGAAAAGAAATATAAACCTAAATTTATGATTAATTTTGCAACTTTGACTGGGGCTATGATTGTAGCATTAGGAAATATTAGGGCTGGTTTGTTTTCAAATGATAAAGAAATATCCGAAGCTATTTTTAATTCAGGAGAAATTACTGGTGAAAAAGTTTGGGCAATGCCATTAGATGATGATTATAATCAATTGAT
Organism: uncultured SAR116 cluster alpha proteobacterium; assembly: GCA_902592615.1. Lineage (GTDB taxonomy): Bacteria > Pseudomonadota > Alphaproteobacteria > Puniceispirillales > Marisalimonadaceae > Marisalimonas. Next base: position 22,817 of record CACJFI010000007.1, on the reverse strand, counting down.
AAAAACAGAAATTGCAGATATGAAAAATATTGGAGGTCCTGGTGCGGGATCTATAACAGCTGGATGTTTCTTAAAAAGACATATAGAAAAAACTCCATGGGCTCATTTAGATATAGCAGGAGTCACTTGGCAAAATAAATCGACACCTTCTATTCCTGCCGGTGGTGTGGGATGGGGAGTTAGAATGTTATATCATTTAATAAAGCAATATTAATCATTAAATAAATATAAATATTTAAATATATCTTGATTATTTATATTAACCAATTTAATTAACGTTTATTTGGAGTACAAAAATGTCTGTTGAAAGAACATTATCGATAATTAAACCGGATGCTACTAAAAGAAATTTAACTGGTTTGATTAATGCCAAATTTGAAAATGCTGGTCTTAAAATCATTGCACAAAAAAGACTTCAATTAACTAAATCTATGGCAGAAAAATTTTATGAAATTCATAAAGATCGCCCTTTTTTTAATGATTTAGTGGATTTTATGATTTCAGGTCCCGTTGTCGTTCAAGTATTGGAAGGCAATAACGCTGTAAAACTAAATAGGGATGTTATGGGAGCAACTAATCCAGACGATGCTGAAGAGGGTACTATAAGAAAAGAATTTGCTGAAAGTATTGAAGCAAACTCTGTTCATGGATCAGATAGTCTTGAAAATGCCCAGAATGAGGTATCTTTCTTTTTTGCAAATATAGAGTTAGTTAATTAAATTAATACTAAACTAGAAAAATGGCCATTAATGCAACAATAGCTATGACCACAATTGTGCTGTATGTTGTAAATTTTAAAAAATTTTCATAAAATTGCTTATGTTCTTGAGTTTCTTTGTCAGTTTTATTAACCATTTTTTTTCCTATTTCCTTATTGTAAAAGATAACTTAATATTTATTACACATTAAAATATATTCAAAAACTTAATTTTTCAAAAATTCCATCCATCAAAAACAACATTTTTTTCATAATTATTTTCAACCATAGACCCAATTATAAAAGCATTATAACCAATTTTATTAATATCATTTATTATTTCTTGAGCATCATTTTTATCTACAAAAATTAAAAAGCCAATTCCACAGTTAAAGGTTTTAGTTAACTCAAAAAGAGATATGTTTGCTTTATCTTTTAACCATTTAAAAAGAGGAGGAAGTTTGAAGTTATTCATGTCAAACTTTAGAGTTAAGTTTTCATTAAAAGCTCTTGGAGGATTGTCAATCAAACCACCACCAGTTATGTGACTTATAGATTTAACTTTATAGTTCTTGTTTGCTGCCAAAAATGCATTCGTATATAGTATTGTAGGTTTCATTAAAATTTCAGCAAGTGTTAATTTTTTTTCAAATTTAGGATTTTTAAATATATCTATAGAGTTGAGTTCTATGATTTTTCTTACTAGAGAAAAACCATTGGAATGAACTCCACTACTTGATAAACCTATTACAAGATCTCCTTTTTTAACAGAATTTTTTTTTAATATTTTGTTTCTTTCTACAGCTCCTACACAAAACCCAGCAACATCAAAGTCATTTTTTTTGTAATGTCCTGGCATTTCAGCAGTTTCTCCTCCTATAAGTGCACATCCAGATTGTTTACAACCTTCCGCAATTCCTTTTATTACTTCAATAGCCACAGATTTGTTTAATTTCCCAGTTGCATAATAATCCATGAAAAATAGTGGCCTTGCTCCTTGTGCCAAAACATCATTGGCACACATAGCAACTAAATCTATACCTACATTAAAATATGATTTAGTTCTAATTGCTAATTGTAACTTAGTACCAACACCGTCAGTACTTGAAACAAGAATAGGATCCTTAAACGGATATTTTTTTAAATCAAACAATCCTCCAAATCCACCCAACTCACCAATAGAACCCTCATTTGAGGTGGCTTCTGTAATTTGAGCGATATCTTTAATAAGCATGTTACCTTCATCAATATCAACACCTGAATCTTTATAAGTAATTTCTGTTTTATTAGTGATTTTTACCATATTTTTTTGGTTTCTGATTTTGAATTATTTTGTAAGTTAGATTTATCTATAATATTTACAACAAACAATATATATATTGATATATCGATGTTATAAGCACATATCAAATAAAAAAGTAAGGAAAATATTTTGTCATTAGAACTTACTAAAATAACTTTTTTAACAATTTTAAAAATCTTTTTAATATCTTCAAAATTAATAGCATCTGTAGATCAAGATTGTTTAAATTCCTCTTTTTATATCAAAAATATAAGCGTTGATTTGACAAAAGAATCAATTAATGAAGCAAGATATCAGGCAGAGCAAAAATCTAAATTAATTGGCTTTAAAAGACTTATAAATAGGTTAATGATAAAAAATGAAGAATTAAATTTTAACAAAATTGATATTTCTTCATTAGTTGATTATTTAAAAATAAATAAAGAGGCAAACAGTGATAAGAGATATTTAGCTAATTTTGATATTTGTTTTAATAGACATTTGGTTATTAATTTTTTTAGAAAAAATAAATTACAATACGCAGAGACATATAGGGAACCAATAGCTGTATTACCTATCTTTAAAGGTCCGAGAGGTTTTGTTCTATGGGATGAGAAAGATAATTGGTATTTAAATTGGTTAAATAAACTTAAAACAATAGATGGTCTAGTTAAATTAAAACTTGCTAAAGGTAACTTTAGTTTGAATAGAATTCTTAAAGCTAATCTTCTTTTAAAATCAAATAAAGATCAAATTAATAAGTTAATAAATAATGAAAATACTAATGCACTAATCTTAGTTGTTGCTGAACCAATTTTAATGAGAGACGGAAAAACTTACTTATCTACATATGGGAAATTTTTTAATAAAAGTGGAAAATTACAAACAACAATTTATAGAAACTCAATCCCTTTAAAGAAAACTTCATCATTCTATAATGTTGATAAAGATCTGTTAGAAAAAGAAGTTTCCAATATGATAAAATCGATAGAAAGTAATTGGAAAAAAAATAATTTAATTGATACAAGAATTTATAATGAAGTTGATCTCATAATTCCAATAACTATTAATAAATCAACTACATTATCAAAAAAATTATTGTTTAATGATAAATCAATTAATGTAAAGTCAACTTCTAATTTTAAAGATCAGGGTTTTTTAAAAATACAAGATGAAATAATTTTCTATAATAAAAAGACAGAAAATACGTTTGAGAATATAAAAAGAAGTGCATTTAATTCCTCAAAAAAATTGAAATATGAAAATAACATTTCTGTTATTCAAAAGGATGTAGGCATTTGGCCAAATATCTTAAATATTTTAGAAAAATTACCTTTCGTAATTGAAGTGAAAATTATTTCAATTACAAGTTCACAAGGTAGGATAATTGTCAAATTCATGGGCAATAAAAAAACATTTTTTCAAGCTGTTAGTGAAAAAAAACTTAATTTTACGAATTTAAATTTCCAACAATATTTACTGATTAACTAAGTTCGGATTGAGGTCTAATAAATGTCAACCAAAACAAAAATATTTATTGAAAAAAACTTAAATATTATTCTTTTCTCGATAGTCATCTTTTTTATTACTTTATACCTATTTGAGGTTATTATCCCTTTTTTGATAGCATTTATTGTAGCTTATCTAACGAACCCATTAAAAATCTATCTTGATAAATATCTAAATGAAACCTTTTCAAGCCTTATATCAATAATTGCCTTCATTTTATGTTTTTTATCAATTTTGGTTTTAATTTTACCAATTCTTATTTATCAAATACAAAATTTGGTTTCATCATTGCCGAGTTATTTTGAGGAAATTGAAATGTTTTTGAAAGACATTAATGCTAAGTATTTATTCACTGAAAAAATTAAAACAGTTGATTATAATACTCTAATAAAACCAGTCACTGATGGTTTAATTAATCATGGCAATAGTATCATAGGTAATAGCATTCAATTTATTAATAGTTTTTTTAATATGATTTTAATTGTTGTTATTAGTTTTTATCTAAGTATAGAATTTAATAAAATCAAAAAATTTATATATGATTTAGCTGATAAATCTAATTTTACAGAATTCCATTTATTAATAAGAGAAATAGATGTAGTTTTATCTAAATTCATCCGAGGTCAAGGTCTTGTTTGTATAGTACTATCAGTTATTTATAGTCTAGGTTTGTTTTTAGTAGGTTTAAAATTTGGAATATTGTTAGGTATAATTTCCGGTATAATTTCTTTTGTACCTTATTTAGGTTCTTTTATAGGAGGAGGGCTAACTCTAATTCTGGGTTTTTCTCAATTTGGTATTTCACCTCAATTAATTTTTGTTTTCATTATATTTATTTTTGGACAGTTATTTGAGAGCTATTATTTAACGCCAAAATTAGTAGGGGAAGCAATAAAATTGAACCCTATATGGATTATATTTGCTTTAATGACAGGTGCTTATTTATCTGGATTTGTAGGCATACTAATTTCTTTACCTATTGCAGCTGTTATTGGAGTAGTGGTAAGGCATTATTTTATTAAACTTTTTTAGTGATCTGTTAATGTCCCATAAATTTAGAAATGTTGACAAGTTAGCTATTAATAAACAAATGGCTTTGCCACTAAAATTCAAATCTATAAAAAATAGGGAAAACTTACTTGTTTCTAAATGTAATATAGAAGCAGTAAAATTAATTGAAAACTCTGAGTTTTGGCGAAATAGAAAAAAAACTAACTCTATTCCAGCTGCAATCATTTATGGTCCCAAAGGTTCAGGAAAAACTCACTTAAGTTCAATTCTAAAACAAAAAATTGACTGTGTTTATTTAACTTCTTTATCAAATAATTGCCTTGAGTTAGTAACTGAAGGTAAAAATTTTATATTAGATAATTTTATTCCAGGAAAGAGTTTTCCTTCAGAATTGGTAATGCATTTCATGAATCAGGTGACTAATAAAGAAGGTTCAATACTGCTTTTGTCAAGGCTGTCACCTTTTGAAATGGATTGGGATTTGGACGATTTGAATTCAAGAATAAGAAGTCTATTAGCAAGTTCAATAAAATTACCTGATGATGTGCTTCTTTATTCATTTATAGTTAAATATTCAAATGAAAAAAATTTATTTATAAGTGATAAAAAACTTATTTATATACTAGAAAGACTAGATAGAAGTTTTGAAAGTGTAATAAAAGTAATTAATAGATTAGATACACATACTCTAGAAGTTAATGAAAAAGTGAGTTATAAAAATATTAAAATAATATTAGATAATTTAAATGAATATTAAAATTCTAATTTTACTATTTTATTATCTTTAATTGTAAAGGCAATTTTTCCTTTTAATAATAGATTTACAAATTTACCAAAGATTTCATTTCGCCATCCTTTAAAAACTTCTAAATCCTTCACTTGTCCATCAAGTATTAATTTTAATTCATCAGCGTTGGCAATTAATTTTTCTGCTAGACCACTTTTTTGTGAACAATATGACAACAATAGTTTTAACAAATTTAGACTTGCCTTATTCACATTTAGCTTTTTTGTTTGTTTAGGAATTTTAGGCCATTTTTCTGGTTCAATTTTACAAGAACGTATAATTATTTTTAAAATTTTATTTAAATCTTTATCATTAAGAATTTTGGGTATGCCTCTTATTTTTTTAATTGAAAAAATATCACTTGGTTTTAGCTGAGATAAAGTTACTAATACTTCATCTCTCATAAGTCTATTCTTGGGGACATTTCTTTTTTTACACTCAATTTCTCTCCATTCGGCAAGATATTTTAATATATTTAAAATCTCTCTTTTAGGATTTTTTATCTTAATTTTTTTCCAAACTTCAGCTGGACTTATATCATAGATTTTTTTATTTGTAAGATATTTAAATTCTTTTTCAACCCATTCGTCTCTATTAGATTCTTTAATTATTTTTTTTATTAATGGGAAAATTTTGATCAAATAATTTACATCTGATAAAGCATAATCTATTTGTTTTTTTGTAAGAGGTCTTTGTAGCCAATTTGAAAATTGACTTTCTTTATTTATTGTTAAGCCTAAAAATTTATTAACTAGACCTTCATAACTTACTTGATCCCCTAATCCACAAAACATTGCGGCTATTTGAGTGTCATAAATTGGTGTTGGGATTATCCCCGATAAATTAAAAAAAATTTCTACATCTTGTCTTCCAGCATGAAAGACTTTTAAAATGTTCTTATTTGAAAGTATTTCCCAGACTGGTTGCAGGTCTATATCAGATAGTGGGTCAATTACAGCTGAATAAGAATTGCTTGCAATCTGGATAAGACATAAAACCGGATAATAAGTATTTTCTCTTATGAATTCAGTATCAATGGCTAAAACTTTTTCATTCATACATTTTTTACAAAATTTTTTTAATGTACTATTATCTTTAATAATATTTATATTATCCATTTTTCACTAACTTGTTATAACTACGAAGTGCGTGCTTTCTCTAATGTATTTATTTTAATGAAGAGGTTCAATTATGTCGAATTTTAAGTTTATATTTTTTTTAATTTTTGTTTACATTTACAACATAAATATTGCTAAAAGTGCACAACTTTTATCGCATAAAGCAACTTATAATCTTAACATACAAAACATCAAAGATAATAGTTTCTTAGAGGGTGGTCAGGGACAAACATTTTTTGAAATTCTAGAAAATTGTAATGGATGGAATATTAAAGAAGATTATGTTCTGATTTATGAATTGCCCAATAACAAAACAGCGAATAGTTTTTCAAGTTACTCTACTTTTGAAAATTTTTTGAGCACAAAGCATAGCTTTGAATTAAATGAAAAAAGTCAATTTAGTGGTGAAAAATCATATCAAGGTTTTGTTGAGAAAAATAAAAGAGAAATTTCTGGTTCTATTATTAGTGGTTCAATAAAAAAATTAACATTTAAGAAAGATGTTTTATTTCCAATTGAACATTTATTAGAATTAATTAAAGCAGCAAAAAATGGAGAGAAAATACTAACTAAAAAGGTTTTTTTTGGTAATGAAGATGAAGAATTTATTAAAATTGTTTCTGCATTTATAGGCCAAATAAGAATATCAAAATCCAAAGAAATTGAATATTTAAAGGGTAAAAAGATTTGGCCAATTAAAGTAGCATTTTACACAGAAAAATCTAAACAAGAAAATCCTGAATATGAAATTTATGTAGAGATTGATGATTTAGGAGTTGTACATTCATACAAAGTTGATTACGGAAATTTTGAGATTAAGGCTTTGTTAAAGAAATTTGAATTATTACCTAAAACAAAATGTAATTAGCAATATTATTTAATTTTAGCTTCTTTAAACAGTACATGTTTTCGTACTTTAGGATCGTATTTTTTTAGTTCTAATTTTTCTGGCTTAGTTCTGGGATTCTTTTTAGTAACATAAAAAAAACCTGTGTCTGCAGTACTTAATAATTTAATTTGTAATGTAGCTGGTTTTGCCATTATCTGCTCCTATTAATGTAATACAAAATATTCTTTTTTTTTATAAAGTCAAGTTTATGAAAATTTATCTTTTTTTTTAGTCTTTATATTCATTGTCAAATCCTCATGAAATTTTACTATGATGCTTCCGGTCAAAGGTTCAACTTCTATTATTTTAGCTTTAAATTTCATTCCAATTATAAACTTATAACCTTTATCTACTCCATTAAGTGTTTGTGTTTTTGGATCAAAGTCATACCAATCATAAGGTAAATTTCTTATAGGTAATAAAGAGTCAGCCATTCCATCTTCAATAGAAACAAAAATTCCAAATTTATGAATTGAAATAATAGTACAATCAACTAACTCATTAATTTTTTCTTTAAATAGTAGTGATATTAACCTGTCTGTAGTCTTTCTTTCAGCTGCAACTGATTTTCGTTCGGTATTTGAGATATGCTTACTAATTATTTTGAACTTTTCATTATTATTATTGAAAGTTGTTAAATTAATTTTTCTTTTATATTTGTTATTTATTATTTCAATAATTTGTCTATGAATTATTAAATCTGAATATCTCCTTATTGGAGAAGTAAAGTGAACATATTTTTTTAAAGCTAAACCAAAGTGAGATTTATTTTCGTTATGATATTTTGCTTGAGACTGACTTCTTAAAATAGACTGATTTATCATGTCATAATCAGCTGTCTCTTTTGAGTTCTCTAAAATTTTATTCATTAACAAAGGATGTGGTACTTTTCCTCTAAGTATATTAGCTAGGGGTTTGCCAATTATATCAATCAAATTTCTATATTTTTCAGGAGAAGGTGGCTCATGAATACGATATATTCCAGGGTAATTAAATTTAATTATTTCTTCGGCAGCTGATACATTTGCAAGTATCATTAGTTCTTCAATAATTTTATTACTTGTTAGTCCGTAAACCTTTTTAATTTGAGTTGGCCACCCTAAATCATTGAACATAATTTTTCTTTCGGATAGTTCCAGATTTAAGGCACCTCTTTTCTTCTTCAAAATTTCTAATATTAAATACACTTCATTTAACGAGTTTATAACTTCGATAATTTTATTATCAAAAATATCATATGTAATTTTTTTATTAATAACATCTTCTACTTGTTGGTAAGTAAGGCGTTTTTTGGAGTTAATTACAGATCTAAAGAAAGAATGTGATTTCTTTTTTCCTTTCTCGTCTAATATAATCTCTACGGTCAAACACAATCTATCTTCATTAGGTATAAGAGAACATTTATCATTAGATAACTCCTCTGGGAGCATCGGAATAACAAAATTTGGAAGATATACTGAATTTCCTCTAATTTTAGCTTCTTTGTCTAAAGCCGAATTTAATGTTACATAATATGAAACATCAGCTATGGCAACTAAGACACGCCATTCTTTTTTTTTGGGAATATATTCGGCATAAACAGCATCGTCAAAATCCTTAGCGTCTTCACCATCAATTGTAACTAGTGATAAGTCTCTTAAGTCAACTCTTCCATTCTTCTTAAAGGCAACTAGATTACTAATCTCATTTTTTATTTTTTGATTGAACTTATTTTTTAAATTGTATTCTCTTATCGCTAGGTAAGAATATACATTAGGATCAAGAACATTACCTATAACTTCTAATATTTCCGCATAATCTTGATTGTTATTTTTTCTGGATTTCCTGTTCTTATTAATTTTAAGTTTTTTTAAAACTTCACGAGAAGCGCTCTGAGCCTTTACAACATCACCTTTGTTAATTTTTATTCTATCAATAAGAATTGGCTGAATTTTATCTTTTCTTTGAGAACTTCTTTCCAATTCATTAAGATAAAATTTCCCTTTTGATGTTAACCTCACTTCAGCAAAGAAATAGTTTTTTTCAAATTCAACCTTTTTAATAATTTTTTTAAATTTATATTGTTTTTTCCCAACAAATTCTAACTCAACTAAAAGATGATCACCAATATTTAAATCTATATTTTTTTTATCAAATGGAATTTCAAATTCTTGACCTGGTCTATTTTTATTTAAAATGTGACCTATAGCAAAACCGTCATCATCAATAAAAATTATTTCTAAGTTTGAAATTTGGATTTTATTATTAAAATGCACTTACTTTTTTGATACAAATGTTATTGAAATTAAATTTATTTTTTCTTGGTTTGTTTCTTTTTTGATCTTTGTGGTTTGGTAGCCTTTGCAACTATTAACTCTATTGCTTTATCTAAGTCAATCTCTTCTAAAGACATCGATTTGGGTAATGTTGCCCTTATTTTATTATATTCAACATATGGACCAAATCTTCCAGATTTAGCCAAGACCTTTCCATTTCCATCTGGATGATCTCCTAACACTTTCCCAAGTTTTTGACTGTTTTCACCTATTAAAACCACAGCATGATTAAGGCCAATGTTAATTACTGTTTCATCAGCTGGTATGCTTATAAAATTTATATCATATTTTAAATACGGACCATATCTTCCTATACCTGCTAAAATATTCTGATCTGTTTCTGGGTGTTTGCCTATTAATCTAGGTAATGATAAAAATGAAAGGGCTTTATCTAAGTCGATAGTAGAAGCTTCTACTAGTTTCGGTATGCTCGTTCGTTTTGGTTTTTTTTCTTCCCCTAATTGAAGATATATACCATATGGGCCTTTTTTAATTATAACTTTTAGGCCTGTTTCAGGATCAATTCCTAATACACCGTCATTTTCAGGTATAAAAGTTTCATTGGTATTATTTTCTTCTTTATTTTCATTTTTTGCTATTTGTTTTGTGAATTTACATTCTGGATAATTAGAACAACCTATAAAAGCACCATATTTTCCGAGTTCTAAACCTAAATTCCCATTGGAGCATGTTGGACATTTCCTATTGGGTTGATTATTGGTATCCTCTTCATTTTTTGGAAAAAATAAATCACCTAATTCTTTTTCTAGTGCTTCAAGAATTTTTTCTCTCTCAAGTTCTGACATTTTATTTAAATGAGGTTTAAAACCATTCCAAAACTCTTCTAAAAGTTTTTTATAGTTTAACTTTCCATCTGAGACTTTATCTAATTTTTTTTCCAAGTCAGCTGTAAAATCATATTCAATATACTGACCAAAAAAATTATTTAAAAATGCTGTCAGAATCCTTCCTCTTTCTTGAGGAATATGCTTGCCTCTGTCTTTCTCAACATAATTTCTATTAACAAGCACTTGTAAGATCGAGGCATATGTTGATGGTCTTCCAATACCAAGTTCCTCCATTTTCTTTATAAGGCTTGCGTCAGTATACCTTGGAGGTGGTTGAGTAAAATGTTGTTCGCCATTAGTTTTTTCTAAACCAACATTTTCATTTTCTATTAAATGAGGTAAAATTTTATCATCATCTCTATCTCTATATATAAAAAATCCAGGAAAGCGTACTTGTGATCCGTTTGCTCTAAAAACAATAGTTTTATCCTTATTTGAAATATCGGCAGATGTTTCGTCTAACTCAGCGGACTGCATTTGACTTGATATAGTTCTTCTCCAAATAAGTTCATAAAGTTTTAATTGTTCAGAATCTAAGTAAGATGACATACTTTCTGGGTGACGAGATATTGCAGTTGGTCTTATCGCTTCATGGGCTTCTTGAGCATTTGCTGCCTTAGATTTATAAATTCTAGGTGATTGAGGAATATATTCTTTGCCATGAAAATTTGTTATTTCACTTCTTAATTCGTCAATTGCCTGAGCACTTAATTGAACCCCATCAGTTCTCATGTAAGTTATTAGACCTGTTGTTTCGCTGCCAATATTTATACCCTCATATAATTTTTGAGCTATTCGCATAGTTCTTGATGCGCCAAAACCAAGTTTATTAGAAGCTTCTTGTTGTAATGTAGAAGTCGTAAAGGGAGGCATGGGATTACGCCTAACTCTTTTTGTTGAAATTTTAGTAATATTGAACGATGAATTCCTTATTTTTTCTAGAGCCAAATTTGTTTCTTTTTCATTCTTTAAATCCATTTTGGCTAATTTGTTATTATTAAGAACAGACAGCTTAGCTGTGAATTGTTGTTTATCATCTTTTGAAAAGATAGATGTTATTGACCAATATTCTTCAATGTTGAATTTTTCAATTTCAATTTCTCTTTCACATATAAGTTTGAGTGCAACCGACTGAACTCTACCAGCAGATTTTGAACCAGGAAGTTTTCTCCATAATATTGGAGAAATTGAAAACCCGATTAGATGATCTAAAGCTCTTCTTGCCAAATATGCTTCAACTAATTCAGAGTTAATTTTTCGGGGAGTTTCCATAGCATGCAAAACAGCATTTTTAGTTATCTCATTAAAAACAACTCTTTCAACTGGTTTATCAGTTATCATTTTTTTTGAATTTAATATTTCTTGGAGATGCCAGCTTATTGCTTCACCTTCTCTGTCAGGGTCAGTGGCTAATATCAATGATTCTGCTGATTTAAGTTCTCCAATTATTTCTTTTACAACTTTTTCTTTATCTTTATGCATTTCCCAAGACATTTTAAAATTTTCATCAGGGAGCACAGCACCGTCCTTAGATGGTAAATCTCTAATGTGACCAACAGAAGCCATAACTTTATAATCATTGCCAAGGTATTTATTAATAGTCTGAGCTTTTGCTGGAGATTCAACTATTACTAATTTCATTTAATTTAATTCCTGAACTTATTTATTAAATATCAAAATGTACTAATTTAGTGCAGATAACATTACTTTAATGAAATAACAATAATTATGTTTCTATATTTTTGGTTCAGATCTGTTGATTAAGCGTTTTATATTTTCTTTATGCTGAACAAAACATACTAATGAAATTAAAAAGGAACTTAAAAAATATATGATTTCAGTTTCATAATAAAACATGAGAACAGGTATCAAAAAATATGCAATTAGAGCAGAGATAGAACTTATTTTAAATACTTTTGCAATAAGCACCCATATCAATAGTGCAACTATACCAATATTTAGATTAAGTGATAAAATAACACCGAAGCCAGTTGCAACTCCCTTGCCACCTCTAAACCTCAGCCAAATTGGAAAACAGTGACCTACAACAGCTGATATTGCAACAGTGCATTGATAAAATTCAACCATATTAAATTTATTATCGAAAAATTTTTGAAAAAAAATTGTAATTAGATAAATTGCTAATGCACCTTTGCCACCGTCAAGAAGAAGAGTGAAAAGTGCTATTTTTTTATTTCCAGTTCGTAAAACATTTGTAGCACCAATATTTCCACTGCCAATTTTTCTAATATCTCCTAATCCAGATATTTTTGTGAGTATTAATCCAAAAGGGATTGATCCTAAAAAATATCCAAAAACAAAAATTGTAACTAAAACTAAATAATTTAAATCATAAGTCATTTTATTATTTTATTTTTGAAAATCTGATTCATGAAGGCAACTTGACCATTTATGAAAGTTGCTAAGATTTTACCATGAATTTTTTTCCTATCAAACGGAGTTGGACTAGTCTTTAAATTTTCTTTTTTAATTGTATGAGGCTCATTTTCATCAAAAACTATAAAGTCAGCTACTTTTTCTTCTTCTAAGCTTGGGCTATCAATTCCAAAAATTTTAGCAGGGTTAATAGTTAAAAACGAGATTGCTTTGTTAATATCAATGATTTTTTTATGTACTAAATCTAAGGTAATTGAAAACAAAGTTTCAATTCCAGAGGCGCCAACAGATGCGGCAGAAAAAGGTTGAGCTTTTGTGTCCTTCGATCTAGCTCTATGATCAGATGCTATAGCATCAATTGTTCCATCTTGAATTCCTTCAATAATTGCTAGTCTATCATCTTCGCTTCTCAGAGGGGGAGATAACTTAAATGCTGTGTTATACGTTAACAATTTACTTTCGTTTAATGAAAAATAAGGTGGAGCAGTATCGCATGTAATGTTTAAGCCTGACTTTTTGGCTTCCCTAATTACTTTTACCGCTTCTCTTGTAGACACATGTGCTACGTGATAATGAGCCCCAGTCAACTTAGCTAATCTGATATCTCTTTCAATCATAATAACTTCAGCACAAGCTGGAATTCCAATTAATCCTAAACGAGTAGATATTTCTCCTTCGTTCATTTCACCTCTTATAGAGGTTGTTGAAGCTTGATTTAAACCTGATAAATCTTCATCTTCTGCATGTTGTATTATTGGGCGATTGATCATTGTTGCATAACTCATTAATCGCCTCATAACTAGACTATTTTTAATGCTTTTATTCCCATTAGTGAAACCTATTGCCCCCATTTCTGACATTAGCCCAATTTCACTGATTTCTAGACCGTTTAGATCTTTTGTTGCGGCTCCATATACCATTACTTTTGGAAGATTTATATCTTCTGATTGTCTTTTGATATGATCAATTATAGATGGATTGTCTAACTTTGGAGTTTGATTAGGTAGAATTACCATAGACGTAATTCCGCTTTCGGCGGCAGTAATTTGAGTGAATTTTAGATTTTCAGTCTTTCCAATATTTACTCTGATATCACATATACCAGGCGACATTGTAAGACCCTCACAGTCATAAATTATAGTTTTATTATCTTTATTAAATTTTTCTAAATTTAAATCTTTGGATATATTGATAATAGTTTCATTATGAATTACTACATTTACTTTTTGATTAAAATTTGTAGCAGGATTTATAAGTTTGATAGATTTAAAAATTGTATGTGTCATTGAATTCTTTAGGATTTATTTTTAGAATGATTTAGTGCCTCAATTATTGACATTCTCACAGCAACGCCCATTTCAACTTGAGTTTTTATTAAACTTCTATTTGCATCATCCGCTAGGGCAGATGCAATTTCTACCCCTCTATTCATTGGTCCAGGATGCATGATTACTGCATTTGGGCTGGCCATTGAAAGTTTTGTTTCATCAAGTCCAAAAAATTTAAAATATTCTCTTTCAGAAGGATTTTCCGTGCCTGACATTCTTTCATTTTGAAGACGTAATAACATTACTACATCAGTATCTTTAATTCCTTCCTTCATATCATTAAAGCATTTTACACCTAATTTTTCTAAGCTCGAAGGCATTAATGTTGATGGAGCAACACATCTGACTTCAGCACCCATAGTTGTTAACAAATGTATATTTGATCTCGCTACTCTACTGTTAGAAATATCCCCACATATGCTAATCTTTAAACCCTCTAGGTATCCAATTCTTCTTTTGATTGTTAGAGCATCTAATAAAGCTTGAGTAGGGTGCTCGTGTCTTCCGTCACCAGCATTGATAATACTACAACTTAAATATTCTGCGAATAGAAGTGGTGCACCACTATGGGGATGTCTTACTATCAATAAATCAGGTTTCATTGCGTTTAAAGTACTAGCAGTATCTAATAAACTTTCCCCTTTCTTTATAGATGAGTTAATTAAAGAAATATTAATTACTTCTGCTCCAAGTCTTCTAGCTGCAAGTTCAAATGAAACTCTGGTACGAGTTGAATTTTCAAAAAAGACATTTAGTACCACATATCCAGATAAATATTTAGTGTCGGCGTGTTTATCTAAATTTGCAAAATAGTCAGCTCTATCAAGTAGTTTCTGAATTTCAGTTTTTTGCATGCCTTCTATTGCTAAAAGGTGATGTGATGATAATTTTACAGGGGAAGGTTTATTAACTTCAGAATTATTTTTAAATAATTTATTCATTAAAAATATCTTACTACATCTTTTTTTTTAATACGTCTAGTGTAGTTTGCAAAATCCAACAAGCGGCCAATTGATCAGTTCTTGAACTTCTTTGTTTTCTTGTCATATCTGCTGTAATCATTGGCTTTTCAATAGCCATTGTAGACATTCTTTCGTCTTGTAATAAAACTGGTAGATCTCTTTTTTTTAAAACACTATTTGTAAAATCCCTTACTGAGTCGCATCTAGGACCTACACTCCCATCCATATTAAGTGGCCAGCCCATTACTAATCCTGTAATATCGTACTCATCAAAAATTGAAATCAATTTACTTAAATCGGATTTGAGTTTGTCTCTTTTTATAGTTTTTATTGGTGAAGCAACTGTCATATCGGAGTTGCTTATTGCAATGCCTAGAGTTTTAATGCCATGGTCAATTCCTAACAGTCTTTTTTTAGGCAAAATATTTAACAAAAATTTATCAGGCTTGAAGATAGGCATAATTGATGCTAACAGACTTTCATATAAAATAAAATTAATCAATTTAATATAGGGTTGAACATGCCTAACAAAGATAAAATTGTAGATGTTCCTACTGTAAATAAAATAGCTCGGCTTTGTCGTTTAGATATTCCAGAAGCAAATAAAGAAAATCTTACTAATGATTTAAATAATATATTAGGCTTTGTTGCACAGCTAGATGAAGTAAATACCTCTAATGTCGAGCCATTAGCTTCTGTAACAGGACATAAGTTGCCACTTAGGAGCGATTTTGTAAATGATGGTAATATTGAAGATTTAGTTTTAAAAAATGCCCCTGAAAACTCTAGTGGTTTTTTTGTTGTCCCAAAGGTTATCGAATAATGTCCGAAATACTTGATTTAAATTTAGTTGAGGCTACTGAAGCTCTTAAACACAAAAAAATTTCTTCATTAGAATTAACTAAAGCTTATTTGAAATCTATTAGTGATACACTTTCATTAGGTGCTTATCTTGAAATAGTAGAGGATAAGGCCATAAGTATGGCAAAAGAATCAGATAAAAAATTGATGAATGGTACAGCAAGACCTCTAGAGGGAATTCCCTTAGGAATTAAAGACATGTTTTGCACCAAAGACATAAAAACAACTGCGTCTTCAAAAATTTTAGAAAATTTTATACCTACGTATGAAAGTACAGTAACTCAGAATCTATGGAATGATGGCGCAGTGATTCTTGGAAAATTATCGTGCGATGAATTTGCAATGGGTTCTAGTAATGAAACTGCAGCTAAAGGTAATGTAATCAACCCATGGTTGAAAAATAAAAAAATGTCTCCAGGTGGTTCTTCAGGTGGATCAGCAGCAGCTGTTGCTGCAAGGTCCGCTTTGGCGGCAACAGGTACAGATACAGGTGGTTCAATAAGGCAACCAGCAGCTTTTTGTGGCATAACTGGTTTAAAACCTACATATGGAAGGTGTTCAAGATGGGGAATTGTAGCATTTTCTTCTTCCTTAGATCAGGCAGGTCCACTAACTAGAACAGTTAGTGATGCTGCTTTAATGTTAAATTCTATGGCTGGTTATGACCAAAAAGACTCTACATCAGCAAATTTAAAAATGCCAGACTTAATGGATTATTTGGATAAAGGGATAAAAGAAAAAAAAATAGGCATACCAAAAGAATACACTCAAGATGGTATTTCTGAAGATATCGTAAAATTTTATGAGAAATCAATTGATTGGTTAAAAGATGAAGGAGCTGAGATAATTTCAGTTTCGTTGCCTCATACTAAATATGCTCTGCCTGCTTATTATATTATTGCTCCTGCTGAAGCTTCAAGTAATTTAGCTCGATATGATGGGGTTAGATACGGCATAAGACAGGAAGCTTCTAGTTTAGATGAAATGTATGAATTAACTCGTGGGAATGGTTTTGGCGATGAAGTTAAAAGAAGGATAATGATCGGTACTTATGTGTTATCTTCAGGATATTATGACGCATATTACCTAAAAGCTCAAAAAGTAAGAAGATTGATAAAAGAAGATTTTGAGAACGTTTACAAAAAAGTAGATTATATTTTGACCCCTTCAACACCAACAACTTCTTTCGAATTAGGTAAAAAACAAGATCCACTAACTATGTATTTAAATGATATTTTTACAGTACCAGCAAGCTTGGCTGGATTGCCTGGAATTTCTTTGCCAGTTGGCCTAGATAATTCTGGCTTACCAATTGGTATACAATTGATTGCAAATTCTTTTGATGAACCTGGCTTGATTAGTACAGCTAGAGTATTAGAAAAGAATGCAGGATTTAATTTTATAGCTGATGGAGCTGCAAAATGAATGACACTTCAACTTTGAAGCCAGGTCATATTCAGGGTGAAACTGGTATATGGGAAATGGTAATTGGACTTGAAATACATGCACAAATTTCAAGTAAATCAAAATTGTTTTCAGGAGCGTCCGCTTCCTTTGGTTCTGAAGCTAATAGAAATGTATCCCTAGTCGATGCTGCAATGCCTGGCATGCTACCAGTTATTAATGAGTTTTGTGTGGAACAAGCAGTTAAAACAGGACTTGCACTAAATGCTAAAATTAACAATGTTTCAGTTTTTGATAGAAAAAATTACTTCTATGCAGATTTACCTCAAGGGTATCAGATAAGTCAATTTACCAAACCAATTGTAGGAGAAGGTGAGATTATAGTCGATTTAGATGACGGTGAACAAAAGACAATTGGTATTGAAAGACTGCATTTAGAACAGGATGCAGGAAAATCACTTCATGACCAACATCCAACAAAATCATATATAGATTTAAACAGAACTGGAGTTGCCTTAATGGAAATAGTTTCAAAGCCAGATATAAGATCACCTCAAGAAGCAGGTGCATACGTTAAAAAAATTAGATCTATACTGAGATATATTGGTGCCTGTGATGGAAATATGGAAGAAGGCTCACTTAGAGCTGATTGTAATGTATCTGTTAGAAAGTCTGGAGAAGAATTTGGAACAAGATGTGAGATAAAAAATCTAAATTCAATTAGATTTATTATTCAAGCAATACAATCTGAAGCAGAAAGACAAGTTGATATATTGGAGGAGGGTGGAACAATAGATCAAGAAACAAGACTTTTTGATACTTCCACAGGAGAAACTAGATCAATGAGAAGTAAGGAAGATGCTCACGATTATAGATATTTTCCTGATCCAGATTTATTGCCTCTAAAATTTACAGAAAGTTGGGTTCAAGATATTAAAGAAAAACTCCCAGAACTTCCAGACAGTCTTAAAAAAAGACTAGTTAAAGATTTTGGTATTACTTCTTATGATGCATCTATTCTTGTAGAGGAAAAAGATTACGTTGATTTTTACCAACAAGCAGCAAATGGAAGAGACGGAAAGCTTACGGCAAATTGGATGATAACTGAATTATTTGGTGCTTTAAAAAAAGATAATTTGTCTTTCTCAGAATCACCAATTACTTCTGAAAATCTTGGAGAACTAATTTCTTTGATATCAAATGGAACTATTTCAGGTAAAATTGCAAAAGAAGTATTTTCAAATATGATGAAAAGTAAAAAGTCACCTTCTGAAATTGTAAAAGAAAAAGGACTTGAGCAAGTTTCTGATGATTCAGAAATCTTAAAATTGATAGATCAAGTAATCTCAGACAACCAAGAAAAGGTTAATGAATATTTAAGTGGGAAAGATAAACTTTTTGGTTTTTTTGTAGGACAAGTTATGAAATTATCCCAAGGTAAAGCAAACCCAGGAGTTGTAAATAAACTACTTAAAGAGAAACTTAAATAAAACTGTCTATAATTATTTCTTTATTCTCCAATTAGCTAGTGTAATTGCGAAAATTATTATCATGGCTAATCCCAAAATTGCTAAGGAATTTTGTCCTATATTAAAAATTTTGTTTTTAAAAATACAGAAATAGAAAGCAAAAACAAAATAACTCCAGTTAATCCATGACGTAAAAAACTAAGAGTAAATGGATCTTAATCATCAACAATTAGTCTTGTGAAAACAAAAGTTGATCTACCAATTGCCGCTGAAATGGACGCAAAAAGTGAACCTAATATTAGATTTTTAAAAATTATTTTGTCTTTATTTATTATTTTATTTCAAATAAGTTGAAATAAGAAGTATTCACTAACTAATCTAATACAACTAAAAATAGATAAAGATACTAATATTATGAAAAAATTAAAATTAGGTAGAACAGGACTAGATATATCCCAAGTTATTCTAGGTGGTGGTTGGGTTGGAGGATTATTTATTGACCCTAATTTTGATGTAATGGAGAAAGCAATTGAACTTTCAATTAAGGCTGGCATTAATTGGATTGATACAGCTGAAAGTTATAGTGATGGTAAATCTGAAAAAAATATTGGTTATTTAATAAGTTCTCTTCCTGCTTCAGATAAATTACAGATATCTTCGAAAGCTAGATTAGATCCTACAATTACAGAAACGTTCGTTTCACAGTTAGATAGAAAATTAGACAACACGCTAAATAGATTAAAGGTAGATGAATTAGAATTATATCAATTGCATAATAGAATAACTTTTGAAGAAAATAATGATACTCTTACCTGCTCACAAATATTTAATAATAATATTTGTGAGATTATGACAAAACTTAAAGAAGATGGACGTGTAAAAAATATTGGACTTACAGCTTTAGGGGATACAGTATCAATAAGAAAAATTATACAAACTGGTCATTTTGATACAGCTCAAATCTATTATAATCTTTTAAATCCAAGTGCTAATTTTAAAGAAAAAGGTAAATGGAATGATCATGACTTTTCTGGTTTAATTGCAGATTGCAAAAAATTTGATATGGGCATAATAGGTATAAGGATTTTTGCAGCTGGGTTGTTGGCAACTGATGTTAGGCATGGTAGAGAAATACCAGTCACTCATGTTATTAATATGAAAGAAGAAGAAAGACGTGTTGAAAAATTATTTCAATTAGTAGGTGATACTTATGGCAACAGAGCTCAATTTGCTCTGCGATATGGTTTATCTAATAAGAATTTGAATTGTATTG
The DNA here is from genome assembly GCA_902592615.1 of uncultured SAR116 cluster alpha proteobacterium. Taxonomy (GTDB): domain Bacteria; phylum Pseudomonadota; class Alphaproteobacteria; order Puniceispirillales; family Marisalimonadaceae; genus Marisalimonas. The sequence continues at coordinate 2,667 of CACJFI010000007.1, read as the reverse complement.
TATTAGGTTTGGCATCACTTGATCATTTAAAGAATTCTATGCAAGCAGTTGAGATGGGACCATTGTCAGATGATTTGTTGGTAAAGATATCTGAATTGCAAAATTCTAATTTTATTTAATTTTATATTTATATCGACTTAAGATTGAAGCAGTCATATAACTTTAATAAACAAATTAAAATTCCAGGATTTATATGAAAATACTAGTATTAGGGGTTGGAGGAGTTGGAGGTTTTTTTGGAGGATTCCTTCAAGAAAGTGGTGCTGATGTAACTTTTTTAGTAAGACCAAAAAGAAAGGCGCTATTAATAAAAAATAAACTAAAGATTATTAGCCCACTTGGTAACCTAAATATAGAACCTAATTTAATTTTATCGAATGAATTAAAACCAATCTACGATATTGTTCTAGTTTCGTGTAAGACCTATGATTTAGATCAAGCTATGAGAGATTTAAAAGGCGTTAAAGGAAAAGGTATGATTATCCCCTTTTTGAATGGTTTTACTCACATGGAAAAATTAGATAAAGAATTTGGTAGTGAAAATATAATTGGTGGTGTGGCTCATATAAGCTCAACTATAAATAATAATGGTTCAATTGAACATTTTAGTGAATTTAAAAAAATAACTTTTGGTGATAGAAAAAAACACCAAAGTAATGATCTTGTATCATTTTATAACACTTGTAAGAGAACTAAATTTGACGTTGCTATATCAGAAGATATTACCTTAGATTTATGGAAAAAATGGGTTTTTATTGCAACTGTTGCGGGTGCTACAACATTGTTTAATTGTCCACTTGGAGAAATAAGTAATCATACAGTTGGTAATAAAACTTTATCTGACTTGTACAATGAATGTAGATCAATAGCAAAATTTAGCGGTTATATTATTAGTGATTTGGAAACAGAAAATATTTTAAAAAATATAATGACACCCGGATCACTTATTAAAGCTTCAATGCTTAGAGACATAGAAAAAAAAGGATTAACTGAGCATGAAGAAATATTTGGAGATTTAATTGCAGAAGCAGAAAAATTTAACCTTGATTGCCCAATTCTTAAAGCGTGTTATTTAAGAATGAAAATTTACAAAGAAAATCTAAATTAATTTTAAGATCCAACTTTAAGGGAAGATTTTAGACCTCTTAAACAAGCAATTACACTTAATCCTGTAATTCTTCCAGTTCCTGGATTTTCTGGTGTTTGAACATTTTGAATAGACATTTCAAATTCTGCGCTATCCGATTTGACCTCAACTTTATGCGTGTTTCTTTCTAGATTTGGATCTGCCCATATTTCAAGTTGGGTTTTATTAGCACCTATACCCGCTAGCCCAACAGCAGCTGCTACATTAACATTCGCTGGAAAAGCTTTTGCACCTTCAGTAGCTGAGCCTTTAAAAATTAACTTAGATTCTGATAATTGATCAAGTTCTATATTTTTTTTAATGACATATGGTGCTTTTAAAAGTGCATTAGGTGGTTTCCGAGTAGTCATTTTAACAGAATGAATTGTGGATTCTGCAGCTGCTCTTAATGCATCTAAACCTAATATGGCACCTGTTGCTAAAATTATTTGAGAGTTGTTTTTTTTTGGTGTTTCAATTAAATCAAAATTATCAAGTATACCGGAACCACTAACAGTTATTAATGTTTTACCTTCATTAATACATAGAGTTGCAATATCTCTGAATGCTTCTTTTGGAGCACAATCGATAATAATTTGACAATTATTAATCAAAGTTTCTAAGTCAAAAATTTTGATGCTTTTTTTTAATTTTGAAATTCTTTCTTCTGCGTTTGTTTTGCTTCTAGATGAAATTCCATATAGATAGAAATTTTCTACACCTTCTAGGAGTGCTTTAGCTACTTCTGTTCCTATTGAGCCAAAACCAACGATACCGACATTCATCTTTTTACCTTTATGTATTTATCTTCCAATTGCGTAACCTTGCATAAATCTTGGATTGGCTGCCGCTTTTAAAATTTCATTATCCTTTGAAGCTGCTGTCATTCTGCCAAGACTCCAGTCATCATCAATTATTACTTTATGCCCTTTTTTAATAAGTTCATCAATAGTCTCCTTAGGAAATCTTCCTTCTACTGCTAGATGACCAATATCAGTTTCTCTCGGATAAAATGAATTTGGAAAATGTGCAGTGCTGAAACCTGGGGCATCGATTGCTTCTTGAAGATTGAGTCCAAAATGTACATGTCTTAAAAATAAATGAAGAGACCATTGATCTTGTTGATCACCTCCTGGTGTGCCAAAAACCATATAAGGCAGTCCATCTTTCAAAGCAAGACTTGGAGATAAAGTAGTTCTAGGTCTTCTTTTTGGGCCAATGCAAGCTGGGGAGTTTTCGTCTAACCAAAACATTTGTCCTCTATTAGATAAACAAAATCCAAGATTTGGAATTACTGGAGAGCTCTGCAACCAACCTCCACTTGGAGTGCCAGCAATCATGTTTCCCCATTTATCAATTATATCAAAATGAGTAGTGTCTCCTTTTGTATCCCCAAGACTGGAAGGATTAGGTTCGTCAAACCTCGCTACTGTAGGTTCTCCAATATTAAATTTTGAAAATGACTCTGGGGTACCACCTTTTGGTCTTACAAACACTTTTCCTCCAAAACCTGCTATAACTCCAGGTCTTACTTCCATTGA
>CACJFI010000006.1 GCA_902592615.1 uncultured SAR116 cluster alpha proteobacterium | reverse complement strand
ATATTTAATAAATATCTGTAAGCGATGAATTATTATTTTTTGGATTATTTACATCCATAGAAACACGATAAAAATTTATATTATTATTTGCATTACTATTAAAAATATCTTTTCCTAAAAGAAATGACGTAATTTCAGACTCTTCTAATAAGACAGGTTGTCTGTGATGTATATGATTTATTTGATCTACGGAATTTCTTGTCAAAATTAAACAACCAATATCATTATATAGACCGGCAAAATAATTAGTTTGGGAAAAGTGATAATAAGGTATTTTTTTATTATCTTTTCTTTTCCACTCATACCAACCATTGTTAAAAATTATACATCTCTTTGCATTTTTAAATGACGGTTTTTCATTCATGGTTTCATAACGACAATTAATTAAATTCATATCTTTTTTCCACAATGGAGAATATGACCACTTCATTAACTGAGATTTTTCTTGAGTTTTTACTGGTACTAATTGTGATGGACATACATTATATGAAATATCATATTCTAAATTGAATGCATTTTTTGATGAAATAACAAACCTACCACACATTTCAATATAATAACTTATCCTACTGAAAACTAATAAACAAAAATTTTACTTAATTATTTTTGACAAAAATTTATTATTCTAGTTTACATTGTATAAAGGTTTGATCTTTGCTTGCTGACATAGTTTTAATTTTACATTTTTTTATTGTGATATTTATCACGGTGGGTTTTGTATTAATACCAATTGGTTATTTTTATAGTTGGATTTGGATCAAAAGTTATAAATTAAGATTAGTTCATTGTGGTTTAATGTTTCTAGTGACACTCGAAACAATTCTAGGAATAACTTGTCCTTTGACTTCTATTGAAAATAATCTTCGTGGAATAAGTAATAATAAATCTTTTATTTCTTTTTGGATTGAAAAAATTATTTACTGGGACTTTCCAACTATATTTTTTATATTTTTATATTTTATATTTTTAGGATGGACATTATTGATGTGGAAGATATATCCTCCAGAGTTAACAAATAATCGTTTAAAATAAGTTTAACTTAAATTTTGAAACAAAATTTAACAAATAAGAGATTGATATGGATTTTAAATATGCTCAAAATTGGTTACTTGGGATTGTATGTTTGGTATATGGTATTTATAGAATTATAAGTTGGTCAGATGAATCTTTTAATTGGGTAGACGCTGCTGCTATTTTTGGTTTTTGCTATTCAATTTATTTTACCCAACTAAAAAAATCTAAAGAAGATTAAATAAATACAGAATAACGTATTTTAATACATAATATGTATACATATGCATAAATATAAATTTACTAACTTAATTTTTTTTCATTAAATTTTTAATGCTTTTAACGAGCTTTTGATTATCGTCTTTATACTTAAATCTTATTAATGCAATTTTATCATCAATATTATTAGTTTTTTTTAAATAAGAGTTAAATAAATCGCTTTTCTTAGATTTCAGTTTTGCTTCAGCTTTAAATTTATTAAGCATGTCGTTTTCTTTATTCATAAATTATTATAACACATTTGAGTACTTAAAATAAATTAGATCTTGAAAATTTTTATTGCTCTTTACGATTAATTAAAAATCAGTTTAAACTTTCTTTATGACTAAATATGATTTTTGCTTTGTATATGTTACGGTTGAAAATTTTGAGCAGGCTGAATTTATAGCGGAGCTTGCTATTAAAGAAAAATTAATTGCTTGTGCGAATATCTTTCCAGAAACTCATTCCATGTTTGAATGGAAAGGGGAAATAAAATTGGAAAAGGAAACTGTTTTACTTTTGAAAACATTAGTTAATAAATATGATTCGCTCGAAAAATTTATTATTAAAAATCATGTATACGAAACACCATGTATACTTAAAATTGATGTTTCTAACGGCCATAAAGATTTTTTAAAATGGGTTGAAACATCTGTTAATTTTTCAAAATGAAATGTATAAATTAAAGATGAAAAAAATATTAACTTTTTTAATGATTTCGCTAGCGTCTATTTCAATATGCTATGCTTCCGAAAAAATAATCTTGGAAGACTATATCAATTTATTTGCGTGGGAAAAAAGATTAGTCCTTTTTATTTCAAAATCAAAATACGTCTATTTTATTAATGAAACAGATAATTTTTTTAAGGAAAATAATTGTGAAAATGACAGCAGAAATTTACATTATGTCAGAATAGTTGGAGATGAAGTAAAAAAATATATCATTTCGGAAAAATTTAAAAATAAATATGGAATGTGGTTGATTGGATATGATGGTCAAATAAAATCATATTCGTCAGACATATCATTATTAAAAGAAATTTATAATATAATAGACAAAATGCCTATGAGAGAAAAAGAAATATTAGAGCAGAAAAAGAAATGTGACTAATAAATTTTGGTTGATAGTTGAATAAAATAAAAAAAACACCAAATATCTAATTCATAACAAAACCAAAACATCCGCCATACTGAACAAAATGATATTTTATATAACATTATTACTAATACTATCAATCGCTCCAATGATATGGCTAAACTACGTATTTACTAAAAATGACAAAGTTCTAGTAAATATGCCTTTTACTGGATTAGAGTTTGGCAAAATTATTCTTAATGAGCTTGGATTAAATGATGTTAAAATTGAAAAAACTTTAAGTATAGATCATTATGACCTTAGAGAAAAAAAGGTAAAAGTTTCAGAAAATCGTCTTTCTCGAAAAAGTCTTACTGCAATATCAATTGTCTGCCACGAAATTGGCCATGCAATGCAACATCATGAAAAATATAAACCACTTGAACAGAGGACAAGCCTTGTTAAGAATACAGCATGGATCTCACAGTTAGGTAGCGGGTTATTACTAATGGGTATACCGACAATTTTTGCAACTGGTTCTTATTCATTAATAAAAGTTTGTCTAATATTAGTATTATTATCACTTATAATAGGTGTAATAATTCATTTAATAACTTTAGAAGTTGAATTAGATGCTAGTTTTAATAGAGCTTTGCCTATAATTAAAAGTAAAGTTCCTGAAGAGTATCACGAAGCTTGTCAATCTATTCTAAAAGCTGCTGCTTTTACCTATGTTATTGGAGTTATAAGAAACTTTGTGTCTCTAAGATTTATTTGGTTATTACTTTCAAGAATTAGATAATTATGACTAATAAAAAACAAAAATATATTATTACGCTTTTGGTAGATAATAGAGAATGGAATAGCCAACCCATAGAGGGAGAATTGGGCAACCTTCAGAGTATAATTGATGAAGCATTAGAACAACACAGAATTTCTAGATTTTTTACGATTAGACCAAAGCATGTAGAATTTAAAAGAGCAACGTTACTGAAATAAATATATTAGATTTAATCTATAAAATTAATTTCTTTAATATAAATATCTGCTGAATGATCTCTACCAAATGCAACAACTCCTACGGATGTAATATTTTCAGGATTAATTTGTTTAGATAAGAAAACACTAGACCTTTTAAATTCATTAATTGGTAATTTAAATATTTTGAAATCATTAACAACTTTAAAACTAATTTGATAATATTGCCACGGTAGTAAAGTTCCAGATGTTCTCAAGTGGATAAAATAATTTTGATTATTACCTTTTGCAGTTATTTCAATAATTTTTACGCCCTTTAAACTTGCTTTTTCAAGTTTTCTTCTAATCTGAATGAAACCTCCCTTATTTTCCGTAGAAACGTTTCCAGTCAAACGTGCATACAAATTATTGTTCTCATTAAAAAATTCAACTTTACCCGAAGACATACCACCCATAACTTGATCTGAAATAAATTGCCACTTTTTTGGATTTTCAAAATTGTCTTTAAATATCGTATTACCTACTGCTTCTTGGATTAAAATAAAGAAAAGAAAAATAAATTTAAAAATATTCATACTAAATAAGAAAATTACGTTTTATAATGATAATTGACTTAATTTTATTTGTGATAAAAGTTTATCAATTTTTTGATTTAATAAAACTTAAATATATCGGAAAAAAATGAAAAAACAAATTATTGGCTGGATTATTGTTGCATCTGCATTGATATGGGGCATATTAAGATGGATAGATTTAGTTGAACCCAATTTTGTAATAAATTTTTTTGCTATTGGTGGCTTCTGCTTTGGAGTTTACCTTACTAAAGATCCAAATGAAGAGGATAATGAATTTAAATCTAATTAACAATTAAATTTAAAGAAATTTTAAATTCGAGACCAAAATGACAAAAAGAGATTATCCAGAAGAAATCAGCCAAGATGAGTGGCTAAAAAGACAAAATTATTTTCTTGAAGAACAAAACAGAAGACTAAAAAGTGAATTAGCTGAATCTAAGGAATATATAAATGTTCTTGTTAACAAATTGAAGTTATATCAATCAAAACAGTAACCTGGAGACAAAAATGACGCTAACGAGTATTCTGATATTATCTTTTTTATTAGTTTTAATCCAAATTACCATTCCTGTACTAATAAGCCTATTAACAAATAATGTAAAATTATCTTATTTATTCTCTTCCAGAGATAATGCAGCAAATACTTCAAAATATATAGATAGAGCTAATAGGTCATTAAAAAATTTATTTGAAACACTACCAATATTTATTGGATTAATTCTTTTATCAATTATTAATGATGTAGATAACTCTTTGCTAGCAATGATGTGGTTATTAGCAAGAATAATTTATGTTCCAGTATATATTGTTGGAATAAACTATCTAAGGACAGGCATTTGGGCAATTGCTCTTATATGTTTAATTATAATGAGTTTTAACTTTTTATAAGAATTTAAGAATTTGAGTCAACTATAACCTCACCGCTATAAACAACTTCTTTGGGGGATAAAGAATTTGGTATGGAATTGTGTTTTGACAAATAAGATCTAATATCCTTCAAATGTTTTTTATCATCATATTTCCAGATACTCGTCACTTGGTTTTTAAGTGAGGAATTTTGTATCATAGTAAAATTTACTTTAAGTTTTTCTTTAAGCGCATCTTCATAAATCTTTTGAGAAATAGCAATAAACATTTCTGCATGTTGTTCGTTTTGGAATGTTCTAACTGTTATTCTCATTATAGACATAAAAATATTCTATAAACTGATTACAAGAAATTCAAATATTTTATATGATACCACTGAAGTTTTAAATTTTTTTATGTAATAAAAATATTGAGGTATAAATGGCGAAAGCAATAGTCTTAAGAGAACACGGTAATTCTAATGTTTTAAAATTAGAAGACATTGAAATCAAAAAACCAAAAGAAAATGAACTCCTAATAAGACAAACAGCAATAGGCGTTCATTTCCATGATATTTATGTTAGATCAGGGCTTTACAAAACACTAGAGCTACCTGGAATACCAGGCCTTGAAGCTGTTGGCATAATAGAAGAAATAGGGGGAACTATAGATGACTTTAAAAAAGGAGATAAAATAGCATACATTACAAAAAATTATGGAGCCTATTCAAGCCACAGAAACTTGGATAAAAATCTAGCTGTTAAAATTCCTAATTTTATTTCAGATGAAATGATTGCAACAAATTTCTCAAGAGCAATTACAGTTCAAATGTTAATTGAAGAGGTTACCAAATTAAATGCTTCTGATACAATTTTAATTACTGCAGCCACAGGCGGTGTTGGAAGAATTTTTTCTCAATGGGCTAAATCAAAAGGAGCTATTGTCATTGGAACTGTTGGAAGTAATGAAAAGATGTCTATTGCAAAGTCTTATGGATGTGATCATACACTTACTTATGACCAAAAAGATTTTACAGAAAAAGTAATGGAACTTACAAATGGGAAAGGTGTAGATAAAGTATTTGATTCCGTTGGCAAAGATACATTTGAAAATTCGATGAAGAGCATTAAAGTTTGCGGACATTTAATAAATTTTGGACAATCATCAGGACCTCTTGACCCAATTTCAATGTCTATTTTAGCAGGGAAATCCCTTACAATTTCAAGACCAATTTTGTTTGATTATATTTCTAACTCAGCTTTATACAAAAAAATGGCTGATTCAGTTTTCCAAGCATTCAAAAATAATAAAACAGTATTACCAGAATTTCAGCCATTCAAACTTAAAGATGCTAACTTAGCTCATAATATGTTAGAATCTAGAAGAGGTGGTGGAAGTGTGTATTTGAAGCCTTAATGAAGTCTTTGTAAATATAGAAAATTAAAAATTATGAAATTAGATACTTGGAAAAACCCTGAAGCAATTGTTAGCTGTGAGTGGTTAAGTCAAAATCTTAACAACAATAATATAAGAATATATGACTGTACAACTTATCTGCATTATAGAGATAATGATCCTACTTTACCCTACATTGTAGAAAGTGGAAGAGAAAATTATGAACTTCATAACATTCAAAATTCTAGTTTCTTAGATCTTCATTTAGATTTATCAGATAAAGACAGTCCGTTTAGATTTACTTTGCCGAAACTTGAAATTCTTGCTGATAGTTTCAAGAAACAAGGAATTGGAAGCGATTATCACGTAATTCTCTACTCAAGGAATGGAGCACAGTGGTCTGCGCGTATTTGGTGGATGTTAAGAGCAGTTGGATTTGACCGAGCAAGCATATTAGATGGTGGATTTAATCAGTGGCAAAAAAAGAACTTACCAACTTCTAAAGGTAATTTAATTTTCTCAAAATCTGATTTTGTTTTTTCACCAAGAGATAATATTTTTGTAAATAAAGATGTAGTTCTTGAAGCTATTGATAATCCAAAGTTTATAATATTAAATTCATTAACTGCCGATATTCATAATGGTGAAAATCCAAGATATGGAAGACGTGGGAGGATCCCTACAAGTCTCAATATACCATTTCATGAATTACTTGATGTTGAAACAGGGAAATTTAAGAAATTTGATGAATTATTAAAAATTTTTCAAGTTAATAACATATCTAGACATAGCTGTGTTTTAAATTATTGTGGTGGCGGTATTGCCGCATCTTTAGAGGCATTTGTGCTATATCAATTAGGTTTTGAAAATATTAAAATTTATGATAATTCCCTTCATGAATGGGCAGCTATTGATCAAACCTTACCAATGGAGAATGATTAAATTTTAAAATGTTCTTTTATTGAAGGTCCAATTTTACATAGATTAAAATACGGGAAAGGTAGAGGTCAAAATCTTGCTAAAGCTGTCGGTATGAAATCTAATAAAAATAGAAATATAATAGATGCAACAGCTGGACTAGGATACGACTCATTTATTCTAGCCTCTCTTGGAGCTAAAGTCACATTAATTGAACGATCAGAAAAAATGTACAAAATACTTCAAAATGGTTTTAATGAAGGAGTATCATTTGGTGGTGAAATTAAGAACATTATAAATAGAATGAATTTATTATTTGGAGACTCTAAAGATATTTTACCAAAGCTGTCTCCTGAAGTTATTATGATCGATACTATGTATAAAGACAGAAAGAAAACAGCTCTTGTTAAAAACAATATGAGACTTGTTAGAGAGATTGTGGGCCCTGATTCTGATTATATTGAACTTCTTAAAGTAGCTTTAAATTGTGCAAACAACAGGGTAGTTCTCAAACAACCTAGATATGCTGATCCAATTAAAGAAATTAGAAAATGCTCTCACCAGATTTTAGGCAAAACTATACGCTATGACATATTTATGACCAATTAGTTTTTTTTATAAATGATATGATGTAGTAATTATAGATATAATTTAAATATTTTCAAAAAATATTAAATATTCTAATTTGTAAGACGTAATGTATAAGTATAAAATTTCGGAATTGTTTATGATGAAATTATTTTTTTTAACATTATTATTCATTTTTTTATCTGGTTGTTTTCAAGAAACATCATTTATAAGTAGATACGGTCAAAGTATTGTATTAAATCCGAACAAGACAGAAAAAAATGTTAAAAAAATTGAAACAATTTCCGACCAAAAATTAACAAATCTTAATAAACCTGGTAGTTCTTTATCAAAAAAAGACACAAACTATTTTAATAAATTTCAAAAAATTGATTTTTCTTCTAGTAAATTTCTTAAAGGTGATCCTGATTGTATTAGTATCATTAGAGTTAAGGTACTTGGTAGTTTAAGCTATGATGAATTAATGTACGAACTTAAAAAAAGAGCCTCTACTATGGGCGGTAATGCTATTGGAATTCATGATTTAAATGAAAATAAAGAAATTACTTACGCCAATCAAGAAATTGAAGTTAAGAACAGTTTAGACGTACGTTATGCGTTCATGAAACAGACTAATCTAATTTCAAGTGTAACTGCTGATATTTTTAGATGTAAATCAGATACATAATCAAAAGTTTTTTTTCTTTCAAAAAATACTATAACTACAATATGAAATATTTTATTTTATTAATATGTTTTTTGTTCCCATTTGGGTTAGCGTATTTGATAAAAGAATTTGATATAAGCTTTTATGTAATTACAGCAATAATACTAGTATTTACAATATTTATAATAGGTTATTTAAACAATAATAATGAACATACTCAATTTTCATTAAAAAGTTTCTTTTTCAAAACAAAGAAAAAAAATTAAATTTAAGATAACGTATTAACCAAATTCATAGCAATTGCTGTACAACTAACAGAAGAGCCAATCATTATTGCCCTGTCTCCCCATTGCATTCCTACATAAATCCAACCAATACAACTAACAATATAAGCTATCTGTCCATAAAGAATAAAAGATGCACTTATTAAAAAAACACCTGCCACTGCTAAAAGCATAGAAATCCACTTTACGTACCAGTCCGTAGTACCAGTTGGAGTTGTGGGTTTTATTTCATCATACTCAGTTTGAAGTTCTTCCAACTCTTGCTTAAGTCTTTTTTTTTCGTGTGATAATTCCATTGCTAATCTACCAGCTTTTGTCATAGAACTTCCAACTAAAGAAGAGTTAGAATTATCTGTCTGATCAGCAATAACACTAATATTTTTGTCTTTCATTACGTTCACCTCAAAACAAAATGATAATTTTTTCTATTAAATTATTTTTGTAATTTGTCAAAATTTATTTAAAATATTTAGATTTATTAGCAGGAGTATTTTTATGAAATGGGAATCTGGGACATTATTGCATATACACATTGCCCCTAAGGCTTCACTTGACATGGTGGAATTGGAAGAAGCAGAATTGGTTGAAGGCAAAGGTATTATTAATGATCGTTATTATAACAAAACAGGCACATATTCACCTAAACCTGACATTAGGGATATAACTCTAATAGAAAATGAAGTTCTGGAGGCATTGGCAGTTAATCAACCACCACTTCAGGAAAAACCTATTATTTTAAAACCAATAGAACATAGAAGAAATTTAACTACATCTGGTGTGCCACTTAATTATTTGGTTGGAAAAAAGTTTAAAGTTGGGAATGTTATTTTACTTGGTGGAAGACTTAATTTTCCATGTAAATATCTTGCGGATCTTCTTAAAAAACCACTTGTTCTGCCATTGTATAATAGATCTGGTCTAAATTGTTCTATAGTTAAGGGAGGAATAATTAGAAAAGGTGATCAAATTATTCAAATCGAAGACTAAATCATCAACGTAAATATCCAACCACAAAATGATATAGAAATCACTGCTGCCCACTGAGGTATTTTGATAAAAAATAAAATTATAAAAGAAATTAAGATAAGAGTAAAATCGTAATAACTCTGTAGACTAGTAATAATTATGGGGTCATACAAGGCAGCAATTAATAATCCTATGACACTAGCGTTAATGCCTCTAAAAGCACTAATAATTAAATCAAATTTTCTTAATTCATTCCATATAGATAATGTACCTATAATTAAGAAAAATGAAGGTAGGAAAATAAAAAACAAACAGAAAAACCCTGTTAATAAAGTATTGATTTCACTTTTTAAGAAAATTCCTAGGTAAGATGAAAATGTAAATAAAGGACCTGGTATTGCCTGAGATGCTCCATAACCTGCTAGGAACAGATCATTTTCAATCAATCCACTAGCTACAAATTCTTCTTTTAATAATGGTAATACAACATGCCCTCCTCCAAAAACCATAGAACCTACTTTAAAAAAACTATTAGCTAAATTTAATAGATTTGAATCAAAAATCTCGTTGATTATTGGAAGAGCTATTAAAAAAATAATAAATAATATTAAAGGGAATAATTGCCAAAAACTGATTTTAATAGGAATATTTATATTTTTATCTATTCTTTTTTGTTCTTTATAAACAAACATTCCTAATAGACCACTCGTAATTAAACACATTAATTGATTGAATGATGATGGGAAAATTATTAAAAACAAAGCTGTTAAAAATGCTATTAAATATCCAATGTTGTCTTTTAATAAATTTTTACTCATCCCTAATATTGCTTGAAATACAATTATGACAACAATTGCTTTCAAACCTTTTAAAATACCTTGAGGAATTGAATTGTCATAATTTAAAATTGCATAACCAAATAGCATAAGAATTATTACTGAAGGCATTGTAAAACCAAACCACGCCAAAATTGCTCCTTTTATGCCTTTAAAATAATAACCTATTGATATACCAACCTGGCTAGAAGAAGGGCCTGGCAGAAAATTACAAAGAGAAACAAAATCTGCATAGGTTTTTTCATCTAACCATTTTTTTTGTTTAACAAAGAAGTTACGAAAATAACCAATATGAGCTATTGGTCCTCCAAAAGACGTTATACCTAATAATAAAAAAGAAACAAATATATCTAAATTTTGAATTTTTGTTTTGTTACTTTTTTTCACTGTAAAGAAACCTTAATTAATTTATAATATTTCTGTATAATAATTAAAAAAATTAGCTTCACAGAGATTTAACATGAAAATTAAAAATTTAATAACTTATATAAGCTTCTTATTGATATCCAGTATAGTTTCGATAGCACCCTTATATGCTCAGGAAGATGCTACGGGGGTAGTTAAAGAAAGAATGAATAAATTTAAGATAAGCAAAAAAATGATGCAAACTATTCATAAATCCATTCAAAATGAAGACTTTGGAACGATAGAAGAATCAGCAACCACTCTTTATAATTGGAGTAAAGAAATGATAAAATACTTTCCTGAGGGAAGTGACGTACCCCCTTCTGAAGCATCTGCAGACATCTGGTTAAATCCAGAAGGTTTTAAAAAAGCAGTAAATAATTTTGAGTTAGCTTCATTAAAATTAATTAATAATTCTAAAGAAAAAGATTTTGATAACTCAGTAGACGCTTTCCGAAGCCTTGCTGGAACATGTAAAGGATGTCACCAAAAGTTTAGAAATTAAAAGATATTTAGAGGTATTGAACTATGAAAGGTATAGTTTTTTTAGGAGATAAAAAATTAGAAATTCAAGATTTTGAGGATCCTATACCAGGCCCAAATGATGTAATTATTGAGATCAAGGCATCTGGAATGTGTGGAAGTGATCTCAAATTTTACAGAGCAAATAATGGTCCATCATCTCTAGGCCTTGGTGGTGATGATAAACCAGTTATTGCTGGACATGAACCATGTGGTACCATTGTAGAGATAGGCTCTAACGTACCAAAAAAAAATTTTAAATTAGACACACGTGTAATGCAACATCATTATGAAGGCTGTGGCACTTGTTCACACTGTTCTACAGGATGGCAACAACTTTGTATTGAGGGAGTTAAAGTCGTTTTTGGTGTTACTGGACACGGTGCGCATTCTAAATATATGAAGTGTCCTGCTAACACATTAGTTCATTTGAGAGATGAAATATCATTTGTTGCTGGTGCAGCAATATCATGTGGAACTGGTACCGCATGGGGAGCTTTAGAAAGATTAGATTTAAAGGCAAGTCAAACTATAGCGGTTTTTGGCATGGGACCCGTTGGATTGTCGGCTGTTATGTTAGCCAAAAAGATGGGGTCAAAAGTTATTGCAATTGACATAAATAAACATAGATTAGAGAGATCTATTGAATTTGGAGCAGATATACTCATAAATCCTAACGAAAGCAATGACTTATTAGAAGAAATAAGGGATTTAACAAAAGGTATTGGGGTTGATGCATCATTAGAAGCTACTTCATCACCGGAGGCGCGTTCCTTGGCAGTAAAAAGTGTTAAAACATGGGGCAAAGCGTGCTTTGTAGGTGAAGGTGGAGATGTCACTTTAGATGTTAGTAATGATTTATTAAGAAGACAAGTTACACTTATAGGAAGTTGGACATTTTCTAAACATGGACAAGCACAATGTGCAGATTTTATTGTAGAGAAAAAACTAAATGTTGATGATATATTTACACACACGTGGTCACTAAACCAAGCAGAAGAAGCCTATAAAATATTTGACAAGCAATCCGATGGGAAAGGGGTTATCATACCTTAAATCTTTAAATCAATTCTGTTTATAATGCGATTTCCAAGGTCCATAGTGTAAGCTTAGACCTATAAATAAGCCATAAATTATCAAACCAGACGACATAGTAATAAATAATAAATACGGACTAGCTAGATTATTATACAAAAAGAATGAAGTTAAAATCACAACAAAAATCAATCTTAAAAAGGTTCCTACAACTGGCCAAAACAAAGTGTTGAATGCTTGACATACAAAATAAAGACCAAGACCAAGAGCAAAAAATGCATAAAAAGGAGCAACTACCTTTAAATAAACTTCAGCAGCATCTATAGCTTGTGGATTATGTGTGAAAAAATTGGACCAGAATTCAGGATAAAATGAGAAAAACAATCCTGTAATACCGACAATGAAAACAGAAAAAGCTGTACCCTTCCAAGTCATTTGTACAGCTCTTTTTAATTTATTTGCACCAACATTTGCTCCTACTATTGCAATAAGGGCACCACCTACTCCAAAAATAATAGGAATCAAAAGTAATTCTAACCTAATTGCAATACCAAATCCAGCTGTCCAATGTGATCCGAAAATTCCAATCACTGCTGTACAAAATAATGCTAATGAAATTGTCATTAAAGACTGACAACTTGCTAATGAACCCGATTTAATTAACTTTAAAAATCCGTCTAATTGCAAAATTTTTGAAAATTTAAATGTATAAGAATGATTTCCAAAAAAATAAAAACTTAATATAAATACTAATCCAAAAAAATATCCAGACAATAATGAAATGGCAGACCATTCTAAAGAATTAAATAAATAATTTTCGCTTAAAAAAACTACATTATTTTTTAAGATAAAATTTCCGTCAAGATAATTAAAATTGAAACTTGCTAATAAAACATGAGAAGACAGAACAATCAGCCAACTAAAAGCTGGCATTATTGTATTCCCTGAGCCTCTTGTTACAGAAATAATAATATTAAACAACCAAATTAAAAAAATTCCACCCAATAAAATGTTGCCATAACTCAAAGCTGCTCTGCTTACCTCTTGATCTATTTTCATAAAGATAAAAAATCTTTCTGAGATGGAAAAAAAAAAGTAACATCATAAGTAGTGCTCCCAACAATGAAATTAATATTGCTGACCTAAAGATACATTCTGCTAGGTGAAAGTTTTTGCTTCCAAAAGCTCTTGCAGTAGCGCCACTTATAGCTCCACCAAACGCGCCATTGGATAGCATGCTTGTTAACATGAAAATTGGAAAAATATAAGCTACACCAGCTAATTCAGAAATGCCTATTTTACCTATGTACCAAAGATCAAATATAACTGTACTCGCAGATAAAAAGGTTGCACATATATTTGGTATAGCTAATTTAAAAAAAATCTTATTGAATGGTAATTCAATTAGTTCATTGGAAATTTTTTTTTTATTCAAAACCAATCTTTCAAGATTAATTTATAAATTCTAATGTCTTTTCTTCATCCTTAACTGACTTGACAACAGTGCCAGGTCGCTCTTTGGTGAATTTACCATTTTTGTAGGTAACTTTTCCCGATACAATTGTAGTTACATATCCCTTAGTGTGCTGCATTAATCTTTTTCCACCTGCAGGCAAATCTTGTGTCATAAATGGATCAGAAGAACCCACATTTTCCCAGTCAATTATGTTTATATCAGCTTTTAAACCAACTTTTAAAATGCCTCTGTCATTCAAACCAGCTGCGTTTGCTGTGTCAGAAGTTAATCTTCTTACTGTTTCTTCCATAGAATATGCTTTTTGCTTCACTGACCAATATGATATAAGCCAAGTTGGATACCCTGCGTCTAAAATAAAACCAACATGAGCTCCGCCGTCACCTAACCCCATTATAGCATTTTTATCATCAAGCATTTTTTTACAAACACCAAATGTATGATCAGCATAATTTACTAATGGAGCATAAATAAAGTTATTACCATCATTTTCTATTAAAATTTCATACGCTAATTCAGCTGCAGTAATACCTTTTTGTTTCGCCATTGCTTCAATGGACTCTTCTGGCTTAGGATTATAATTTGGCGGTGAACCAAATCTATACATTTGAGTATATCCTATTCTATTAATGAGTGGAAAAGTACTTCCTTTGATAGGATCTTCAGATAAAATTTTCTTTTTAACTTCATCTTTCCTCATTTCAATTACGCGTCTATCTAATGGCAAATCTGAAATAGATTTATATGTATCTGTTCCAGAAAATGGATTTTGACTTCCATTCAACCCTAATAACAAACCAATAGGTCTTGGAGTAACAACTGGTCTAATAGGCAGACCTTCTTTTTGAGCCTGTCTTGCCATTGCCATAAGATCTTCCCAGAAGTGAGGCCTGTCATGTCTTTGAGTGCAACTAAAGACAACTGGTCTCCCAGAACTTTTCACAATTCTCTTTAAAACTTCAAATTCTGTTTCTGGATTGGGTTCATTCCAATCTGAAACTATTTCCATAAATCCTGATCCTGCATCTGATAATCCCATTGCAATAGCAGTTAACTCATCTTCATGAGCTCTCAAAGTTGGAGTGTATTCTCCTTTTAAACTCTTATGACTGATTGTACGTGATGTTGAAAAACCAAAAGCTCCTGCCTCAACAGCTTCCTTTGCAAGTTTTCTCATTATTTGCATATCTTCTTTAGTTGCAACTTCGTGCTTAATTGCCCTTTCTCCCATCACATAAACTCTTAATGCTGCGTGAGGTAAAAGCGCACATATATCTATGTCTAATTTATTTTTTTCTAGAGCCTTAATGTATTCCTCAAAAGTCTCCCATTGCCAGTTTAAACCCTCATGCATCACAGGAGCAGGAATATCTTCGACACCCTCCATAAGTTCAACTAACTTAACTCTATCTTCTGGTTTACAAGGAGCAAAACCTACTCCACAATTACCCATAACAACAGTAGTTACACCATGGATTGATGAAGGTTTTAGTTGGCTGTCCCAAATCGCCTGGCCGTCATAATGAGTGTGAATATCAACAAATCCTGGGGTAACAACTAAGTTAGTTGCATCAATAACTTGATTAGCTTTACCTGAAAAATTCCCTATAGCTTCAATTATACCATTTTTAATAGCTATATTACCTAGTTTTGACTTGGCTCCTGTTCCATCAACTAGAGTCCCATTTTTAATAATTATGTCAAAATCACTTATTTCTCTATTTAAACCATCCATAAAAAACTACCCCCAATCTCAATATTTTGTTATTTAAATTATTTGATGTCAATAAGTGATTTAATTTAAGTTCTTTGTAATTAATTAATAATTTTATTTTTTCTAAGCATTTGTATCTGTTTGGCTGATATTCCAATCTCTTTAAGAACTACATTAGTATCGTTCCCCAATGCTGGTGCAGAATTTCTTATTTTCCCGGGAGTTTTACTTAATCTTGGAAAGGCTTGATGCATTAAAATATTTCCATATTCCTTATTATAATGATCAACAAGAACTTCCCTATCATGTATATATGGATGTTCTATGATTTCTGAAATATCTAAAACAGGTCCTACTGTTATTCCTTCTTTTGAAAAGATATGTAAAACTTCTTCTCTGTTATATTTTTTAATAAATTTTGAAATAGGTTTATCCAAATCATCTTGATTATTTAGTCTATCACTATTAGTCAAAAACCTTCGATCCTTAATCAAATCACTTGAACCAATTGTTAAGGCCAGTTTTTCCCACATTGACTGCATTGATGCTGACAAAGAAACATATTTATTATCTTTTGTTTTATATATCCCTCTTGGTGCAGCCACATTACTTCTATTTCCTATTCTTTCAGGTACCTTACCTGAAATTTTATAACTTGCGGCCCATGGACCTAAAATTGAAAAAAAAGGCTCAAAAAGAGACAAGTCTATTACTTGACCACCAGTATTGTTTTTTTTTGAAGCCAAAATAGCCATCAAAATGGCACCAAATCCAGTTAATCCAGCAACCATATCAGCAAGAGCTAGGGGAGGTAAAAGAGGAGCTTGATTTTCTTCACCAGTCATTGCTGCAAATCCACTCATACCTTCTACAAGAGATCCAAAACCTGGAGCATTTTTGAAAATCCCAGTTTGTCCCCAACCAGAAATTCTTAAAATAATTAATTTATTGTTTAACTCATTTAATTGTTCTGGACCAATCCCCCATTTCTCAAGAGTGCCAGGCACAAAGTTTTCGATAAAAACATCTGCTGATTTTACTAATTCTTTTAAAAGATCCAAACCCTCATCTTTTTTGAGATCTATAGAAATACTTCTTTTGTTTCTTGAATAAACAGCCCACCAGTGAGAGATACCATTTATTTTCCAATTTCTTAGGTCGTCTCCTTTTCCTGGTTTTTCTACTTTGACAACATCTGCTCCAAAGTCAGCAAACATATGACTTACCATGTTTCCAGCTGCCAAACGAGACAGATCCAAAATTTTAATATTTTCTAATGGTAACAAAATTTAAAATTCCTATTTTCTATGTTTCATCATTATCAATTTTTAATTTTCTAAGTTGTTTCAACAAGAAATTTCTTTTTTTAGCTCTTTTTTCTAAATGGTCTTCACTAAGAACCTTTCGTCGTTCTAAATCTAGTTTTTTACCTGCATTTTCTGACCAATCTGGTATTTTTGTTTGTGATTTAGCCATTTCAATAAATATAGAGCCATATCTAGACATATAATCTTTAATTCCACCTGGTGCATTTAAATCAATTGTTTCAAAAGGTCCCATAAATGCCCATCTAAGACCTAATCCGTCTTTTATAGTTGCATCAATATCTTCTGAGCTAGCATATCCTTCTGAGTACAATCGCATCGCCTCATTTAAAAGTGCACCTTGTAATCGATTTAATATAAAGCCATCAATTTCTTTATTAACGGTAACAATAGATGAACCTGAGAGTTCAAAAATTTCTTTAGCTTTTTCAATCGATTTTGTTGATGTGTTTTCACCTGGGCAGATTTCTACACATGGTATAAGATGTGGTGGATTAGCAGGGTGTGCTATCAGGCATCTATGTTGTCCTCTAAGGTTTTGTGTTATTTTTGAAATTGGTATAGCGGAAGAAGATGATCCTATCACTACATTTTGAGGTGATAAATTATCTAACCTTGCAAATAATTCTTGTTTTACAGACAAAATTTCAGGTGCACTTTCTTGGATGTACTCAACTTTAGCGCATAATTCTTCAAGTGTTACATTTTTAGTAATTTTATTTAAACATTTATCAACATCAACTTTGTTATCTATGGCTTTTAATTCTTCAAGAAACAAATTAACTCTTTCTTCATAACCATTAAAAACTTCAGGATATGGGTCATAAACAAAAACATTAAAACCACATTTAGAAAATATTGCCGCCCAACTCGACCCAATTAATCCTCCACCGATTATGCCAATATTTTTCATGTTAATTCCTTTAAAGTTTATTTCTATTGATTTTTATTATTTATAATTCAACTAGTGAATAACTTAAATTATTTATTTATATTTTGAAAATCGTTATAGTTTATCACTAATTTAACATTTAGGATAAATTTATGGGACATTTGGTCAATGGTATTTGGACAAAAGGCTCACCTTCAAACAATCAAAAAGATGGAAGTTTTAAAAGAGTAGATAGTGTTTTTAGAAATGAAATAAGCAATAGTGACCAAGTCTATAACCCTGAAACAAATAGATATCATTTATATGTAAGTTATGCTTGTCCATGGGCTCATAGAACATTAATATTCAGACATTTAAAAAAACTTGAGAACCATATCTCTGTGGATTATGTCCACCCAGATATGCTTGAAAATGGTTGGTCCTTTTTGAAAAACTTTCCAAAAACAACAGGTGATAGCTTGTATGGTAAAAAGTATGTACATGAAATCTATCAAATTTCAGATAAAAAAGTATCTTCGAAAGCAACAGTTCCTATTTTATGGGATAAAAAAACTGATACTATTGTAAATAATGAGTCTGCTGAAATAATCCGGATAATGAATAGTGCATTCAATAATATTACAAAAAATTATGATGATTACTATCCATCAAGTTTAAGAACTGAAATTGATAAAATTAATAAAGTAATTTATGAGAACATTAATAATGGTGTTTACAAATCTGGTTTTTCAAGAACTCAAGAAGCTTATGAAGATGCAGTAACAAAATTGTTTTCATCATTGGAAATGATTGATGAAATCCTAGAGGATAAAGAATATTTAGTTGGAAATGTGCTGACTGAAGCAGATATCAGATTAATTCCTACATTATTAAGATTTGACAGCGTTTATTATGTTCATTTCAAATGTAATTTGAAAAAAATAAGTGAGTTTAAGAATATTAGTTCTTATGTAAAAAGAATGTTTAACAATCCAGCTATAAATACAACAACAAATTTTGATCATATCAAAAGACATTATTATTTTTCTCACGAACATATAAATCCATATAGGATTATACCTTTAGGTCCAAATTCACCAATTTAAATTATTGTATTACTTTCTTTTTGAATAAATTGAACATGCTGATCCAAACTCAGCAAACAAACATCTGTTTAATTCGTTTTTTTCAGGTTCATATTCGGCGTGCCATTGAACGCCTATCGCAAATGAAGGATGATCAAGAATACTAACAGCTTCAATAATACCATCATCTGATAAAGCTTCTATTTTTAAATTATTAGCAATAATATCGATAGCCTGACCATGAAGTGAATTAACTAAACAAGAATCCTTTTTGAGTAATTTTGAAAAATAGCCGTTTTTTACAAAATCAATTCTATGTTTTAATTTAAAAATTTGCTTAACCGTTACATCATCTCCTCTGGGCATGCGATGATCATTTTTGTCATCCAGCAAATGTACCCGATAATGCAATGTTCCACCATAGGCTACATTCATTTCTTGGATGCCTCTACAAATTCCAAAGATTGGGATACCTAGAGTAACACATTTAGGTATCATTTCTAAAACAATCTCGTCTCTTCCAACATCGATAGGCTCATCTGGAGGGAATGGATTACCTCCAAAATGATGAGGCTCAACATTTGCTCTACCTCCTGTTAAAACTACACCATCAACTTTTTTTAAAAGTAGATCTAAGTCTTTACCTTTTATATATGAGGGTATTAAAATTGGTATTGCGTTACTAAACTTTGATACTGCATTTACATACCTTAAACCTGTTGAATGAGAGACTTGCCTACCACCAAAATTAATAATTTCATTAGTTGATATACCAATTATTGGTTTGGTTGAAGACATGATTTATTTGAAACTTTCTATTATTTTAAATTTTAATTAACAACCTAGTTGTTTTGCTAAGTCGTTTAAATCTCTTGAAACAATGTCCCATTCTCTATCACCTTTATAATCATTTACTTCAGCAATATCAAACAACTTATCCTTGCCATACTCAAAAGGTCTATGAACATAAGCAGTTTTCATTCCTTGAAGGCTTGCTGCTTTTAAATCATCATCATGGGCCGCAACCATCAAACATTCTTCTGTTTTAAAATTTAGAGCACTACAAGCTTTTAAGTAAGCTTCTGGCTCAGGTTTATAATGACCAATTACTTCTGCTCCTAAAATAACATCCCAATTGAGATTAGAAAATTTTGCCATGTTAACAATTAAAGCTATATTCCCATTAGATTGGGTAGCAAGGATATATTTATTCTTAAGGGCATTAAGACCATCACTGCTATCTGGCCAACCTGGAAGTCTATGCCAAGCAGTTACAAGCAATTTAAAATCTTCATCTGAGAGATTATGCAAATTAAATTTTGGAGCAATTTTTTTTAAATTTTCCATGTGTAAGATATCAAGTATAGTAAATGATCTTTTACCCTTTCTTATTTCTTCCATGGCTGGTTGATATTCTGCTCTCCACGCATCAGCAAAATTAAAAGGATCTAATGAAATATTGTTTTTCTTTGCAACACTCTCTACTTCTCTAGCTATACCAGTCCTCCAATCAACAACAGTCCCAAATACATCAAACAGAAGAGCTTTAACTTTTAACATTTTGCCTCCAATCAATTAATATGTTAAATATATTTGATAAGTATTCTTAAAACTCAAATTTATTCTAGTTAAAAAGTATATAACACCTATTTAGATTTTTTATTATAGATCTGTTCAGTTTCATGAATAAAGATAAATCGAAAAAAATAAAATCATTGTCTCCTGCACTTATAGCTATACTATTCATGGTTTTATCAGGCATTTTTGCAACAACTATGCATTGTTTAATAAGGTTTGCAACTGAAGATAGTCATCCATTTGAGGTTGCTTTTTTTAGAACGATATTTGTTCTACTCATTTTTCTTCCTGTAGTTATCAAAAATGGTATGGCATCGCTTAAGTCTAATAATGTTAAATTGCAATCATACAGGGCAGTTGTTGGCAGTATAGCTATGTTATGTATGTTCTATGGACTTAGTATAACAGAATTGGCAAAAGCAACTGCACTAATGTTTACTGTTCCAATTTTTGCAACAATACTGGCAATTATTTTTCTAAGAGAGATTGTTGGAATAAGAAGATGGCTTGCAATGTTGGTAGGATTTATTGGAGCATTAATTGTTTTAAGACCGGATATCGAATTGGGGTTTGGGCCATTACTTATTTTATGTGCATCATTAATGTGGTCTTCTTCAATGTTAATGGCAAAAAAACTAACACAAACAGACACAACTGTAAGCATTACATTTTGGCAAGCTGCCGGTCTCATACCGGCAACATCCATACTTGCGATACAAGTTTGGGTGTGGCCTACTCTAGAACAACTAATAATGTTCTTATTTATTGCTATAGCTGGAACTTTAGTTCACTGGTTTTTAAATGAAGCTCTCAAAAGAGCTGACATTACTGCACTACTTCCACTAGACTATTTGAGATTAATTTGGTCAGTGTCACTAGGTTTTATATTTTTTAACGAAATACCTCACGTTGGCCTATGGATAGGGTCTGCGTTAATACTTGGGGCTTCGACATATATAGGTATAAGACAAGCAAAAAAGAACGAACAATTGAGCAACAACAAAACTATAAATTTATAATTTTAACGACCTCCGGAAACAGGTACAACTGAACCAGAAATATAGCTTGATTTGTCACCTAATAACCACATGACCGTTTTAGCAACTTCTTCTGCACCACCTATTCTTCCAATAGGTACTGATGGCATCAATCTATCTACTCTAGAGGCATCTCCTGCTTTGGCATGTATCTCAGTATCAATCAAACCTGGCGCCACTGCGTTAACTCTAATACCGTATTTTCCAAGTTCTTTCGCCATCCCATAAGTAAGTGAATGAATAGCACCTTTAGACATTGCATAGTGAACAAATTCACCTCCACCTCCAATATCAGCAGCTATTGAAGACATATTGACTATTGTTCCTGATTTCTGGTCAATCATAACTCTAGCTGACTCTTGAGCTACATAAAAAGCTCCTGATACATTTGTGTCCATAACCATCTTCAAGTCATCTGGGCTAAGATCTTGTATTGGTGAAATTGGTCCTGTTATTCCTGCATTGTTAAAAACACCATCAATTGTTCCAGCTTTATCTAAGAAATCATTAAACATACCTTTAACAGATTTATTATTAGCTACGTCACATTGTAATATAATTCCGTCACCACCTGAATCTCGAACAAGTTTTAGACATTGTTCTGCCGCCTTTGAATTTTGATTATAGTTAATTCCTACAAACATTTGTGCTTTAGCGGCTTCAATTGCAGTAGCCTTTCCAATGCCTTGACTTGCTCCTGTAATTAAAATATTTTTCATTAATATTTCCTTTTTTATTAGATTTTTTTAAATTTTTCTCGAAAAATTCCTAATACTTCTGAATTCACTGGCCTTGGTGGATCCTTCCCATCAAAAATATCTAAAAGCTGTGTTGCAACAAATTCAGACATTTTATTTCGACTATCTCTTGTAATACCTGCTGTATGAGGGCTAGCTATTACATTTTCAAGTTTTAAAAGTTGATGTGTTGACGGAGGTGGCTCAAACTCCCACACATCTAAGCCTGCCCCTGCTAAATGTCCTTCTGTAAGAGTGTTATATAAATCCTCTTCGTTATGGATTGATCCTCGAGAAGTAGTAACAAAATAACTTCCTTTTTTCATTTTCTTGAACCAATCTTTATTGATCATATTATTTGTTTCTTTATTTAAGGGTATATGAACAGAGACAACGTCACTTTCTGATAATAAAATATCTAATTCGGTTTTGCTTGCATGTTTCTTTTTAAAAGTTTCTTCAGATAAGTAAGGATCATAAGCCAAAATATTACAATTAAATGCAACTTTACATATTTCTGCAACTCTGCCACCTGTATTTCCAAGACCTATAATTCCAACATTTTTATTTAAAAGATCCTTACCCATTAAACTCACTCTTGGCTCGTTCCAACCTCTTCTTAGAGCATGGTCACATTCACCAATTCTTTTAAATAAATTCAAAATCATGCCTACTGCGTGCTCTGCAACACCTTCAGCATTTCCGCCAGTCTGATTAACTACTAATACACCTGACTGAGTACATGCATCAACATCAATAGTGTCGTAGCCTGCTCCGGATGAAGAAACAACAAGTAAGTTTGGTATTTTAGTTAAAAATTGTTTATCAACTTGTAAATATTTTGGAACTTCATCTCTGGCTGCCCCTACCTGATAGGCATCCGCTTTTTGCAAAATTGACATACACTTTTCTTCATTATCTGAACTATTGATTTTTAATATTTCAACTTTAGATTGTGAATGTAAAATATCTAAACCATTTTGGGCAGGCAACGTATCAAGGTAAACTATTGTAGGCATATTATCCTCATATCAAAAACACTCTGATATGATATTCATTTTCTAAATTCATGCAAAGTAATTGAAACTATTTTTTAAAGTATATTTTTCAAGATACTGTTATAGGATAATAATATATCGAATTTATTAATACTAATGAGGATTAAAATGATTAATAGAATATTAATACCAGATATACTTCAACCTGTAAGTCACTATTGTCATGTTGTTGAAACAAATGGAGTAGTTTGGGTTTCAGGATTAGTCGGAATGAATTTTGACGGTACAATTCCAGAAAGCACAAAAGATCAGTTTGATATTGCCATGAGAGATCTAAATACTTGTCTTGTTGCGGCTGGTAGCTCTTCAAATGATGTTGTGAAAGTAAGAGTTTTTTTAACTAACATTAACGATAGATCTATCATTAATCCAAAAAGAATTGAATATTTTGGAGAACATAAGCCTGCATCAACTTTATTAGAAGTATCTGCTCTTGTAGACCCTAGAATGAAAGTTGAAATTGAAGCTGAAGCAATTGTGACAAAATTATAATAAGTGAGAGAGTTTAGATGGACTTAATTAAACTAAGTGCTAATGAAGCATTGAAAATGATGGAAGAAGGTAGTCTTTCATCTGAAGAGTATGTTAAAGCATTTTTAAAACAAATAGAATTACGAGAAGATGATGTTGGTGCTTGGATTTTTTTAGATCCTAAACTTGCATTAGAGCAAGCAAGAGAAGCTGATAAAAGATGGAAAGATAAAAGCGCAGGTAAATTGAATGGTCTTCCTATTGGTATTAAAGACATTATTGATACAAAAGATATGCCTACAGAAAATGGATCTCACTTATGCAAAAACAGAAAACCGTCTAAAGACGCTCATTTAGTTAGATTACTTAGAGATGAGGGCGCTATTATTATGGGTAAATGTGTTACAACTGAGTTTGCCTTGTCAGGTCCTGGTAAAACTAAAAACCCAAAAGATTTAGAATGCACCCCAGGTGGCTCCTCATCGGGTTCTGCTGCTGCCGTGTCAGACTACATGGTACCGCTAGCAATTGGATCACAAACAGGCGGTTCTGTTTTAAGACCCGCATCATTTACCGGTATATTTGGTTTTAAACCAACATTTGGGACGATATCAAGAACAGGAATGTCACCAATTTCTCAAAGATTAGATCACCC
Organism: uncultured SAR116 cluster alpha proteobacterium; assembly: GCA_902592615.1. Taxonomy (GTDB): domain Bacteria; phylum Pseudomonadota; class Alphaproteobacteria; order Puniceispirillales; family Marisalimonadaceae; genus Marisalimonas. The sequence continues at coordinate 44,381 of CACJFI010000006.1, read as the reverse complement.
TGGTATTTATGCAAATTGTGTAGAAGACATAGACTTAGTTGCTTCTGTTATTTTATCATATGATAATGATGATTTAGACATGATCCAAAATTATCAATATAAAAGAACTGTCAGTTTAAATAAACCAATTAAACTTGGATTTGTTAGAGGTCCTGTTTGGAATTTTGGTGATGAAGATATGCAACTTGGAATTGAAGAGTTTGTAAAAAAGACATCTCTTGATGTTGAAGAATTGGACCTTGGGAAATATTTTGACGATGCAGCTAAAGCACACGAAATTATAATGAATGGATCTATTGCAAATTCACTAATAAATTATTATAAAGCCAACAAATCAAAGCTTCATCCATTTACAGTTAAAAGAATAGAAGCGGGTATACCTGTCTCTGCTAGTGATTATGTTTCAGCAATTGAGAAAGCAAAGAAAATGAAACAAATTTTAGAACAATTGTTTAAAAAATACGATGGTATTATCACACCTGCGGCACCCGGACAAGCTCCTCGCGATCTGATGAATACTGGTAATGCAATCTTTAACGGATATTGGACTATGATGGGAGTTCCAGCAATAAGTCTTCCTTTTTTAAAAGGTAAAGATGATTTACCAATTGGTATTCAATTTATTGCAAATTGGTGTGAGGATTTAAAATTATTGGAGATGTGTAAGTATATCTTGGAAAAAGAAAAGCTTGCTGACTAGAACAGTCAGCAAGCTAAATTATTTATATGTTTAAAGTAAACCTATTTTCTTCATGTAAGATAGATTTGACTCTAAAGCCTCTTTTGCGAGCGGACTTTTTGATGCAGCAGAGTTCCATGCCTCAACAGCAATTTGTCTGAACTTTGCTCTTTCACTAACTGGCCAATCAATAATTGTTAAGTCACCAGCTGCCTTATCTTTTGCAACCTGAGCTCTACCGTCAAGGCCAGCATCTCTTAGCTTAGCTGTCCAAGTCATGTAGGTCCAAACTGTTAAGGCAGTTTGATGTTGTTTACTTAGCTTATTAAAAACTTTCTTGTTAATAATAGTCTGTAGGTTAGCCATTGAGTGAATACCCGGATATAATGGATACTTAGCAATTTTATGGAAACCACTTGCATGATTATTAATATAAACAGAAGCGTCAGCGGCATCAACAATACCTTTTTCTAGAGAAGTATAAACCTCTGAGAAAGGAATTGAAGAAGGTGAAGCACCTGCTCTTCTAAAAACATCGGCGGCTAAACCTTCAGGTGATCTGATTTTAACACCTTTTAGATCAGCAACTCCATTAATTGGCACTTTTGATACAAGTGCTTCTTTTCCATAAGGACCACAACCTAGAACAAGAATTTTACCTGGTAGGACACTATCATATATCTTTTGTAACATTTCTTTTCCACCACCGTGCATACAATATTCTTGATATTGTTTCGGTGTATCGTAACCTGCAATCAAGTCCCCCATAATTGCAAAAGCTGGATCTCTTCCTGCAAAATAAGCAATAGCATTAAAGTCACCGTCTAGGATACCATTTGCAACTGCATCGATAGTTTCTCTGTGAGGTACAACAGACTTTGTTGGTAATCCTTCAATTTGTAATTTGCCATCAGTAAGGTCTGATAATATTTTTGCCTTTTCACCCATATAGGTGTGAGCCCAGTCACCGGCTTTAGAACTCATTTGAAATTTAAGCTTTTTCGCATTTGCAGCTCCGGTAAAAGCAAGACCTGCAACGATTAAAGCGCCTAATAAATATTTTTTCACTATATTCCTCCTTTTGTGAAAATTAGCTGAAACCATCAGCTATGTAAAACATCATCCATGTAATTAAAACCGCGAAAGCAAATCCAGCAATCCACGCCCAGGGACCGTAAGTATCTACATGATCGCTTCTAACAGGTTTGGCCAAAATTTCCTCCTTGGTTCTTGACATACTAAAATTAATGTCTCTAATAGAACTATTATAGTTCTTAATTCTAAGACAATTGCAAGTTAAAAATTCATGTGGGGGAAATTTAATGGCCGAAACTGTCCAAAAGCAAAATTTAGACTTGGATAACATGGAAAATTTTGAGACTGGGAAAGATAGTTTTGCTTTCTTTGATCACTTCAGTAAATTTTCTGGGCTAGCTGTTGCTCAATTATATCTTATATGTGCTGCAGTTACCGGATATGAAGTAATTTCAAGATATGTTTTTGACAATCCAACTCAGTGGGTGTTTGAGGTTGTTATGGTATTAGCCGCAACTGCTTGGATGCTGTCTGCAGCTTATGTGACACTTCACAAGCGCCACATTGGTATCACTGTCTTTTATATAATGGCATCTGACAGGGGTAAATGGTGGCTTGATCTTATAGCGTATGTGGTTGGAATAATCGCTTTGTGGTTATTGATTGACGATTCAGTCATTCGAGCCCTTGATTCGGTTATGATGCTAGAAAAAGCTGGTAGTGCGTGGAACTCTCCACAACCAATGATACTGAAGTCTATGCTTACAATCGGTGCAACGACTTACATAATTCAACTAATGATTAATCTTTACAGGCATTTTAGTTCAAATATTGCAAAAAAAATCATTTTAGCTATTTGTGGTTTGATAATTTTGAGAATAACTTGCGTTATAATAGTACACTTCATAGGAGAAGAAAGTTTTGCTGGATATATAAACTCTTTATATGCCGCAGTTGGAAGTCATATTAATCCACAAGATTACCTTAACATGCAGGATATGAATATTGGTACTGCTAGTATATTAATTGTTGTATTGATGCTCGTGTTGATGATGACAGGTATGCCTCTTGGGGTAGTTACCTTATTTGTATCTGTTCTAAGTGCACTTTGTTATTTTGGATATGGTGGTCTTTATTTAGTATCTACTAATGCCTTTGGATTATTAGAAAAATATCCATTAATTGCAGTTCCATTATTTGTATTGATGGCTTCTATTTTAGAAAGAGCTGGAGTCGCCGAGGATTTATTTGATGCTATGTCAATTTTTGCTGGAAAGCTTAGAGGTGGTGTTGCAATTCAAACTATTGCCGTTGCAGTTGTGTTAGCAGCAATGTCAGGTGTTATGGGTGGGGAAATTGTTATGCTTGGTTTAGTAGCTTTACCACAACTTTTGAGATTAGGTTATGACAGAAAAATGTCTATTGGTTTAATTTGTGCTTCTGGAGCTTTAGCAACCCTTATTCCACCAAGTATAATCATGATTATTTATGGATTATCTGCTCAAGTAGCTATTGGAGATCTTTTTATGGCGGGGGCAGTGCCAGGATTAATGCTTGCTGGTTTATACGCTATCTATGTACTAGCAAGGTGTAATATTAACCCTGCAATGGCACCTACTGCCGAAGAAGTAGCTAAAGCAAGACAAAAAGAAATGAAAATGTCTAAAGATAAACTCTATGCAGTATTCTTAAGTATCTTTTTGATATTCTGCGTTATGGGTTCAATTTATGGTGGAATTGCATCTGTAACTGAAGCCGCAGCAGTTGGAGTTTTAGGTGCTATTTTTGTTGCATGGTTTAGAAATGCTTATAGTTGGAACCTACTACAGGTAGCTCTTGCTGGAACAATGTCTACTGTTGGAACAATTATTTGGTTGATTTTAGGGGCTGTCGCATTTGTTGGAATTTATAACCTTATTGGTGGTGCAGACTTTATGAGATCATTATTTTCAGGATTAGGACTGCCAGCGATAGGAATAGTTTTTGTTATGATGGGGATTTTAGTTATCCTTGGAACATTTATGGAATGGATTGCAATTGCATTTATAACTGTTCCAGTATTTGCTCCTGTGGTAGTCGGAATGGCGCCAGAGCTTGGTTTAGAACCTGAGTGGGCAGCAGTTTGGTTTGGTGTATTATTTGTTATGAATATACAAATTTATTTTCTGTCACCACCATTTGGACCTGCATGTTTTTGGTTGAAATCCGTCGCGCCAGCAGATATCACCCTACAAGAAATTTTCGTATCTGTACTTCCATTTATAGCTCTGCAAATAACAGGAATGTTATTAGTGATGTTTTATCCTGATATTGCTCTGTGGTTTCCAAAGTGGCTTGGTTCATAAATAATTGTTGATGTAAGGATAAATTTGTAACAAACCATCTAAAGTCATTTTAGAAGATAGGTAAACTAAAAAAGCAAGACCTAAATAAGATAACCATTTAAACTTGGTTAACAATTTAACAATAGCGGTTGCAAATAGAGCCATGATTAAAATGGCAAAGGCAATTCCAAGGATTAACAATATTTTATTATCCCTCGCTATTGCCGTTATGGCTATAACATTATCAAGAGACATTGAGATATCAGCAATGATTATAGTTATAAGAGCACCTTTTAGGCCTTTACCAGAAACTTCTTTTTTGAGTTTATCTTTTTCTTCATGAGATGAAGAAAATTCTTTAATATCATTGTAAAATTTCCAACAAACCCAAAAAAGTAATAATCCACCCAATAGAAGTAGTCCAGGTATACTTATTAAATAGGAAGCAACAAGAGCAAACAAAATTCTTAGTACAGCAGCAGCCATTAAGCCAATAAATATAACTTTTTTACGACTTTCTTCAGGAACTGCCGCGGCTGCCATTCCAATTATCAGAGCATTGTCTCCAGATAGAACAATATCAGCTATTATAATCTGAGTAATATCTAATATCCACTCTAACAAAATAAATCCCCATTTAATGAAGGTTACTTAGCATTGTTTAGACTTTTTATCAATTTTGTCATTATGTTTAAAAAAGTAATTGATAGAAATTATATTGATATGAATAGATAAATATCTATTATAAACTTTTTAAAGAAAGAAGAAAATGAATCAAACTTTTGATTATATAATTGTTGGAGCAGGTTCAGCGGGGTGTGCCGTTGCTAATAGATTGTCTGAAAACTTAAATAATAATGTATTATTAATAGAAGCTGGCCGCTCATCACATCCGTTGTCAAGACTTCCTGCAAGTTTTGCTCTTTTAATTGATAATCCATTAGCCAATTGGAGATATAGATCTGAACCAGAGGAAAATACTTCAAATCGAAAAATACCAATACCAAGGGGTAAATTACTTGGAGGCTCAAGTTCAATTAACGGATTGGTTTATGTCAGAGGTAATAAACTTGATTATGATACATGGGCACAAATGGGAAATACAGGTTGGTCATATGAAGATGTCTTACCGTTTTTTAAAAAAATGGAAAGCTATCAAGGAAACACCTCTGAACTAAGAGGAGTCGATGGACCATTAAAGGTTACAGAAGTTACAGACAGAAATCCAATTTATAATGGTTTATTTAAAGCAGCAGAAGAAATACAAATACCTGTTAATAAAGATTATAATGGACAGGATCAAGAAGGTATAGCTTACACTCAAACTACAATCTATAAAGGTGAAAGAATGAGTGCAGAAGTTGCTTATTTAAGGCCAATTAAATCAAGAAAAAATCTTACCATAATTACAAATAGTCTAGTTAAAAAAATACTTTTTAATGGTAAGAAATGTATTGGTCTTGAAGTTAAAAATAAAAATAAAATAATTAAGTATTCTGTTTCCAAAGAAATAATTCTGTCTGGTGGAGCAATAAATTCCCCTCAAATTCTTGAATTGTCAGGTATCGGTAGAAAAGATGTTTTGGAAGAAAAAAACATACCGCTAATACATGAACTTAATGGTGTTGGAGAAAATTTAAGAGACCATATTGCACCAAGAATTATTTATAAAATTACAAAACCTGGAATAGCTTATAATGACAAAGCAAGAGGTATTAACCTTGTAAAACAGGTCGCTAACTATATATTTAAAAGAGATGGATTTTTAACTTTGCCATCAGCCCCTGTAGTAGGTTTTTTTAAGACTAGAAAAGAATTAGCTGCTCCAGATATCCAAGCTCACTTTATACCCTACAAAGTTGTATTGGAGAACGGTAAAAGGAAGTTAGGTGAGGAACCTGGCATTACTTGCACTGTAAATCAAAATTTACCAGAGAGTAAGGGTAGTATTCACATAAAATCTGATGATCCAGAAGACACACCGAGGATAAAATATAACTTTTTATCAAGCTCTTTGGATAAACAAACACTAATTTCTGGAGTTAAACTAATTAGGAGAATTATGGGCTCAACTACAATGAAAGAATTCTGTGGTGAAGAAATACAGCCTGGAGAAAATTTTAATTCAGACGAAAAAATACTTCAATTTATAAGGGATAAAGCTGAAACAGTTTACCACCCTGTAGGGACATGTAAAATGGGATTTGACCAAGAATCCGTTGTCGATAAAAATTTAAAGGTTCATGGAATAAAAGGTCTTCGTATAGCAGATGCTTCAATTATGCCAACATTAGTGTCAGGAAATACTAATGCTGCATGCATGATGATTGGAGAACGTTGTGCTGACTTTATATTAAACAATTAGAAATGATAAACAGATCTGATTTAGAAAATTTTTGGACCCGAGGTGATATTCATACAAGAATCTACAAAGCAATGTCACAAGCTGGTTTAAATGATAAAAAATTAGAAATTGAAGATTTATTTCCTATTGATCAATATCACGCTCGAGGAATTGCAGCAACTGTAGATCTCGGGAAAAGGATGCCAATATCTGAAAATCAAAGAATTATAGATATTGGATGCGGACTTGGAGGACCTGCAAGATATTTTGCAAAAAAATTTAAATGTTTAATAACAGGAATAGACATAACACCTAGCTTTATAGAAATTGGTAAGAAGTTTAACAATCTTACCTCAATGTCCAAGCAAGTATCACTTCAAATAGGAAATGGTGAAACTTTAGATTTTGAGGATGAAGCTTTTGACGGTGGATATTCACAACATGTAACTATGAATATCAAAAACAGAAAAGATTTTTTTTTGGAGGTATACAGAGTTTTAAAAAAAGAGACTTTTTTTGCTTTTTCAGAACATGGATTAGGGCCAAAAGGAAATCCAATTTTCCCATTACCATGGGCAGACACATCTGAGATGAGTTTTTTGTTGTCTCCTAAAAGTACAATATCGTTATTAAAAGAAATTGGATTTTATGATATTCAAATTATTGAAACATCTGAGAAATATATCTCTGGCTATGAAAAAATGATTGATAATAAGTCTAAAAAGAACAAGCCTATTCTTGGAATTCATGTAATTGGTGGAGCTACCATGAAACAAAGATCTATAAACTCAATGAAGTCTATTAAAGAAAAACGTACATTACCATTTGAAATTGTATGTAAAAAATAATTTTAAAAACTAAAAGTTCAAAATTATTCTTTTATTCATTTTACCTTTGTTTTCTATTTTTACAGATTTAACGTAATCAATCTCAGATGTTTTATTTACATGTGTTCCGCCACATGGCTGAAAATCAATATTATCTCCAATTTTTATCATTCTTATTTGTCCAGATCCTCTTGGCGGTTTTACAGCCATAGTTCTAACTAATTCTGGGTTTTCGTCTAACTCTTTATCTGTGATGCTTGAAATATAAATTGAATAGTCTTTATCAATTAATTGATTAATTTTATTTAATACTTCTTCTTTGTCAGGCTTACTTTCAAGATCAAAGTCTAGACGACCTCTTCCATCACCTATAGATCCTCCCGTAACAGGAAAAGGTATAATTGAACATAATAGATGAAGTGAAGTATGCACTTTCATATGACTATATCTTTTTACCCAATTTAAATTTAATTTGACCTGTTCATTTTTGTTTAGACCATCAATATTTTCAACTAAATGAACTAATTTATTGTCAATATATTTAGTTCCATTAACGTTAATAGTTTGATTGTCTAGTGTAATTGAACCATCATCTCCAGGCTGTCCACCACCTTCTGGATAAAAAATAGTTTCATTTAGAACTAAACCTTGAGACACAATTTCAGATATAATTGTATTATGCTCTTTCAAATATGAATCGTTTCTGAATAACTCAATTGTCATTTTATTACCTTTAATATATTCTAGACTATGTTAAAATTCTCAAAATAGAATGTTATAAAAATTTGCTAAATTGTAAATAAATTTGAAGGATAATAAAATGGATATTGATGGTAAGAAGGCTATTGTTTTTGGGGGCACATCTGGAATAGGGCTCTCGGCAACTCAAATGTTATCAGATAAAGGTGCTCATGTAGTAGCACTTAGCCGAAACCCTGAGAAATTACAAAACGCACCCAAAAATGTTGTTACAAAAAAAATGAATGTTTTAGACAGGGATGCATTAGAACAGTTTTTTCAAGAAGTTGGCGAATATGATATTTTAGTTAATTCTGCAACAGGCGGCGCCAGAGCGGTTGGTCCATTTTTATCCATGGATTTAGACGGTTACAGAGCGTCATTTGATAAATTGTGGGGATATACTAATGTAGTTAGGTATGGTACTAAATTTCTTAAGGATAACGGAAACATAGTATTAGTTAGTGGTTCTCCTGCTAGAAAATGTAGACCCGGACAAATTGCCATTTCATCAGTAGGCGGTGCTGTAGAAGCATTTGCAAGAGGTATAGCTCCTGAGATAGCCCCAAAAAGAATTAATATAGTTTCACCTGGAATTATTGACACCCCTATGAGTCCTCTTCAAGGCAAAGAAAGAGAAGATTATTATAAGAACACAACAAACAATAACTTAATTCCTAGAGCAGGAACTCCTGATGAAGTTGCAACTGGAATAATTTTTGCGATTGAAAATGAGTTCATCACTGGAACAACAATTGATATTGATGGTGGCTGGCTGATTTCATAGAAATAATTAAGAAGAATAAATTTTATACTCTTCTTTATCTTTTTTAAAAAATATTAAATCCAACAGGACTGAGTGTTAAACCTAAAAAACCACCAAAAAAACCACCCCAAACAACGAGCCAGCCTAAATGCTCCTTTATCATTTTTTGAATGATAATTTTAATATCTTCTGGGGATAAATCAGCTAATCTAGAATCTAATATATTTTCAATCTTTAATAATAAGGAAGACGTAGTCTCAGAGCTATTATCGCTAGAAGTGTTTTCATTTACAAAGTCTTCTATAATTATTTTTAATTTATTAGTAAAAGGCTCTTTAAGAGGATCAAGAGCCTTTCTACCACCTACCATTGCAAGCATACCGCCTAATTGTGAACCTTCTATAGCCTCAACTAAACCTATAAAAACCTTGTCAAAATCAATCTTATTAATAATTGTTTCCGAAGTACTAACTTTATTATCTAGTAAAAAATTATTTATTTGTGTTTCAGTAAATAATTCTTGTAAAATAAGATTCTTTATTCCCAATTTTATATCTTCGAATTTATCTAGTATAACACCCGATCCGTATAACAGGGGTATTTTGTCAAACAACATATGAATAGCTAACCAGTTGGTTATACTTCCCGATAAAGCAAATACCCCTGTAATAATAATGAATGAATACTTATCTTGATAAAAATAGCCCACAATTATAATTAATATTGATAATAAATTTGTTATTAGAGATTTATTAATCATTTATAAATCCTCATAAACTCAATTTACAACTTTGGTGCTGCAATCACTGGGTTTTTTAAAGCTCCTAACAACCCAATTTCAACTTCAACAATATCTCCTGGGACCATGTATACCGGTGGATTTCTTTTATCTCCAACACCACCAGGGGTGCCAGTTACAATGACGTCCCCAGATGATAATGCTGTAAATTCTGAAATATAACTTATTAATTTTGGTATTGGAAAAATAAGATCATCTAATGTGGCTTTCTGCATTAAATTTCCATTTAATCTTAATTCAATCGGCAACTTTCTATAATCACCAACTTCACTTGGTGTAACTAAATAAGGCCCGAATCCACCTGTTCCAGGAAAGTTTTTTCCAGGAGTAAATTGAGAAGTATGCCTTTGGTAATTTCTTACACTACCATCATTATAACACGAGTAACCAGCAATATGATTTAATGCATCTTTTTCAGATATAAACCTACCACCTTTTCCTATAACAATTGCCATTTCAGCTTCATAGTCAAAACGATCAGATTTGTCTGGTTTGATCAAAGGTTGTAAATGAGCAACTTGAGAATCAGCAAATCTAGTAAAGATTGTAGGATTATCTACGTCAGGTCTTCCAGTTTCTTTTTTGTGTTCTAAATAATTTAACCCAATACACATAATTTTTTCTGGATTTGGAATTACTGGTAAAAAAGTAATGTCTGATAAAGATAGGTCTTCAGTTTTTCCTGCTATGTATTCTTCGGCGTCATTTTCCATATTTAAGGTGATTAAATCTTTTATAGTATTGATCTCAGGATCAAGCCTTCCAGTCAAATCGATTACTCCGTTATTTGCAACTGCTCCGAAACCTGGTTTTCCTAACCTTGTAAAGCTTAATAGTTTCATGTTTTTTCCCCTTCTTAAGATCTCATAATCGCATTTCCCCATAAATTTAGGGTTTTTTCTTCTTGAGGCCAGTTTCTTGGCGGTCGACCAATTACCGTTTCCAATTCAGCCGATATTTCTATCCAATTTCCGTCAACATCTTCAATAAATACAAATAAATTATTTCCTGGACCATGTCTACCAGGCCCCCACATCAACTTTATATTATTTTGAGCAAAATGATCACACCATATTTTTATATTATTCCATTCAGCAGCTTCATATGAGTGATGATCAACTCCGTTTTGTGAAGACTTAAAACACGCAATTGTATGATGTTCGTGATTGGATGTAGTGAAAGAAGTTGCAAGTTCACCAGTACTTTTTACTACTCTGTCAGTTACTTGAAATCCAAGTTTTCTTTGATAGAAATTTTCAAACTTCTCAACGTCCTCAGACGCAAAAGTTATATGCTGTAATGGTGCATAAATTCCTTTTAAAAAAAAGGAGTTTTCTTTTTTTAGAACTCCAAAACAAATCATATTATTATCAGGATCTTTTAATGAAAAGGATCCTGATTCATAAAAATCTGAAACAAAAGCATTAATTTTACATTTATTTTTTTTTAAAAATTCTTTATACCTCTCTAAATTTTCTTCATTTTTACAAACCATTCCTGCATAGCCGAGTGTCTTATTTTTTCCTGTTGTTATTATTATTTTTCGACTGGGCCCCTCGCACAAAAACTTTTGACTTGTCAAACTGTTTATCTTCATATCCATTACTTTTGAATAAAATTCAGCTAACCTTTTTGGATTACGACTGTTAATTTCAAGATGGTGTAATGAAATATTAGCTTGAACAGCATCTAGAGACATTTATTTACCTTATTGAATTTGTTTTATGATGATACTTTTGAATATCTTCAAAAATTTCATTAATGTATTTTTCTACCAGTAACCCATATGAAGTAAGATTAGCATATATTATAGGCTCATGCTCTAAAAGAAATTCATCTAAATCAAATATTGAACTTAAAGATGCTTCAATTCCCAGTTTTTTGTTACTGATTGATACTGCAAAACCAATCAGACCTTTATCTACTTGACCTTCTGTGAAGCAATAACCTTTTTTTCTGTCATTTTTTAAATCCTTCAAAAAAATATTTTTATCTTCATCTGATTTAAAGTTTTCCAAATTAATTAAATCTTGTAACTTTCTGTTTGTAATTTGCATAATTATTGCTCTGGAAGTTGCACCATATATTAAAGGCATTAATTTTCCTCTTTGATAACTTGTATTTTTTTTAAAAGATGGGCTTTTGTAGTCTGCAACACACATGACTTTGTTACCATAAAGTCTTGCCAAAACGTTAACACTTGTAATAGGATTTTCATCAGCTAGTTTTTTTAGAAATGGCTGCCCTGCTCTCACCAAAGGATCAGAAAAATTAATTATTCTATTAAATTTTATGAATGCCGGCCCCAATCTAAAATAGGATCCAGCTGCACTTTCAAGAAATTCTGCTGAAACCATTTCTCGAACAATCCTATAAATTGTACTAGATGGCGTTTCAAGTGCTTTTGAAATTTCTAAAACAGTCCATGAACTTCTCTCTTCAGAAAAGAGATCTAAGATTTTTTTATACCTTAAGAAACCAGACATCTTTATCCCTATGAAGCAAAAATTTCGTTAAGATAAAAACGAGAAAACTCTTTTAAGTCACTTTTGTCTGTACTGGCAAGAACGAATCGATCGGGTCGAATTATTAAACTGTTTGAATTAAATTTTTTCAAAATTGTTTCTATTTCTGGTATATCAATTGAGCTATAAGTTCTAATTTTTAATTTCTTTTCATTCTCTTTATTATTTGTAATTAAGATTGGATAACATGAAAACAAATCATCAAATTCTTTGTTAAAATTAATTTTTATAGATGGAAAAATTTTACCTCTATTTTTATCATTTAGATTACCTAGTCCTTTTCCAAGTTCAGGCTTTATACTGTTCATTTTTATTGTACCATCTTTCTCTACATAAACAGTATCTGATACCTTAGATCCACCAATTGAGTTAAGTAACTCACCCATTTTCATTGCGGTGTTTATATAATCTTTCACATTTGATGATCTCTCACTTTGATAAGTATCAAGTAATCTTTCATTATGTCCTTTTTTACAACATATGCTAATTTTCCACGCTAAATTAGATGCATCTCTAATTCCAGCACACATACCTTGCCCCATAAATGGCGGTGTCAAATGAGCAGCATCTCCAACTAAAAATTGACGGCCCCTTCTCCATTTGTTCGAAATTGCTGATTGAAATGTGTAAACAGTTTTTCTTTCAATTATTGCTTCATCTTGTGATACCCATTGACTTAGAAATTTCCATAGTGTTTTGCAATCAAAAAATTGTTCTACACTTTCTTCTTCTTTTAAAGCTATTTCCCATCTTCTTCTTTTTCCTACATTTCGACAGTACGTAGCTGGCCTTTTTGAGTTACAATATTGTATTGTTCTATCCGGCAAATTTGTTTTTTTAGTTTTTAAAATTAGATCAATGACAGCCCAACGTTGTTCAAACCCTAGATGTTCCATTTCACTTTTCATCTGCTTTCTTAGAAAAGAGTTAGCACCATCGCAGCCAATCACATATTTAGACTTTACAGAAAAAATCTGGTTGGTTTTTATATTTTTGTATTGAATAATTGTGTGATTTTTATAGTTAATAGTTTTGTAAACTTCAGAATTTTGAGAAATAACTACCTTTTCATATCTTTTTAATCTATGACGTAGACTTCTCTCTAAATCAGGTTGATGAAAACGATAACTTGGATACCATCCATTTTCAGTAATTACTTTTGGTCTTGGCCAATCAAGAAGAATTTTGCCTTTTTCATTAACGAATTTTGTACCTTTATTAATAATTAATTTTTTTGTTAAACTCTTAGTTATGCCAATAGTATTAAATACTCTCATTACTTCATCGTCAAAATGAACTGCTCGTGGTAGATTATATATACTTGCTTCTTTTTCTAAAACTAGAATAGATAAATTGTTCATAGCTAATAGATTGGCTAATGTTCCTCCAGTAGGACCTAATCCAATTATAACAACATCAAAATTTATAGTACTCATTTTTTTCGAATATTTTGATACAACCAAGGGCAATCAATTATCATAGGTGATCTTTTACCTAGTTGAGCAGTTTCAATACGTTTTTTTCTAAACTTTAGTCTTTCATTATCAGGTAAATATAATCTTTCATGCCCCCAGAAACTTGGACCTTCGTTTGTTTCGTGAGGAACCCATGTACTAGGATCAATAATTCTGCCACCCCATCCATTTTCAATAAAAAATCCTGAAGGGGTATGTGCATAAAAAGAAGTCATATAATCATTTGTGTGTCGACCCAAGGTGTAGGCTATTCCATTCTTATGGTTATATTGAAGTAAATCATATCCTTGGCCAACATCGTCCAAGTTTTTGTACTCTACCATAAAATGATGAAATCCTTGTTGACCACTTCCAATTAGAGCAAAACTGTGATGGCGTCCATTCACATGAAAGAAACATAATGAAATTGGATCAAAACTATAATCACTTATTTTGAAATCTAAAATATCTCTGTAAAAAGGAATTAACATATCAACATTAGATACATGTAAAACTGCATGACCTAGTCCGCAAACGTCAGTCTTAAATCCAGAAATTGGTCTTCCCGAGACAAATGGACTATTATCAATATGAGGCTTATAAACAAGTTCAATTCTGTTACCTACTGGATCATCAAAATAAATTAATTCATCAACAAATCTCATATCAGCAAGGTTTTTATCTCCTATCAAAACATCTATTCCATTGTCTTCCAACCTTTTTGCATATCTTTGAAGGTCTAATTTTTCTTCTACTTCCCATCCAAGAAAAGCAAGTTTATCACCGGGTTCACCTGAGATTGTGAACCTTTGCTTTTGATCATCCATACGAAAAAGTAGAGATTTTTTGGAGTGATCAGTTTTTTGCATTCCTAGATTCTTAGTGGCAAAGTCTTGCCACTCTTCAATTTTATCTGAATTTACTCCAATATAACTAAGTGCATTGATGGACATAAAATAAATTCCTGAAAATATTTTCCAGATAATATATTATTTTGATAATAAAACAATTATTTTATAATTAAATTATTAAATAATGATAATTTTAAGTAATATTTTAAAATTGGATTTGATTTATATAAATATCTAGTTAATGATTTAGTTTACATATATTAAAATTATTTAAAATTTTAAATGGAGGAATATTAATGAATAAATTGATTGGCGTAGTAGCGACAACAATTATCAGTGCTGGATTATCATTTTCGGCATTTGCTGATAAGGTTACTCTAAAATTTCACACAATGGTACCAATGCCAGCAAATTCAAATGCTAAATTTGTTAAACCATGGGCTGACAAGGTAAAAAAAGAAAGTAATGGGGAAATTATTACTGAAATGTATCCTTCAATGCAACTTGGAGGAAAACCACCACAACTAGTTGATCAAGCTCGCGAAGGCGTTGTAGATATTGTTTGGACAGTGGCGGGTTATACTCCTGGAAGATTTCCAAGATTATCAGTCTTTGAATTGCCTTTCATGCCAACAAGTGCAAAAATAACTGCTCAAGCTGTTCAAGAATTTGTTGAAACTGCTGGAGCTGAAGATCTTAAAGATTATAAAATTCTTGCAGTTCATGTTCATGCCCCAGGTATGATACACACTAAAAAAACATTAATTAAATCAGTGAGTGATTTTAAAGGTCTTAAGCTAAGAGGTCCAACACGTTCAGCAACAAGTTTATTAAAAAAGTTAGGAGCCACACCCGTTGGTATGCCAATACCAAAAGTTGCACCTTCCTTGTCAAAAGGAGTAATTACGGGGATGGTTGTTCCTTGGGAAATTATGCCATCTTTCAAACTTCAAGAATTAACCAAGTCTCATACCAATGTTGCAGGAAATAGAGGTCTTTATACAACCCCATTTCTTTTTGTTATGAACAAAGCAAAATACGACTCCTTATCACCAGCCCATAAAAAAGTTATAGATAATAATTCAGGCATGTCATTAGCTAGACAAGCAGGAGTATTATGGGATGACTTTGAAGGACCTGCTCGTGCATTAGCAGTTAAAGCTGGGGGTGAATTTCACACTTTGACAGGAGCACCTTTAGCTGAGATTAAAAAAGCAGCAGATCAAGTTATTCAAGATTGGATTAAAGATGCTAACAGTAAAGGTCTTGATGGACAAAAACTTTATGATACTGCAAAGTCTTTAATTTCAAAATATGAAAAAATGATGTAATTATCCTAAACATGAGTTTTAGGGAAAAAATCTTTACGTTTAAAATACGTCCAAATAATAAATTTGGACGTATTTTACATTTGATCTCTAAATATTTTGCAATCTTTGGTGGCTTTATACTTTTAACAGCTGCTTTAATTAGTATTTTTTCTATTTTTGGAAGAGTAGTCTTTTCATCCCCTATTCTGGGCGATTTTGAATTAGTTGAAATAGCTTGTGCGGTTGCAATTGGATCCTTTTTACCATTATGCCATCTCAAAGAGGGCAATGTTATAGTGGACTTCATAACAGCAAAATTATCAAAAAATAAAATTAATTTGTTAGATTCTATTAGCTCCCTCATATTTGGATTGCTTGCTTTGTTCTTCAGTTCTCGTATGATTTTAGGAGCTAAAGACATGTATGTTTATCAAGAAGAAACTATGCTCCTTGCGTTTCCAATCTGGGTGCCTTTTATTCCAGTTATCGCTTCTTTCTTTCTTCTTACAATTTGCTGTTTTTATACTTTCATAATTAAAATTAACCTCATTATAGGAAAGTAATTTCATGGATAAATTTACGCTTGGCATCATTGCTTTTCCAATATTATTTTCCATGCTTGCACTCAGAATGCCAATTGGTTTAGCTATGCTAATAGTTGGTTGTTCCGGTACTATTATAATAGCTGGATGGCTTCCAATTTTATCTCAAGTTAAAACTAGTGCGTGGCATTTGTTTTCTAATTATTCTTTATCTGTCATTCCACTGTTTTTATTAATGGGAAATTTTGCTGGTAAAGCTGGTATGAGCGAGGCACTTTTTAAATTTACTGGTGCTTGTCTTGGCCACAGAAGGGGTGGAGTTGCAATGGCAGCAATTGGTGCTTGTGCAGGATTTGGAGCTATTTGTGGATCATCACTGGCAACCGCAGCTACTATGGGAAAAGTTGCACTTCCCGAACTCAGACGATTAGGGTATTCTGGAGCTCTAAGCACAGGAACTTTGGCTGCTGGTGGAACCTTAGGGATATTAATTCCACCATCTGTAATACTCATCATCTACTCAATTTTAACTGAACAAAATATTGCTAAAATGTTTTTAGCTGCTTTTATTCCCGGCATTCTAGCTGCTTTGGGATACATACTTGCAATCGCATTATATGTTAGATTTGTAAAAGATTCTGGGCCAACTAAAGATAGAATTGGCTGGAAAGAAAGATTGTCTTTATTTAAGAGTATATGGCAGATAATTATAATTTTTTTAGTTATGATTGGAGGTATTTATTTAGGTTGGTTTACACCTACAGAAGGTGGTGCTATTGGTGCAGGTGGTGCTGGTCTGATTGCAATTTCTAGTAAAAATTTTAAGTTTAAAGACTTGGTTGATGTAATTGAGAGTACCGCAATTACCTCTGCTATGATATTTTTAGTGCTATTAGGCGCAGAATTTTTCAACTCATTTATAGCATTAACACAACTTCCAAACCAATTAGGAGTGATTGCATTAGAAAACAATTTATCACCTTATCTGATTGTAGCATGTATTCTTGTATTATATCTGTTCTTAGGCTGTTTGATGGATAGCTTAGCAATGATTTTACTTACAATACCAGTTTTTTTTCCCTTGATAATGACTTTGGATTTTGGAATGTCAGCTGAAGAAACAGCAATATGGTTTGGAATATTAACACTTATCGTCGTAGAAGTAGGATTAATTACACCTCCAGTTGGTTTAAATGTTTTTATTATAAATAAGATGGCAGGAGATGTAAGTATTGCTGAAACTTTCAAGGGAGTTTTACCATTTTTATTTAGTGATATTTTAAGAGTAATACTATTATTTTCATTCCCAGGGATAACATTATTCTTATTAAAAGTATTTTAAGATGAATCAAGATAACAAAAAATATTTATGGAAGTTAATCCAACTAACTGGAGATAGTTTAATTAATAAATTACCAGATCATCCAAATCATCCTAATGGAAGAAACCCCTATGCTCACGTTGCATTAAAAGTAAAAAACAAGTTTGGAAAAAGCTATAAAGATCTTCCTGACGAGAAAGTTCATGAGGTCATAAATTATTTAAATATATTAAAACAAACTGAGGGTAATTCAAAAAACTTACATTAATCTCATCTAATTTTTGATAAATTTCTACTGGCTAAATTTTTATTTTTAATTTGTTAATTATTTAAATTTGACTAATCTTACTTAATAAGCTTATCTAATCTTTTTAATCTATTACTTAGGGGAAAATAAATGAAAAATTTAAAAAGAATGTTTGCCGTTTTCCTAATGGTTCTTATGTCAAATTTTTTGGCGAACCTTGTTCTTGCTAGTGTAGACGGCCCTAGTGTTTTTTGGAAGTATAGTCTATGGGGAAAAAGACGTGCCTTTACTGAGGGTGCAGAAACTTTATCTAAGAGACTTGCAGAGGAAACTGGTGGTAAATTTAAACTAAAAATTTTCTATGGTGGCCAATTGGCTAAATCTAGAGAAAATTGGGATGGCTTAAAGGCCAACTCATTTGAAATGGCAACTGTTTGTAACTTTTACCATCCAAAGAAAAACCCAGGTTTAATGGCGTTAACACTACCATTTTTACCACTTGGACAAAGCTTTGAGAGAGATGCAAAATTAAGACAAGCAGTCTACGATCATCCAATATTAAAAAAAGAAGCATCAAAATTTAATGGTATATATTTTATGACTTCAAATTTACCACAATATGAATTTATGGGTAAAGGAAAGCCACCATTAAAACTTTCTGACTTTAAAGGATTAAGAGTTAGAGCTGGTGGTGGTGTCGGAACAGCAATGGTAAGATTAGGGGCTACAAAAATGTCAGTTCCTGCGCCAGAGACATATACACTTATTGCAAGAGGCGCAGTTGATGCCGTATCATTTCCATTCACTTATGCTCATGCTGCTTACAAAATTGATGAAGTAGCTGATTGGTATACTGCAAACTTGTCTCCAGGGACATCAGATTGTCCATATGTAATGAATATGCAAGCTTACAATAAACTTCCAAAACAATATCAAAATTTGTTAAACAGTCTTCGTGGTGAAGCTTTAAAATCTCTTAAAGCTGCATACAAGAAAGCTGATGATAAAAATTTACCTGTTTGGAAGAAAAAATTCACAGAGATTAGATATGATGATAAAACCCTCGCTGAATTTAAAACAAAAGTAGGTAAGCCGATTTGGGCTGAATGGGTTGCTGCTAACAAGGATCAATTTGATGCTCAAGCAGTATTAGACGTTATTTTAAACTTTAAATATTCAAATGTAAATTAATATACAAATAGAAACATGTGTGTAATTCTTTACACACATGTTTTATCTTAGGCTTTAAATTGTTAGATTTATTTAATAAAAAACTAAGTGAAATCGAAAACTTTCTTGTTTTATTTGTTGGAATTTCGATTTTCATTGTAATGATTTTAACATCCATCCAAATTATATCTAGAGTCGTTGGCTATCCTTGGCCTGCATTTTTAGAATTATCAGAATTAGCAATTTCAATTTTTGCTTTTCTAGGTGTTGCTTTTGCTCAAAGAATGGATGCTCACATTCGTATGGAACTTCTTGTTGCAAATTTAAAAGGAAGAATTAAATGGATAATTGAGTTCATAGCTACATTTTGTGCATTCATAGTAATAGGTATCCTAATATATTATAGTAGTTTATTTGCTATAGACGCTTATGTGATTGGTGATAGTACAATGGATTACTTATTTCCTACGTGGCCAGCAAAAATTTTGGTTCCAATAGGTTTTACTATTTGGTTTTTAAGACTGTTTTTAGAATTAATTGGCTATTTAAGATTAGCTATAAATGTTAATGCTGAACCAATGTATGTACCAATTATTAAAACAGCAGAAGAATTAGCAAATGAAGAAATTAAATCAATAAGAGAATAATATGATTTTTGAAAAATTACTTCAGGGACAGCCAGAGGGAATATTTGGGATTGGCTATAATGATCCTTCGACAGTTGGTATAATTTGTACAGTAATTTTACTAATCTTAGTTATATGTGGGGTGAGAGTTGTAATTGCAGCTAGTATTGCAGGTATGATTGGACTTGTTGAATTAATTGGAATTGGTCCAGCATTAGGTAATATTGGCGCCATACCATATTCAAAATCAGTTACTTTTGTACTTGGATTACTACCCATATTTATTTTAATCGGATTTTTAGCTTACCAAGCAGGTATAACTAGACAGTTATTTGAAGCTGCAAAAGCCTGGGTAGGTTTTGTTCCAGGCGGTCTTGCAGTTGCAACTGTTTTCGCTACTGCAGGTTTTGCAGCTGTTTCAGGAGCTTCCACAGCTACTGCTGCAGTTTTTTCTCGAATAGCAATACCTGAAATGTTAAAGGAAGGTTATGATAAAAAGCTTGCTGCTGGTGTTGTTGCTGCAGGTGGAACTCTAGCTTCATTAATTCCTCCATCTGCAATTTTAATTATTTACGCTATAATTGTTGAAGAATCAGTTGGTGCCTTATTATTAGCTGGATTTTTACCAGGTGTTTTTTCAGCACTTGTTTACGCATTAATAATAATTCTTTGGGCCAAAAAGAATCCCAAACTAGGACCACCATCAAGGAGATACTCTCTTAATGAAAAATTAAGAACATTACCAGGAATAATTCCTATTGCTGTAGTCATCTCTGTTATAATTAGTGCCATATATGCCGGTTGGGCAACCCCAACTGAAGCAGGCTCCTTAGGAGCTTTTGTAGTTTTATTAATGGCTATTTATAATAAAGTGAAAGTTTCAGCTCTAAAGGCAGCTTTAATTGAAACTGCTAAGTTAGTTGCAATGATTTTTTCTATTATATGGGGCGTCCTAATATTTGTAAGATTTTTAGGATTTTCAGGACTACCTGAGGATTTTGCAAATTGGATCATTTCATTACCATTAGACCCCTATGTAACCCTTTTACTAATTTTACTTGGATACGTCATTCTTGGAATGTTTATTGATGCAATTGGACTATTATTACTAACACTACCTGTTGTTTATCCCGCTGTAATGTTGTTGAATGGTGGTCCAGATGTCACCGCTGCAGAAAGTGCATTTGGAATGACTTTCAATCAGGTGAGTGTGTGGTTTGGGATAATAGTAGTTAAAATGGCAGAAGTCTGCCTGATTACGCCACCCATTGGATTGAATTGTTTTGTAGTTGCCGGTGTAAGAAAAGATATACCTGTTACTGACGTGTTTAAGGGTGTAACGTTATTTTTCATTGCAGATATTTTAACAATATTAGGTCTTGTATTATTTCCACAAGTAATCACATGGCTTCCAGACTTAATGATGTCATAAAATTTGATTCGCCTATACTAATTTATTTCTATATATATGTTTATGTTTATCCAATTAATGTAAGGGGGGTACAATGAAGAAAAATTTACTACCAGTGGTTCTGATAGCTGGTTTAATCGTTGTAGGAATATTTCTATATATTCAAGATAGTACTAAAACCGATAAGGTAGCTGACAAAAATATCAAAATTGGAATTATACTAGGGTTCACAGGACCAATAGAATCTTTGGCTCCAGTTATGGCTAAAAGTGCTGAATTAGCAATTGATGAAGTTAATAAATCAGGTGAATTATTTGACGGATCTAGCCAAGTAACTGCTATTAGAGCTGACTCAACTTGTGTTGATGCTGCTGCTGCTCAGGCCGCTGCAGAAAGATTAATAACTTCCGATAAAATCAATGCCATAATGGGAGCAGATTGCTCTGGTGTAACAACAGCTGTTCTTAAGAACGTGGCAATGCCTAATGGGGTTCTTATGATTTCTCCGTCGGCTACATCACCTGCACTTTCAACAGAACCAGATAACAATTTGTTTTTTAGAACAGCTCCTTCTGATGCAAGACAAGGTGAAGTTATTGCTGACCTACTAATGGAAAAAGGGTTCAAATCTGCAGCCCTAACTCATACCAACAATGATTATGGTAAAGGTTTAGCTGCTAGTATTAAGAAAAATTATGAAGCTAAAGGTGGTAAAATAACAATAACTGCATCTCATGAAGACGGAAAAGGTGACTATAGCTCAGAGGTTGCTGCTTTAGCTCAAGCTTCAGGAGATATACTAATTGTTGCTGGTTATTTAGATCAAGGTGGTAAAGGTATTATTCAAGCATCTCTTGATGCTGATGCTTTTAACAAATTTTTCTTACCAGATGGTATGATTGGTGATTCCCTTCCTAAAGCAATTGGACCAGCTTTAAATGGTTCTATAGGATCAGTTCCTGGGACAGATAGTCCAGGTAATGCAAAATATGCTGAATTAGCTAAAGCAGCAGGTTTTGATTCAGGACCTTATGGTCCAGAGTCTTATGATGCAGCTGCTTTGATAATGCTAGCAATGCAAGCCGCAAAATCAACTAATAGCAATGTATTCAAAAATAATATTATGGATATAGCTAACGCTCCAGGAGAGAAAATTTTTCCAGGAGAACTTGGTAAAGCTATTAGGTTGATAAAAGAGGGTAAAGAAATTGACTATGTAGGTGCTACAGCTTTAGAGCTAGTAGGTTCAGGAGAATCCGCTGGTAGTTTTGCAGAAATCTTAATTGATAACCAAAAAACTAATAAAGTAGGTTATAGATAAAACTTAATGGGCTTAAGGTTTAACCTTAAGCCTATTTTATTAAATCTAAGATGCTTAGTATCAAAAATTTATACAAAAGTTTTGGTGGTATACAAGCCATTAATGACGTTTCTATTGATGTAAAACAGGGATCTATAACTGCATTAATAGGACCTAATGGTGCTGGCAAGACCACTTTATTTAATGTTATTAACGGATCAATTAAACCTGATTCCGGTGAAATAACATTAGATAATATTAATATAACTGGTCATGAACCTCATCAACTATTTAATCTTGGAATTTTAAGAACTTTTCAAATTGCGCATGAATTTTCTTCTTTAACTGTGAAAGATAATCTCATGATGGTTCCACCTAACCAAATTGGAGAGTCAATTTTGCAAACTTGGATATCTCCTCAAAAAATAAAGATAGAAGAAAATGAAATATCTAAAAAAGCAGATGAGGTGATGGATTTTTTGCAGTTAAAACATTTATCCAATGAATACGCAGGAAATTTATCAGGAGGACAAAAAAAATTATTAGAACTAGGTAGAACAATGATGGTTAAACCAAAAATTGTTTTATTAGATGAAGTAGGTGCTGGTGTTAACAGAACCTTACTAAACAACATTGGTGATGCTATTTTGAGGCTTAACAAAGAATTAAATTATACTTTTTGTATGATTGAGCATGACATAGAATTCATAAGTAAATTATGTAACCCTGTAATTGTGATGGCTGAAGGTGCAATTTTGATGGAAGACACTATTTCTAATGTTAAAGAAAATGAAAAAGTAATCGAAGTATATCTTGGTAGAAGCTAGATAAAAGGTCTTTAAATGTATTTATTACATGGGAAAAACATTACATGTGGCTATGACACAGTTGATATCTTATCAGAATGTACAGTTGGTGTTAAGAAAGGTAAGATAACCTCTATAGTTGGCCCTAATGGTGCAGGCAAATCAACTGCTATGAAGTCAATATTTGGATTACTCAAAATAAGGTTGGGTAAAATATTTTTAGATAATGAAGATATTACTAACCTTCTTCCTCAAGAAAGAGTTCTAAAGGGAATGGGTTATGTTCCCCAGACTAATAACATATTTCCAACATTATCAGTCCAAGAAAACTTAGAAATGGGTGCATTTATTCAACACAAAGATTTTTCAGATATTTTGGTTTATGTTTATGACCTTTTCCCTGTTTTGAAAGAAAAAAGAAATCAACAAGCTGGTGAATTATCTGGAGGACAACGACAACAAGTTGCTGTTGGTAGAGCCCTAATGACAAAACCAAAAGTCTTGATGCTTGATGAACCATCTGCTGGAGTATCTCCTATAGTGATGGAAAGTTTATTTCAAAAAATTATAGAAATAGCACAACAAGGTACAGCTGTCCTTATGGTAGAACAAAATGCCAAACAAGCTTTAGAAATATCTGACCTAGGCTTTGTATTAAATCAAGGTAAAAATCTCTACACTGACACTGGGAAAGCACTTCTTTCAAATAAAAAAGTAAGACAAGCTTTTCTAGGAGGGTAATTTTAATGGAATTTTTAAACAGTTTTATTTTAATTACTAACTATATAATTATTCCAGGTTTAACTTATGGTAGCCAATTAGCTCTTGGAGCTTTAGGAATAACAATTGTTTATACTGTTCTAAGATTCTCTAACTTTGCACATGGAGAATTTATGTCTTTTGGTACAATGAGCACTATACTCCTAACGTGGGTGTTCATAGATAGTAATATTAAATTTGGTACTTTTCCTACCGCAATAATAGCATTGCCATTCAGTATAATTTTCACAATAATTTATTGTTTATTAGTTGATAAATTTGTTTTTAAATTTTATCGGCAACAAAAATCCAAAAGTGTAATTTCATTAATAGTTTCCATAGGAGTGATGTTTTTTACTGGTGGCTTAATAAGATTCATCATTGGGCCAGGTGATAAAAATTTTATGGATGGGGAAAGATTTATTTTAAAAGCAAAAGATTTTAAAATGTTAACTGGTTTAGATGAAGGACTTACAATAAAATCCACACAAGGTGTAACAATAATTTTAACAATCTTATTAGTAATTCTTCTTTTTTGGTTTTTAAATAAAACAAAAACAGGCAAATCAATGAGAGCTTACTCAGACAATCATGAACTTGCACTTTTGTCAGGTATTAATCCTGAAAAAATAGTTTTAATTACGTGGATAATTACCGGCACATTAGCCTGTATTGCTGGAACTTTGTATGGCCTAGATAAAAGTTACAAACCATTTACTTATTTACATCTAGTGTTACCAATATTTGCAGCAGCTATAGTTGGTGGCGTTGGTAATCCTATAGGTGCAATTATAGGAGGATTTGTAATTTCTTTTTCTGAACTTCTCATTACCTTTGCATATAAAAAATTCTTCTTTTACATTCTTCCAGATAATTTTTTGCCCGATAGATTATTACAAATCCTTTCTACTGATTACAAAATTGCAGTTTCATTTATTATTCTTGTATTGGTTTTGTTAATTAAGCCAACTGGTATCTATAAAGGTAAAATAATAGAATAAAAAAATAATAGGAAAGTCAAATGCTAGATAAACAACATATTATTTTACTTTTTTTAAGTATGTTTATTTTAATTGCATTCGTAGGATTTTTTCAAAGCTGGAATCTAGCTCTTACTATTTTTAATTTATGTATAATTTCTTCCATAATGTCATTAGGAATTAATATTCAGTGGGGAAACGCAGGAATAGTTAATTTTGGAGTGATGGGTTTTGCTGCTTTAGGAGGACTAGCAAATATTATAGTATCAATGCCTCCAACTGCTAAAGTATGGGATGCAGGTGCTATTTATATTCTTATTGGAATGATTATATTTATACTATCAATTATTTTTTCTATTTTAGTTTGGTCAAAATCTGGACTAAGCAAAAAAAAGAAATACATCATAAATTTCTTGTTAATAATACTTGGTTATTTTTTGATGAGATATATTATTGACCCTCCAATAAGAGCAATAGAGGCAATAGAGCCAGCAAAAACTGGATATTTAGGAGGACTTGATTTACCAGTAATTATATCGTGGCCAATAGGTGGTTTGTTAGCTGCTTTGATAGCATACGTCATTGGTAAAATTTCATTAGGTCTAAGATCTGATTACCTTGCAATTGCTACCTTAGGTATTTCTGAGATTATTATATATATACTTAAAAATGAAGATTGGCTGTCAAGAGGTGTTAAGAATGTAAATGGACTGCCAAGACCTGTTCCTTATGAGATTGACCTTCAATCTGAACCATGGGTTTTAGAGTTAACAAAGTTTTTCAACATCCCTGTTTCTGAAATTTCTTCCATTATAGTAAAGCTCTCATATTCTTGTATATTTCTTTTGATTTTAATTGGAATTTTGTTCTTGTTAGAAATTGCTCAAAAGTCTCCCTGGGGCAGAATGATGAGGGCAATTAGAGACAATGAAGTTTCTGCTAATGCAATGGGAAAAGATATAAAAACAAGACATTTACAAGTTTTTGTAATTGGATCTGCAATTATTGGAATAGCAGGTGCAATGTTAACCACTCTAGATGGGCAGTTCACACCTGTTACTTATCAACCTTTAAGATTTACTTTTTTAATATGGATAATGGTAATTATAGGAGGTTCTGGAAATAATTTTGGTTCAATAATTGGTGGATTTTTAATTTGGTTTTTTTGGGTGCAATCTGAACCACTTGGTTTGTGGTTTATATCTCAGACTACTGCTTATATATCTGATACAAATATAATCAAGAGTCACTTATTAGAAAATGCGGCTCATATAAGGTTAATGTTCATGGGAATGATATTATTGATCACATTAAGGTTTGCGCCTAAAGGCCTAATACCTGAGGTAAAACGTTAATTATGATCAAAATTGAAAGTTTTTCAAATTTGATTGAAGAAGTGAATTTTAACTATATTAAATTGATATTTATCTTTTTATTACTGAAAACATCCCCTTGCTTTGCAACAAATAATTTAATTATAAATATTAATGATACCAAAATCATACTTGAAGGTAATTTTGTTCAAGGTGGCTTGGTGAAAGGTACAATCAATAAGGATTTAGATGTAAAATTTAAAGAAAAAGTTTTAAGAAAAACATCCGATGGAAGTTTTGTGATAGGTTTTGGAAGAGATCATCCTAAAGAAGCTAATTTATATTTTTTTATCAATCAAAATTGGATTTTGAAAAAATTAGA
The DNA here is from genome assembly GCA_902592615.1 of uncultured SAR116 cluster alpha proteobacterium. Classification (GTDB taxonomy): domain Bacteria; phylum Pseudomonadota; class Alphaproteobacteria; order Puniceispirillales; family Marisalimonadaceae; genus Marisalimonas. The sequence continues at coordinate 17,872 of CACJFI010000006.1, read as the reverse complement.
TATAAAACAAAGAAAATATAAAACTCAAATTATTGATGGCCTTGAAAAAAAAATGGTGACTCCACCCAAGTCTTTTTGGGATAGAATTAAAAAAGAAAATAAAGTAATTAAAGAAGTTAGAAGTTTAAATAGTGATTTAGATTTTATATTTCAAAAGTTTGATTGGCCTACTAAAGGTATAATCTCTGGAGTTTTTGGAAGTCAAAGAATACTTAATGGAAAACCAAAACGCCCACATTATGGTGTTGACATTGCTGCTCCAGAGGGAACTGATATACTTGCTCCCACAGAAGCTATAGTCAGAATGGCAGAAAAAGACTTATATTATACAGGGGGAACTGTAATGTTAGATCATGGACATGGGGTAACTTCAGTATATTCTCATTTGTCATCTATAAATGTAAAAGTTGGCGACAAATTAAATAAAGATCAAAAAATTGGTGAAGTTGGATCAACTGGAAGATCGACAGGGCCTCACTTAGATTGGAGAATCAATTGGTTTTATGAACGCTTAGATCCAGCACTATTTATAAAAAATAAATAAATAGAAAATTGTTTAATAGAATGTAATTCATATTATCTTAAAACTTGACAGATTACAGTATCAAGTTATATTCCCAAGACAATTTAGATTTTATTATTCTAATAATTATTTAAATAACCACTATATCAACTAATTATCGGATTATAAAAATGTATGCAGTAGTTAAAACCGGTGGAAAACAATATCGTGTTCAAAAAGAAGACGTGGTTTTAGTTGAAAAACTTAACGCTAACGATGGTGATCAGCTAGTGCTTAGTGATGTGTTAATGGTAGGTGATGGCAAAAAAGTAACACTGGGAACTCCACTTGTTAATGATGCTGCCGTAATGGCACAAGTTATTAGACAAACTCGCGGTCCAAAAATTAGAATTATATATAAGCGAAGAAGAAAGAATAGTAGAAGAAAACAAGGTCATAAACAAGATCTAACACTTCTTAAAATAATTGATATAGCTGAAACTGGTGGATCTAATTTATCTCCCAAAAAAGCTACCGTTAAAAAAACAGAAAAAAAGACTAAAGTTGAGACTAAACCAAAAACCGAATCTAATTCAAAAGTAGCTGAAGAAAAAGTTAAAAAAGAAGTTAAATCCAAGTCAAATACAATCAAGACAAATGAAACAAAAACAAGTTCAGCTTCTACTAAACCTGAAACAAAAGCTAAAACAAAAACAACTACTAAAACAAAAAAAACAAGTACTAGAAAATAGTAAAGGATTAATAAATGGCACATAAAAAAGCAGGCGGTAGTTCTAGAAATGGTAGAGACTCAGCTGGAAGAAGATTAGGTGTTAAAAAGTTTGGGAACGAAGCAGTTGTTGCTGGCAATATTATAATTAGACAACGTGGTACAAAGTATCATCCAGGTTTAAACGTTGGAATGGGAAAAGACCATACAATTTTTTCACTTATAGATGGTCATGTTAAGTTTAGAGAACATAAAGGGAAAAAAATGTTTGTTTCTGTAGAGCCAATCAAACAAGCAGCTGAATAATCAAACCCTTATTAATTGAACTCTGGAATAGCTTTATTAGCTATTCCTTTTTTATTTAAACTCTTTTCATCTAGAATACTATATATTAGGGTTTTATTATGAAGTTTTTAGATCAAGCTAAAATCTATATAGCTAGTGGGCATGGTGGACCTGGATCTATTTCTTTTAGAAGAGAAGCACACGTTCCTTTTGGAGGACCAGATGGTGGCAATGGTGGACGGGGGGGCGATGTAATTGCTCTGTGTTCCGATGGTCTTAATACACTAATAGATTTTCGTTATCAACAGCATTTCAAAGCCAGACCTGGAGAGGGTGGCAAAGGAAGAGATAGAAGTGGAATAAGTGGCAAAGATATTATTCTTAGGCTTCCCATTGGAACACAGATATTAGATGAAACAAATAATTTCATATTAGCTGATATGACAGAAATTGGGCAAAAAATTGTTTTAGCTAAGGGAGGTGAAGGGGGTAAAGGTAATGCTTTTTTTAAAACTTCTGTAAATCAAGCACCAAGAAAAGCACAACCTGGAGGATCATTAGAAGAAAAATGGATTTGGCTTCGACTAAAATTAATAGCAGATATAGGCTTGATTGGACTACCAAATGCAGGTAAAAGCACTTTACTTTCTAAAATTACAGCAGCCAAACCTAAAATAGCCGACTACCCCTTTACAACACTTCATCCAAATCTTGGGGTAGTAAACCAAGATAATATGGAATTTGTAATAGCGGATATTCCTGGATTAATAGAGGGTGCTCATGAAGGATCTGGCTTAGGTCATAGATTTTTAGGTCATGTTGAACGTTGCCAAGGATTATTGCATCTAATAGACATTACTTCTAAAGATATTAAAAAGGATTACCTTACGATTATTCGTGAAATTAAAGCATATGACAGTAATTTATCGAAAAAAAAACAGATCTTAGTTTTAACAAAATGCGATGCTGTTGATGAAAATAAAGTTAAGTCTGCAAAAAAAATTTTAACAAAACTAAATGTAGAAAATGTTATTAACATTTCTTCAGTCTCAGGAGAAAATATTACTTACCTGATTAGAGAGTTACAAAACTTTATACTAAAGATGAAAAATAAAGAAAATAATAAAGATCAAAGAAAAAAAATTGTTTCTTGGTCTCCATAAAGAATGACACAAATGAAAAAAGAAAATTTAATAAATGACTCAAAAAGAATTGTAATAAAAATAGGCTCCTCACTTTTGATAGACAAAAATGAGGATAGCCTTAAAAGTGAGTGGTTAAGGTCCTTAGCGCAAGAAATAAATCAACTTATTAAACAAAAAAAAGAAATTATAATTGTTTCCTCAGGATCAATTGCACTTGGTCAAAAACAATTGAAACTAGGAGGCAATTTGTCTTTAGACGAAAAACAAGCCGCTGCTGCAACAGGTCAGGTAAGTCTAGCACATGCTTGGAAAGAGATTATGGAAAAATTTGGCATCAATATAGCACAAATTTTACTTGCACCTGACGACACTGAGACAAGAAGAAAACATCTAAATGCAAGAGCAACGTTATTAAAGCTTATTGAATTACAAGTAATTCCTGTAATTAATGAAAACGATACTGTTTCTACTGAAGAGATTAGATTTGGAGACAATGACAGGCTGGCAGCAAGAGTTGCACAGATGTGTAGCGCAGATTTACTTATATTGCTATCAGATATAAATGGTCTTTATTCTTCTGATCCCAATAAGAATAAGGATTCAGTTTTTATAGAAAAAATTCCTGAAATTACAGATGAAATTGAAAGAATGGCAGGCCCACAAATCACAAGTATGTCATCTGGGGGTATGGTAACCAAAATTGCTGCTGCTAAAATAGCCACCAAAGCAGGTTGTCATATGATCATTTGTAATGGACATTTTAATAGTCCTTTATCAAAGTTAGAAATTGATGGAACACAATTTAGTTGGTTTAGTGCTATCGAAAAACCATTAAACTCAAGAAAACAATGGATTTCTGGTGCATTGCAAGTTAAGGGGAAAATAACTATAGACAAGGGTGCGGCCGAAGCTATGAAAAAAGGTTTTTCTATGTTGTCTGCTGGTATAATTAGTACAGAAGGCAACTATGAAAAAGGTGATTTGATACAAATAGTAGATGAACAACAAAACTTTGTAGGAAAAGGCTTAATACACTTTAATAATTCTGAAGTAGATTTAATTAAAGGATCAAAAAGTAATGATATTGAATCTATCTTAGGCTATAGAGGTAAGGACGAAGTGGTCCACAGAGATGATCTAGTACTAGAAAAAAATAAGAGTAAAAAATGAGTGATAGCGATATTTTTAAATATATTAAAAATATAAACAAGAAATCAAAAGAATCTTTTGATATTATTTCCAGAAGCAATTCAAAAGATAGAAATTTAGCAATATTAAATACATCTAAAATTATAAAAAAAGAACAAGAAGAGATCCTTAATGCAAATAGAATTGATATTGAAAATGCAAAAAAAAAGCAACTTAACAATGCTTTTGTTGATAGGCTTTTTCTAGACAATAAAAGAATTGATAATATTGTAGAGGGTTTAAAACAAATTTCAGAAATGAATGATCCAATAGGTGTTGAGTTATCAAAATGGACACAACCAAATGGTCTAAATATTTCAAGAATTTCAGTTCCATTGGGCATAATTGGCATTATTTACGAATCGAGACCTAATGTAACTATTGATGCTGGCAGCCTATGCATTAAATCTGGCAATACAGCAATACTTAGAGGTGGATCTGACTCGATTAATTCTTCTAAAATATTAGCTAAATGTATGCAAAAAGGCCTAGAAAGTGCCAATTTACCCAGTAACACTGTCCAATTGGTTGAAAATACCAATAGAGAGGCTGTTTCAGCGATGCTCACATCAACTGGAGAAATTGATATAATCATACCTCGTGGAGGGAAATCTCTTGTTAAAAAAATTCAAGATGAAGCAAGAGTTCCTGTTTTCGCTCACTTGGAGGGAATATGCCATATGTATGTTGATAAAGATGCAGATATAAACAAAGCAATAAAAATCATTGTAAACTCAAAAATGAGAAGAACAGGAATATGCGGTGCCTTAGAAACTTTACTTATAGATAGAGATATCTCTGAAAAAGCAATACCTATCATAGTTAAAAAGTTAATTGAATCAGGATGTCATATTAGGGGAGATATTGAGACAAAAGAAATTGTAAATGAAATTGAACTAGCAACTGAAAAAGACTGGCATACTGAATATCTTGACGCTATTTTATCCATAAAATTAGTTGATGGTGTATTAGGGGCCATAGACCATATAAGTAAATTTTCGTCAAACCATACAGAATCTATTATAACTGAAAACACCAAAGTAGCTGAGACTTTTTTAAGAAATGTTGATAGCGCAATTGTTATGCATAACACTTCAACTCAATTTGCAGATGGAGGAGAATTTGGAATGGGTGCAGAAATAGGAATATCTACAGGTAGAATACATGCTAGAGGTCCAGTAGGAGCTGCTCAGTTAACTAGTTTTAAATATATCGTTAGAGGAAATGACCAAATACGTGAATAAAGATCTGAAAGTAAATTTTAAAAATAGTATTCCAATATGTTATTCTTACTCTAGAAAAAGAAAAATCGGTATTTTAGGTGGTTCCTTTAACCCAGCACATGTTGGACATATCCACATTACTAATACTGCACTTATAAATCTTGGACTAGATGAGGTTTGGTGGCTAGTCACCCCTCAAAATAGATTAAAATCTAGTTTAGATATGGAGCATTTTGACAAAAGACTGAGTTATGCTAGGCTAATTACAAAAAATATTTCTTATATAAAAGTCCTAGACCTTGAACAAAAAAACAAGCTATATGCCACATACAAAACAGTCAATTTTTTAAATCAAAGAACGCGAAAGGTAAAATTTATTTGGCTAATGGGAAGTGATATTTTAGACAATTTAAATAAATGGCTTTATCCTAATATAATAACTCAGAATATTCATATTGCAGTTATTTCTAGACCAGGTTACATAAATTCTTTTTTAAACACCTCAAAAGTTCCATATCTTGGGAAAAAACTTAAAACACATAAAAGTAGAATTATATTTTATAAAAAAAAACCCATCTGGGTTTTTTTAAAGAATAAATTATTATCTATTTCATCATCTGAGATAAGAAAAACCAAAACTTACACTTAATGGGATTATATAATGCAAAAAACTAAAAGTTTATCTTCTAAAGAATTATTAAAATTTACATTAAAATCGTTAGAAAATGACAAAGGAATAGACATTGTAAGTATTGATCTCGTTGGAAGAAGTAGCATTGCAGATTATATGATAGTTGCAAGTGGGAATACTGTTAGACAGGTAACTGCTATGGCAAACAACCTAATAAAAAAATATAAAGAAATAGGCCTTCGCCTATCATCTCCTGAAGGAATGTCAAATGGAGATTGGGTTTTAATTGATGCTAATGATATTTTAATTCATATTTTTCGACCAGAAGTTAGAGAATTTTATAGCTTGGAAAAAATGTGGGAAAAAAAACAAGATAATATATCAAGTGACGCTTTAAAAAAATAAAATGAAATATAGAATTTCAACAATTGGTAAAATTAAAAGTAATGATGAAGACTTGATTACTAGAAAATATCTTAAAAGAATTAAAAATATTGAATTAAAACAATATGAAGTTAAAACAAAAATTAAAGAAAAAAAATTAGACGAAGAAGCTGATAAGTTAATTAATTCAACACCTAAAAATGGTAAATTGATCTTACTAGATGAAGAAGGTGAGAATATATCTAGCTCAGACCTAGCAAAATTAATTTCAAATTGGAGTAATAATAACATAACAAGTGTAAATTTTGCGATTGGTGGTGCATTTGGAAATGGTATGAAAATAAAAAAAACAGCAGATAAAATTATTTCTTTTGGAAAACTTACTTGGCCGCATCAAATGGTTAAAATGATGATTGCTGAACAAATTTACAGAATAGAAAGTATTATTCAAGGTCATCCTTACCACAAATAAAATCTTCTTAATGGATTTAATTGATGAAAGACAAACAAAAAAAACCAATTGTTTTATGTATAATGGATGGCTGGGGAATTAATGAAAATTCTGAAAATAATGCTGTAGCATTAGCAAAAACTCCAAATGTAGATTTTTTAACCAAAAATTTTCCATATTCAACCCTTGATGCGTCTGGTGAAGATGTTGGCTTGCCCTCAGGTCAAGTAGGAAACTCTGAAGTTGGTCACATGAACCTTGGTTCTGGAAGAGTTGTACTGCAAACTTTACCAAAGATAAATAAAGCTTTTGACAACAATGAAATAGAAAAAAATAAAAATTTTCAAAATTTTTTATTAAATCATAATAAAAATAAAACTGTTCACTTACTGGGTTTGTGTAGTGACGGTGGAGTGCATTCTCATTCAAGCCACATTATTGAAATGTCAAAACTTTTAGAAAAAAATAATTGTAAAACTTGCATCCATATTTTTTCGGATGGAAGGGATTGTTCTCCAAAAAAATTAGGTCAGCAAATCAAAAAATTTGAAATGTCCCTTCCAAAAAATACAAAAGTAGTCTCACTTGTTGGTAGATACTACTCAATGGATAGAGATAATAGATGGGAAAGAGTAAAAAAAGCTTTTGATCTTATTGTATACGGAAAATATGAAAGAAAATTTTCTAATTTATCGAGAGGAGTAGAAGAAGCATATAAAAATAATGAAACTGACGAGTTTATTTTACCAACTCTAATTGGAAATTACAATGGATTTGAAGATGGCGATAGCTTAATCATGACAAACTTTCGGGCAGACCGAGTTAGAGAATTATTAACAGCATTACTAAATCCTAAATTTAAAGAATTTAAAAAAGATACTAATACTCCAATTTTATCAAACAATCTTGGTATGATTGAATATTCAACAGAATTATCGAATTTTATAAATTCTATTTTTGTTAAAGAAAATATAAAGGACACTCTTGGTGAAGTCATTTCGAAAGCTAATTTAAAACAACTTAGATTAGCTGAAACAGAAAAATATCCTCACGTTACTTTCTTTTTTAATGGAGGAAAGGAGACTGTATACCCTGGTGAAAGTAGGATAATGGTTCCTTCACCCAAAATATCTACATATGACTTAAAACCAGAAATGTCAGCTAAACAAGTTGAAACTGAACTCATAACTTCTATTAAAAATAGAACTTATGATCTAATTATAATTAATTTTGCAAACCCTGACATGGTTGGGCATACAGGTGATTTAAAAGCTGCAATTAAAGCAGTAGAGACTATTGATGAAGCAATAGGAAATATAAAAAAATCAATAATCAAGTTCGATGGCATCATGCTATTGACAGCAGACCATGGAAACTGCGAAATTATGTTTGATGATATTATGAATTTACCACATACATCACATACATCTAATAAAGTTCCTCTGATACTTATTTCTAAAAGTAAGAATTATAAGTTAAGAAATGGAAGGTTAGCTGACATTGCTCCAACAATTTTAGAACTTATATCTATCAAATCACCTAAAAACATGAGTGGAAAATCACTTTTAGTAAAATAAAAATTTTAATTAGATTTTCTATAGTTGTTGTACTAAATATATCATATATTAATAAAATACTTTTTTAACTAAGATTAAGGCCTGCTTAAATGATTAAAAAAATTCCTAATTATAGTGTGTATTATAAGACTAATATTTTTTTAACATTTTTTATAATTTTCAATATATGTTTGATTGTACAAAATTTTGCCATAGCTGAAAATCGTCAAGAAACTTACAAACAACTTAATCTTTTTGGTGATGTTTTTCAAAGAGTACAAGAACAATACGTTGAAGAAGTTACTGACAAGAAACTTATTGAAGCTGCAATATCAGGGATGCTTCAATCTCTTGATCCGCACTCCTCTTATTTAAGTCCAGAATCTTACAAGGATATGCAGGTTAAGACCAAAGGAAAGTTTGGTGGCTTAGGTATAGAAATAACTATGGAAGATGGTGTAGTTAAAGTTGTCTCACCCATTGATGACACCCCTGCTGCTAACGCAGGCATGAAGTCAGGTGATTTAATTATTGGTATAAACGGAGAATCAATTAGAGGACTTTCAATAAATGAAGCAGTGTCACAACTTCGAGGACCTGTTGGAAGTAAGGTTATGATAACTGTTGTTCGTGATAAAAAAGATCCTTTTGAAATTGAAATTATTAGAGATGTTATAAAAATAAGATCTGTTAGACATAACATTATTAAAAATATAGGTTATGTACGTTTAACTACCTTTTCAGACACAACAACTTCTGGTTTAGAAAAATCTGTGGATGAAATTAAAAAGGAACTTGGTAAGAAATTTCAAGGACTGATATTAGATTTGAGAAATAATCCAGGAGGTCTTTTAAACCAATCAATTTCAGTTACTGACTCCTTCTTAAACCAAGGAGAAATAGTATCAACTCAAGGAAGAAAAAATGACGACACTTCTAGAATTTTTGCAAAACAAGGTGACATAATTAACGGAAAACCAATAATCGTTCTTATCAATAGTGGATCAGCATCTGCTAGTGAAATTGTAGCAGGTGCACTTAAAGATCATTCTAGAGCAATAATAGTTGGTACTCGTAGTTTTGGTAAAGGATCTGTGCAATCTATAATTCCTTTAGCTGGTAATGGTGCAATGAGACTTACAACTGCGAGATATTACACACCAAGTGGCGTATCAATACAAGCCAAAGGCATTGAACCAGATATTATTGTAGAAGCTGGGATAACTGAGTTGAGTAAACAAACTTCAGATAACAGGCGTGAAGAAAATTTAAGAGGAGCTTTGGATAAAAAAGAAAAAGATGCAAGAAAAGTTATTGCTAACAAACCAGAATTAACTCCAGTTGAAAAACTTTTACAAGATAACCAAATATCTAGAGCAGTTGACCTTATCCGAGGAATTAATCTATTTAGTAATAAAAAGAAACAAACTTCCACTGCCAAAGTTATAAAAAAACCTTTCAAAAACAAAGTTAGTAGTTTTAACAATTGAATATGATTAAAAATAATATTCCTCTTTTAGAAAGACCTTATCGCTCTTGTATTGGCTTAATGGTTTTTAATAAAACTGGAAACGTGTTTTGTGGACAAAGACTTGATAACAAAGCGGAAGCATGGCAATTGCCACAAGGAGGTATTGATGAAGATGAATTACCTATTGAGGCGGGATATAGAGAATTAAAAGAAGAGACCAGTATAATTAATGTTGAGTTTGTTAGCGAATATCCAGAATGGTTGAATTATGATATTCCTTTACCACTAGCAGACAATCTTTGGAATGGAAAATATAGAGGACAAACTCAAAGATGGCTATTATTTCATTTTACTGGTGAGGATAAAGAAATAGATATTAATACTAATCATCCTGAATTCAAAAACTGGATCTGGCTTAATCCAGTATTATTACCTGAAAAAGCAATTTCATTTAAGAAAGATGTTTACAGAAAAATTAATAAAATATTCATTCCCATTATAAATAACTTTAACGCGTCAAATTCTGATTTACCATTATGAAAAAAGATATCAACTCAAATAACGAAAAACTTGTTAATAAAGTTTTTGAAATACTAACGAAATTCAAAAACAATCCCAAAAAAATTGAAAATATATTTACTGAGCTTTTTGAAAAAGATTTTGATGTCCAGCTAAATGAGATAAGTAAACTTAAAAACGGATTGTTAAAAGGTTTTGTAATATCAGTAAAAGATTTATTTAATGTAAAGGGATATCGCACAAGAGGAGGAACTAAGTTTCTAGAACCCGATATTTCTTTAAGCGATTCAAAATGTATCTCTAATATAAGAAAAGCTGGTGGTCTACTTCTTGGACATACAAATATGACTGAACTTGCCTACTCAGGTTTGGGTATAAATCCTCATTATGGAACTCCAGATAATCCTTTATATCCTGGTTCTGTGCCAGGTGGATCAACATCTGGCGGAGCTGTGTCAGTTGCTTTAAATTTGTCTGACATCGCCATTGGGACAGATACTGGAGGCTCAACGAGGATACCAGCTGCTTTTACAGGAATTACTGGCTTTAAACCTACACAAGATAGTATTTCAAGAGATGGTGTCCTTTCCCTATCGTCAAGTCTAGATAGTATTGGGTTAATGGCAAAAAACGTTGAACTTTGTAAAGTTGGCTTCCAAGCGATGAGAGGAAAAATAATTACTACACAAAAGAAATTAAAAAACAAAAATCTTAAATTTATAATTCCCACTAACTTTGGGTTTGAAAATATAGATACTGAAATTAAAGTTGCTTTTGATTTTGCTAAGAAAAAAATTAGTAAAAATGGATACGAAGTCATTGAAATGAACGTACCAGTTTTAGATACATACAAAAAAGTACCAATATGGCAATTTGCATCTGTAGAGTGTGCAACAGAGTATTTTTATTTATATAATGAAAAAAAACATTTAATTGATCCAAACGTCTTAAGACGGATAGAAAGAGCAAATGAAGTTAAGGCTGTTGAATATAATTTATTAAAAAAAATAAGGGAAGATTTAATTATAGAATTTAATCAATTTTTAAAAAATAATTTTTTACTTATGCCAACCGTAACAATAAAACCACCTTTATTAGAAAAATGCAAAGATAGTGAATACTACGATAAAGCTAATTTAGTATCTTTAAGAAACACAACTTTAGCCAACTATATGAATGGTTGTAGCATTTCTATACCATATTTTGAAAATAAAAATCCTATTGGGGTCATGATAAACGCGATCACAAATGAGGATGATTATCTTTTAGATATAAGCTCTGAAATAGAAAAAGTGTTAAAAAAATAAATTAACCTATTTTATCTAGAACAGCCTTAATAAAGGATGAATTTTTCTTTGCAAGATCTGCAATATTTTTATCGTTATGATTTTCTTGAGACTGAAAAGTTAGGAGTTTATCTTCAAGAACTTGCTTATTGGCTTTATCAATCTTTTCTGCTCTTTCTGCTAATATTGTAACTGAGGTTTCATTTATTTCAGCTATTCCTCCATCTATCATTATCTGTGATGAAATATTATTATCATTAAAAATATCAATCAAACCTCTATCCAAAGTAGATATAACTTTAGAATGTCGTGGAAGGGCACCAATTTGTCCATCTGAACCTGGAACAACAACCATTTCAACAGATTCAGATACAATTATAGTTGAGGGTGTCACTACTTCTAAATTAGTTGTTTCTGCCATTCTTACCTCATCTAACAAAATTCAAAAGATTAAGCAGCGTCTTTTGCTAATTTCTTAGCTTTTTCTATTGCTTCTTCAATAGTGCCTACCATGTAAAAAGAAGCCTCTGGTAAATCATCATACTCACCGTCTGCGATTCCCTTAAATCCTTTTATAGTATCTTCTAAAGGCACTAAAACACCTGGTGATCCTGTGAAAACTTCAGCAACATGGAATGGCTGAGATAAAAACCTTTGAATTTTTCTAGCTCTACTAACAACTAGTTTATCTTCTTCAGATAGTTCATCCATACCTAAAATCGCAATGATGTCTTGTAACGATTTATACTGTTGAAGAACTTCTTGAACTTTTCTTGCAACTTCATAATGTTCTTCACCAACAATCCTAGGATCTAACATTCTTGAAGTTGAGTCCAATGGATCAACTGCAGGATAAATTCCTATTTCTGCAATCTGCCTTGATAAAACAGTAGTAGCGTCTAAGTGAGCAAATGATGTGGCAGGAGCAGGATCAGTTAAGTCATCTGCTGGAACATATATTGCTTGTACAGAAGTAATAGATCCTTTTGTTGTAGTTGTAATTCTTTCTTGAAGTGCTCCCATATCTGTAGCCAATGTTGGCTGATATCCTACAGCAGATGGTATTCTACCTAATAAAGCTGAAACTTCAGATCCAGCTTGAGTAAATCTAAAAATATTATCAACGAAAAACAAAACATCTTGACCTTCTTGATCTCTAAAATATTCGGCTAACGTTAATCCAGTTAAAGCTACTCTTGCTCTAGCTCCAGGAGGCTCATTCATTTGGCCATATACTAGTGCTGCTTTAGACCCAGGACCATCCGGAACGATAACTCCAGATTCTACCATTTCATGGAAAAGATCATTACCCTCTCTAGTTCTTTCACCAACTCCTGCAAAAACAGAATATCCTCCATGTGCTTTAGCTACGTTATTTATAAGTTCCATAATTAAAACTGTTTTACCAACACCAGCACCACCAAAGAGTCCAATTTTACCTCCTTTTGCATAAGGTGCTAAAAGGTCAACCACTTTTATTCCTGTTACTAAAATATCTGCAGAAGTTGATTGATCAACATATTCTGGAGCATCTCTATGAATAGGTAAGGTTGTTTTGGACTTAACTGGTTTGCCATCATCAACTGGATCACCAATAACATTAAGAATTCTACCTAATGTTTCTGGTCCAACAGGAACTGTAATTGGAGCACCAGTTTGAACTACTTCCATACCACGAACTAGACCATCCGTACTATCCATAGCTATAGTCCTTACTTCGTTTTCACCAAGATGTTGCGCTACTTCTAGTATTAGTTTTTGTCCATTATTATCTACCTGAAGAGCATCTAGTATTTGAGGAAGATCTGTATCAAACTCAACATCAACCACAGCTCCTATCACTTGAGATATTTTGCCATTTTGTTTAGTGGACGGTTTTTTAGCCATAATGTTTCTCCATATTTATATTATAAGGCTTCTGCACCTGATATAATTTCAATTAATTCTTTTGTAATAACAGCTTGTCTTGTTCTATTATATTGTAGGGTTAAATTATCTATCATCTCGCCAGCATTCCTAGTAGCATTATCCATTGCAGTCATTCGAGCAGCCAATTCACTTGCAGTACTTTCAATTTGAGAACTATATAGTTGTGTAGCTAAATTACGAGGTAATAGATCATTCAATATTTCTTCTTCACTAGGTTCAAATTCATATATTGAACTAGAGTTATTTTCATCAATCTCATCAATTTTAACTTCTACTGGGATAAGAGATTTGAAGGTAACTTCTTGAGTAATTGCAGAAACAAATTTATTAAATATTACTCTGCATACACCAAATTCATTATTTTCAAACAAATCAATTATTTTTTTTGCTAAAACTTCAGCATCTGTGTAATTAGGTTTTGCCGAATTTCCATCTATTTTTTCAACAAATAAGTCACCAAATTCTCTATTTAGTGCATCAGCAGATTTTTTTCCTACCATAAGTAATTTAACATTTATACCATCATCTTTTAGTTTTTTAATTTCAAACCTAACTGTTCTTGTAATTGATCCATTAAAACCACCGCATAATCCTCTATCTGCAGAAAAAACAACTAATAAATGAGTTTTAATTTCTTCTTTACCACTTAGTAAATCTATAGAGCTTCCAATTGCTTTGGAAGAAATTTTGGATACAACACTGTCCATTAGAGAAGTATATGGTCTTGAAGCTAATGCTTGCTCTTGAGCTTTACGTAGTTTAGCAGCTGCAACCATTTTCATTGCTGATGTGATTTTTTGTGTAGACTTGACTGAACCAATTCTATTTTTAAGGTCTTTTAAAGAAGGCATTAACCTAATCCTTACTAATTCAAATTATCTAAGCAAAATTCTTTACTAATTCGTCTAGTGTATCTTTAAGAGCTTTTTCAGTATCATCTGAAATAGACTTATCTTTTCTTATGGTTTCTAAAATATTAGAGCCCTTATCATTTAATTTTTGGATAAGTGACTGTTCAAACTCACCAATTTTTTGTGTTGGAATTTGGTCTAAATATCCTTTCACCCCAGCAAAAATAACAGCTACCTGTTCTTCAACATCCATTGGAGAATATTGAGGTTGTTTAAGTAATTCAGTTAACCTTTCGCCTCTTGATAAAAGTTGCCTTGTTGAAGCATCCATATCAGAAGCAAATTGTGCGAAAGCAGCCATTTCTCGATATTGTGCTAAATCTAGCTTAATTGTACCAGCTACTTGTTTCATAGCTTTAATTTGAGCAGCTGATCCAACCCTTGAAACAGATAAACCGACGTTAACAGCTGGCCTAATACCTTTATAAAACAATTCTGTTTCTAAAAAAATTTGACCATCTGTAATTGAAATAACATTGGTTGGGATAAATGCGGAAACATCACCACCTTGTGTTTCAATTATTGGAAGGGCTGTTAGAGACCCAGATCCATTTTCACCATTTAATTTTGCGGCTCTTTCGAGCAAGCGAGAATGTAAATAAAACACATCACCAGGATAAGCTTCTCTTCCTGGAGGTCTCCTTAAAAGCAAAGACATTTGTCTGTAGGCAACTGCTTGTTTTGATAAATCATCATAAACAACAACCGCATGCATTCCATTATCTCTAAAAAACTCTCCCATAGCAGCGGCAGAATAAGGTGCAAGAAATTGCATAGGAGCTGGATCAGATGCCGTGGCTGCTACCACAATCGAATACTCTAAAGCTCCTCTTTCCTCTAAGGTTTTAACAATTTGTGCTACTGTTGATCTTTTTTGACCTACTGCTACATAAATACAGAACAACTTCTTAGTATCATCTTTACCAGCTTTATCATTGGTACTCTTTTGATTTAAAAAGGTATCTATTGCAATAGCTGTTTTGCCTGTTTGTCTGTCCCCAATAATAAGCTCTCTCTGCCCTCTTCCAACAGGAATAAGGGAATCGATTGCTTTCAAACCAGTTTGCATAGGTTCGCTTACTGATTCTCTTGGCATTATACCCGGAGCTTTAGTCTCAACCCTTGATCTTTTAACGTTTTTAAGAGCACCCTTTCCATCTATAGGATTACCAAGTGCATCAACAACTCTTCCTAAGAGTCCTTTACCAATTGGCACGTCAACGATTGAACCTGTTCTTTTGACAACGTCACCTTCTCTTATTGTTTTATCACTACCAAATATAACTACGCCGACATTATCTCTTTCAAGGTTTAAAGCCATACCAGCAATACTACCAGGAAACTCTACCATTTCACCAGCTTGAATCTGATCAAGTCCGTAGACACGCGCAATTCCATCTCCTACTGATAAAACCTTACCAACTTCTGTAACTTCAGCATCAGCGCCAAAATTTTCAATCTGATCTTTTAATATTGTTGATATTTCTGCTGCACGAATATCCATTAGTTTGTACCTCTCATAGCTATTTCAAGTCTATTTAATTTAGTTTTTAATGAGTTATCTATCATTTTGGAACCTATTTTAACAATAAGGCCTCCAATCAAACTTTCATCGACGCTTGCTGATAATATTATTTTTTTAATACCTGTTGCTTCAGATATTGCTGCTACTACTTTTTTTTGTTGATCCTGGTCAAGCTTAAAAGATGATGTGACTTCAGCTTTAATTTCACCATTAATTCTAGATACCTCTGATAAAAAGTCGTCTATTACTTCGTTGATTAATATTAATCTTCCATTATTTGCCAAAGTTCCAAAAAATTTGATGGTTAATTTTTGAGCTTTAGCTTTATTTAAAAATTTAAGTATTGAATTTTGCTTGTCAGATTTAGATACAGCTGGTGACTTGATTAAATTAGACAAATAATCACTTTCTTCAAGCAACTCTTTGAGGCTAACAAAGTCATCAACTATTTTAGATAAAATTTTTTTTTCTTCAGCTAATTCATATATAGCTTTAGCATATCTACCTGACAAACCAGATGAAACGCTCATCTTAATACTTCCCTTTTAAGTAAACAAAATAATATGGATTGCTACCACAGCATTCATATCATTGCAAGTAACAAGGGGACGAAATTAAATTAATTTTACATAAAAGAAAATGGGTCAATATCTATAGTTAATTTAATATGGTTTGGTGTATTGATTTTTCTTGTCCAATTAAGAATTACATCTTGAATATTCACATTTTTATCAGATTTTATTAAAAATCTTCTTCTAAATCTCCCTCTCAAAAAATATATTGGTGCAGGGGCAGGTCCAAAAATCTTAACATTTTTAAAAAATGGGGCTACTTTCAACAAATCTGTCGAAAAAGTTTCTAATTTTCTTTCTAATCTCGATGACAATATTATAGATGCCAACCTCCCATAAGGTGGCATATTAGCGTATTGTCTTGACTTTAACTCTTTGTCAAAAAATTCGTTTCGATTATTTTTGGCAATAGCATTAATAATTGGATTTTTACTATCATAAGTCTGAATTAGAACAACACCTTTGTCTTCTTCTTTTTTTGAATGTCTACCTGATCTTCCTGATACCTGTTGTAAAACCTGAAAAGTTTTTTCTGATGCCCTTAAATCACCTCCAGATAATCCAACATCACTGTCAACAATACCAACCAATTTTAAATTTGGAAAGTCGTGGCCTTTAGCAATCATTTGTGTTCCTATAACAATATCAACTTTGTTATTTTTTATTTTTTCAACAGTTTGATTAAGTATTTTATGATTATTCATAGTATCACTTGATAAAACTATTAATCTTGCCATAGGAAAAGTTTCTTTAATTTCTTCTTCAATACGCTCAACTCCAGGACCACAAGCTTTTATTTGGCCTTGAACACCACATTTCTTACAAAAATTTTCAAATACTTTTGAATATCCACAATGATGACAAATTAATATATTTTTAGATCTGTGTTCAACTAACCAGGTGTCACAATTAATACACTTAATTTTATCTCCACATGAATTGCAAATCGATAAGGGCGCATAACCCCTTCTGTTTAAAAATAATAAACTTTGTTCTTTATTATTTAGTTTACTTTCTATTTCACCTACAAGTGGAGGAGATAGCCATTTTCCTTTACCTGGGGGGTGAGCAATTAAATCAATTAGTTTAATGTTAGGTAAAGTTGCCCCTGTCGCTCTTTTTGGCAAAGTTAAATGAATATATTTACCACTTTTTGCATTCTGAAATGTTTCTAAGGATGGTGTTGCAGAGGCTAAAACTATTGGAGCTGAAGATCTTGAAGACCTGTAGATGGCCATGTCTCTAGCATTATACCTAACATTTTCTTCTTGTTTAAAAGCTTGCTCATGTTCTTCATCAACGATAATTAAACCTAAATTTGAAATAGGAACCATTAGCGCTGATCTTGCTCCTACAACAACTCCAGCTGTACCGTTTAATGCAGACAGCCAAATCTTTTTCTTTTTTTTCTTTGTTATTTCAGAATTCCAAACTAATGGAGCAAAGGAAAATTTTTTCAAAAATCTTTTTTCCCAATCCGGCGTCAAAACTATTTCTGGAAGCAAAATTAATGCTTGCTTACCTTGATCTAAACATGTCCTAACTGTTTCAAAGTAAGTTTCAG
>CACJFI010000005.1 GCA_902592615.1 uncultured SAR116 cluster alpha proteobacterium | reverse complement strand
GAAACTTCCAATTAAAAACAAAAAATCTGAAGAGTGGAAAAAAGTCGATAACCTAATTAAGGAATTGAATAATAAAATATTATTAGGAAATGTATATGCTGAAAGATACTTGCATCCTACTGGATGGAGAAGCTCATATACTGATTTAAAAATATGGCTTGATAAATATAATGACCATCCAGATGCAACTAGAATAATCAGAATAGCTCTCAAGAGAAAACCAAATAATTCAAAGAGTCCAAAAAAACCAACACCAGGCTTTCTAAATGGCTACGGTACATACAAAGTAAATGTATTAAAACCAAGATTTCCTATTGATAATAATAAATATAAAACCTTTGCATATTCTACTTCAATCAAATTTAGAAGAGCTATCAATAAAAGGAATACTTTATATGCTGAAAATTTGTTGAATAGTAAAAAAACAAAAAGAAATCTTACTAAAAATGAGTTATCACAGCTTAGAGCAGAGTTATCTCATGCACTATTCATTTTTGAAAAAGACTATAAATCTATAAGACAAGCTAGGCTTTCTATAAGTTTGTCGAAAAACCCCAATCCATTAGCTTTATGGGCTGGTGGGTTAGCCTCCTGGAGAATAAAAGATATCAAATTATCAAAATATTTTTTCAATAAATTATCAGATATTCAAGGTCCTGAAGGAATAACTGCTGGTGGAGGTTATTGGTCAGCTAGAATTTCATATTTGTTGGGAAATGCTAAAGAGGCAAATTATTTCTTAAAAAAAGCTGCCATAAAAGAACGCACTTTCTACGGCTCATTGGCAATGGCCTCTTTAGGTTACAAATATAAGCCAAATTTTAATTTACCGAAATATGATTATAATTTAATTAACAAAATTTCAAAACATAAGGGTGGTGTTAGAGCTTTAGCATTAATAGAAGTAAATGAATTTCACAAAGCTGCAAGAGAGTTTAGAAAAATTATTCCTAAATTTGACGTAAAAGATTACCCTCAATTATTATCATTCACATCGAAACATAATATGCCAGGTTTGACTTTTAGATTAGCTGCTATTTTAAGAAATGATCATGATAAAATATTATTGGGTGGCTTATATCCTATACCAACTTGGAACATAGATACATCGGACTTAAAGGATAAGGCACTTTTGTATGCCATTGCTAGACAAGAGTCAGGTTTTAACCCAAGAGCTAGAAGCTCATCAAAGGCTATGGGAATCTTACAAATAATTCCTTCAACAGCAGCATTTATAATGAAAAATAAAGATTATAGACTTAGAAGAAGCAAAAATCATTTACTCTACAGTCCCCATCACAATATTTCAATTGGTTCCAAATATATAAGATTTCTCTTTAGTTTACCTATCGTAAATAATGATTTAATGTGGATGTTAGCAAGCTACAATGCTGGTCCTGGAAACTTTAAAAAATGGACAAAAAACAAAAACTATAAATTTAAAGACACACTATTAATGTTAGAAAGTTTACCCGCTCGAGAAACTAGAAACTACATAAAGTTAGTACTTACAAATTTGTGGGTATACAAGACCAGGTTTAATCAAGATAACACGGTTCTACTCTCGCTAGCATCTGGAAAGCCTTTAGACTCAAAAGTTTTTTTCAAAAACACAGGAAGTTAAGATTAATAATGAGTGATGATGATTTTATTTCAATAAATATTGCCGTTGTAACTATTTCGGATTCAAGGGGATTAAAAAATGACAAGTCTGGTGAGACTTTAGTTAATAGAATTACACAATTTGGACACAAAGTAACAGTGAGAAAAATTGTAAAAGATGATTTTGATAATATTTCTGATTTATTTTTAAAGTTACTCAAAAATAAAAATATAGATGTAATAATTTCAACTGGAGGAACTGGACTTACAGGAAGAGACATTACACCTGAAGTAATGGAAACACTTTTTGAAAAAACTATAGATGGTTTTGGTGAAATGTTTCGTTGGTTATCATTCAAAAAAATTAATACGTCAGCGTTACAATCAAGAGCTCTCGCTGGTGTAGCAAATGGTAAATATATTTTTTGTTTACCTGGTTCTCCTTCTGCATGTAGAGATGGTTGGGATGGAATACTTAAATATCAATTAGATATAAGACACAAACCATGTAACTTTGTAGAAATCATGCCAAGACTTCAAGAGCATAAATTTTTTCGCAACAAGAATTAATGATAAGTTTCGATATAGAAAGAGAATTTCATAATAGAAATATTACAATGATTGGAGTTGATGAATCTGGAAGGGGTTCGTGGGCTGGTCCATTAGTATCAACAGCATGTTGGTTTGATTTTACTAAATATAAAACTTTGCATTCAGAGATTAATGACAGTAAGAAATTAAAATCTTCTAAGCGAAGAGAAATAATATTATCATTAAACAATTTTGTTAAATATTCTTCTTCTATTGCAAGTGTGAAGGAAATTGATATGTATGGTCTTTCATATGCAAATGCTATTGCTATGAAGAGATCCATTTTTTCATTGACAAAAGAATTAAAAAACTCACAAACACATAAAAAAAAAGATTTTTGTATTTATATTGATGGTAAATTTAAGCCAGATTTTGAAAATTTGGATAATTTTTTAAAATTTAAAAAACTTCACTTAGATATTTATTCAGTTAAAATGTTAGTTAAAGGCGATAGTCTTTGCAAAACTATTGCATTAGCAAGCATTATTTCCAAAGAAACACGAAATACTATAATGAGACAATTATCTATAAAACATCCTTCTTATTTTTTTGATAAACATTTTGGATATGGAACTAAAAATCATATAAATGCTATTTTAAAAAATGGTATTTTAGATTTACATAGAAAATCATTTAAACCTGTTGCTACTATATATAGTAAAAAAAATTAATAAAGACACATATATTGTATTAGCTAAATTAATTTCACTAAGTAATTGACTTTACTAAATAATTATAATTTTATCCACAATATATAAACAAGATATTAAGCTAAGAATATTAATTATGTTATTAAAAAGTTATTTAAATAGAGTTGTTGTTGGTGACTGCATTGATAAAATGAATGAACTGCCTCCTGAAAGTATAGATTTAGTTTTTGCAGATCCTCCATATAATCTTCAACTGAATGGAGATCTTGAAAGACCTAATCAAACCAAAGTAGATGGTGTTAAAGAAAGTTGGGATAAATTTAAATCTATTTCTGATTATGATAATTTTACCAAGAAATGGATGAGTTCTGCCAGAAGAATTTTAAAGCCAAATGGTAGTATTTGGATTATAGGATCCTATCACAATATTTTTAGATTAGGTTATATTTTACAAAATTTAGAATTTTGGTTGCTAAATGATGTAATTTGGAGAAAGGTTAATCCAATGCCAAACTTTCGTGGTAGGAGGTTTACCAACGCTCACGAGACGCTTATATGGGCATCAAAAACAAAAACATCCAAGTATACATTTAATTATGAAGCTATGAAATCATTAAATGGTGATCTCCAAATGCGATCAGATTGGTCTCTTCCCATTTGTACCGGTGATGAAAGATTAAAGAATAAAGATGGCAAGAAGATTCATCCAACACAAAAACCAGAAAATCTTTTAAATAGAGTTATAATGTCAAGTAGCAATATTGGTGATGTAGTTTTAGATCCATTTTTTGGGACTGGAACTACAGGAGCTGTAGCAAAAAAACTTGGTAGGGCGTTTATTGGAATTGAGCAAGATGCAAAATATGCACTAGAAGCTGAGAAAAGAATCGATAAAGTAGAAGAAATTGACACTAAAGATCTTATTCAGACACCTAGAAAAACTGCTGAACCAAGAATTCCATTTGGATTTTTGTTAGAAGAAGGATTAGTAAATCCGGGTGAATTATTACAAGATTCTCAAAGTAGATGGACTGCTAAAATTAGAGCTGATGGCAGTTTAATTTCTAAAGATAAAAAAGGTTCAATACACTCAGTTGGAGCGGATTTACAAGGATTACAAGCTTGCAACGGATGGACATTTTGGCACATAAAGCGATCTGGAAAGCTCGTCCCAATAGATAGTTTGAGACATGCAGCAAGGGCAATTAATCACGCATAGACTTTAAATGTAATCTACTTTTGTGTAAAATTGGCTCAGTATAACCAGAAGGACTAACATCCCCTTCTAATACTAAATTCAAAGATGCCCTAAAAGCAATCGATTTATCAAAGTCTTTAGACATAGGGATATAATTGATATCGTCTTTATTTTGTTCGTCAACAACCTTAGCCATCTTTTTCATAGTCTCAACCAGTTGATTTTTAGTAAAAATACCGTGTTTAAGCCAGTTGCAAAGGTGCTGACTTGAAATTCTACAAGTTGCGCGGTCCTCCATTAAACCAATATTATTAATATCTGGGACTTTAGAGCATCCAACACCTTGATCAATCCATCTTACTACATACCCAAGAATACCTTGTGAATTGTTATCCATTTCCTTTTGTATTTCTTCTTGAGACCAGTTGTGACCCTTCGAAACTGGAACAGAAAGTATATCATTTAAGTAATTATTATTATCATTAGACTTATCTTTTTGGACACCAAATACATTAATTTCGTGATAATGCAATGCATGAAGCGTAGCTGCTGTTGGACTAGGAACCCAGGCGGTATTTGCACCACTTTTTGGATGATTAATTTTTTGCTCTAACATTTCATGCATAAGATCAGGCATTGCCCACATCCCTTTACCAATTTGAGCCTTGCCAGATAGTCCACACTCAAGTCCAATTTTTACATTATTATTTTCATAAGCTGAAATCCATTTTGCATTTTTGATTTCACCTTTTGGAATTATAGGGCCGACTTCCATTGCAGTATGAATTTCGTCCCCTGTTCTATCTAAGAAACCAGTATTAATGAATACGGTTCTTTCACTTGCCATTCTAATACATTCTTTTAAATTAACAGTTGTCCTTCTTTCTTCATCCATGATACCTATCTTGAGAGTGTTTCGTTTTAGTTCGAGGGCGTCTTCTACAGCTTCAAAGATATCACATGCAAACTTAACTTCGTCTGGTCCATGCATTTTGGGCTTGACAATATAAACTGATCCAGTTCTAGAGTTCATTTTTTTGATTTTAATATCATGGATTGCAATTAATGATGTAATCATTGCATCCATTATGCCTTCAGGTATTTCTTCATCATTTTTTAACAAAATAGCTGGATTTGTCATAAGGTGTCCAACATTACGGATTAACATAACGGATCTACCTGGAAGTTTAATCTCTCCAGCAGAAGTAATGTAACTTTTATCTGGATTAAGTTTTCTTGTTATTATCTTACCATTTTTTTCAAAAGTATCTTCTAGGTTGCCTTTCATAAGTCCTAACCAGTTTCTATAAGCTAAAACTTTATCTTCTGCATCTACAGTTGCCACTGAATCCTCACAGTCTTGGATTGTCGTTAATGCTGACTCGATTATAATATCATCGACACCTGCATTATCTCCAGCCCCAATGTTTCCTTTTTTATTCACTAATATTTCTATGTGTAGATTATTATTTTTAAGAAGAATACAACTGGGATTTTTAGCATCACCTTGATAGCCAATATATTGGTTTTTTATTTTTAAATGTGAATTAGCACCATTTTTGGTTTCAACTAAAAGATAATTATTATCAATTTTATATGAATTAACATCCTTATGAGAACAATTTTGTAATGGAAAATTTTTATCTAAAAACTCTTTCGCATATGATATTACTTTATTTCCTCTTATAGGATTATAGGTCGTAGATCTTTCAGCACCACCATTTTCTGCAATAGCATCTGTTCCATACAGTGCATCATATAAACTTCCCCATCTTGCATTTGCGGCGTTAAGTGCATATCTCGCATTAGTTACTGGTACGACCAACTGAGGTCCAGCTTTAAGAGCTAATTCCTCATCTACATTTTTTGTATTGATCTGGAAATTTTCTCCTTCGGGTACTATATAATTTATGTCCTTTAGAAAGTTTATATATTCTCCATGATCAATAGCTTTACTAGAGTTTTCCAAATAGAATTTGTCAATTTTACTTTTCATTTCACTTCTAATTTGAATTAATTCTTTATTTCTCGGGATAAATTTATTTAAGATTGTTTCAAATTTTTCCCAAAATACATCAGAAGAAATGTTTGTATCGATAAGTGCCTCATTTTCAATAAAATTAGCAAGAACTTCTGACACTTGTAAATTGCAACGTCTTAATCTTTTAGTCATGTTTATCCCCAATGCATATATTAATCAAAAATTAATATCATTATTTAGTAATTATCTAAAGATAATCCTTCATTTTTCAAAAGATTTTTAACTTCCAAAAATAATTCTTTTTTACTTTTTTCGGATCTACCTTCAAACCTAACTACCAGTGCTTCTTCTGTATTACTTGCACGTATTAACCACCAACCATGATTGTTTTTAACTCTTAAGCCGTCTAATGTAATAACGTCATTGGAATTATATTTTCCAAACACTTTTTTAGATATATTATCTATAGTTAAAAATTTAATCTCATCAGAACAAAAAACTTTAATTTCAGGTGAAACAAATGTTTCAGGCAAAGTTGATATAAATTTATCTAATTCAATATTATTGGCAGTTAAGGATAGTAGTCTTATAGCTGCATAAAGTGCATCATCATATCCAAAATAGGTGTCACTAAAAAAAATGTGGCCAGACATTTCTCCAGCTAATGGAGATTTTATTTCTTTAATTCTTTTCTTGATGTTTGAATGTCCTGTTTTTCCAATTTCTGCTTTAAAACCTAAAGACATAATATTCTCATATGCAACATAACTCGACTTAATATCTAAAATTATTGTTTGATTATTTTTATCATTTTTAGCTATTGAATTTGCAAGAAATGCAGTTAATAAATCGCCAGCAACTGATCTGCCTTGTTTGTCTATAACACCAATTCTGTCACCATCTCCATCAAAGGCTATTCCAAGTTCAGCATCAACCTCTTCCATTTTATTTAACATAATTTTCAAAGTAGATTCATCAGTGGGATCAGGATGGTGATTTGGGAAATTACCATCAACTTTAGAATATAAAACAACATGTTTTCCAGGAATTTTTTTGGTTAACATTTCAACTGAAGGGCCAGATGCACCATTACCACAATCCCAAACTATTGTTTTTTTATGAAGTTCCCTATCAATGTTTTTTAGGGGCTTTGTAATCTCATCGATATATTTACCACCTATTTCAACAGACTTAGAAAAACCATTATATGTTTTTGAATAACCTTTAATTGCAAAATAACCTAGTTTTTGAATATCTTCACCAAAGAAAGAGTTTTGATCTAAAACTATTTTAAAACCGTTATAGTCTCTTGGATTGTGACTCCCTGTGACTTGTATAGCTCCGTCTGCTTTATAGTAATTACTTGCAAAATAGAGCATTGGTGTTGGTCCCAACCCAATTCTGTAAATTTTACAACCAGCATTTTCAAGACCCTCATTAAGTTTTTCTTCCAGTGACGGGCTGGATAATCTTCCATCCATTCCAATTATTATCAATGGATGTTTTTTATCTGGAAATTTTTTTCTGACTGTAATGCCAAAGAAAAATCCAAGCATAAATGC
Organism: uncultured SAR116 cluster alpha proteobacterium; assembly: GCA_902592615.1. Taxonomy (GTDB): domain Bacteria; phylum Pseudomonadota; class Alphaproteobacteria; order Puniceispirillales; family Marisalimonadaceae; genus Marisalimonas. The sequence continues at coordinate 80,372 of CACJFI010000005.1, read as the reverse complement.
ATCTTCTTTTGCTAGGGTTTTACCATAAATACCTCTAATATCGTATGATCGAAGAATTGTGCTATCAAAAGTATGCTTAAACATTAATATTCACTAACTATTTCACGTTTTAGCCAACTTTTAAGTTTTTGTTTCATCTCTGGTCGCTCAATTGAAAAACGAATGTTAGCTTGTATAAATCCTAATTTCGAACCACAGTCAAAACGCTCTTCCGAGAATTTATATCCTACACAATTTGATTTACCTATTCTGCTTGCTATAGCATCAGTGAGTTGAATCTCATTACTAGCACCCCTGTTTTGTTGTTCTAAAACTTCAAAAACAGCTGGTTCTATAATATATCTTCCAACAATAGCCATGTTACTAGGCGCTTTTTCTAAGGAGGGTTTTTCTATAAGGCTTAAAATTTCAGTAACATTTTTATCAACTGGTTTTCCAGGAGATATTACTCCATATGATGATACATCTTTTTTTTCCACATCCATTATAGCCAGCATATTACCACAATCATAATTAGCAATCATTTCTTTAATTGTATTTCCACCATATATTAAGTCATCAGCAAGGATTATGGCTACAGGTTCATTCCCAATTAGATGTCTAGCACACCAAACAGCATGACCGAGACCGGCTGGTTCTTGTTGTCTCACATAAGCAAATGATCCAGGAATTTTCAGCATTTCTTGTGCAGTTCTAAGAGTTTGTCTTTTACCTTTTGAGAGTAAATTGTTTTCTAACTCAAATGAGTGATCAAAATGATTCTCTATAGCTGATTTGCCCCGACTAGTTACAAAAATAAATTGGTCAATACCTGCATTGGCAGCTTCTTCTACAGCATACTGTATAAGGGGTTTATCTACGATTGGAAGCATCTCTTTAGGCATCGATTTGGTTGCAGGAAGAAATCGCGTACCTAATCCACCAACTGGAAATATTGCTTTTTTAATTTTCATTCACAAATCCTATAAATTAGTATAATAGATGATATGGTTATTATTTTATTAATTTCAATCAGTTAATAACTTATGTTTCCCACATTTTAGAGGATATATCATGAAAATAACAATGTTAGGAACTGGCTATGTTGGATTAGTATCTGGAACCTGTTTTTCAGAGTTTGGTTTTGATGTATGTTGTGTAGATAAAGATAAAGGTAAAATTGTAAACTTAGAAAAAAATATAATACCCATCTATGAACCTGGTCTTGAAAATTTAGTTAAAAAAAATAAAGATGCTAATCGACTGACTTTTAGTATTGATGTAAAAAAAAATATAGCAGACGCAGATGTCATTTTTATTGCTGTTGGAACCCCCGCCAGAAGAGGTGATGGTCATGCTGATTTATCACATATTTATGAAGCTGTAGAAGAAATAGCAAGAAATTTAATTGATTACACTTTAGTTGTCACCAAGTCTACAGTACCTGTTGGAACAGGAAACGAAATTAAGAATATAATTAAAAAAATTAATCCTAAAGCAAAATTTGATGTGGTTTCGAATCCAGAATTTTTGAGAGAAGGTAATGCTATTGAGGATTTTATGAGACCAGATAGAGTAATTGTAGGTTGTGAAACTGAAAAAGCTAAACAAGTAATTTCAAAAATATATAAGCCACTATATTTAATCGAAACCCCAATTTTATTTACTGATTTAAAAACTGCAGAGTTAATTAAATATGCTGGTAATGCATTTTTAGCTGTTAAAATATCATATATTAATCAGATGGCAGATTTGTGTGAAAAAGTTGGTGCTGATGTTCATGACGTTTCACGAGGCATTGGTTTAGACAAAAGAATTGGAAGTAAATTTTTGCATCCTGGACCAGGTTATGGTGGATCTTGTTTCCCAAAAGATACCCAAGCACTTGTAAAAACAGCGAATGATTATGGTTCAAACATTTCTATAGTTAAAAATGTCATTAATTATAACACTCAAAGAAAAATTGATATGGCAGAAAAGATAATTTTTACCTTAGGAAAAAATTACAGTAATATGAAAGTGTCCATCCTTGGTTTAGCATTTAAACCAGAAACGGATGATATGAGAGAAAGTCCTTGCCTGGACATTATTCCAAAACTTTTAGAAAAAAATATTCAAATCTCTGCATTTGATCCAGTCGCCATGGATGAGGCAAAAAAATTATTAAAAGATATTCAGTTCGCAGTTAGCATCGAAGAATGTATTAATAATAGTGATGCGCTAGTGATTTTGACTGAGTGGAACGAATTCAGAAGTCTGTCACCTGAAAGATTAAAAAAACATATGAAAGGAAATATTTTAATCGATTTAAGAAATGCTCTTAATCAAGATAGTTTTCGTGAAAGTGGATTTAAATTAATACAAGTAGGAAGACCAAATATTCCTAGCCAGTAATATTAGTCCCAAGTGATTTGGGTCTTTTCATACCTTCGATTAAATTTACCATTTCAATTTTTCCTATGATCTTACCTTTTGAGTTTTTTATTGTAACTGGTTTTGATGGTGAATCTGACATTATTTGAAGTATATCCTCTAATACCATATCTTCTTTTACAGTAGCACCTAAGCTTTTTATACTTGTAGGTGTCATAATTGATTTTGCTTGAATGACCCTTGCCCTATTAATGTCTTTAATAAAATCAGAAACATATTCATCTGCAGGGTTCATTATTATTTCCTGAGGATCACTATCTTGAACCATACTTCCATCACGAAGAATAGCTATTCTGTCTCCAATTTTTAGAGCTTCATCAAGATCATGTGTAATAAAGATTATGGTTTTATGTAATTCATTTTGAAGATCTAAAAGTATATTTTGCATTTCTGATCGAATTAATGGATCCAATGCAGAAAAAGCTTCATCCATTAATAGAATTTCTGCATCTGTTGCCAGTGCCCTTGCTAAACCAACCCTTTGTTGCATGCCCCCCGACAGTTGACCTGGATAATATGTTTCGTAACCATCTAAACCAACTCTTTTGATCCATTTTTGAGCTTTTTCAGACCATTTATCATTAGAAATATTTTGAATTGCAAGACCATAACCAACATTTTGTAAAACAGTTTTATGTGGAAATAAAGCAAACTTTTGAAAAACCATAGACATATTGTTTTGTCTAAATTGAATAAGCTCCTTCTGACTTAGATTAAGGATATTTATATCGTTAAAAAATATTTCACCACTTGTTGGCTCTATTAATCTATTTAAATGTCTTATTAGAGTTGATTTACCTGAGCCAGAAAGACCCATAACAACTTGTATTTTTCCTCTATTAATATTTAAATTGATATTATTCAATCCGAGAACACAGTTTGATTTCTCAAGAAGTTCGTCTTTACCCATTCCATTTTTAACTAAATTGAGTGCGCTTTTATCATCATCTCCAAAAATCTTATAAAGTTCATTAACTTTGATTAATATATCTTTTGAATTCATCATATCAATCCTTGCCTTCATTCCTATATTTTTGCATTCTTAGCCCAAATTTTTGGGTAACACGATCAAAAATGATTGCTAATATGACGATAGCGAGTCCGTTCATTAGTCCTAAAGCTAAATATTGATTTGAAATTGCTTGCAAAACAGGCAATCCTAATCCTTTTACGCCAATCATTGATGCAATAACAACCATTGCAAGAGCCATCATTATTGTTTGATTAACACCAGCAAAAATTGTTGGTAAGGCAAGTGGAATTTGAACTCCAAAAAGTTTCTGCCAATAATTAGCTCCAAAAGAATCAGCTGCTTCCAAAACATCCTTGTCCACTAATCTGATACCTAAATTAGTTAGTCTTACTATTGGAGGTATAGCGTAAATGCATACTGCAATTAGCCCAGGAACTTTACCTATACCTAACAACATTACAACAGGTATCAGGTAAACAAAACTTGGAATTGTCTGCATTATATCTAAAATAGGAATAACAGCTGTCTGGATTTTGTTACTCCTTGACATTGCTATACCAAGGGGTATTCCAATTGATATACATAAAAAAGTTGCAACTAATATAATTGCTAGTGTTGACATGGTATCTTTCCACATACCAAAATAGCCAATTAGCATAAAACTTAAAAATGTTCCAATAACTACCATTAACGACCTAGAACCAATCCAAGCTAGAAATAAAATACCAGCAACAATTATAGGCCAAGGGGTGTTGATAAAGAATTTTTCAAACCAAACAAGAAACATTAATAGTGGCTCAAAAAAACCTTCAATGGCTTCACCATAAGTACGAGAAAAATCAGTGAACGCAAAATCAACAGATTTTTTAAATTCACGAAGCCCCGATCTACTCATCTGCGGGAATTTATCAAACCAATCCATGGATTTTTCCAAATAAAAATCACCGTTTCTAAAGGAAAGAAACGGTGATTAAAGTTTAAATTAAAGGCTAGATTTCACCTTTTTTGCAACATCAGGACTTACCCATTTTTCCCATACTGCACCATGTTTTTCTAAAAATTCAAAAGCAGCATCTTTCCCTTGGGCTTTTTGCTCAGCCATAAAAACTAACATTTTGTTCATTATGCTTCCTGGGTATGCTCTATTTGCGATATAATCCAAAGCTACGCTGGCATTTTTCTTAAAATTAGAAGTAACAATGGTATTAACTTCTGATTTTGTCCAAGCAGATTTTTTTGGGTTTGCACAATCCTTTTCAGGTTTAACAATACAATTATCCCAATTATCTTTACCACCAAATGGCACACCAAAGTCTACTTTAAACATATTATGCTTACCAATTAATGTAGTAGGTGACCAATAGTAACCAAACCAATTTTCACCTCTGGTAAGTGACTTGTTTAAAGAAGCATCTAGACCAGCTGCACTTCCTGGATCAACTAAAACCCAACCCTTTTTTTCCATTTCATTAGCTCTAAAAAGGTTAGCATTAGCAAGTTGGCATCCCCATCCAGCGGGACAACCTACAAAAGCACCTTTAGTTTTATCTTCAGAGTAAGGAAACAAGTCTGGTCTTTTTAGTATATCGTCAACTGTCTTAAGATTGTGCTTTTTGGCAGTATAAGGAGATATCCACCATCCTTCACCTAATCCAGTTATCGGCCCTTTGTTTGCAACAATTAGACGCTTTTCGTCAGTAGCTTTTTTTAGAGGAACAGCAACAGCGTTAGCCCATAATTCGGGAGCAACATCTGGAGCACCTTTTTCATTCATTGACGTAAATGTTGGCATTGTGTCGCCAGCTACTAACTCAACTTCACATCCGTAACCACTTTCTAAAATAATTTTATCTACATTGGCCATCAATGAGGCAGAAGCCCAGTTCATCTCTGCTATGCTTACTTTACCACATGCAGCATTTCCTATTGTAGCCCAACTAAGGCCTACGGCTACGGTTGCTGCCATTGTAAATGCAGCTCCGAATACCCTTCTCATTTTATTCTCCTATTTCCGCTTGTAAATTAATTACAAACCTTGATTAATTAAAATTAAAGTAATTTGAATTAAAAATTCAAGAATCATCATAACAATAAAACAGCACTAATTGCAAATCACTATCAGCTAAAATAAATGCCAATACTCTCTAAGTATATGATATATATAAATAATATTTTTTTATAAAAGTTAATAGATTTCATTGAAAAATTTATATTTAAATTTATTATTATCTTTTTAATTAATTATTTTAATATTATTTGAATTCTTGCAAAATGTTTGAAGATTTTACTCCGTTTATAATAGCCTTGGTAGTCACATTTAGCTTCATGATTTGCATTGCTATATGGAATAGTATAAATGCTCCTCAACCACCTCAGAAAGCACCTCCAATACAACCTGGTCCATCCAGAACTAGAGAAATTCTTGCTCGTTTCAGTGAGTTTTATATGAACTTAAATCCTGAAGGCGAAATAATTTTTGATTCTGGTCTTCTGCCAGACCCAAAACAACATATTGTTCATGCTTTATATGTTGGGTTTGACGAAAGTGAAAATGAAGATGAAAGGTCAGCTATTGAAAGAGGTATTAGAGCTATTGTCAAATTTCAAGATAGAGTTGGTGAATTGCCAATAAAAAAACAAATGTCAGAAATAGAAAAAAATCTAATAACACCTAATTCTCAAGATAATGAATCAACGACAGTTGATACATCTAATGTCAACATTTTAAGCGAAGAAGAATTTCAAAGATTTTCTGTATTACGAGACAAAGAACTAGAAGTACATTTCCAACATTTAAAAATTGAAACTGCAGAGGAATAGGATTTTCAATGACCGTTTATAAAATCGATGACAAAAATGAACTATACTATGAATATGTTCGACCTAAAGATGGAGGTTGTACTTGTGTTTTTGTAAATGCTTTGACAGGTGATGTGTCTGCTTGGAACGGATCTATATGTGAAAGTTTAAAAAAGAATAATGATGGTTACTTAGTTTTTAATTTTAGAGGACAGACAAATAGTAAATTTGAATCTGATTTAAATTTGAGTGCAGAATTAATAGTAAAAGATCTTGTAGATCTAATTAATTTTCTCAAGCCAGAGAATATAGTTTTAGTAGGCTTGTCAATAGGTGGGCTATATGCCGCCATGTCTTTATTCAGTGGTATACAAGCAAAAGGGTTAGTATTAATAAATACTCTTAGAAAGCCAAGTGAGAGACTAAATTGGATAAATAATGCAATGGCAAACGCGGTAAAATTTGGTGGAACTTCTCTAATTTTAGATATGACATTACCAGTAATAGCTTCACCAAAATTTCTATCTAAAATGAAAGATGATTCGTTAAATTATGAAAATTATCTTGGATTGGATGATTATAATGGTATATCGAAACTCATGCATGTTGGATATACAACAAATTGGGATTTTGATTGGAGCAAACTTGATTTACCTGTTTTAGTTTTGACAGGTCATTTTGATAAAGTTTTCAGAATTGAAGAAGACATAAATGATTTGATAAAAAAAATAAAAAATGTCACGAGAATTGAAGTTCCAGAATGTGGGCATTTAATTCCCTTAGAGGACCCAGAATTATTTTCATATCACTTAAATGGCTTTATAATATCTCTTAAAGAATAAAATCATTTTTTAAGAATAACAGTTATATCATCCTTTAGTAAATTATGTTTTATAATCTCAGGATTACAAAAATTATTCTCACAAATTCTTTTTATCCACGATAACTCTGTATAATACAATGCATTACTTATTTCCTTTTTCTCTTTTATTAAGCAGTTAAAAATCATAGCTTTATTAACCAATTTCCAATTACTTGTTAGATTTTTTATTATGTAATCTTCCCACAAAGATATATTATTTGTTGGCGTAAGGTTATAAGTCCCTGACATGACGACATATTCAGTGTTTTTAAAAGGAAATGTGCTTATTGCAAATTCAACATTTTCAAAATCTTTATTGTTTTTGCAAAAATTAATTAATTTTTGATTTATATCAAATCCGAAATACTTAACTTTACCATTTAAGTTTCTCTGTTTAATAATTTCATATAATCTACCATATCCACAACCAATATCAGCAATTGAGAATCTCTCACTTTTTGCAATTTTTAATATTTTATCTAATATTATATTTAATCTGAGGTCCTGTGATAATTTACTATTCCAAAATACTCCTTTAGGGGTATCATAATAATTATCAAAACGTTTATCATAAATGTTAGATATTTGTTTGTTTAGTAACTTATAAATAAGTGTTTTTATAAAAGTCATTAAATCATATTAAGTCAGAACATAGGTAATTTAAACTTAAAAGGGTTATTAATGAAAAAAATTTTACTGTTAGGTAGTGGTGAGTTAGGTAAAGAATTAACAATTAGCCTCAAAAGAATTGGATGTATTGTAATAGCTTGTGATGCATATGAAAATGCGCCTGCTATGCAAGTTAGTGATGAAAATGAAGTGTTTAACATGCTTGATAAAAAAAAGCTGAGTGAAGTTATTAATAAACATAAACCTGATTTCATCGTACCAGAAGTTGAGGCTATTGAAACAAATGTTCTTATTGATGCTGAACAAAATGGTTACAACGTAATACCGTCAGCAAAAGCTGTAAATTTAACTATGAATAGAGACAGAATTAGAGATAGAGCAAAAAATCTAGGATTAAAAACTGCTAATTTTGCATATGCAGAAACTGAAGAAGAATTAATTTTAGAGGCAAATAAAATTGGTACAAAAGTAGCTGTCAAGCCAGTTATGAGCTCTTCCGGAAAGGGTCAGAGTTATGCAAATTCAGCAGATGAATTAAAAGTATCTTGGAAATACGCACTCGAAGGTATGAGAGGAAACAGGAAACGTGTGATAGTCGAGGAGTTCATAGATTTTGACTATGAAATTACTCTTTTAACAATTTTAGAAAAATCAGGAAAAGTTACATTTTGTAACCCCATTGGACATTTTCAAAAAAGGGGTGATTATCAGTATAGTTGGCAGCCTGCTGATTGTTTACAGGACGTAATAAGAAATGCACAGAACGCAGCAAAAAAAATGGTCTTAGACTTGGGTGGATCAGGTATATTTGGGGTAGAATTTTTTATTGATAAAAAAGGAGAAGTAATTTTTAGTGAACTGAGCCCACGTCCACATGATACTGGAATGGTTACTATGTTTACTCAAAACTTTAGTCAGTTCGACATTCACGCCAGAGTGTTATTGGGAATGCCATTACCTGAAATTAAAATTAATCAACCTGGTGCTAGCCACGTAATATTAGCAGAAGAAAATGCTTCAGGTGACTATATTATTGAAGGTTTAGAAGAAGCACTTGAGGATAAAAATGTTGATTACAGAATTTTTGGAAAACCATTCTTAAAATCATATCGTCGAATGGGTGTTGTCTTAGCTCCAAGTTTAGATCAAGCAAAAAAGGCTGCTAAAAAAATCTTTGTTAAGGCAAAATAATTTGATCAATTAAAATTCTTGTTTATTTAAAATGTGAAATAACAGAAGCTATTTCTTTCTCTTGCTTATAACCCATTAAATGAATTCCACTTACGCCCTCAATCGATTTGTATTTTTCTACTAATTCTGTACATATTTTTATACCTTCAAGGCTTTCATCATTAGATTGTTCAATTCGATTGATTATTTCCTCAGGTATATTAATGCCAAAGAGATTTTTGTTCATCCATCTGGCACTTTTTGCAGATTTAATTACTCCTAATCCGATAATAAAATAAGCTTTATCAGTGATATGTAACTCATTTAACTTAAGCATGTAGTTTTTTAAAATATTTTCATCAAAAGCATATTGCGTTTGAAAAAACTCAACACCAGCTTCAATTTTTTTAATTAAGTTTGAACCATCAAAATCATTATTGGCTTTAAATGGAGTATCAGCCCCACCAATGAAAAAATCTGGTGCATCATTAATTTTTCTCCCAGAAGGATATATTTTTTTTGTTTTAATATCATGAGCAGTTTTCAATATACCAATTGTATCTAGGTCTCTGACTTCTTTAGTCTCTGGTTGGTCTCCATACTTAACCTCGTCACCATACAAACAAAGTATATTTGGAATATCCAATGCCCAACCACCAAGTAGGTCACCTTGAATTGCAATTCTATTTCTATCTCTGGTAGTAAATTGTAAAATCGGTTCAATGCCATTTCGTGCAAGAATTGCGGCTGTCGCTAAAGCTGACATATGAGATTTTGCGCCTGCCCCGTCGGTTACATTGATGGCATCAGCTAAATCATTTAAACATTCTACATCTTCAATAATAACGTTTTTATTACCAGAATCTGGTGGAGATGTTTCGGCTGTAAAAACAAACTGATTTTCTTTTAAGATTTTTCTTAATTTACTTTTCATAAAATTTGTCCAAAATATTGTTTAGATAATGTTTAATTGGGGTAAAAAAAAATGTCTAATGGTTTTTTTATTAGTACATCAAATAGGATTAAAAGCACACCATTCACCTCGAGAAATGAAATTGCAGGTGTAAAAAAATATACAGTTTATAATAACGTCTTATTACCCACAATATTTTTATCTTTAGAAGATGATTATTATCATCTAGTAGGAAACGTGCAGTTATGGGATGTATGCGCTCAAAGAGTTATTGAAGTCAAAGGCAGTAAGTCTCTATTATTAATGCAATATCTTTTTTGTAGAGATTTTTCTAATATTACTTCGGGAAAAGCATACTATGCACCAATAGTTAATTTTGAGGGTGGTCTATTAAATGACCCAGTTGTTTTTTGCATTAATAACGATCATTTTTTAATTTCTATATCTGACTCAGATTTGTTTAATTGGGTATCAGCAATTAATCATACGAAAGAATTTCATTCTGATGTAAATGAAACAGAAATATTAACTATAGCAATTCAAGGTCCAAAATCTGAACAACTTATTTCAAAAATTTTTGGCGAAGAAATAAAATCTCTTAAATTTTTTAATTTTAAAAAATTTTCTTTTAATAGAGAAAGTCTAATCATTTCAAAAACAGGTTTCAGCAAACAATCGGGTTATGAAATTATGATAACTAACCCCAATAACGGAATTCTTTTGTGGGACCTAATAATGGAAAAAGGTAAAGAATTCAACATAAGGGTTGGATGTCCAAATATCATTGAGAGAGTAGAGAATAATCTTCTAAGCTATGGCAACGAGATGACAATAAAAGATACACCTTTTGATTGTGGGTTAGGAAAATTTTGTAATCTTGACACAGCCTATGAATTTATTGGACGATCTGCCTTATTAAAAAGGCAACAAGTTGGGTTTAAAAAAAATTTATATAAAATTCAATTTAATCTTGAAAGCAAAGATAAACCAGTTTTTTTTAACCTCCCTGTCTTTAAAAAAGATTCAGAAATTGGTAGAGCAACATCAATTGTGTGGTCACCTAAATATTCCAAATATGTAGGTTTCTTAATTGCACCAAAAAATATGATCAATGAATTAAGTGATTATCATATTTTAGATAAAGTTAAGTTTGATTTATTAAATATTTCTTAAGGTAATTAATGTAAGCTTATATTGAGACAAATGCTTATATTATGCTTCAAATGCAAATAATATTCATTATTTTTACTTTTATAAATATATTAAAAAATAGTCAATGTGCTCATTTTTTACTCAAAATTTCTGTTCTTATTTTAGGTATACATACACGGATATGTTATTAATATTATTTTTAAAAAATATTTATGTGATTATTACTTAAGTGAACATAAATTTGCATGTCCTCAGTAGGTATTTAGGTCATATCTTTATAGGGTCAATAGCAGAAATGGTTAATTAATTATTCCCATTACCTCAAAAGTCTTTTGAACATAGTCAACTAATTCAGCTTTCTTCTCAATTATTTCAATGTCATAGTTTGTTTTTTCTGTAAATTCAAAAAATCGTTTTTCATCATCTTTATCAAATTTGAATTTAATTTTTTTAGCAATTTCTCTAATTCTTCTATTAACTAAACTATCTATTCTTTCTAAATCACTCTTATCTAAACTCTCTTCATTTTTAAAATTTTTAATAGCATCAAATAATCTTTCTTCTTTAGCAATTTCATAATTTTTAATAGATTTATAGCCATTGATTTTATTTCCAAAATTATTATTTTTATCATAATTATCGTCTGACGAATTGTTGTTATTGTCATATGAATATGATTGATCACTAGAGTTGTTTTGAACAGATGGTGTTTCTGCAGTTTTACTAGTAAGTGCATTATCTTTGCTTGAGTTAGTAATATTTTCTATACTTTTACTTGCTGAAGCCTCTGTTTTAACTCCTACACTTTTGTCACCTGATTTATCTGCTTTACTTACAGAAACAGTGACACTTACTTTCCCAGAATTTTTGCTGTAAGAAAACGCTTTGTTTTGGATAAGAAATGTAGAAAGTATAAGTATAAATATTTTGAATAAGATTTTCATTGTTTTCTGTGTTTCAAATTATGAATTGAGTATTAAATATATTTAATAAATAGGGTTAAATTTGAAAGAAATAAAATCGTTTATTTGCATTCATACTAATGTTTTTGCATATTTAATTTGCATACTAACAGGTGACATACATGGTAAAACCAATAACTAAAGAAACTCTATTTATGAATGTTATGGAGTTGGATTTTCCTTCAAAAATTGAATTAGAGCATTGGCTTGAAACTTTTCAAGATAGAATATGGACTGATGATTTAATGGCAGAGCTTTCTAAAGCTGGGTTGATTAGAGTAACAGTCTCCCAAGTTTGGAACAAAGAAAATCACAGGCTCACAAGGGTTTTTGAATATGAGTCTGAGAAAGCATATAAAGACTGTCAAAAAATAATTGAAGAGAAAGTAGTTCCAAAAGTAGGAAAAAATTATAACACAAAATATAGGAACAATAGGGGAATTGTTCTTCATGATTATAGAAGTTGATTAATAAGTTCAAAATTTCCATTTGAGTATATATAGGAATTGTCAGTCTACCAAATTTAAATAACTTCTAAAATTCTCAACGCAACAAACCGGAATTTTTGGATAATATTTAGTGATATTGAATATTATTTAAAAAAGATTAAATAATTACTATGTCAACAATACAAAAAATCATAGTTATACCAATATTGAGATCTCAAGTTAGACTTTATGTTTTCTTTGGTATTCTTTTTGGTTTTTATCAATTTATTTCATGGATAGAAAATTAGGAGTTTAAAATGTTTGGATTAGGAATAATTAAAGGCACTATTATAGGTATGGGCGTAGGAGTAATGGCTGGTCTAGCTCTAAAAGAAGTTTGCAAAATGAAAAAAAAGAAAGATCAAATTAGTAAAACTGAAAGTGATATTGTTGATCAGGAAAATAGTTAATACAAATTAATGAATAATGGATTTAACGAAATACAAATGGAAATGTAGAATACTTTTGTTATGTACGACTTGCTACAGAGATAATAACTACAAAAAATCTAAAGAACTTTATCAAAAGCATATAAAAGAATTTCATAAAAGGCATGTCAAATTAATGTCTTTCAGAAAAAAGGGTCTTAAGTTTTCTATCAAACTAATAGGTTATGACGGTATTTTAAAAAAAGAATATTCAACTTTGGAACCTCATAATATTTTTCATCTTATAGATTCTATGCCAATGAGTAAGCAAGACTATCAGGGAAAGTTAGAGCCTCTTAATCTATCTCTATATTCAGATTATAAGCCCGAGACAACTCTAAAAGGGCTTGGATTTAAAAATAAAGAAAAAGCAATCTATACAATAGATGCAATAAAAACTAGAGACAAAAAATATCAGATTAATGTTGTATCCACCATGTTAGGTAGAGCAAAAAAACATCCAAACAAAACTGCTGATATGGATGAAGCAATATTAGTTTTTGAGAAATGGATGCTAGACTATAAAAAGAAAAAGCTTTTAGTCTAAGTTAATCAATACGTGTTGCACCACTCTCTGTCTTTACAATTCTGCCATTTGATAATGTATGAACTGTCATAATAGCTTCTTTTGTAATTTGAATAAGGCTGAGTTTTTGAAGACCGTCAAAGGCTTGTATAACCATTCGATAAGTAAGATTTGGATCACGATATATTTGAAGTGCTGAGTAGTAGTTTTTATTCTTTTGAATTGATGAATGATAATCTTTATGTGCAAAGTGTTTCTTCCACAGATCAATTAAGAGATAGCTTACTGCGTAATTAAATCTAGCTTGTTCTTGTTCAGTTCGTGATCTAATCCTTTGTTCTTTTGCATCAATGTTGTGTGATACTTTTAAGCATAATTCTTCGAATGAGTTCATACGCACTATCTACAATAAAGAGTAATTTTTAACAATAAGGATTGTAATATTAACTAATAGGAGAACCCAGCAGGTCTATACTAAGAACAGTTAATTATATACTAGATAAATATAATTCATTAAAATCTCTATTGGATTCAACAAAGGATTTACAATCATAGCAAATATAATAATAGATAATATCGAAAAGTATTTAAAGTATTCAAAGAGATGATTTTCATCTTCAATAATTACATCTTTGCCTTCTACAACATATCTTTTTGGCGTTATTTCACCTTTTATCTTACCAAGTCTAATTAAATTGTAACAGATTTTGGCTTTGATAAAATGCATCTTTAACAGACTTAGTTTTCAAGCTTTGTACAATGCGATTTTGCGAATAATGTTGGCGCACATCTTTGGGAATTTGTTTTGAGAAATAATACACACCTCTTTTTTGAAAGAGATATTTACCTCTTAATTTGTCTACCATTTTGTCTACCCATCAAAAGTTAACACTTCTAAAAGGTTGAATATTTAAGGAAATCTGGGCATCTAGCCAAAGGCGATTGGAGCGGGCGAAGAGATTCGAACTCTCGACATTCTCGTTGGCAACGAGATGCTCTACCACTGAGCTACGCCCGCTTAATTGATTTGAAATATAACATCCTAAATTATAGTATCAAGGAAAAACAAAAAATAATTTATCTTAATTGTTTTTTATAAAATTTTTGATGTTATCAGATATATAAATGATGTCATCTTCTTTTAAGTATGGATGCATAGGAAGTGATAAAACATTTTTTGATAAATAATATGTTACATCAAGACCACCTTTAGATACTGGATATTTATTATAAGGTTTATGTTCATTTAGAGGTATAGGATAATAAACAGCAGTAGGAATCTTTTTGGATTTTAGATGTTCTTGGAGTTTGTCTCTATTAATATTTTCAGGAAGTAAGATTGTATATTGAGCCCAACTGCTTTTGAAATTTTTGTTAACTTTTGGTAATTCTATTCCTAGGTCTAAAGAGTTCAAGTTTTTATTATAGTTATGTGCCACTATCTGTCTTTTTTTAAACTCTTCTGGAAATATTTCAAGCTTCTCCAATAAAATCGCAGCTTGAATTGTAGACATACGAGCATTCATTCCTATTCTATCGTACTCATACCTTTTTTTCCCCATGCCATGGATGTGTGAAGATTTTGCTATTTCATAGATTTCTCTGTCATTTGTAAAAACTGCTCCTCCGTCTCCATAACAACCTAGTGGTTTTGCAGGAAAAAAAGATGTAGCAGCTGCCTCAGATAAATTACCAACGATTTTATTTTTATATATCCCTCCAAAAGATTGCGCAGCATCATCAAGGACCCATAAATTATTGTTTTTTGCAAATTCGTTTATAAAGTCCATCTCTGCAGGTTGTCCAAACAAACCAACAGTCATTATTCCTTTTACATTAATACCTATGTCTTTAGCTGTCTGCAGTGAGTCTGAGAGTTTAGTTGGATCTATATTGAAAGTGTCACGCTTAACGTCAATAAAAATTGGAATAGCACCAAGCAAAGGCATAACTTCTGCTGATGATGCAAATGTAAAAGCAGGGACGATAACTCCTTCACCAGGTTTAATTTTTAAGCCAAGCAAAGATAATAACAATGCATCAGTTCCGCTAGAACAACATAATACATATTTAGAACCTGTAAATGAGCAAAGTCTATCTTCAAGTTCTCTAACCTCTGGGCCTAAAATATATTGTCCATGTTTTAGAACCTCATTAATACGTCTATCTATTTTATCTCTAATTAATTTTTGTTGAGCATGTAGATCAATAAATGGAATCATAAATTTATCTTATTCTTTTAAATTTTTTTGTCTATCATATCCATAACAGTTTGAACTTTCATAGCTTCATTATGATCTGTTAAAGGGCTTTTTCTTGAATATATACAATTTATAAATTCTTTTAATTCACTTTTAAGAGGTTCGTTTGCTTGGATTTTAATTTTTTCAATTGGTAAAGGCTCAATTGTATTTTTAGACGTTATAAATGATGGATTATAAACTAATTTTTCTGACCAAGTTTTTGTATCATCAAAAATAAGTGAGCCTTTTGTTCCAATTACAGAAAATTTATGCTCTTTGTAAGGGCACATCCAATCAGAGTTAATTAATGCAGTTAAACCTTTTGAAAATGATAATTTAACACTAATTGCGTCCGGTCCAATGTTATTATGATGATGAATAGACTGAACATTTACATCAATTGGTATTTCTTGTGTAATTGAAAGTATCATAGAAATATCGTGGACTGATAAATCATAAATTACAGATTCTACAGATCTCATAGCCCCAAAAGCTAGACGATTTGCTCGAATGTTTTGTAAAATCCCAATTTTTTCTTTTTGTAAGAGTTCTTTCATTTTTATAAATGCGTTATGATAATTTAACAAATGGCCAATCATCAAAATTCTATTTCTATTTGTTGCTAATTCTGAAATTCTTTTAGCATCGTGCAATGACAAACAAAATGGTTTCTCTATAAACACATCTTTATCATTTTTTAAAGCTTGAATGGATAAATCTTTATGTGTTATTGCGGGTGAAGCAATTACAATTGCGTTTATATTTTTATCTTTAAATATTTTATTGAGTTCGAAAGTTGGTAAATTATAGTCATCGCTAAGTTTTTTTGATAATTTTTCATTTGAGTCATAGATACATGCTAGATAACCCATTTCATGTAAATTTCTAGCTATATTTTTTCCCCAGTTACCACAACCAACTAGTGCAATATTTAATTTTTTGCTCATTTTACATTATAATTTTCATTTTGGGTTTAATCATTATCCAATCTTTTGATACAGACACTTTAGTAATTGGTCAATTGTAGTATTTTGTAATAAATTGTTGAAATATTATTTGCTGAGAACCATATATATAATTAATAACTAGGAGCCCAAATAATGGAAAACAATGATTTAATATCAACAACTAGTAATATAATAAATGTAAATGAAGAAACATTTATGAGTGAAGTTGTAGAAGTTTCCAATACAAAACCTGTTATTGTTGATTTCTGGGCACCTTGGTGTGAACCTTGTAAAACTCTTACACCCTTATTAGAAGATGCTATTAAAAGTTATGGACAAGAGTTAATTCTAGCTAAAATTGATATCGATCAAAATCAAAATATTGCTGCACAATTGAGAATTCAATCTATTCCTACAATTTATACTTTTTTTGAAGGTAAAGTTGTTGACGGATTTCAAGGAGCTAAATCAAAAAGTGAAATAGTAGAGTTTGTAAAAAAGTCAGCAAGTTTATCTGGTCCTGGACAAGAAGTTGAAGATTTAATTTCAAGTGCAAAAGAATTTATAGAAACAAGAAATTGGAATAGTTCTCTAGAAATTTCTCAAAAGATTTTAGCAAAAGATCCAGAAAATCACATAGGTTATGCTAATCTTATTCGATCTATGATTGGCTTAGACAACTTTAAAGAAACAAAAGAATTAATTTATAGTTTAGCTCCTGAAATTAAAAAATCAAAGCCAGTTGAAGAAGCAATATCATTGCTTGAAACCTCTGAAAAAGCCTTTATGGCAAAAGGAAGTATAGAAGATTTGGAGAAAAAACTAAAACAAGAACCTAATAATTTAGATTATCTTTTACAAATGGCAATTGCGTTATTTGGTGTAGGTAAAATAGAAGATTCTTTTGAAATGCTCTTGAAATCAATTAAATTAGATAAAGAGTGGAATCAACAAGCAGCGAGAAAGCAGTTACTTGAATTTTTTCCCTCCGCAGGTATCGAGGCCAAAGAGACAATTAGTGCTAGAAAAAAACTTGCAACATTATTATTTTCTTAATTAGGACATATTTAAATGGTCGACGATATTAAACAAGAAACAAATTTACCAAATGTTATTCCAATTTTCCCATTGAAAGGTGTGGTAATGTTTCCAGACACCTATCTTCCGTTAAATATTTTTGAACCTCGTTATTTAAAAATGATAGATCAAGCTATTTCGAATAAAAATAGATTAGTTGGTATGATACAACCTAAAAATTCAAACGAAAGTGATGATGAACTTTCATTCTATGGAGTTGGTTGTGCGGGTAAAATTATAAAATTTGAAGAAACTTATGATAATAGATACTTAATTACTCTTAAAGGTTTAAGCAGATTTAATTTAATTTCAGAAAAAACTAATGATAATAATTTTAGAGAAGCAAACATAAATTGGAAAAATTTTAATAAAGACTTACATATTAATGTAAAGTCCACAGATTTTAGTACTTTAAAGGCATCTTTAAAAAATTATTTTAAATCAAAAAATATTAGGGCAAATATGGATGCAATTAATACATTTAATGATTATAATTTTGTTGATCAAATAACAATGATATGTCCTTTAGCAAATAATGAAAAACAATTATTGTTAGAAACAACTTCTATTTCAAAAAGGGAAATGTTATTACAAACAATATTGGATAGCTATATTAGCGAAGAAAATATTTCTGACATAAGTAAGCACTAAAGAAGTTGTAAAAGTATTTTAGTTAATTTATGGAATTGATATGGAAGTTACTCCAACCTTAATCCAAAAAAAAGATAATGGTAAATATTTATTAATTCACTTCGATGATAATTCAAAATTTAACATTTTATCAGAATTGTTGAGAGTAGAAAGTCCATCAGCTGATGTGCAAGGACATGGGGGCCCTAAAACTATAGTTAAAAATAAATGCAATGTTCTAATTAACCAAATTGAACCCGTTGGTAATTACGCCATAAGAATAATATTTTCTGACAATCACTCATCTGGTATTTATAGTTGGCCGTTATTACATGATTATGGAACAAATCAAGAAAAGTATCTACAAGAATATTATAATTCTCTATAAATCAAACTGAAGCTAAATCTCTAAATATATTTTTTATTTTAGTTTTGTTTAAATTTTCCATGCCTTTTGCTAAAAGTGACTGTGTCTCATTCGAGGTCGAAGTAAATCCAAAAAACATAAAGTCAGTAAAAGCTGTCATAGAAATAGCTTGAGGAAGTCTCTCGTTTTTGTAAAGATTTAAAATAGATTTATCACCAAGATCATTACCAAATTTCAAACAATTTTTTATTGCATTTAATGCAGAAACACAATCTCTTAAAGATAGGTTGAGTCCTTGTCCAGCTAGAGGATGAATCGAATGGGCAGCGTCACCTATTAAAATTGCTCTTAAAGATGTTGGATTTGGAACAAGGTTTAAGTTAAGATCCCAATATGAGACTTTATCTTTTATTTTATTAATTTTTTTTGTTGGAGTAAATCTAAGGTCAATATGAGAAAAAAATGTATTTAATTCATCACATATAAAATTTTCAGGGTTTTCTCTTAATAAAATCTTTTTACACTCAACTTTTTCAATGCTTTGAACAAAATTCACTAGATTTTTATTTTTATATGGAAGTATTCCAATTGGACCTATATTTGTAAATGCTTGAATGGCTGTTGAGTTATGATTTCTAGATTGTTCCAAAAATCCAGAAATTGCTACATGTTTAGTATTTTTGTTTATAGTATTTATTGAAAGTAATTTTCTTAGATAAGAGTTCTTTCCATCTGCTGACAAAACTAAATGAGTATTGATAAATGTTTTATTTTCTAAATATAGAGTTCTTTCAAATTTGTTGCATTTAGTATTATTAACGAAACTGTCATATTGTTTTATGTCTTTAAGTTGCTCTTCAATTATGCTCAAAACAATATTATTATTTATCACTGCGCCAAATTTTTTTTTAGTATCAAAATAATCCCATTCCAATGGTGGAATATGGTTAGGACCAAATACTTTTATGTTTTTAACTGAGGTATAATCATTTTTTTTAAGTTTTTTTAAAATATTTAAATCATTAAGTAATTTTAAACTGGTTTCATTGTAGAATGTGGTTCTAAAATCATTTTTTGACTTTAAGCTTGGCTTAACCCAACCAATATCATTCAAATTAAACATATTTGAATTTTTCAACAATAAAACCATCATAGCTCCTGTTATGCCACCTCCTACAACACAAATTTTATGAAAACTTTCTTGTGATTGGTCTTTGATATTCAATGATGATCTCATTTAATCTAATAACATAATTATATTTGTTTTAAATTTTACTAGTATAATATAAATAAACAAATATAAAAATTATTTAAAGGTTTAAAAATGGTATATTCAGATTACAATGTTTTAAAAGACTGGATGTTTGGAAAACTTACATCTCTTTTAGAAAATATTGAGCCTAATCCTGAATACCCAATTTTAAAAATGTCTTTAGGTGAACCTACATTGGGAGTTCCTTACTTTACAAAAAAAATTTTAAACTTGAATTATAATGATTGGGCAAAATATCCCCCTAGTGAGGCGATACCAAGTTTTGGAAATAGTATACTGAATTATATAAAAAGAAGATATCCAGGTACAGATAAACTGATAAAATTAAATAAAAATATAGTTCCTGTTCCGGGTACAAGAGAACCCTTACATCTTGTAGGTTTGCTAGCAAAGAATTTAAAAGTTGGCAAAACAACAGCTTTAATAACGAACCCATTTTATCATGCTTGGTTAGCAGGAAGTATATCAAGCGGGTCTAAAGTACATTGGTTGAACGCTTTGCCAGAAAATAATTATTTACCAGACATATCAAATTTACCTGAAAATTTATTAAAATCTTCAGTAATAATGTATCTTTGTTCTCCATCTAATCCTCATGGCAGTGTTGCAAACATTGATTATTTAAAAAACGCTATATTACTTGCCAGAAAATATAATTTCATTCTGGCAATTGATGAATGTTATGGAGATATTTATAGAATGAACAAAGCCAAACCAACTGGTGGGTTAGAGGCTGCTCTAAGTTTAGGAAAAAGTTTGGAAAATTTAATAATTTTTAATTCTCTATCAAAAAGAAGTAATGCTTGTGGAATGAGAGCTGGGTTTATAGCTGGAGACGAAACTATAATCGAAAAATATAAGTTGTTGGTCTCAAATGGTGCTTCACCAGTTCCTATACCAATTCAAAAAGTTGCTAGCGCATTGTATAACGATGATAATCATCAAACTGAGGGTTGCTTACATTATGACAAAAACTTTGAACTTGCAGAAAAATATTTAAAACCTTTTTATAAAGATTTCAAAATCCCAGACGCAGGTTTTTTTCTTTGGCTAAAAGTAAATGACGACAAGAAAGCAGCCAAAATGTTATGGCAAGAATTTTCTTTAAGAGTTATGCCAGGAAGTTTTATGGCGAAAGATATAAATGGTATTAACCCAGGGAGAGGATACTTAAGAATATCCTTGGTTGACAAGAAAGAAGTTATCGAGGAGACAATGAGACGTATTAGTTTATTTTTAAAGATGGATATTGCTCAAAAATAAATATTTTTTTGAAGACAAATAAAGATTAAGACATGGAAAAGAGTAATTTTTATATTAAAATTATCAATAAAACATTATCTTTAATTCTATTTTTTAGTTCTACATCATTTTTTTTAATTTTATTTTCATTTCATCCCGAAGATCCTGGTTGGGGTTTTGTTTCCGAAAATGTTCCAAAAAATCTTTATGGTGAAATTGGATCATTCATCGCTGGATTAGTTATAAGAGAATTTGGTATTTTACCCGGATTATTACTTTCCATAGTCTTGTTTATGTGGTCTTTAAAATTATTCAATGAAACCAAAATAAATTTTCTTAAAACAAAAATTTTAACAATAATTTTTACGATTTTCCTTAGTTCTATAGGAGGTACTTATCTTGAGACTAATATAATACAAAAACTGACCCTTAATTTACCACATTTCAGTCAAAATGGCTTGTCTGAATGGTTATTATTATCATTTACTACTAAGATCTCTGATGTAATAGCATTTGACATTGTTTTATCTGAAACAGTTTTAGGATTGGTATCTCTAATCATCTCCTTTTTATTATTTTTTTGGATACTATCCACAGGTGAAAAAGAAATAAAATTTTTTAAATTTCTTTTTAGACCCATATTCTTACCTTTGATTTGGATACTAACAATGTTTTCAAATTTGTTTTTCTACAACGACGATAGAGATGAATTAGAAGAAGAAAAAAATAAATTTAGCTATTTAAGCAAGATTAAAAATAAGTTTTTTAATTTTAATAGTAATTTAATTGTAAGAAAAAAACCAAAAGTTAGAAAGAATCCAATATTAATTAAAAACATTCATAAAGAAGCAAACTTAGAAAAAAACAAAGAAAAACATAATTTATATCAAAATGACTTACCATTGGGGTCTGAGAGTGGATTTATTTTACCAACTGTAAGTTTGCTGAAAGATTTTATAGAAGATATAAAACCTCCTAGTAAAGAAACTCTTGACATGAATGCAAAAGTTCTTGAAGGAGTTTTATCAGATTATTCAATTAATGGAAATATTGAGTCTGTTAGGTATGGTCCAGTTGTAACTAGGTATGACTTACAACCCGCACCAGGTTTGAGAAGTCAAAGAGTTATATCTTTAGCTGACGATATTGCCAGATCAATGTCTGTTGAAGCAGTAAGAGTAGCAATGGTTCCAGGTCAAAATGTTATTGGTATTGAATTACCTAACAAATTTCGTGAAACAGTTATTTTGAGAAATATTTTAGAACACCAAGAATTTCAAAAATCAGATTTTAGTCTTCCAGTCTGTCTTGGTAAAAATATAGCAGGGTACCCAGTTGTTGCTGACTTAGCAAGAATGCCGCATTTACTCGTAGCTGGAACAACGGGTTCAGGTAAATCTGTTGGAATTAATGCAATGATACTGTCATTACTATATAAACATACTCCAGAAACTTGTAGACTTATTATGATTGATCCTAAAATGTTGGAATTATCAGTTTATGACGGCATTCCTCATCTATTAACACCTGTCGTTACCGATCCTAATAAAGCCATTATAGCTTTAAAATGGGCTGTTAGGGAAATGGAAACTAGATACATGTCCATGAGCAAGCTTGGTGTTCGAAACGTAGACAGTTATAATGAAAGATTAATTCAAGCAAGAAAAAAAGGTGAAATCCTCTCGAAAAATGTCCAAGTTGGCTTCGATCCAGAGACTGGTCAACCAATTTTTGAGGATCAACAGATAAGTTTAACTCCTTTACCTTACATTGTAGTAATAATAGATGAAGTTGCAGATTTAATGTTAGTTGCTGGAAAAGATATAGAGGCCGCAGTACAAAGATTAGCCCAAATGGCTAGAGCAGCTGGAATCCACGTTGTGATGGCTACGCAAAGACCATCAGTAGACGTCATAACAGGAACAATTAAGGCAAATTTTCCAACTAGAATCTCATTTCAAGTCACAAGTAAAATTGACAGTAGAACAATTCTAGGAGAGCAAGGTGCTGAACAACTGCTTGGAAGAGGAGACATGTTATATATGGCGGGAGGAGGAAAAGTAACACGAGTACATGGTCCTTTTGTAGAAGATAATGAAGTTGAAAAAGTAACAAAATTTTTATCTGATCAATCTATTCCAGATTATGATGAAAGTATTACTGAAGAACCTGAGATTTTATCTTCAAATGACCTGACTAATTTTAATACTAATAAAAATTCTAGAGATGAATTGTACGACGAAGCATTAGCTTTAGTAGTAAGGGAAAGAAGGGCTAGTACATCATTTATTCAAAGACATTTGAAAATTGGTTATAACAGAGCAGCTACGATAATTGAAAAAATGGAAGATAATAATGTTATATCCAAGCCAGGTAGAGCTGGTAAAAGAGAAATTTTGATAGAGGATAATTAATTGAAGCAATTTAAGACTAAGATAAATTTTCTTTTCTGTTTTTTTGTTATAATTTTAAATTGTAATACATCTTATTCTTTTGAAAAAAACAAATCAGCAAAATTTCAAATTGAAAAATTTATTAAAAATCTTGTTACACTTGAAGCAAATTTTATACAGGTCAGTCCCTCAGGAAACGTTAGTAATGGTAAAATATATTTGGATCTACCGGGAAAATTAAGAATTGATTATGAAAACCCTAAGAATCTTTTAATAACATGTAAAGGGTTTTGGATAGTTATCCAAGATAGAGAGGCAAAAACAACCAACAATTTTCCAGTTAAAAATTCTCCTTTCTCTATTTTATTAGACAGCACCTCATTTTTAAATAACCAAAATATCAAAACAGAGTTTATTATTGAGACTGGCATAATATCATTAAAACTACAAAGCCAAAACAATGCTAATCAGGAAAGTTTAGTTTTAGAATTTTCAGAAAATCCATTGAGCTTAAAGAAATGGATAATTCAAGACTCCTTGGGAGAAAATACAACTGTATTAATTCAAAATGCAAAATATAATAATAAACTTTCTCATTTATTGTTTTTCCCGATTGATTTTCCTGAACCAACGAATTGATAATTTTTATCAGCAGTATCAACACTAAGAAACGTTAAAAAGATTCAGCTCAGAAATATACAGTGAGGTAAATATTTGAGAATAGAAGCAGATATATATGTAGTTGGTAACAGCAATCGATTTGCTTATTTTTATTTTCGTTGCTTTTCTAATTTTAATTTGTATTTTGCAAATAGGTATAATTACGCAATTATTATAATTATGTCCGTTTAAATATATAAAAAAATTAAATATTTGGGGTAATTTACGGGTAAAGGTTTTTGTATGCGGATAGCGACTTGGAATATAAACTCTGTAAGACTACGTATACATCATGTTTTACGTTTTATAAAAGAACAGAATATAGATGTTCTTTGCCTCCAGGAAACTAAAACACCGAATGAATTTTTTCCAAGTGAGGAGCTTGAAAAAATTGGGTATGTTAATCAATATTTTAGAGGTGAAAAGTCCTACAATGGAGTGGCTGTTATATCAAAATTTGAATTTACAGACACTGGATATCTAAATTGGTGTAATAAAGATGATACTCGTCACATTTATGTAAAACTAAATAATTATGTTGAACTTCATAATTTCTATGTACCTGCAGGTGGAGATCAACCTGACATTTCAATAAATCCAAAGTTCGAGCATAAAATTTCTTTCATTAATGAAATGAAAAATTATTTTTTATCAGAGCCAAAAACAAATAAAATTTTAGTTGGTGATTTGAATATTGCTCCATTAAAACATGATGTCTGGTCACATAAACAATTACTTAATGTGGTATCACATACACCAATAGAAACAGAAACTTTACTAGACATAATCCAGACTGGTGATTGGGTAGACATAATTAGGGAATTTGTTCCTCATAATGAAAAACTTTATTCTTGGTGGTCCTATCGAAATAGAAATTGGGAGGTTTCAAATAGAGGCAGAAGACTTGATCACTTTTGGACATCAAAAAATTTATTTTCATTAGTAAAATCAGGTGTTATTTATAAGGATAGCAGGTCCTGGGAAAAACCATCTGACCATGTGCCGATTATAGTTGATATTGATATTTAAGAATAAAATAGAAGGCTAGGATTTTGAAAATTCCATTTGTAAAAATGCATGGTTTAGGAAATGATTTTATTATATTTGACAATATAAAGAATCCTATCATTCATGACTCAAAATTTATTAATAAAATAAGTAATAGACGCATAGGAATTGGATGTGATCAAGTCTTGATAATTGAAAATACAATGTCTCCTGAAAATTTCAAAATTAGAATGTATAATTCTGACGGCTCTGAAACTGGTGCTTGTGGAAATGGTACAAGATGTGTAGCTGATTATTTAATGAAAAAGAATGAACTAAATTCTGTAATTATTAAAAGCGTTAGTGATGACTTGTTTTGTTCTAAAACTGATAATTTAGTTACTGTAAATATGGGTGTGCCCAAGTTTAGCTGGAATGAAATACCATTATCAAAGGATCAAAATACAAAAAATGTCAAATTAGATGAGTTTGAAGCTTTTTGTTTATCAATAGGAAATCCACATGCAGTTATATTTATAAATAACTTAGAAGATCTTGAGAATTTAAATATAAACTCAATTGGTCCAAGGTTAGAGAAACATTCTATTTTCCCTGAATTTGCAAATATTGAATTTGTATCTGTCTTAGAGGATAAATCTCTAAGAATGAGAGTTTGGGAAAGAGGAGCAGGCATGACCTCAGCATGTGGATCTGGAGCGTGTGCAACATTAGTAGCAGCTTCTTCATTAGACAAAAGCGCTAAGGAAAATAAAATTGTTTTAGACGGTGGGGATTTATTTATTAAGTGGCTTGATAATGGATCAGTAACTCTTTCTGGAGATACTGAAAGAGTGTTTGAAGGATTTATAGGTGAATAAATGAAAATTACTTCAAAAATTAAAAACTCTTTACCTGATATCAAGACTTTTGGATGTAGGCTAAATATATGGGAAAGTCAGGTTATTAGTGATCTAGCTAGTAAGAATGGTCAAAGCGATTTAATAATTTTCAATACATGCGCTGTAACTAGTGAAGCCGAACGTCAAGCAAGACAGGCAATAAGATCTTCTAAAAGAAATAGACCTGATGCTCTAATATTGGTTACAGGTTGTGCTGCTCAAGTAGACCCTCAAAAATGGAATTCAATGCCGGAAGTAGATTTTGTGATAGGTAATAAAGAAAAGCTTGATGAAGATTTTTGGAAGAACTTTGAATCAGAAGATAGCTTGCATCAAAATCAAAATGTATTCGTTCAAGATATTATGGAAGTTAAAAGTACATCTGGGCATCTTATTGAATCATTCAACAAACACACACGTGGTTTCGTTCAAGTTCAAAATGGTTGTGACCATAGGTGCACATTTTGTATTATTCCATTTGGAAGAGGTCCGAGTCGATCAGTATCGACTCAAAATGTGATTAATTCTATTAACTCTTTGTTAAAAAATGGTGTTAAAGAAATAGTTCTTACTGGTGTAGACTTAACATCTTGGGGTATTGATATTTTTGGGAAGCCAAGTTTGGGATTGTTAGTTAAAAAGATTTTAAAAAACATACCAAATTTGGATAGATTAAGATTGTCTTCCATTGATCCAGCTGAAGTTGATTTTGACTTGATGGATGCATTTGAGCATGAAGAAAGACTAATGCCTCATATTCATTTATCTATTCAACATGGTGATGATATTATTTTGAAAAGAATGAAAAGAAGACATATTTATAGAGACGTAATTAATTTTGTAAAAGAAGCAAAAAGACGCAGAAATGATGTTGTGTTCGGAGGTGATTTTATAGCTGGCTTCCCCACTGAAGACGAAAAAGCTCACAAAAAGAGTATCCAACTTATTACAGAAGCTAACATTACATATATTCATGTCTTTCCATACTCTAACAGAAAAAATACTCCAGCATCAAATATGCCACAGGTCCCAAAAAAAATTATTCAAAAAAGAGCTAAAGAACTGAGAAATTTAGCTGAAAAACAACATAATAAGTTTTTAGTCAGTCAGATTGGAACCACTCAAAAAGTTTTAGTAGAAAATAATTCAGTTGGTCATTCTACAAATTTTTCAAAAATAAAATTAAAAGAAAATGTTGAGTCTAGTATAATTATTTCTACAAAAATTTTAGAAATTAACAATGATGGGTTACTAGGAACTATTCGAGATTGAAATAGATAAAAAAAGAGTCAAATTTAATGGCATTAAATTGGTTTAAAAAATTAAAGACTGGATTAAGCAAATCTGCATCTAAGGTGGAAGGTGCGATCGCCTCTATAACTGGAAAAAAAACAATTGATCAAGAAACACTCTATGATATTGAAGATCAGTTAATACTAGCTGATCTTGGTGTAGAAGCTTCTAGTAGAATAGCAAAAAAGATTAAAGATCAGAAATTCGAATTAAATAAAAATAAAGAAATAGAAAAGAAACAAATTGCAAAAACTTTGGCTGAAGAAATTGAACAAATTTTACTACCTCGTGAACAAAACCTTTATGAAAAAGTTAACTCTAAACCACACGTTTTGCTATTAGCAGGTGTTAATGGTTCTGGAAAAACAACTACTGCTGCTAAACTAGCTGAAAAATTTAGGCTTGAAAAAAAATCTGTAATTTTGGCCGCATCAGACACTTTTAGAGCAGCTGCCGTGGAACAGTTAAAGACTTGGGGAAAAAGAGTCGGTGCTCGAGTTGTCTCTGGAGAAGAAGGAGGAGACTCAGCTGCAGTAGCTTTTCGAGCTTTTGAATTAGCAAAAAAAGAAGATATTGATATTGTTATTATCGACACAGCTGGAAGATTACAAAATAAAAAAGATTTAATGGAAGAACTGACAAAGACCTGTCGAGTTGTATCAAAATTGGATCACGACGCTCCACATCAAAAAGTTGTAGTTTTAGATGGCACTGTTGGACAGAATGCACATTCTCAATTAAAAAGCTTCGACGAATCTATTGGTTTAACAGGTATGATAATTACAAAGTTAGATGGAAGTGCAAAAGGTGGAGTTGTTGTATCTTTAGCTGAAAAGTTTGAAATTCCTATTCATGCAGTTGGTGTTGGTGAAGGATTAGATGATCTACAAATTTTTGAAGCTTCGTCATTTTCAAAGGCTTTAGCTGGTTTGGATTAGTTATTTCTTTCAGTTAGGCTTGACTTGATTGATAAAATTCTATACTGAAACGTTTATTTATTGTTTAAGATTTATGAACGCGCGTCCTTGAGTTTCAGGCACGGGCGTATTTGTGGTTTTAATAACTAGCAGGTTTTAAAATGTTTGAAAACTTAACTAATAAACTTGGAAATGTTTTTAAAGGACTCACTAAAAGAGGAGCTCTCTCTGAAAGTGATGTTGAAAACGCACTTAAAGAGGTTCGAACAGCTCTACTAGAAGCTGACGTCGCTTTATCAGTAGTTAGAGAATTTATTGATAAAGTTAAAGTAAGGGCAGTTGGGGAAGAAGTTCTTAGATCAGTTACACCTGGTCAGCAAGTTATAAAAATTGTCAATGACGTTTTAATAGAAGTTCTTGGCTCGTCAGAGTCAGAGCTATTAATAGACCACGCTCCTCCTGCAGTAATATTGTTAGTTGGTCTTCAGGGATCTGGTAAAACCACAACCGCAGGTAAGTTAGCTTTTCATCTGAAATCAAAAAAAAGAAAGAAAGTTATGCTTGCATCGCTTGATATTTACAGGCCTGCAGCTAGAGAACAACTTAGGATATTAGGTGAACAAGCAGAAGTTTTAGTACTTCCAGAAATTGATGGTGAAAGCCCAGAGAAAATAACAAAAAGAGCAATGGCTGCATCTAAAGTTCAGGCAATAGATGTATTGATACTTGATACAGCAGGTAGAACGACACTTGATACAGCCATGATGTCTGAGGCAAAAGAGGTTTTTAAATTATCTAAACCATCCGAAACTTTATTAGTTGCAGACGCAATGACAGGTCAGGATGCTGTCCAGACAGCAAAAGCTTTTTCAGATCTAATAAAAATATCAGGAGTTGTTTTAACTCGGTCTGATGGTGACGCAAGAGGTGGTGCGGCACTATCAATGAGATCAGTAACTGGGTGCCCTATCAAATTTGTTGGTGTTTCTGAAAAACTAGACGGATTAGAACCATTTTATCCAGATAGAGCGGCTGGTAGAATTTTAGATATGGGTGATGTTGTCTCACTTGTAGAAAAAGCTGCAGAGACTATTGCAGAAGAAGATGCTGCCCAAATGATGAAAAGAATATCACAGGGCAGTTTTGATATGAATGATATGTTAAAACAAATTGGACAGTTAAAAAAAATGGGAGGTTTAGGTGGAATAATGTCCATGCTTCCAGGTATTGGTAAGCTCCAGAAACAAATGGCTGCTAATAATTTTAACGATAAAGCAATTTCAAAACAAGAAGCTATAATTTATTCTATGACAAAAAAAGAAAGAGTAAATGTTTCTCTTTTAAATGCTTCTCGTAGAAAAAGAATTGCTTCAGGATCAGGAACAGCTGTCTCTGATGTAAATAGACTTGTGAAACAACAACAAGACATGGCTCGTATGATGAAAAAAATGGGTAAAATGGGTGGTCTTGGTGGATTAAAAAATATGATGTCTTCACTTGGAGGTGCAAGTCCAAATCCTGGATTAGGGGATGGTCAAAATTCAGTTATGGATGCCAATAAAATGGCAGAATTACAAAAAATGATGAGCGGTAATATGCCTAATCTAGGTAACATGGCAAATCGTTTTGGAGGTATGGGTTTGCCAGGGTTAGGTGGAAAACCGTCTAAAAAAAGAAGATAAATTTATTAAATAATAACTTAATTATAAGGAAAAAAAATGGCGTTAAAAATAAGATTGTCTAGAGGTGGAGCAAAGAAGAGACCTTTTTACAAAATCGTAGTTGCAGAAGCATTGTCACCAAGAGATGGAAAGTTTATTGAAAGGTTAGGCTCATATAATCCAATGGTAGCTAAAGATCACGCTGAAAGATTAGTTCTTGATGTTGAAAGAGCAAAATACTGGTTATCAAAAGGCGCTCAGCCAACATTAAGAGTTGCAAAAATGCTATCATCTGACGGTTTAGTAAAAGCACCTGTGATTAGAGATCAACCAATTAAAAGTGCTCCAGGTAAGAAAAGGCAAGAAAAAGAAGCAGAAGCGGCAGAAAAGTCAGTGGCTTCAACGGAGGAAGTAGCTAATGAAGAGGCGCCTGCGGCAGAAGCTCCAGTTGAAGAAGCGGCCATAGAAGAGGCAACTGCAGTAGAAGCTCAAGCTGAAGAAGCAGCCAAAGAAGAGGCAACTGCGGCAGAAGCTCCAGCGGAGGAAGCAGCTAAAGAAGAGTCACCTGCGTCAGAAGCTCCAGCGAAGGAAGCAGCCAAAGAAGAGTCACCTGTGGAAGAGGCTCAAGCTGAAGAAGCAGCCAAAGAAGAGGTAATTGCGGCAGAAGCTCCAGCGGAGTAAGCAGCCAAAGAAGAGTCACCTGTGGAAGAGGCTCCAGCGGAGGAAGAAGTTAAAAAAGAGGAAAAAAAAGAATAGAATAACTTTGTCTAAAAAAAATTTAATTGAAATAGGATGCTTTGTAGGTGTCCATGGTATTAAAGGAGAAGTTAAGCTTAAAAGCTTTACAGAAACTCCAGAAAATATTTTCTCTTTCAATGAAATTTTTACAGAGAGTTCTGAAATTCCAATAAAATTAAAGTTAATTAGAAAATTAAAACAAATATTTGTTTGCAAAATCGAAAATGTTGAAACAAGAACTGACGCTGAGAATTTTAAAGGATTAAAGTTATTTATATCTAGAAAAAGTTTACCAAAACTTACAAATAATGAGTTTTACCATTCTGATTTGTTGAACTTTGCAGTTTATAATTTAAATAGAGAAAGCTTTGGCAAAGTAATATCTTTGGAGGATTTTGGAGCAGGGTTGTTGGTTGAGGTAAAAAAAAATAATAAGACCTTTTATTTGCCAATGGGAAAAAATTTTCTAAAAAAAATTGATTATGAAGATAAACAAATAATTTTAGATCTTGAGAAAGATTTAATCGAAAATTAAAAAGGAGATTTTTTTGTGTGGAATGCAACTGTTTTGTCATTATTCCCAGAAATGTTTCCTGGAACTCTAGATTTTTCAATAGCAGGCAAAGCCCTTAGAAAAAATTTATGGTCTCTAAAAACTGTTAATATTAGACAATTTTCAAATAACAAAAATGGTAAAGTAGATGAAGTTCCATTTGGTGGTGGGCCAGGAATGGTTATTAATCCAGAGGTTTTAGATAAAGCCCTTAAATCTGTTGCTAAAGCTGTTGGTCGTAGAATTTACCTTACACCAAGAGGAAAAAAATTTGATCAAGAATTCGCAAAGAAATTATCACAAGAAAAAGGTGCTGTTTTTATATGTGGCAGATACGAAGGCGTTGATGAAAGATTTCTAATTTATAATGAAATAGAAGAAGTAAGTGTTGGAGATTTCGTTTTATCTGGTGGAGAAATTGGTGCTCAATTAGTCATGGACGCGACTATAAGACTTATTCCTGAGGTAATTGGAAATGATGCAGCGTTGGTGGATGAAAGTTTTGAAAGACATTTGTTAGAATATCCATTATATACTCATCCAAGAGTATGGAAAGATATGGAAGTGCCAGAGGTACTATTATCTGGAAATCACAAAAAAATTCAAATGTGGAAATTAAAGATGTCTGAAAAGCTTACCAAATTTAGGAGACCAGATTTATGGTCAAAATATATTAAATCTTAACTAGAAAAATATTTATTAATTTGCTATGAGTATTTTCACGAAAGGGTAGACAGATGAATGTTATTGATAAAATCCAAAAAGATCAAATGGACAAGATTGTTGCTGAAAGATCTATACCTGATTTTAGCGCAGGTGATACGATAAAAGTTGATGTAAAAATTGTTGAAGGTGATAAAGAAAGAATTCAAGCATTTGAGGGATTATGTATTGCTCGAAGTGGTGGTGGGCTGAACGAAAGTTTTACCGTTAGAAAAATTTCATATGGTGAAGGTGTTGAAAGAATTTTTCCAATATTTTCTCCTAAAATTGCTGGAATAACTGTTCTTAAAAAAGGTAAAGTAAGAAGAGCTAAGCTATATTATTTAAGAGACAGAAGAGGAAAATCAGCCCGAATAGTTGAAAAAATCCAGGTTTCTAAAAAAGAAACTAAAACTCAAGTTGATCAACCTGTTTCCAAAGAAGTTGCTGAAGATACAACTTCATAAAAGTTTATTAACTTTATAAAACAAATAATATTTTAGTATTCTGATACAACTTAATGGAGTTCTAAAAATGAAACCCAGAACATTGTTTGATAAAATTTGGGATTACCATCTCATTAGCACACAAGAAGATGGTGCGTCATTAATCTATATTGATAGGCATTTAGTTCATGAAGTAACAAGCCCACAAGCATTTGAGGGGTTAAGAATGTCAGGTAGAGATGTAAATTCTCCTAACAGAACTTTAGCTGTGGCTGATCATAATGTGCCAACAACAGATAGAGCCGACGGAATTCAAGAAGAAGAATCTAGGATTCAAGTTGAAGCTCTAGACAAAAATGTAGAAGATTTTCGAATACCATATTTTAATATGATGGACAAAAGACAAGGAATTGTTCATGTGATAGGACCAGAACAAGGCTTTACCCAACCAGGTATGACAATAGTTTGTGGTGACAGCCATACCGCAACCCACGGTGCATTTGGTGCTTTGGCGTTTGGTATTGGCACTTCAGAAGTTGAACATGTTTTGGCTACTCAAACTTTAATTCAAAAGCCAGCTAAAAACATGCTCATCAATGTTGAAGGTGAGCTTCAACCAGGTGTGTCTCCTAAAGATTTAGTTCTTGCTATTATTGGAGAAATCGGCACTGCAGGTGGTACTGGTCATGTTATCGAGTATTCAGGTAAAGCTATAGAGCAACTTTCTATGGAAGGTAGGATGACTGTTTGTAATATGTCAATAGAAGCTGGTGCAAGAGCAGGAATGATAGCCCCTGACAAAGTGACATTTGATTACTTAAGAGATAAACCCATGTCTCCAAAAGGTAAAGATTGGGATTTAGCTTTAAAATGGTGGAAATCATTACCTTCAGATGAAAACGCATTTTATGACAAAAAAATTACCATTAACGCTAATAAAATCAAACCAACCGTAACATGGGGTACTAGTCCAGAAGATGTTGTTTCAATTGATGGTTATATACCTGATCCTTCAAAGATTAAAGATGAGGACGCTAGAGCTAAGGTACAAAGATCACTAGATTATATGGGATTAGTAGGGGGTCAAAAGATATCTGAAGTTGAAATAAATACTGTATTTATAGGTTCATGTACAAATTCCAGAATAGAAGATTTAAGGTCAGCTGCAAGAGTAATAGATGGAAAAAAAGTTAAAAAAGGTATTAGGGCCATGGTAGTTCCAGGTTCTGGATTGGTGAAAAGTCAGGCTGAAGAAGAGGGTCTAAATTTATTATTTACTGAAGCTGGTTTTGAGTGGAGAGAGCCCGGTTGTTCAATGTGTTTAGCAATGAATGAAGACAAACTTCAACCTGGTGAAAGATGCGCAAGTACATCCAATCGAAATTTTGAAGGTAGACAAGGGAAAGGTGGAAGAACACATCTGGTTAGTCCTGAAATAGCTGCTGCCTCTGCAATTACAGGCAAATTAACTGATTATAATTTAATAACGTAGTTTTAAAGGTTTTACTATGGAAAAATTTAAAAATATTAGAGGTATAGCTGCTCCATTTAATTTTATAAATGTAGATACAGACAAAATAATTCCTAAACAATTTTTAAAGACAATTAAAAGAACAGGTTTAGGTAAACATCTTTTTGATGAGATGAGATTTAATGATGACGGTTCAGAAAAAGAAGAGTTTGTTTTAAATAAAGAGCCATATAGAAAATGTAATATTCTTGTTGCAGGTGATAATTTTGGATGTGGTTCAAGTAGAGAACATGCGCCTTGGGCTTTATCTGATTTTGGAATAAAATGTATTATTTCAACATCTTTCGCGGATATTTTTTATAATAATTCATTTAAAAATGGTCTTTTACCTATTAAAGTTTCATCTGACGAAAGAGATTCTTTATTGGCAGATTCAAATGATATAGAAAATCCTGAACTAGAAATTGACCTTCCATCTCAGGAAATTAGAAGGCCTAATGGAGCAGTTATTAAATTTGAAATCGACCCTTTTAGAAAAAAATGCTTACTTGAAGGATTAGATGATATAGGCATAACAATGCAACAATCTAGTGATATCAAAGAATTTGAAACCAAAATGTCTAATGAAAGACCCTGGTTATAAATAAAAGTGAGTTTATAAAATGCCATCTAATCGTACGTTAATGGTTCTTCCTGGAGATGGAGTTGGGCCAGAGGTTATTAAAGAAACTTTGAGAGTTGTTGATTGGTTTGCAAAAAATAAAAGTATAAGTTTTAACATAAAAGAAGGTTTAGTAGGAGGTGCTTCTTTTGATAAATATGGTACGCCTCTTTCAGACGAAACTTTATCAGATGCAGTTGATGCTGATGCAATTTTATTTGGTGCAGTAGGAAGTCCAAAATACGATGGGGTTGAATTTGAGAAGAGACCTGAAAATGGTCTTCTGAGATTAAGAAAAGAAATGGATTTGTTTGCTAATCTTAGGCCTGCCATTGTGTTTCCTGCACTTGTTGATGCTTCTTCCCTTAAACCTAATATTATCTCAGGCCTAGACATTTTAATTTTAAGAGAATTAACAGGAGGTATTTATTTTGCAGAGCCTCGTGGAATAGAAGAAATTGATACTCAAATAAAAAAAGGTTATGACACTAATCTTTATACTACCCCAGAGATTGAAAGAATTGGCAGAGTTGCCTTTGATATGGCAAGAGCCAGAAATGGGAAAGTTACTTCTATAGAAAAAGCTAATGTAATGATGTCAGGTGTATTGTGGAGAGAGGTGATAACTAATCTTCATAAAAAAGAAGGTTCAGATATATTAATTAACCATATGTATGCTGATAATTGCGCAATGCAATTAGTAAGAGATCCTAAGCAATTTGATGTTATTGTTACAGACAATTTATTTGGAGATATTTTATCTGACTGCGCAGCTATGTTAACTGGTTCACTCGGAATGCTTCCTTCTGCCAGTTTAGGATCTGTAGACCAAAATACTGGAAAGAGACATGCTATGTATGAGCCAGTTCATGGATCAGCTCCAGATATAGCTGGAAAAGAGTTAGCAAATCCATTGGCAGAACTTTTAAGTTTATCAATGTTATTTCGTTATTCATTTGAAATGAAAGAAGAGGCAGATTTAATTGATGAGGCTGTTTCAAGAGCTTTAGATGCTGGACCAAGAACGCAAGATATAATGGCTTCAGGAAGAGTCAAAGTTGGTACGAAAGGAATGATGGATTCAGTTATCAACAAGTTAGAGGAATTAACAAAATAAATGTCTTATAATATTGCTGTTGTTGGTGCTACAGGTGCCGTTGGTAGAGAAATGCTTCAAACTTTGTTTGAAAGAAAATTTCCTGTAAAAAATATATTTGCTCTTGCTTCAAGATCCTCTGTTGGTAAGGAGGTATCTTTTGGTGACGACAAAATACTAAAAGTTAGTTCAGTTGATGATTTTAACTTTGAAAAAGCAGATATAGCTTTTTTTTCAGCTGGTTCTGATATAGCAAAAAAATTTGGTTCAAGGGCAGGAGTTGAGGGCTGTATTGTTATTGACAATTCTTCCTGTTTTAGAATGGATGATAAAGTTCCTTTAATTGTTCCTGAAGTTAATCCTGAAGCGATTAATGGTTATAAAAATAAAAACATAATTGCAAATCCTAATTGTTCTACTATCCAGCTAGTTGTTGCTTTAAAGCCAATTCATAAAAAATATGAAATAACAAGAGTTGTTGTTTCTACATACCAAGCTGTTTCAGGAGCTGGGAAACCAGCTATGGACGAACTTTTTAATCAAACAAAGGGTGTTTTTGTTCATGATCAAGCTAAACCAGAACAGTTTACCAAAAAAATAGCATTTAATGTAATCCCTCATATTGATATTTTTATGGATGATGGGTTTACGAAAGAAGAGTGGAAAATGAGGGTTGAGACAAAAAAAATATTAGATCCTAATATTGATTTGGTTGCTCATTGCGTAAGAGTTCCAGTATTTATTGGTCATAGTGAAGCAGTTTTTATAGAATGCAAAAAAGACATCGATGAAAAAAATGTTAGAAGCTTATTAAGAGATGCTAATGGCGTAACAGTGGTAGATCACCGAGCAGATGAAGGATACGTAACTCCAGAAGAAGTGGCTGGTGAAGACGATGTTTATATTAGCAGAATTAGAAAAGATTCTTCAGTAAAAAATGGTATTGTTTTTTGGTGTGTTGGAGATAATTTAAGAAAAGGTGCGGCATTAAATACCGTCCAGATAGCTGAATTGTTGGCAAGCAAAAAAATTAAAGGAGTCCCTCTTTAATGTTTAAAATTTCAAAATAATTATTATGGAATTCATCTGGATTTTTGCAGCAATATTTGCCGCAGCCTGTCAAACTGCCCGTTCTGCATTTCAAAAAAATATGATCTCCAAATTAGGAGAATATGGAGCCGCCTATATTAGATTTTGTTATGCTTTACCTTTTACCTCACTTATTTGGCTAATTTGGATAAGCATTCCAGGAAATAATATTCCTGATCTTTCTTTATATTCGCTATTTTTATGTTTATTGGGATCAATTTTTCAAGTTTTATTTACTTACTTTCTTATGAAAGTTTTTGCACATAAAAACTTTGCTACAGGAATTGCATTTTCTAAAACAGAAGTAATTCTTATTGCTTTTTTGGAGATCATAATTCTAAGTGTTACTTTCTCTACATCTATAATGTTAGGTATAATACTAGGTGTTATATCTGTATTATTATTATCTTATGCCAAAAAAGCAGATAGCATTTTAAAAACTATTAAACTTTTAATTAATTCAACTTTATCTGTAGGTACTCTTGTTGGTCTTTTATCTGGATTACTTTTAGCTGGCTCTGTAGTTGCATTTAGAATGTCTATTATATCAGTAGAGGGTCCCCTCTTAGATAAATCAATTTTCATTTCTTTTATAGCGATTGTTTTTCAAACTATATTGGTAGGCTTATATCTCGTAATAAATAAAAGAGATCAATTTTTAGCTGTTATTAAATATTGGAAACCTAGTTTGCCAGCTGGCTTATCTGGGACAGGAGCAACATTTGGGTGGTTTGTAGCATTTGGTCTAACAACAGCAGCTGAAGTAAGGGCAGTTGGGCAAATAGAATTAATTTTTTCAATTTTAATTTCAGTTATTT
Organism: uncultured SAR116 cluster alpha proteobacterium; assembly: GCA_902592615.1. Taxonomy (GTDB): domain Bacteria; phylum Pseudomonadota; class Alphaproteobacteria; order Puniceispirillales; family Marisalimonadaceae; genus Marisalimonas. The sequence goes on along the minus strand of CACJFI010000005.1, from coordinate 42,894 downwards.
TTTTTAAGGAAAAGATTAAAATTACTGAACTTACAGGTATTATTTTACTTGGTTTATCAATTTTAATTATTATTTTTGAAGAAAATTTAAAATTTAAAATTTTAGATTTGAATTTTTTATTTATTTAGTTCATTTATTTAAATAACCAAACAATGAGATTAATATGAGTAGACAAAGACCACTTTCACCACATCTGCAAATATACAAACCACAAATAACTTCTATGTTGTCAATTCTTCACAGAGCAACGGGTATAGCATTATCAATAGGAAGTGTAATTTTAGTACTATGGATTGTAGCGCTTACTTTAGGTGAAAACACTTATTTAATGTATTCAAATCTAATTAATAACTGGTTTGGCAAATTGATAATTTTTGGTTTCACTTTTGCTTTGTTTTATCATCTTAGTAATGGTATTCGACATCTTTTTTGGGATGCTGGATATGGATATGATTTAAAACATGCCTATATTTCAGGCGTGGCTGTAATAATTTCTTCGTTATCATTGACTTCTATAACATGGTTAATAGTCTATTTGAGAGTTGTTTAAAGTATTGTAGAGAATTTAAATTTTTAAAGAAAGTAAAGAAAATGCAATCTAAATCTCACGGTGTTGCTCACTGGAAATTACAAAGAATTTCAGCAATTGCAATGATACCTCTAGTAATTTGGTTTGTTTCTTCTCTAACATTTAGCTTAATCAATAGCTATGATCAATCTGTTGCTTGGTTGCAGAATCCATTAAACGCAACTGGATTGGTTCTTTTATTTGGGACTTTATACTTTCATGCTGCATCAGGATTACAAGTTGTTATTGAAGATTATGTACATAATGAGGGGTTGAAAATTATGTCTTTAATACTTATAAAATTATTATCCATACTTCTGGGTGTTTTATCAATTCTTTGTGTTTTGAAAATTTATTTATAATTAGAAAGTTATTTTATGTCTGAATATGAAATCGTAGACCATGAACATGATGTAGTAGTTGTCGGCGCTGGAGGTGCTGGATTAAGAGCAACTTTGGGAATGGTATCTGGTGGTTTAAAAACGGCGTGCATTACAAAAGTTTTTCCAACAAGAAGTCACACCGTTGCAGCTCAAGGTGGTATTGGAGCAGCACTTAATAATATGGGTGAAAATGATAGCTGGCAGTTTCATATGTATGATACAGTTAAGGGATCTGATTGGCTTGGTGACCAAGATGCTATCGAATACATGTGTAAAGAAGCCATTCCATCTGTGACCGAGTTAGAGAATTTTGGAGTTCCTTTTTCTAGAACTGAGGATGGTGAAGTTTATCAAAGACCATTTGGTGGTCATACATTAGATTACGGAAAAAAAATGGCACGAAGAGCTTGTGCTGCTGCAGACAGAACTGGTCATGCAATTCTTCATACTCTCTACCAACAATGTCTAAAACATCAAGCTGAGTTTTTTGTAGAGTATATAGCACTTGATCTACTTATGGATGACAATGGCAAGTGTGTTGGAGTATTAGCCTTATGTATGGATGATGGTAAGATTCACAGATTTAGAGGACATCAAACGGTCCTTGCTACCGGTGGTTATGGAAGAGTCTATTTTTCTTGTACTTCTGCTCATACTTGTACAGGTGACGGAAATGCAATGGTTTTAAGAGCAGGCTTGCCTCTTCAAGATATGGAGTTTGTTCAGTTTCACCCAACAGGTGTTTATGGTGCGGGTGTTCTAATAACTGAAGGATCAAGAGGTGAAGGTGGATATCTTACAAATTCTGAGGGTGAAAGATTTATGGAAAGATATGCCCCTACTGCTAAAGACCTTGCTAGTAGAGACGTAGTGTCAAGATCCATGACAATTGAGATTAATGAAGGTAGAGGTGTTGGCCCAAATAAAGACCATATTTTCATGCATTTAGAGCATATTGATCCGGCAACTTTGCAAATGAGATTACCAGGTATAAGTGAAACTGCCAAAATTTTCTGTGGTGTTGACGTTACCAAGGAACCAATTCCAGTTTTACCTACAGTTCATTACAATATGGGAGGTATACCAACTAATTATCATGGTGAAGTAGTAACAAGAAAAGGTAATGACCAAGATGCAGTTGTTTCAGGACTAATGGCTATTGGAGAAGCAGCATGTGTGTCTGTACATGGAGCTAACAGACTTGGAACCAACTCATTATTAGATATTGTTGTTTTTGGGCGTGCTGCGGCACAAAGAGCTCTAAAAACAGTTGAAAAAGGAAGTGCTCATGTGCCCTTACCCAAAAGAATAACAGACAAAATTTTAGCAAGACTTGATAAAATAAGATATTCAAATGGAGATATTTCTGTAGGTGAAGTTAGAAACTCAATGCAAAATGCGATGCAAAAACATGCAGCAGTTTTCAGATCAAATACCTCAATGGAAGAAGGCGTCCAAAAAGTTGATACTATCTCAAAAAGTATGGATAATATTGGTATAAAAGATAGATCAATGATTTTTAATACGGACTTAGTTGAAGCTCTTGAGTTAGAAAACTTAATGCAACAAGCAATTGTTACAATGAAGTCAGCAGACCAAAGAAAAGAATCGCGTGGTGCACATTCTCACGAAGACTACCCTGAAAGAGATGATAAGAATTGGATGAAACATACAATTATGTGGCTTAATGAGAAAAACAAAACAAAGCTAGACTATAGAGATGTCCACCTAAACACATTAACAAACGAAGTGGCATCAATACCCCCAGCCGCAAGAGTTTACTAATTTTAAGGAGAATTTTGTGGCTGAATTTGCCCTACCGAAGCATTCCAAAATTGTTAAAGGTATTGACTACCCACTAAACAATGAAGCTGAAAATACAAAAAAAATTAATGTTTATAGATGGTCTCCAGATGATGATGAAAATCCAAGAATAGATAGTTATACTATTGATTTAGATCAATGTGGTCCTATGGTTTTAGATGCCTTAATAAAAATCAAACAGGAAATAGACTCAAGTTTAACTTTTAGAAGGTCTTGCAGAGAAGGAATTTGTGGTTCTTGTTCTATGAATATAGATGGCACAAACACACTTGCATGTTTAAAATCAATTGATGATGTTAAAGGTGACATAAATATATATCCTTTACCACATATGGAAGTTATTAAGGATTTAGTGCCCGACTTATCTAAAGCTTATGAACAATTAACATCAGTTAAACCATGGTTGCAAAGTAAATCTGACCCAGAAAATGGGAAATCTAGAAAACAATCACCAAAAGAACGTGAAAAAATTGATGGATTGTGGGAATGTGTTCTTTGTTTTTCATGTTCAACTTCTTGTCCTTCTTATTGGTGGAATGGGGACAAATATTTAGGCCCCGCTGTTTTATTGCAGGCATATAGATGGATAGCTGATAGTAGAGACGAAAACACTGAACAAAGACTTGAGGAACTCGAAGATTCTTTTAAGCTTTACCGTTGTCATACTATTATGAACTGTACTAAAACTTGTCCTAAGGGTTTGAATCCAGCTAAAGCGATAGGCGAAATTAAGAAACTTCAACTTGAAAGAAAGTAAGTTTTAAGACTTTTTGTACGGCTAATATTTTGAAAATAAATGAAGAAAAGTCACTAAGTCTAATTGCTTCTAACAAATCAATAATATTTGACGCTGGTCAGGCATTTGTAGCGAAATTTTTTGATAATTTACTAATTAAATTTGGCAAATCTCAAACTGAAAATTTCATTTCTAAAATTTTTATAAAAAATAATATCAAAGATATTAAGGGTCTTTATCTTTATGGTGGTGTTGGTAGAGGTAAATCAATGATGATGGATTTATTTTTTCACCAAGTTCAAATAAAAGAAAAAAGACGCTTACACTTTCATGATTTCATGAAGGAAGTTCACCAAAGGATTCTTGAAAAAAGAAAAATTGAAAAAAATAAAGACACAGTTCTATTAGTAGGGCAAGATTTGGCCAAGAGGGCAAAATTACTATGTTTTGATGAAATGGAAGTAAAAGATATTGCAGATGCAATGATTTTATCACGTTTATTTGAAGTCATGTTTGCACAGGGTACAATATTAGTTACGACATCAAACCAACCACCGGATGGTCTATACAAAGATGGATTGCATAGAGATAGAATTTTACCATTTATAGAAAATTTAAAACTAAAAACTGACGTTGTTGAAATTCCAGATGGTGAGGACTGGAGAAAAAGATCTCTTAGTGGGCAAAAGTATTGGTTAAATCCAGTCAATAAAAAAAATAGAGAAAAAATTAACGTGATATTTAAAACCTTATCAATAGGTTTTGAGATAATATCTGAAAATGTTGAGGTGTCTGGAAGAAAAATAAATATTCCAGAAGTTGCTGCTGGTGTTGCGAGAATCAGTTTTGATGATTTGTGTAATAAACCATTGGCTGCTGCCGATTATATTGAAATAGCGCTAAGATATAAAGGTATTATTATAGATGACATACCAAACTTGAATGATAACCTTCGAAATGAAACTAGAAGATTTATATGGTTGGTTGATGCTCTTTATGATAAAAATTGTTTTCTTATTGCCAACGCAAATGCTGATTTTTCCAATATATACACGGGCGAACATTGGAAGTTTGAATTTCAAAGAACGATTTCAAGAATAACTGAAATGTCACAACTTTAAAAGTTAATAACTTGGATTCTAACCTTGATGCACTTTAAAAAAAAGTCTAAAAGATTAGATAAAAATAACAATTTAAATTTAAATTAATAAATTGACTCAATTAAAAACATTAATGGAAAATTGATATGCGAAACAAAATAGCCTTGGTTGGATCAGGAAACATTGGAGGAACTCTTGCACACTTAGCTGCAATTAAAGAGCTTGGGGATGTAACACTATTTGATATCGCAGAGGGTATTCCTCAGGGAAAATCTTTAGATCTTGCTCAATCAGGACCAGTCGAGAGTTTTGATAGTAAAATGATTGGTTCAAATGATTATAAAGATCTCAAAGATAGTGATGTTGTCATCGTAACTGCTGGTGTTGCAAGGAAGCCAGGTATGAGCAGAGATGATTTAGTTGAGATCAATACTAAAGTTATGAAACAAGTTGGTAAAGGAATTAAGGACAATTGTCCAAAAGCATTTGTAATTTGTATAACTAATCCGCTTGATGCAATGGTTGGAGTGTTACAAAGAGCATCAGGTTTGCCAACTAATATGGTGGTTGGAATGGCAGGTGTATTAGATTCTGCCAGATTTAGACATTTTTTAGCTGAGGAGTTTGATGTTTCTGTGAGCGATGTAACAGCCTTTGTCCTAGGAGGTCATGGAGATACAATGGTTCCATTAGCAAGATATTCTGCGGTAGCAGGCATTCCTGTGCCAGACTTAGTGAAAATGGGATGGAGTACCCAGAAAAAAATAGATCAAATTGTACAAAGAACACGAGATGGAGGCGCTGAAATAGTTGGACTATTAAAAACAGGTTCTGCCTTTTATGCTCCTGCATCATCTGCTATTGAAATGGCTGACTCATATTTAAAAGATAAGAAAAAATTATTACCGTGTGCAGCTTATGTTGACGGATACTATAATCTAAATGGATTGTATGTAGGTGTTCCGGTAATTATTGGTAAAAATGGTGTAGAAAGGATTGTTGAAATAACATTTACTTCTGATGAAAAAGATATGTTCAATCATTCTGTTTCAGCCGTAAAACAATTAAATGAAGTTGCTTCAAAGTTTGAAGCATCATAAGCTCAGAATAGAAAGGTTAAAGTTTTGGATATTCATGAACACCAGGCCAAAGAGTTATTAAGACAATATCAGATACCTACGCCTTCTGGATACGTGGCATTCACAACTGACGAAGCTATAAAAGCAGCTAAAAAATTACCAGGTCCAATATTTGTTGTTAAAGCTCAAATACACGCAGGCGGAAGAGGAAAAGCTGGTGGTGTAAAAGTTGTAAAAAATTTAGATGAAGTAAAAAATTCAGCTGAGACAATATTGGGGAAAAAATTAATTACCCATCAAACAGGTTCTGAGGGAAAAGTAGTTCAAAGGCTCTACATTGAAGATGGATGCGATATAAATGCTGAATATTACTTTTCAATGGTTATAGACCGAGTAACTAGTAGAGTATCAATAATAGCATCTACTGAAGGAGGTATGGACATTGAAAAAGTGGCCAAAGAAACCCCTGAAAAAATCTTATCCTTTAATATAGATCCAACAATTGGCTTTCAACCCTTTCACTCAAGATTAATTGCCAATGAACTTAAATTAAAAGATTCTAGTTTTAAACAAGCAGGTAAATTTTTTAATCAGTTATATAAGCTCTTTATTGAAAAAGATGCTAGTTTATTAGAAATTAATCCTCTTGTATTAACTTCTGAAAATAGTTTAATCGCTCTAGATGCAAAGATGTCTTTTGACAATAATGCCTTATTCAAACACCCTGATATAATGTCATTAAGAGACGAAACTGAAGAGGATCCTGCTGAAATATTAGCAAGCAAATTTGACTTAGCATATATAAAACTTGATGGAACAATAGGATGTTTAGTCAACGGTGCTGGTCTTGCCATGGCTACAATGGATATTATTAAACTTAAAGGAGCCTCTCCGGCAAACTTTTTAGACGTTGGAGGAAGTGCTACAAAGGAAAAAGTTACTGAAGCCTTTAAAATCATTTTATCTGATTCAACTGTAGAAGGTATTTTGGTAAATATTTTTGGAGGAATTATGCGTTGCGATATTATTGCTAGTGGAGTAGTTGCAGCTGCTAAAACACTCTCATTATCCAAACCTTTGGTTGTAAGATTAGCGGGTACAAATGTAGAGGAAGGAAAAAAGATTCTTAAGGATTCTGGATTAAAAATAATACCTGCGGACGACTTAGATGATGCGGCAATGAAAATTGTCAGTGCTGTTAAAGGAGATTAACCAGATGTCTGTATTGATTAACAAAGATACAAAAGTTATTTGTCAAGGATTTACTGGAGGACAAGGAACTTTCCATTCAGAGCAAGCCATAGCATACGGAACTAATATGGTCGGAGGAGTTACCCCAGGTAAGGGTGGCACTAAACATCTAGATCTTCCTGTTTTCAATACTGTTCAAGAGTGCGTTGAAGAAGTAAATCCTGATGCAACAGTTATATATGTTCCTCCTCCTTTTGCAGCTGATTCAATACTAGAAGCAATATCATCAAAAATTCCTTTAATAATATGTGTTACGGAAGGTATACCAGTCCAAGATATGATTAAAGTTAAACAGTTTTTGAAACAGTCAAAATCTAGACTTATTGGTCCTAACTGCCCAGGTGTAATTACCCCTGGTCAATGCAAAATTGGAATTATGCCAGGACATATTCATGCTCCTGGCAAAATAGGAATTGTCTCCAGATCTGGGACACTAACCTATGAGGCTGTTGCACAAACCACAGTTGCTGGTTTAGGGCAATCAACATGTATTGGTATTGGTGGTGATCCAATTAATGGCACAAATTTTATAGATTGCTTAGATATGTTTCTTAATGATGAGCAAACAGAGGCAATATTGATGATTGGTGAAATTGGTGGAAGTGCTGAAGAAGAAGCAGCAAATTTCTTTAAAAATCATAAAATTAAAAAACCAATAGCAGGTTTTATTGCTGGAAAGACTGCTCCTCCTGGAAGAACTATGGGCCATGCCGGTGCAATAGTTAGTGGTGGAAGTGGAGGTGCAGATGCCAAAGTTAAAGTCATGAGTGAGTGTGGTTTTATCATGTCTGAATCTCCATCAGGTTTGGGTGAAGCAGTTGTAAAAGCAATAGATGAATGGAAATAACTTGATTTAATTGTTAAGTTTTTGTTTATTGTAATCTAAGCATACTACACTTTAAAAGGATTATAAACCATGAACGACCAAAGCTCTGACCAAAGCTTTCTTTCTGGTGCCAATGCTACCTTCATAAATGATTTGTATAAAGAATGGAAAGAAAACTCAAATTCAGTACCAAAGGAATGGGATTTATGGTTTAAAACAAATGCAGACGACAATTTATTAGATGAAGGACCTAGTTGGGCTAAAAAAAACAGTAAGGTAATTGGAGCCATAGATACTGTTGAAAGTGTAAAAGCAGTTGCACGAGGAATAGCAGGAAAAGGCAATTTATCTGCTACAGATTTGAGAGCAGCAACAACCGACTCTATTAGAGCTATTATGCTTATTAGAGCATACAGGATAAATGGACATCTTTTAGCTAAATTAGATCCACTCAATTTACAAGAACAGAACATTCATCCTGAACTAGATCCTAAAACCTATGGATTTACTGATGATGACTGGGATAGACCAATATTTATAGACTATGTCCTAGGCATGGAGTCAGCCACCCTCAGACAAATTATGGAAATAGTAAAAGAGACTTATTGTGGTTCTATAGGAATTGAATTTATGCATGTTCAGGATCCAGCTCAGAAAGCATGGATACAAGAAAGAATTGAGTCTATTCGTAATGCTACAGAATTCACTAATAGAGGTAAAAAAGCTATATATGAACGTTTAGTTGGAGCAGAGACATTTGAACAATTTCTTCATAAAAAATATGCAGGAACTAAAAGATTTGGATTAGATGGGTCAGAATCAGTAGTACCAGCAATAGAGCAAATATTGAAACGTGGTAGCCAGTTAGGAATGAAAGAAGTTGTGATAGCAATGGCTCACAGGGGTAGACTCAATCTACTATACAATATTTTAAACAAACCTTTTCGCGCAATTATTTCTGAATTTTTAGGTAACCAGGCAAATCCAGAAGATGCTGGAGGTTCTGGAGATGTTAAGTACCACATGGGAGCTTCAGCTGATAGAGAGTTTGACGGAAAAACAGTTCACTTATCTTTGCAAGCCAACCCTTCACATCTAGAGGTTGTTGCACCAGTTGTAATAGGAAGAGTTAGAGCAAAACAAAACCAACATAATGATACGAATGACAGATTGTCTGTATTAGGAATTGTTCTTCACGGTGATGCTGCTTTTGCAGGTCAGGGTATAGTCGCTGAAACTTTTGATTTCTCTGGACTTAGAGGTTATAGGACTGGCGGAACAATACATATAGTGGTGAATAATCAAATTGGTTTCACTACTAGCCCAAATTATTCTCGCTCTAGTCCTTATTGTACTGACGTCGCTAAAATGGTAATGGCTCCTATAATGCATATTAATGGAGACGACCCAGAGGCAGTGGTTCATGCGTCCAGAATTGCTACTGAATTCAGGCAAAAATTTGCATGTGACGTAGTGCTAGATATTATTAGTTATAGACGTTATGGTCACAATGAAGGTGATGAACCGGCTTTTACTCAACCATTAATGTATAAAACAATAGGTTCTCATGATAGTATAAGTAAAATTTATGCTCAAAAGCTTATTAATCAGGGAATTATAACTCAAAAAGAAGCTAAAGACGAAGTCGAAAATCATAACAATTTTTTAGAAAAAGAATTCATAGCTGGCTCAAGTTACAAACCCAATAAGGCTGACTGGTTAGAAGGACAATGGTCAAACCTAAGAACTGCCCACGGTGACGCAAGAAGAGGTGATACTTCAGTTTCAACTGAAATCTTAAAAGAAATTGGTAAAGCAATTACTACTGTTCCAGAAGGTTTTCAAATTAATAAAAAATTATCAAGAGTTATAGATTCTCGTAAAAAAGCTATCGAGAGTGGAGAAGGAATTGATTGGTCTACTGCTGAACATCTTGCGTTTGGCTCGCTGCTTTTAGAAGGACATCCAGTAAGATTGTCTGGTCAGGATAGCGGTAGAGGAACTTTTTCTCAAAGACACTCCGTCTTCATAGATCAAATTTCTGAAAATAGATACACTCCCTTAAATAATATAAAAGATAAACAAGAAACATTTGAAGTTATTGATTCACCATTGTCAGAAGCTTCCGTACTTGGATTTGAATACGGTTATTCTTTGACTGAACCGACAGCCTTAGTCATGTGGGAGGCACAATTTGGAGACTTTGCCAACGGTGCTCAAGTTATAGTTGACCAATTTATTTCAAGCGGTGAAGCAAAATGGTTAAGAATGTCAGGCTTGGTAATGCTTTTGCCACATGGTTACGAAGGTCAAGGACCAGAGCATTCATCAGCTAGATTAGAAAGATATTTACAGCTCTGTGGTGAAGATAATATGCAGGTGTTGAATTGCAGCACACCTGCAAACTATTTTCATGCTTTGCGAAGGCAACTTAAACGAGATTTTCGAAAACCTCTGATAATTATGACTCCTAAGAGTTTACTTAGACATAAAATGTGCGTATCTAGTCTGTCAGATATGGGAGAACAAACTGCTTTTAGAAGAGTCATTAGAGACCCAAATATAAATCTTAAGGATAGTGAAATAAAAAGAGTAGTAATTTGTTCAGGTAAAGTATTTTATAGTCTACTAGAAGAAAGAGAAAAAAGAAAAATTAATAATATTCGAATACTTAGACTAGAACAAATTTATCCTTTTCCTTCGAAAACATTAAAAGAAATGTTATCAAAAATCCCAAATGCTGAAGTCGTTTGGTGTCAGGAAGAGCCAAAGAACATGGGTGCATGGTTTTTTGTTGATAGAAGAATAGAGCAAGTACTAGTTGATATTAAAGCTAAGTTAACAAGACCAACTTATGTAGGTAGATTAGAAGCCGCTTCTCCTGCAACAGGCTCATTTTCCAGACACAACAAAGAGCAAAATGATTTAGTAAATGATGCTCTAAAATTGACTACAAAGAAAGCTAGCAGACATGCAGCAGAGTAGATAATTTAATGAATAATAAAAATAAAATTATTCAAAAGCTTGCAATGCCCTCTGCTGCAAAGCTTATAGAAGAAAAAAAAATAGATATAAATACTATAATTGGTACGGGTGTTGATGGAAGAGTAACAAAAGGGGATGTTCTTCTTCACTTAAACTTGATTAAAAATAATAAATTAGAAGAAGAAACTTCTAAACCCAATAAAAATATTCTTAAAGGAAAGGAAAATGGTATGGATGTCTTGGTACCAGTTTTAGGAGAATCTGTTGTAGAGGCAACTGTTTCCAAATGGATAAAGAAACAAGGTGACTATGTTGAAGTTGACGATCCAATTGTAGAATTAGAAACAGATAAGGTAACCCTAGAAGTACCTGCTTCTATTTCAGGAATATTAGAAAACACCCTTGTTTCTGAAGGAGACACAGTAGAAGTTGGAGCTTTATTAGGGACAATAATTGCTGGAGAAAAACAAGACAAAAAGGAAGAAGTTTCTGAAGAAGTAGAAGTTGAAGATGTAGAAAAAGAAAAACCAATTACAAATAAACTTGAAGTTAAATCTAATAATCAAGTAACAGAAAACAGTCAAAATGAAGATAATGTTAATCTTGAAGAGAGAATTCCTATGTCTCGTCTTCGTCAAGCTATAGCAAGGAGATTAAAAGAAGCTCAGAATACTGCTGCAATGTTAACAACGTACAATGAAGTTGATATGTCAGCGCTAATGGAGATGCGTAAGAATTACCAAGAAAGTTTTGAAAAGAAGAATGGTGTAAGACTTGGTTATATGAGCTTTTTTGTTAAAGCATCTATAGACGCTTTGAGTGAATTTCCAGCTGTGAATGCTGAAATAGATGGCAATGATATTATTTATAAGAATTATTATAATATAGGTGTTGCTGTTGGTACATCTCAAGGTTTGGTCGTTCCTGTTCTAAAAAATGCAGACAAAATGTCTTTTGGTGAAACTGAAGCAACAATCGCTGAATTTGGTAAAAGAGCAAAAGAAGGTAATTTAGCTATGTCTGACATGGCAGGTGGAACTTTTACTATCTCTAATGGTGGTGTCTATGGATCATTGATGTCTTCACCAATATTAAATCCACCTCAATCTGGTATTTTAGGAATGCACAAAATCCAAAAAAGACCAGTTGCAATAGATGATAATATTGAGATAAGACCAATGATGTATCTAGCGCTTTCATACGATCATAGAATAATTGATGGTCGTGAAGCCGTCTCTTTTTTAGTTAGGATAAAAGAAATAATAGAAGATCCAAGACGTCTCGTAGTAGGTGCATAGTTTTTAAGTTGAAGGTGTTTAATGTCTGATAAAAAATTTGATCTTGTTGTAATTGGCGCAGGCCCTGGAGGTTATGTTGCTGCTATTGTCGCTGCTCAAAAAGGTATGAGAGTTGCATGTATAGAAAAACGAAAAACTCTAGGTGGAACATGTTTGAATGTTGGATGTATACCATCTAAAGCATTATTACATGCTTCAGAACAATATGAAAATTCAATCAAATCCAATGGTAACGATGAATGGGGTATCAAATACAAGGAAGTAAGCCTTGACCTGCCAAAATTACTTAAAAAGAAATTGGGTATTGTAGATGAGCTAACAAAAGGAATAGATTTCCTGTTTAAAAAAAATAAAGTTACTAAATATATTGGTGCTGCAAAAATTTTATCTCCCAATGAAATTGAAATTATTAATAATGAAAAAACTGAAATAATAAAAGCAGATAAAATTATTATTGCCACAGGATCTGAAGCTACAAATCTTACAAATATAAATGTAGATGAGAAAAAAATTGTAACATCAACTGGCGCTTTAGAATTGGATAAGGTTCCAGAGAAAATGATAGTCATTGGTGCTGGCATAATTGGACTTGAAATGGGTACTGTGTGGAGAAGGCTTGGTGCGGAAGTCGAGGTGGTAGAATTTCTGCCTAGAATTTTACCAGGTATAGATGATGAAATAGCTAACAATTTTATGAAAATACTTCAAAAACAAGGTGTTAAATTTAAATTAGCTCATTCGGTTGAAAAAGCGAAAATCATAAATGACAAAGTATTGCTCTCTGTTAAAGATATTAATAACAATACACATAATGAACTAGATGCAGATGTAGCACTGGTATCCGTTGGAAGAAAACCAAACACTAATGGATTGGGTTTAGAAAAATTAAATTTGAAAATAGACAAGCATGGATTTATAGAAACAAATGAAAATTTTCAAACTTCAGTATCAAACATTTATGCAATTGGTGATGTAATTAAGGGACCAATGTTAGCTCACAAAGCAGAAGAAGATGGTGTGGCAGCTGTGGAGATAATGAATGGGGAAGCTGGCCACGTTGATTACAATCTTGTGCCAGGTATCATTTATACTTCACCTGAAGTGGCTGTTATTGGCAAGACAGAAGAAGAATTGAAAGCAGAGGGTATTTCTTATAATAAAGGAACATTTCCTCTAATGGCTAATAGTAGAGCTAAAGCTATTAGTCATACTGATGGTATGGTGAAGATTCTCTCAGATAAATCTACAGATAAGATACTAGGGGCCCACATGATTGGCCATGAGGCAGGAACTGTAATACACGAGTTATCTATTGCAATGGGATTTGGTGCGTCGTCTGAGGATGTAGCTAGAATTTGCCACGGACATCCTACGGTAAATGAGGCAGTCAAAGAAGCTGCTTTAGCAACCTACTCCAAAGCGATACATTTTTAATTTGCACCCATTTTACTATAAAAAACCAATAATATTACTCCAAGAATAATAAGGCCTAGACCTAAAATAGCCAATAAATCTGGTACTTCTTTATATTTTAATGCGCCTAAAATTGTTATTGCAGAAATTCCAATAGCTGCCCAAATTGAATATGCTATAGCAATAGGAATGGTTTTCATAGCAAGCATCATAAAATAAAAAGCTGTTGCAAAACCTAATACAACATAGGTGGTAGGTAATAACTCCGTGAAATTATTTGTACTCTTTAGATGAGTGGTGCCAATTACCTCACCAATAATTGCGATTAAAAGATAAAAATATCCCATATGTATTCCTTTATTTAATTTGTTTATACTATTTGACTTTTTCAAATACAATATGAGAGAATTAAAAATTTTATGGTGTAATAAAATGGACGAAATAAAACTTACAGAAAATCATTTATCAAATGATAATTATTTTGAAGAACGAAAAGATTTGGCCGCTGCATTTAGATGGGCAGAAAGAAGTAACTTGCATGAAGCAGTAGCTAATCACTTCAGTCTTGCAGTAAATCCAGAAGGCACTCAATTTTTAATGAACCCAAATATGTGGCATTTCTCAAGAATTAAGGCTTCTGATTTACTATTATTAAATGTTGATGATAAGTCAGTTCTTTTAGGAGATAATCCACCAGATGCAACAGCATGGGGATTACATGGAGCTATTCATAAATTATGTCCACACGCAAAATGCATAATGCATGTTCACTCTGTTTATGCAACGACTTTAGCTTCTATTGATGAATGTATCTTACCTCCAATTAATCAAGTTGCATCTATGTTTTTCAACAGACAAGTAGTAGACAAAAACTATGGGGGACTGGCTTTTGAAGAAGAGGGTAAAAGATGCGCAGACTTACTTTCTGACCCGAAAAAACATACCTTTATAATGGGCAATCACGGAATATTAATATTTGGGCAAAATGTTGCTGAAACTTTCAATAGACTATTTTATTTTGAAAGAGCAGCTAAAATATATGTGCAAGCTCTTCAAACTGGAAAAACACTAAGCATATTAGATGATGTTATTGCTGAGAAAACTGCTCAGGAATTAGAAAATGAAGAATATCCTAATCCTGCTGGAACTGCTTTTTTGAGAGAGATAAAACTTATTCTTGATCAAGAAAAGTCTGATTATTCTCAATAACAATCCAAATTCAGAATAGTATTTTTCGAACTAATTTACGATTATTTTTATTAGTAAATTAAAAGATTTTAATAAAATCAAAAATATAAATTTTACTCTTGAAAAACTAGTTTTAATTACCAATTTACAATATAAATTAACAAAAATTAAGGTAATTTCTATGACCAATATGAACAACAAATTTGAAGCTGATACTGGAAAAATTCTAGATATAGTCATTAATTCATTGTACTCAGAAAGAGAAATATTTTTGCGTGAGTTGATTTCAAACGCTTCAGATGCGCTAGATAAAAGAAAATATCTTGGTTTAACAGATAAAAAAATTGCTAACTCATCAGAAACCCCAGAAGTAATAATAGAATTGGATAATAAAGAAAAAACTCTAACTATTTCTGATAATGGTATAGGTATGAATGAGGAAGACCTTAAGTCATCATTAGGAACAATAGCAAGGTCAGGAACAAAAGCTTTTTTAGAACAAATTTCAAAAAGCAATAAAGATAAAAAAACTGACATGTCAATGATTGGTCAATTTGGTGTAGGTTTTTATGCTTCATTTATGGTAGCTGACGACGTTGAAGTAATATCTAAGAAAGTAGGAGACAGCCAAGCTTGGAAGTGGTCTTCAGATGGTAAAACTGGTTTTAATTTAGTTAAAGCTGACAAAGATAATTTTGGAACATCTATTTTATTAAAACTTAAAAAAGATGCAAAAGAGTTTCTGGAAGAAACTAGACTTCAATTTATTGTAAGGAAGTATTCGGATCATATTTCTTATCCTGTAAAATTAAGCCAAAAAGATAAAAAAGACTCTGAAATTAAAACATTAAATGAAGCTTCTGCCCTTTGGACTCGTCCTGCTAAAGAAATTAAAGATGAACAATATCAAGAATTTTTCTCTCATATAGGTGCAGGATTTGGAAAGCCACTCCTAACAATGCATAATAATACAGAAGGAACAATTAGTTATACTAATCTTATTTGTATACCATCTACTAGACCTTTTGATTTATTTAATCCTGATAGAAAATCATCTTTAAAATTATATATTAATAGAGTTTTCATAACTGATAAATGCGATGCATTGATACCTAGTTATCTAAGATTTATAAAAGGACTTGTTGATACGCAAGACATAGATTTGAATGTTAGTAGAGAAATGCTTCAAAATAATCCTGCTGTTGCAAAAATTAGCAAATCTTTAGTTGGTAAAATTTTAAGAGAGCTTAAAAAAGTTAGTGAAAAAGATTTGGATGGTTATAAGAACTTCTGGAAAGAATATGGAGCCGTTCTTAAAGAAGGTTTATATGAGGATGCAGAAAGAAAAGAAACATTGTTAGACTTATGTAGATTTTCGACTAATGAAAGTGAAGATCCAATATCTCTATCACAATATTTAGAAAAAATGCCTGATACACAGAAAGAAATTTATTATATTTCAGCTGAAACAAGCGCTCAAGCATTAGCTAGCCCACATTTAGAAGGTTTTAAATCAAAAAACATACCAGTGCTAATAATGACAGATGCAATAGATCAATTTTGGTTACCAATGGTTGGATCTTTTAAAGAAAAGAAGTTTACATCAATCACCCAAGGCAAAATAAATTTAGATGAATTAGACTCAAAAAATAAAGATAAAAAAAATAAGTCTAATGATGATAAAGATAAACAAGACAAAGAGTATGTAGATTTAATCGCTCAACTAAAAGTTGTTTTGGGAGATCAAGTCAAAGACATAAGGTTATCCTCTAAATTGACAGATAGTCCGGTATGTCTAGTAGCAGACGAGGGTGATATGGATATAGCCATGGAACAATTAATGGCTCAAAGAGACTCTAACTATAAAGGAGCCCCAAGAATATTAGAAATTAATGGAGATCATTCTTTAATCAAAAATATGAAATCTCTTCTTGCTAAAAAAGAGAGTAATGACTTAGTCAGTGATGCTGGAACACTTTTATTTGAACAAGCTAGACTAATGGAAGGTAAGATGCCTGCTGATCCAGCAAAATTTAGTAAAATAATGAACCAATTTTTATTAAAAGCTATACCTAATTAAATACTCATTTAGATTTTTTAAGTAAAAAATAAATCCCAGTTGCAATAAGACATGTTAGGCCAACAAACACGTTAACACGAAGTGTTTGGTCAACTGGGATTTCAGTTATTATCCATGATAAGTTTAATAATCCGATTGGAGCTGTTCCAATACAAGTAACTAACACACCAAAGTTATTGCCTCGTGATGATGTTGAGGCTTGATACACTAATGCGCCTTGCATTGTACTAAATCCTGAAAGAAAGATGCCTCCAAAAGTCAAACTTACAAAAGCTAACAATAAATTAGGTGAGTAAGAAAACAAAAACATACCTAAAAAGAAACCTCCCACACCTGTAATAAATATTAAAGACAAGTATCTTTGTGGTGAAATGTTTGCAATAAGTAAAGCACCTATTAGAGCTCCTAAACCTTCTGAAGATGCTAAAACCCCAATGTTAAATTCAGTTAACTCTAGTTTTTCTCTACCTAATACTGGTATTAACGATACTAATGGAAACCCAAAAACATTAAAAATTAGAGTGGTTATTAATACAAATCTTAAACTAATTAAACTATATGCATTTTTACCAGTTTTTAAAATTTCGTCTAAAAGGCCATGTGCCCAATGCTCTTTAATATTTAAAACTGTTTTATTCGGGGAGTTTGAAATATAATTTTTACTTGTATTATCTTTAAATCTTAGTATTAATCCAAGTGCAAAAATATACATCAATAATTGAAGAAAAAAAATACCTGAGAGACCTGCAAAAGTATAAAGTGTTCCTGCAAAAAGAGGTCCAATCAACCGTGTTGCGTTATTAGAAAGTGTTTCCATTGCTAATGACGAGCTTAAAAGATTTTTTTTAATATTATCTGCTAACACGCGTCTTCTGACAGCAAGATCTACAACCCAGGTAATCCCATTAACAAAAGCAAGAAGAAACGCAAAATAAATATTAAAATTATTTGTAATGACTAATATTACACTTGTTGCAGTAAAAAAATTAGAGAGAAAATAAATTATTTTTATCAATGATAATGGTGATATTCTTTCTGAGACAGTCCCTATTACTATTCCTAATAAACTCATAGGCAACATTCTTGCTGCAAAAATTATTGTCACTAAATATGGAAGCCCAAGTTCTTCAAGTGCGTACAAACTTAAAGCTAAAAATTCCATTGCTCTTGCAATACCAGTCATACCACCGGCACCCCAAAGAACCCTAAAGTCATGATTTTTAAAACATTCCTTAATCATCTAATTTATTGTGAAATTTTTTGATGGACTTCGATCACATTACCTTCTGGATCTTGAAAGAAAACTTGATGCCATTCTTTAGCAAAAGTTGTTCCGTAATCTGAAAATGGAATATTTTTCTCTCTTAATTTTTTAAGAAAAGATTTAATATCATCAGTTCTAAAAGCTATATGCCCTTTATCAACCGGATTAATTGTTTGATTGTTTTTGAAAGCAACATTCAAGTCCCTTTCAGCTAGATGCATTTGTATTTTACCCTCTGTTACAAAATTTATTTTTCCGCTATATCCACCTTCAGGTGTTTCTTCTGTTCTGGGAAAATTTTCAATTGGAATGCTATCCATACATAAAATATTTTTATAAAAATCATTCATTTTGTCTACATCTTTAGATACAAAGTTAATGTGGTGGAATTCTAACTTCATTATAATCTCCAAAGTATTTATTGATTATCAATTTTTAGTTATTTAAATTAATATTAAATAATATAAATAAGCTAGTAATATATAAATAAATTTATATATATATAATTCAAATTCATGTAAAACTGAGGATCAATATGCCAGACACCACCATTCAAGTAGAAAATTCTGTTTCTAATGATGAAATGATAACAGAGGTTAGAGACTCTGTAACTAAACTATGTGGAGATTTTCAAGGAGAATATTGGCGAAAACTTGATAGAGAACAAGCTTATCCAACAGAATTTGTCAAAGCACTAACTGATGCCGGTTTTTTAGGAGCCCTTATACCAGAAGAATATGGAGGTGTTGGTTTAGGAATGGTAGCTGCCTCGGTTATTTTAGAAGAAATTCATCATCAAGGATGCAATGCCGCAGCATGTCATGCGCAAATGTATACTATGGGAACCGTTCTTAGACATGGCTCTCCTGAACAAAAACAAGAATATTTACCAAAAATAGCTGACGGATCTCTAAGATTACAAGCGTTTGGTGTAACAGAACCAACAAGTGGCACAGATACAACAAGTTTGCGAACAGTAGCAGTTCGTGATGGTGATGACTATGTAATTAACGGTCAAAAAATTTGGACAAGCAGAGCAGAGCACTCAGATTTAATGTTGCTCTTAGCAAGGACAACACCCTTAAATGAAGTTAAAAAGAAAACTGATGGTCTTTCTGTTTTTCTCTTAGATATGAGAAAAGCAAAAGGTAATGGGCTTACAATTAGACCAATACGAACAATGATGAACCATTCAACAACTGAAGTATTTTTTGATAATTTAAGAATACCAGCCTCGAACCTTGTTGGCGAAGAAGACAAAGGTTTTAGATATATTTTATCTGGTATGAATGCAGAAAGAATCCTTATAGCGGCAGAGTGCATTGGGGATGCTAAATGGTTTACTAAAAAATCCACAAATTATGCTAATGATAGAAATATTTTCGGAAGAGCAATTGGTCAGAATCAAGGTATTCAATTCCCAATAGCAAGGGCATATGCGCAAATGAAAGCAGCTGAATTAATGGTATACCACGCAGCAAGGCTTTATGAAGCCGGGAAGCCTATAGGAGAAGAGGCTAATACAGCCAAATTGCTTGCAGCGGATGCGTCATGGGCAGCAGCAGAAGCGTGCGTTCAAACTCATGGGGGATTTGGGTTTGCAGAGGAATATGACGTTGAGAGAAAGTTTAGAGAGGCTAGGTTGTATCAAGTGGCTCCAATATCAACCAATCTAATTTTATCTTATTTAGCTGAGCATGTTTTAGGAATGCCGAGATCTTATTAAGATTTTTTATCTTTTGCCGCAAGATCTTTAAGGCTCCATCTTAAAATATCGCTGGTAATTATGTTGGCTAAAAACTCATAGCCTTTAGTTTTTTTAGTAATTTCTTGAGCCATTTTTTCTGATTTCTTGTCATAAGACTTTGCATTAATAATTACCCAACTTTCTCCCCCATCGTCAGGGTTAACAGAGGATATTGTTAAGATTAATCCATCTTTAACTTCATACGACAACGTAGGTAAATTTTTTGAATATTTTTGCGTGGATTTTTTAACATCATAAAAATAAAAGCTATTAATTACGTCTCTTGCATCACTAAGTTGTGTATCGTCAATTTTAAATTTTACAGATTTTGGCATCGTCAGACTCAATTTATCGTCTTTGGATTGAATTTCAATTATTCCATTTTTATTACTTAAGTTAATCTTCTGAACATCATCCTTTTTAATAGATAAAAGCAAACTTTCAAACCAATCAGATTTTGTTGTAGGCATCCTGATTGCACCTTTAAGAAGGTATGTCTGATCTTCATTTGGAAATCTAGCAAACTGACCTCCACTTATTCCACCAACACTTCTATCTACCATCCCAAATAGTATTGAAGAAAAAATAGTTCCGTCTTCTTTTTTTAATGTGATTTTTGTTCCATAACCTTCATCCTCATCTTTGCTTTTATTTTGTTCAGGAAGAAGCAGATTTAGTTGTGAGTGCCTAGATGGGTCATTTGTTTTCAACTCTTCAATTCTTAACAAAGATAAACTTGTAATTAAATTTTCCCACAATCCTTTTTTAAGTGGGTAGCTTGACTCTGATATATAACTATTATTTTGTTTAACTAAATTAATATTATTTTCAAAAGAATTAATTGATATTGTTGTAATATCATTAACATTTTTGGTGAAGTTATCTAAAAATAACTTACCTCTATTTTCAAAACCATAATTACTTGTATTAAGGTTTATTGAAATAATTGCTAAAACAACAAGTGCTGTAGTTATTATAGATATGTTTAAAAATTTTTTTTTAGTCATTGTTTATCCAAAATTTATTTTAGTAGAATAATTTTTTTCTTCTTAAAGATATAATTAATGCTAGACCAGCAAAAATTATGGGAATTATTGCTACGTTTAAAGCAATTACCCATCGTTTTAAATTTTCAACATCTCTTCTAAGGTCAAATTTTACACTTCTTAACTGTGATCTTGTTGACATCATTTCAGCTTTAAAACCATCGATCGCCTCAATAGTTTCAGGAGATAAGACATCTGAGTTGTTGTCATTATTTTGCGTTAAATCTCTAATTTTATTTTCCATTTCTTTTAATTGTTTAGCTAATCTTTGTTCTTCTAAAAGAAATTTTTCTTCAGCAATTTTTTCTAATTCAATTATTTTATCAAATGGACGCCATGATGTGCTCTTACCTCTAAGATCGGATAAGGCATTACCACCAACCATTTGTTCAACTACATTTAAAACAAAGTCTCCATTGTTAGCAAAAGCGCCTCGTTGTGTTAACCAATTTCGATCCATCAACATATCAGCGTCAGATACTAAAAGGATGTTTGATTTATTTTGGGATTTTAAAAGTTGTCTATCTTTTTTACTAAATGATGATTTGAGATTTGTTTTTATCCATCCTGCTAAAATTAAATTATCGTTATCAGACTTTATGCTTGATAAAAAATCTCTTGGGTCATTTTTAGGGTCTCCTGCTTTTTGTGCATCACCTAAACCAGATTTTCTACTAGTGGTAATAATTGGTTCAAAAACTGTGTCTTTGTTGGCTTTTTCTAATGAGCCAGCGGTAGTCATAACAATTGTGCTTAAATTTGATAATGAACCTTCGTTTTTATTCAAGCCATCTCCCCTAATATTTAACCAAGGGTAGTTGGTAACTTGTATATCGCGACCATCAATGTTCCTGGTGATCCTGAAACCAAATTCTGAGTCTAAGACAGTTTTTTTATTATCAAATTTAATTCCCCATGTATCTAATAATTTTTTTAGATTTGATCTAGGGTTCATTGGTGGCATGCCCGGTTGTCTGCTAATCTCTGTTTCAGCATAAGGGTCTAAAAATATTAAAGTTGATCCTCCCTTAAGAACCCACTGATCTATCATATATAAAGTCTCATCCGATAAAAACTTTGGATGAATAACCATGAGAACTTTTGTGTTTTCATTAAGCTTATTGTCGCTTTCACTAACCATTTCAACTTTAAACATTTCATTCATTTGTTTTAAAATTTGTTGTTCTGGTTTTCCAATTCTACTGTCTGCCATTAGTCCAAGGTTATCAAGAATACTTATTACTGGTTTTTGAATCTGGCTTAATTCTGAGATTAAACTTGAAAGATCATATTCAAGGAAAGTTTCTCTTTCTGGAGAAAAAATAGGTATATTTTTTTGCCCTGTAGTTGAATTTGTAGCTGCTAGACCAAAATATAATGCGTCTGACATTTCTGTTGCAGAAAATGAGTTTATACCCATTCCAACAGCTCTATCTTCTTCATCTGAGAAAGGTTTTGGATCAATCACTTCTAATGTTATTTTTCCATTAGATATATCGCTGTAAGCTTTTAGTATAGTCTCAACTCTGTTTGCATATGTGGAAAGCTGAGGTACTTCTTTAACTAAGTTTCCTGATACAAAAAGCCTCACATGTATTGGCTCATTCAAATTTTTAAGAAGATCAGTGGTGCTATTAGATAAGGAGTAAAGTTTTTTTTCTGTGAAGTCTATCCTTGATGAATTAAAGACATTGTTTGTAATTATGTTTACACAAAGAAATATAATTACAGAAAATAATATTGATAATTTAACAAGATTTTTAGGTCTTATCTTATTTAAAAAGTCCATTTTAACCTCAATCTGCTTTTTTAACTTGGACGAGTTGTACATTTAC
Organism: uncultured SAR116 cluster alpha proteobacterium; assembly: GCA_902592615.1. GTDB lineage: Bacteria > Pseudomonadota > Alphaproteobacteria > Puniceispirillales > Marisalimonadaceae > Marisalimonas. The sequence goes on along the minus strand of CACJFI010000005.1, from coordinate 20,271 downwards.
CCAAAGACATAAAATTATCATTGAAATAAAGAAGACTAGAGTACTCAAATCAAAAACACCCATTTGTATCCTACTAAAATGTGACAGAAATGACATTGAGCTAATTGTTTCTGTAATCCAATTTGGTGACCATGACCTTACAGCTGATAAAACTAAATTAAAGCCAGCCATTATAAGCACAAAACCACTAATGGATGATATTATAAATGCTATGACTTGATTTTTGGTTAGTGCCGACAGGCAAGAAGTAAGAGCTAAAAAAGCCCCAGCCATTAACCAGCTACCAACATAGGATATTAAAATAACATGATTATCTGGTTCACCCAAATAATTAACTGTAATCCAAATAGGCATTGTTAAAAAAAGGGCAGTCAGAGTAAAAATCCAGCTTGCTAAAAATTTACCAACGACTAACTGTGTATTAGTAACAGGTAAAGTTATTAATAACTCAATCGTACCTGATCTTCTCTCTTCAGCCCATAACCTCATACCGATAGCTGGCATTAATACAAGGAATAGCCAAGGATGCCATGAAAAAAAAGCTGTTAAATCAGCCTGATCTCTCTCAAAAAACCTTCCTAAAAAGAAAGTCATACCTGAAGAAAGGGCTAAAAAGACAAGCAAAAAAATTGATGCTAACGGAGTTCTAAAATATCCCTTTAATTCTCTGTCTAAGATGATATATGTTTTGTTTAAGTAATCATTCATAAGTTTTTACCAATTATTTTGAATTATTATCTGAGGTTATTTTTCTGAAGATTTCTTCAAGACTTACTTTTTGAAAATTTGCCTCAATTACATCAAGCTTGAGTTTATTTATTTGTTTTAAAACTGTATTAAGGTTTGGAACTTTCTTGTTGTCACTTACGAAAATTGTATGACCTGACATGTCTGTTTTTTGAATTTTGACGTCATTATATTTTATTAATGATTTTATATCTTTAGAGACAACATTATTAATTTTATTGGATACTTTAATAGATAAAGTATTTTTGTTTAAAAATTTATTTTCTAAATTTTTAGGAGTGTCATTAGCAAGCAACTTTCCATCTGCAATAATAACAGCACGTGAACACACTGCCTCAACCTCTTCTAAAATATGTGTTGAAATAACAATAGCTTTGTTAGTAGATATTCTTTTTATAAGATTTCTCATCTCGTGTTTTTGATTAGGATCTAAGCCATCAGTTGGTTCATCCAATATCAATATATCAGGGTCGTGTATTAATGCTTGAGCAATACCAACCCTCCTTTTGAAACCCTTTGAAAGTGTTTCTATAGGTCTATTCCACATTTCTTTTAAGTTAATTTGATTAGCCATTTCCTCTAAGCGATTGCTCAGTGAATTATAACTTAATCCTCTCATTTTTCCAATAAATGACAAAAAGTCTGCAACTATCATATCTGAATATGATGGAGCACCTTCAGGTAAGTACCCTATGTATTCTTTTGCTTTTAATGGATCAGATTTAAGGTTAATGTTGTTAATAAAAATCTCACCATTATCTGGTTCTAAAAAACCAGTTAGCATCTTCATTGTTGTAGACTTTCCTGCACCATTTGGACCAAGAAAGCCAACCACCTCACCTCTTGAGACTGACAAATCAATATTATCTACTGCAATAAATTGATCAAAAGATTTTTTTAAGTTAGTTGCGTTTATAAGTTTATCAGACAAAATATTTACCTTTTAAGATGATACCTTATTAATACTTGAATATTAATTAATTTTTTAAATTATAAATTTCAAGATAAAAAAGTTATTTTTTTATATTTGAGTTAGTCTTTATAAATCTAAAATTATAAAAACTTGCTGACGTCAGGAAGTTGAGGCTCTCCCAGATAATTTTCTAGAGCCAGAGCAATTTCAACTGCTTTCTCATCTTCGTTTTTACCACATATGATTTGTAAACCAATTGGTAATGTTTTGCTATTTTTATTATTCAACAAACTATGAATGGGAAAAGTAATTCCACATAATCCAAAAATATTTACAGGTTGTGTGTTTGCCGATGCAAGAAGGCTTCTTTCGTGGAGTTCTCCACCTATTGTTGATTTGTCAACTTCAAGGGCCTGCATTACAGTTGTAGGTGAGATAAGAGCATCATATTTCGTAAAATATTTTCCAATAATGTTTTCTAATTCCGATACTCTATTTTTTGCCTTAATGTATTCAAATGATGATACTTTAACACCTAACTTGGCCCTGTTTCCAGTTACTGGATCCATTTTTTCAACATTTTTATTAAACCTATCTATTCCAAAAGCACTAATAATTTCTGATCCAACAATTGCAGGAAACAAAGTTGCTTTTTCATTTGCCTCAGGAATTATAACGTCATCAATAGTTGCACCTAAATTTTCTAATTTATCACAAATAATCTGGTATGCTTCTTCAACTTCTGGATCTAAATTTGATGTGAAAGGTTCTTTGAGCTTTCCAAATGTCATATCATCAAGCTTTATGGGTTTTTGGTCTATAAATGTACCATTATATGTATTAAAAATTAATTTTGTATCTTTAACATTTCTTGCTATAGGTCCAGGAGTATCTAAAGTAGGCGATAAAGGAAAAATCCCATCGGTTGGCCATCTGTTTTTTGTTGTTTTTAATCCAACTATACCATTAAGTGAAGCAGGAATTCTTACTGAACCGCCAGTATCTGTGCCAATGGCGAAAGCAGCAAGACCAGAAGCAACAGCTACAGCAGAGCCACTACTTGATCCTCCTGGCATTCTATGTATTTTGTCATCCCATGGATTTTTAGGGGTGCCTCTATATTTATTTAGCCCGGTTGCGCCTAAGGCAAACTCAACAGTGTGTGTTTTACCTAAAATAACACAACCAAGAGATTTTAGCCTTTTAACAAGATTGCCTTCTGGCCCTGTAATATCATCACTGTTTATCTGTGATCCATTAGTCGTTGGCATTTCATTTACAGAACAAATATCTTTAATTGCAACAGGTATACCCATTAGAGGTCCTAAATCAACACCACAAGAAAATAATTTGTCTATTCCATCTGCCCAGAAAAGCCCTTTTTCCTCGTCTGTATATATATAAGCGTGAAGGTGTGGATTTAAAATCCTTATTCTTTCATAATAAATTGATGTAACTTCTTTACAGCTAATTAAATTATTTCTGAACATTTGACCTAATTTTTCAATTGTTATGCCTTTAAGAGGGTTGTTTGGTAAATTTTTATTTAAGTTTTTCATTTAAACCTCTCTTAATTTTTGAATTGATTTTTCATAGAACCAAAGATTCCTTTTAATCTTGGCGAGGTTGCACAGTCAGCTTCTAATATTAACTTTTTTTCTACAGGTACATGAATACCAACGTAACGGACTGATTTATATTTTGGGTTAGATATGAGTTGTACTTTTCTATCTGATTTCAATCTATATCTTGCTACACCTTTTTTAAAAGGAAAAATTATATCTGTTCCTGGAACAGCAACTACAAAACTATCATCATCAACAGAACATTTATTATTTAGAGTAATTGTAACTGAAATCACTTTTACAGGTTTAAATGCTCGTTGAATGTTAGGCATACCAAACCATAGCATCAGCCCAATAACTGTAATCCCTGATAGAAAAAAAATAACTTTACTTAAAAAACGCATTGATACCTTAAAATAAACATATTACACCTTAACATAATATTAATTATAGCAAATTTATAGACGAAGTAATTAATTTTTAGATGTTATAATAAGGACTAATTGAAAAATTATATGCGAAACGATTTTGATAGAATAAAAAGATTACCACCATATGTTTTTGCAGAAGTAAATAATCTTAAAGCTAAGCTAAGATCCAAAGGAAAAGACATAATTGATTTTGGAATGGGAAATCCTGATATGCCAACACCAAAGCATATCAGACAAAAATTAAAAGAAACTGTAGAAAAACCTGGTACTGGAAGATACTCTACGAGTAAAGGTATCAATGGGCTCAGAAAAGCGCAGGCTGCATACTATAAAAGGCGCTTTGACGTTAATTTAGATCCTGAAGATGAAGTAATAGTTACCTTGGGTTCGAAAGAAGGCCTAGCTAATTTGGCTCAAGCAATAACATCACCTGGAGACATAATACTATCTCCGAACCCTTCATATCCTATTCATCCTTACGGGTTTATAATTGCAGGTGCTTCATTACGTCATTTACCAGCCATGGATGATGGAATTTTTAATCCTGATTTATATTTAGAACGATTAGAAAGATCTATTATTGAAAGTGTACCTGCTCCAGTAGCTATAATTGTATCCTTTCCCTCCAATCCAACCGCACAAGTCGTATCATTAAAATTTTATGAAGAAGTGGTAAAAATTGCTCTTAAATACAATGTTTATATATTATCTGATCTTGCATATGCAGAAATATATTATGATAATTCTCCACCTCCTTCAATTCTTCAAATACCAAAAGCAAAAGAAGTGGCCGTAGAATTTACTTCGATGTCTAAGACATATGCAATGGCTGGATGGAGAATAGGTTTTGCTGTTGGCAATATAAGACTTATTAGTGCGCTTACTAGAATTAAGTCGTATTTAGATTATGGAGCTTTTACGCCTGTTCAAGTTGCGGCAGCAACAGCATTAAATGGTCCTCAAGATTGTGTTCAAGAAATAAGAAATACTTATCAAAAAAGAAGAGACATTCTTATAAACTCTATGGCTAGGGCTGGGTGGAATATTCCTAGTCCAAAAGCAAGTATGTTTGCTTGGGCTCCAATACCAGCTAAATATAAAGATAAAGGTTCTTTAGAGTTTGCAAAAGAATTAATGCTCAAAGCAGATGTCGCAGTCTCTCCAGGTGTAGCTTTTGGTGAATTTGGAGAAGGTTACGTAAGAGTTGGTTTGGTAGAGAATGAACAAAGGATTAGACAAGCTGCAAAAAATGTTAAAAAGTTATTAATATAGACTTGATATATTATCTTAATCAGAATTATTTAAATGGATCTTCATGAAGTCATTAGATAAATTTATTACCCGAGATTTTTCAAACCCCGGCAAATCTAATGTAATAAGTTCAAACTTTATGACTGCATCATCACATTATGTAGCTTCGTCAACGGGTGTTGAAATTTTAAAAAGTGGAGGAAATGCTGTTGATGCAGCATTAGCAATGAGCGCAGTTTTATGTGTTGCAGAACCACATATGACAGGCATTGGAGGAGATTGTTTTGCAATGCTTTCAACTGACGGTAGCTCTGATATAAAAGCTCTAAATGCGTCTGGAAAGTCTTCGGAAAATTCAAACGCTAGTCGTCTTCTAAATAAAGGTATAAAATTTATTAAACCTGAAATGCCTGATGCAATCACAATACCAGGTGCTGTTTCAGGATGGAGTTTACTTCATAAAGAACACGGTTACATGCCTTGGAATGAAATATTCCAGCCTGCTATAAACTATGCCAGATCAGGTATAATTGTGCATGAAAGAGTAGCATATGATTGGGCCAAAAACAAAAAAAAATTGCTAGCTGATAGAGATACATCAAAGATTTTTTTAAAAGATAAAAAACCATTTAATGTAATGGAAAACTTTAAAAACACAAAATTATCAAACACTTTTGATACAATTGCTACTGAAGGAGCTGTAGGGTTTTACAATGGTTGGGTGGCAGACGATATGCTTGAAAAATTAAATAGTATTGGAGGATGCCATACTAAAAATGATTTTATAAATTCAAGCGCAGAATGGATAAAACCTATATCTCAAAATTATCGAAATATCAAAATACATGAATGTCCTCCAAATGGTCAAGGTATAGTTGCTCTAATTATATTAGGAATACTTGAACATTTTAACGTTAAGAGTATGTCTAAAAATGACTATATCCATTTATTTTGTGAAGCAGTTAAAATAGGATACTTCCTAAGAGATCAATATCTTGCAGATACTCATTATAACAAATTATCTGTGACAAGTTTTTTAAGCAAAAAGTCACTGGAATATTATGCTTCTAAAATTGATTTTAAACGAGCTAAAGTATATGAGAAAAGTCTGTTTCCTGATCATCCTGATACTATTTATTTAACAGTAAGAGATAAAAATGGAATGACAATTTCTTTTATTAATTCACTTTTTGACCCTTTTGGTAGTGGAATCACAGCACCTAAAAGTGGTATTCTTTTTCATTGCAGAGGACGAGGCTTTAATTTAATAGAAGGTCATCCAAATAAACTTTATCCAAATAAAAGACCTCTACATACTATCATTCCAGCAATGATATCAAACAAAAATAAATTAATTGGCTCTTTTGGAGTTATGGGTGGTCAATATCAAGCAGCTGGACATGCATACGTTTTATCACAAATGATTGATTATGGACTAAGCCCTCAAGAAGCTCTTGACTTGCCCAGAGTTTTCCCAAACAACAATGTTTTAGATTTCGAAAAAAATTTTGATAATTCTGTTATACAAGACATGATTTCAAGAGGACATGAAATTAATTATTCTGTCTCGCCCATTGGTGGTGGTCAAATAATATTTGTAGATACAAAAAAAAATATTTTAATTGGAGCTAGTGATTTTAGAAAAGATGGGTGTGCAATAGGGTATTAATTTTTATTTTTCTTCATTTCTCTGTAAGTTATCAATAGACAAGAGCCAATTACAATTGATCCTCCCATAATCTGATTAGAAGTTGGAATTTCATTCCATATTATATAACCAAAGATAGCGGCTATGGGAATGGCTAAATATCTAAGAGTTACTAAAATGGTTGCTTCTGCAAATTTATAACTTTGTGCCATTAAATATTGAACTAATGAGCCTACTACTCCTAAAAAAATTAAGGAATAAAATATAAAACTTGGTGTAATTAAAATTTCAATACCGTATTTTCCTGGTGTTCCATAAAATCTAGTACCAAAAACAATTATAGCAATAATTATTATTATCGAAGTTATGAGATTATGTATTAGAGCTGTTGACGCAGGATGTTCTGTTTTACCAATTTTTCTAAGTATTAATGCTAAACCTGCATGAGTTATTGCGCTACCAAAAGCAAGTAATAATCCTAATGATGATAATTCACTTGTTTTTTTTATAATACCAATGGGATTAATCATTAAAAAAACCCCAATTAATCCAGTTATTACAGCTGTCCACCTAATGAGGCCAATTTTTTCTCCTAAAACCAATGGAGATAATAATGTAACATATATAGCTGAACTCTGAGCTAAGGCTGTAGTTAAGCCAATGGGAATAAGTTGTAAAGATGAAAAAACCATGATCATTGTTGCGAAACCAAATAAAGAGCGAATAAATATGTTATTCCAATGATTTATTTGTATAAAAAGCATCTTTCTAGCAAGAAAGGCTAAAATCAATAGTAGAGGTAATGAATAAACAAACCTAGCAAATAACGTAATGACAAAATCCACTTCCCCAGTTAGTGACTTAATTATCATATGAGAAAATACTGATAAAAAAATAAACAACAACCAGATCAATGATCCAATTAAATTTGAGGACATATTAAGCCTTGAAAAATTGAACTTGAAAACTCCTATTTTAAATAATAACAATAAATAAACAATCCTAAATGAATGATGTATTTAATTGGAAATTTAAAATGTCGAAAAAAATTATAATTGTTGGCTCTGGTAATGCCGCATTATCAGCTGGTATTGCTTCATTAGAAAAAGGTGCAGAAGTCACGATTTATGAAAAAGCTGATAAAAATATGGCAGGTGGAAATACTAAATATACTGCTGGAGCAATGAGATTTTCTTATGAAACTGGAGATCAGTTAATAGATCTTTTGGACAATCCAAATGATGAAAGATTAAAAGACACAGACTTTGGTTCCTACACACAAGAAAACTTTAAAAAGGATCTGTTGAACTTCAATGACGGTAGACCACTTAGCTGGGAACAAGAAATTTTAGTATCTAAGTCATTAGAAACAATTCAATGGCTTTCTTCTCATAATATAAAATTTGAACCAATATATTCTAGACAAAGTTTCATTAAAGATGGGAAACACATTTTTTGGGGAGGCTTAACTCTTGCTTCAGAAAATGAAGGTGTAGGATTATTTAATCAAGAATTATCTGCTTTTTTATCTTTAGGTGGAAAAATCTTTTATGATAGTCCTATTACAGGCCTATTTTTCAAACATAATAAAGTTATGGGTGTTTATATAGGAGAAAAAAAAATAGAATCTGACTCGGTTATCTTAGCCTCTGGTGGTTTTGAAGCTAATGATTATTTACGAAAATTTTTCATTGGAAAGGAGTGGTTAAAAGCTAAGGTAAGAGGCACTCCTCATAATACTGGAGATGGTCTAAATATGGCCCTCAAGCTGGGAGCCAAAAAAAATGGTTTGTATGATGGTTGCCATGCAACACCAATGGACCTTCATATGAAAAATTATGGAGGATTAGATTTGGAACCAAAAGAAAGAAAAAATTATCGAAAGATTTGTTATTTTTTAGGTATTATGATTAATGAAAAAGGACAAAGATTTCTAGATGAAGGAAAAAATTTTAGGAATTACACCTACGCTCAATATGGAAGAAAGGTTTTGGAACAGCCAAACCATTTTGCTTGGCAAATTTTTGATAGTAAAGTTTTTGACTTGCTTTATGAAGAATATAGATTTCATGATGCTCATTTTGTTGAAGCAAAAACTATAGATGAGCTTATTCAAAAAATGGATGGAATTGACAAAATTGAAACAAAAAAAACAATAGAAGAATTTAATAATTCTGTTGATACATCTACCCCTTTTGATCCTACAATCTTAGATGGTAAGTCCACTTTAGGTTTAGATATTAAAAAATCAAATTGGGCTCAAAGAATTGATAAAGGACCATTTAAAGCTTTCCCTGTTACTGGTGGAATTACATTTACATATGGAGGATTAAAAATAAATGAACAGGGTTCAGTTTTAAATAATAACAATGAACCAATAAGTGGTCTTTATGCTTGTGGAGAATTAGTAGGCGGAGTTTTTTTTAATGGTTATCCTGGAGGTTCAGGATTAACATCTGGCGCAGTTTTTGGGAGAATAGCTGGATATGGAGCAAGCAGTTGACTATTAAGAGTAAAAAATTAAATGTTGCTATCCTTGATGATTACCAAAATGTCTCGCGTGATTTTGCTAATTGGGAATTACTTAGTGATAAGATAGAGCTTGATGTTTTTAACAAATATATTGGAAAAGAAAAAAAACTGTCAGATATATTATCTAAATATGACGTTTTATGTTTAATGAGAGAGAGAACACCACTACCGGAAGATTTAATTAATGAGCTTTCAAATTTAAAGTTAGTTATCACAAGTGGCATGTGGAATGCTTCGATAGATATTGGTGCTCTTAAGAAAAAAAAGGTAGTTTATTGTGGAACTGATACTAAAATTCACTCAACAGCCGAATTAACATGGGCCTTAATAATGAATAGTTGGAGAGGATTACAAACTGAAATTGAAAACATGAAAAGTGGCAAATGGCAAACAACTATCGGAAAGGGATTAAAAGGTCATACTTTAGGAATATTTGGCTTAGGGAAACAAGGAAAACAAGTTGCTAATTTTGCTAAAGCGTTTGGAATGAGAGTTATTGCATGGAGCCATAATTTAAATCATGAAGAATGTAAAAAAATAAATGTTGAATATGTTGAAAGTTCAGATTTATTTGAAATGTCTGATATTTTAACAATACACACAAGGTTGTCAGAAAGAACAAGAGGATACGTTGATAAAAATAAGTTAAAGTTGATGAAAAAAAATTCTGTTATAGTAAATACTAGCAGAGGTCCAATCATCAACGAACAAGATCTTATAAACGCTTTAAACGATGGTACGATTTCTTGTGCTGCTTTGGATGTTTATGATCAAGAACCTTTACCTAAAGATCACATCCTGAGAAAAACAAAAAATACAATTCTCACTCCTCATATTGGTTATGTATCTTATGAAGCATATGAAAAATTTTTTACTGGTTATTTATTAGTCATAGAAGCTTTTTTGAATAAGGCACCTATAAATCAAATTAACTAATTTATATCCAATTATCTAAAATCCATTGTGGTGTTTTGAGTTGTTTGTAAATTTTTTTATAAATTTGATATTTTTTAACTGGCCATTCTCCTCTTAAAACGTCATCTGGGTCAGGTTTTCCAGTAAAAGCAACTATGCTTGTGTCTTTTGGAAGTTCTGCTGCTTTCCAAATTCTAGAGGGCCAAGAAGGAAGAAGGTTATGTTTAAAGCTTTGACACCAGTTAGAGGGCCAAAAAAATTGATCTTCTATTTCATTGCTTATATAAATTTGTTCTATATGAAATTTTTTCCAAATTTCTACTGGTTTTTCTTGAAAATTGTTAAAAATTGAAGTGTATTTCCCAACAGGAAATCTAAAGCAACTTGTGTTTCCAATGTTTTGACCTAGTTGAGTCCAGTTTTCAATCACACAATAATTACCGGGTTTGTAATCAAAAAAGCGATCTAGATTGCCAGTTATTACTAAATCAAGATCTAAAAATAAAACATCTCCTTTTAGCGAGTATAGAGGGTATTGCCAGACGCTCAATTTTCTCCAAGGGGTATAAGCTATAGTTTCAGGTATGTTTATTTGTGGTAATGGTTTGCAGATTACCTCTTTATTTATGTTCATATCATTGTCAGTAAAACAGAATAATCGTGTTGGTCTAATCGTGTGTCGTTTAATTGACGCGTATAATCTATTCACGAAACTAAAATCGTATCTAGAACCCCATTTCATGCAAATTATATTTTGCAAACTAAATCCTTAAAATATGAATTTTAATAAAATTTATTTTATCCTATAACATTATATTTAGTTTTATGAAGATTAAAAATTATGAAAATTAACATTATACTTCCTTATAAAGAAAAATTTGATAAATTTAAGTCCTCTGCTGTTTCTAACACGATCATAAATAATCTGGAGTACTCAAAATTTAAAAAATATATTTCCATATATGGACAAGATGTTGAAAATCCTATATCTCCAGAAAATTTTATTGGTATAAAACCTCCCTTACTACCCTTTTTTAGCAAAAACATGCATATTGCAAAAAAAATGTGTAGTAAAATTTTAAAAGAAAAAAATAATATTAATATTATTGAAATCCACAATAGACCATATCTAATTGATTACATCCACAAAACGATAACATCTTGTCATATATCAATTTTTTTTCATAATAATCCTCTTGAAATGAAAGGATCTAAATCAACAGAAGAAAGAAAAAAAATTTTGGATAAAGCTGATTTTGTATTTTGTGTGAGTGAATTTGTAAAATCAAAATTTTTAAGCGGTATCTCGTACCAAAAGAAAAAAGTAATTGTGTTATATAATGGTGTCGATAGAAAACTGAAACATTTACCAAAAAAATATAAGGAAATTATTTTTGTTGGAAGATTAGTACCTGAAAAAGGCGTGCAATTATTTGTAAAAGTTATAAAGAAATTATATTATAAATTTCCTGACTATAAATTTTTTTTAATAGGCTCTTCTCATCTAGGAGTTTTAAAGAAGCAATCAAATTTTGCAGAGAAAATAATTAAAGAATACGAAGATATTGGTAACAGAGCTATTTATTGTGGTTTTGCTTCAAATTATGATGTGCAGAAATTTATGAAACGTGCTTCTTTAATAGTAGTACCTTCAACATGGGACGAACCTTTTGGTTTGGTTATTGCAGAAGCTATGAGCAATGGAACAGCAGTAATCACATCAAATGTTGGAGGAATACCAGAGGTAATTGGCAAAAATGGTATAGTCATAAATAATATTAATGAAACAAAACTTTTGAAAAATATGTATGAATTACTTTCAAATTCAATGAAAATGAAAAAATTACAAAATTTATCTTGGGAAAATTTCTCACATTCAAATATTAAATCTTCAAAAAAACTTGATATGTATAGAAATAAAATTCTGGTTTCATCTAGTAATAAGAAATGAGCATTGACTATGACTTCTGTAACCTGTTTTTTCAAAAAGATTTGGAAAAATTTTATGATAAATTACATCATTTATAGGGTTGATATTTTTAAAGTTATCTAACCAAATTTTACCTTTTTTGTTTTTGTAGATCCATTCAATTTGTTCGTTTTCAATAATATTATTTTTTATTTCTTTAAGCATAGATATTGAAGGTATTGGTGGCCAGCCATCAGAATGAAAGTTAAGAAAACTCAAGTCATCATCAAAAAAATTGTATTTTATACCTTCATTTAATGAAAACATTAATCTATCCAACTGAGAGGTGTGATCATCCCAAAATGCCAAGGCATGCTTATTTTTTAAATTTGGTTTATTAATTGTGATATCATTATTGAAATAAATTGCTTTTTGTGATTTGTATTCTAAATTTTCATAATTTATATCATAACAATAAATAATACAGTCATTTTCAGAAGCTGAATCAATTAAATATGTTGTAAAACCTTTCATTACACCTGATTCTACTATCACATTTGGTCTAATAATTCTTATAATGCAAAACAAAAATAGTCCTTCATTAAAACCAAAACCACTACCTAATTCTTTAACAGGGCTGTCGTAGAAAACTGTAATATAATCACTAATAATTTTTTTTAACTTTATCTTAGAGCACTCTAATTTAAAAAAACTTAAATAATTGTGAACTATTTTTAAAAGTTCATCATCTCTATATCTCAAAACATTTTTGTCTAACTGATAAGATGTAAAACTTTCGTCTTTTTTATTACTGTTTTTGTTGATTTTTATACTAATTTTATAATCAAAAAATTGTGAAAGTTTTTTTTTGGCTATTTTCAAAAATCTAAGAGAATTTTGATATTTTTTGGGTTTTTGTGAAAAATTATTCCAATGTGAAGTGAATGTTTTTTTTCTATGTAAGTCAAATTTATTCATAATTTTTTCTCAAAGATGATTTATCTAGATTTACATTACTAAGAGCAAATCCAATTGCAAACCAAATAAATATATTACCCCACTGGCCATAAAAACTTCCAAATTGTTGTATTGGAAAAAAACACATAAGTGGAATAATAAAGCTTGTTGAAGATATGGGGCAATCAGGTACTGACTTTCTATTCATAAAACACTTGTAAAAAATAAACAAGATCATTGATGATCCAAAAAGTAATCCAAATATTCCAGTTTCTGCAAACAACTGTATATAAAAATTATGTGGATGATTCCCACAATAATTTTTTCCTGGTAGCCAATGTTCTTTTTTTGAAATCTCGGCACATACATGCCTTGACATACTTGGACCATATCCAATAAGTGGTTTCTCTAGACCTTGTTGGAGACCACCTCTCCATGCACCCCAATTACCTGAATTAAAATTTAAATGCCCTACAAACTCAGTAGTATATCTATAGCTTAACTGAGGTTTGTTAATTACAACCAGTATCAAAGCTCCAAATATTATTAGAAATAACAAAATTATTCTTTTTTTGAGAGGTTTAAAAACGAAACAACTAATAATTCCAGAAAAAAAACGAGCTATGAAATTCATTCTTTCTCCTGTCAAAAAAGACATTATTAGTGTGAATATAGATAAAATAAAAAAAGAAATAAATTTTTTGCTTTTGATAGAAACAGTTAATGCTACTAGAACACAGAAAACACTTAGGTTTGCTTTGGATAGGTATGATCCTGGAATTGCATCTCCATAAGGCCATACTAAACGAAATTTTGGACACATACCTGTCGGATTAGTACATGGGAACATAGGCTCAAAATATAATTCTAGTACTAATATAAAACACATTAAAATTGTTCCTAAAAACATCATAAAAAACATTACAATCCTAATGTCTCTATCTAAACCAAGCCAAACTTGAACTGCTAAAGCATATAACGGAAAACGTATCCACACAAAACCTTGCCAAGTAGAAAATAGTGGCATGGTACTCATCAGACCAGATATAATACTTACAATCCATAATCCTATTGCTAATTTAAACCAAGTTTGGTTGAAAAAACCCCATTCTTTCATTATATAACTTCTTATTAAAAACAAAACAGCTATTAAAGTGATCCATAAATCTGAGGGATCCCTTTCAATCAAGAGAACTAAAGGCCCTAAAAACCAGAATATAAGACAAAATTTATTAAAATTGTTAAGCCTTTTAATCTTTTTTTTGGTGTTTATCCAACTTTTTTCGAAGTTTAAGTTAGGTGTGGAAATTTGTTTTAATATCATTACAAAATTTTATTTAATTAAGAAATTTATTTACTTAATATATATTTTATTTTTAAAAACAAGAATTAAAATTATTACAGGAAGACCCATCAAAGCAGTTAAAACAAAAAAATTATAATAACCAACACTATCAACAATCATTCCTGAATATCCTCCGATTATTTTAGGAAAAAATAACATAAAAGAAGTAAATAAAGCGAATTGAGAAGTTGTAAAGTTTACATTGGTAAGTGAGCTTAAAAAAGCAACAAAGGCAACTGAAGCAATGCCTCCAGATATATTGTCTGCTATAATAACAACCATTAAATAACCTACTTTTGGTTCTAATGTTGCTAGTAAAGCAAAAAGTAAATTTGAAGAAGCCGCTAATATGGCACCAAGTAATAAGACTATAAAATTATTGTAACGAGAAGCTAAAATTCCTCCAAGAAGACCTCCAAAAATTGTAGCTAATAAACCCCAGAATTTAGAAAAAGTAGCTATTTGATTGAGAGTATATCCTTTATCGGAATAAAAAAGATTAGCAACTACACCCATCACAATATCTGCCACACGGTAAAATCCAATAATTATTAAAATTATGATTGCCATTGTCCCATATTTTTTTACGAAATTACTTATTGGATCCCAAAATGTAGAAGTTAAAATTTGTTTAGGTATTAATTTAATTTGAATAGAAATATAGAAAGTGCAAAACATTGCTAAAAAAGCTATTAAAAATTTTGAAGATGTCAAAACACCTTTACTAAATGGATCCTCAATTTCAATATTTGGAAAAAAATTAAATACTGACACAAAGCTCAAGATAGAAAAGATAAAAATACATATAAGTCTAAAACGATCCTTAAAATTTTTTATAATTTTTCTTTTGGAAGTTGGTTCTGGAGAAAGTAAACTACATAACAAACCTAAGCTTTGTAAAAAAGCCATTGTCATATATGTTCTTTGCCAAGCGTTAGCATTGTAGATTTTTTCGTCTCCCCCAAACAAAGAAGCTAAAAATAAAGACCCAGCACCCGCAGTTATCATCCCAAGTCTATAACCTATAATATATGTTCCACTCATTGCACTTTGTAAGTTGATAGGTGCAGATTCAATCCTATATGTATCTACCATCGCATCTTGAGTAGCACTTGAAAATCCTATAAACACAATTAAAAATGCCATTAATTTTAAGTTATTCTTAGGATCAACAAAACCAACCATAAGTAGAAGAATTATTAAAGCTAGTTGAGATAATATTAACCAACTCTTCCTATGTCCAAAATTTTTAGTAAGATAACCAATTGGCATTTTATCAATGACTGGAGCCCATAAAAATTTAAAGCTGTATGCTAGACCTGCCCAACTAAAAATAGTAATTGTACTTCTGTCAATCCCAGCTGATTTAAGCCACAAAGAAAGAGTGGAAAATATTAATAATATTGGTAAACCTGAAGAAAATCCTAAGATTAAAATACGTAATACTCTAATATCTTTATAAATTAATAGAGAACTATACCAATTTAATGATCTTATCATATTTTTTATTCTTGTTAGTGTGATCATATAGGAATAAAAGTTAATAGATTTAATAATAATCAATAAAATTATTACAAAGTAAAGATGCAAAATAAATTAATTGTTAAGAAAATTAATAAAAAATACTTTCTTAGAACAGGTAAATGTTTCTTTAACTGCCAATTAGGCAAAAGCCCAATACTGTCTTCAAAAAAAATTGAAGGTGATAAAGCTACACCGATCGGAAAATGGAAATTGAACGCCATATACTTTAGAGGTGATAAAATTCTAAGACCGAGGATAAGAAAGAGTAATAAATTAAAATTACATAAACTTACAAAAAATTGTGGTTGGTGTGATGATATAAATAGTCATTTTTATAATAAATACATTCAAATTAAAAATAATATTTTTTACAATAATATGAGTTATGAAAGACTTTGGAGAGAAGACGCAGCATATGACATTTTTATTACTTTAGATTACAATACTAAACCAATAATCAGAAAAAAAGGAAGTGCTATTTTTATACATTGTAGTTTTGAAGATAAAAGATCAACATCAGGGTGTATAGCTTTGTCAAAAAAAAATATTATAAAATTAGTTAAAAACATAAAAAAAAACACTTTCATAATAATTTAAACTTTACACACAACAATATTATCACTAAATAGGGATCTTATTTCTAATTTATTTGGAGTTAAATAATGTCAAATGCAATATTTCCAATTATTCTGGGGTTTCTTGGCTTGTTATCAGCATTAATAGTTTATCAAAAGGTTAAAAGCTCGTCTGAGGGTGTTGGTCGAGTTAAGGAAATAGGTGACGAAATACATCTTGGTGCAATGGTTTTTATGGCAGCAGAGTATAAAAGGTTAGCAATTTTCTGTTTGATTTGTATTTTGGCACTCTATTTTTCTTTGGGAATAGAAACAGCTTTGGCATTTTTACTAGGCGCGATCTGTTCAGGTGTTGCTGGATATATTGGTATGTACTCAGCCACAAAAGCAAATGTAAGAACTGCAGTAGCAGCTAATGAAAAGGGCGCTTCTGAAGCATTAAATATAGCTTTTTTTGGTGGTTCGATAATGGGTCTGACAGTCGCGTCGATGGGTCTTTTAGGTATAGGTGTTCTTTTTTACTTTTTTGCTGGTGATGTAGAAACTATTCATGCCATAGAAGGATTTGCAATGGGTGCTTCTTCAGTAGCCTTATTTTCAAGAGTTGGAGGAGGAATTTTTACTAAAAGTGCTGATGTTGGAGCAGATTTAGTTGGTAAAGTTGAGGCTGGTATTCCTGAAGATGATCCAAGAAATCCTGGTGTAATAGCTGACAATGTTGGAGATAATGTTGGTGATGTTGCTGGTATGGGCTCTGATATTTTTGAATCTTACTGCGGTTCTATGATTGCATCTATTGCTCTTGCTGCATCTATGACGAGTGCAACTGTAAATTCTCTTGGTGGAGATAAAATAATGCTACAATTTATGCCTCTTGCGCTAGCATCCTTGGGTCTTGTTTGTTCATTGCTAGGTATTTTAACTGTCAAAATTTTTTCAAGTAAAAGCCCTGAAACAGCTCTTAGATTTGGTACTATAGGTTCAGCAATTGCATTTGTAATATTATCATTTTTTCTTGTTAGAGAAATGCAAGTATCTACAGGTGTATGGGTTGCTGTATTGGTAGGTGCTGTTGGTGGGATTATAGTTGGATTAGTAACAGAATACTATACCGGTGGACCCCCGGTTAAAAAAATAGCAAAAGATGGTGAAACAGGTTCAGCTACAATCATGATCTCAGGTTTGTCAGTAGGTATGCAGTCAGTTGCAATTCCGGTATTTACAATTGTTGCTATCATTTTTGTTGCAAATACTTTTGCAGGACTTTATGGAGTTGGGATTGGAGCTGTTGGAATGCTAAGTACTGTGGGTATAACAATGGCTATAGATGCATACGGTCCAGTTGCAGATAATGCAGGCGGCATCGCAGAGATGTCCGAAATGGGTCCGAAGACCAGAGAAATAACGGATTCCTTAGATGAAGTAGGAAACACAACAGCTGCAATTGGAAAAGGCTTTGCAATAAGTGCTGCTGCTCTAGCAGCTTTAGCATTAATAAGTGCATATATTGAAAAAGTTTCTGCAAACGATAGTAGTTTTGTGCTAGCAATAAACGATCCTTATGTTTTGTGTGGAATGTTTTTAGGTGGTATTTTCCCTTTTTTGGTTAGCTCCATGACAATGACAGCAGTAGGTGATGCAGCTTTTGACATGATTAAAGAGATTAGAAGACAATTTAGAGAAATACCAGGTCTTCTTGAAGGTAAAGCAAAGCCAGACACAGCCAAATGTGTTGATATTGCAACCGTCGCTGCACTAAAAAAAATGATTGCACCTGGTTCTTTAGCTGTTTTAGCCCCAGTAGTTATTGGATTTGTATTAGGTCCAAAAGCCTTAGGCGGGATGCTTGGTGGAGCTCTTATTTGTTGTGTTATGATGGCCTTAATGATGTCAAATGCAGGTGGCGCTTGGGATAACGCAAAAAAATATGTGGAAAAGGGTAATTTTGGTGGTAAGGGATCAGATGTACATAAAGCTGCTGTAGTAGGAGATACAGTTGGTGATCCTCTAAAAGATACTTCAGGGCCATCAATGAATATTCTAATTAATGTAATGGCTATTGTAAGTTTAGTAATAGCACCACTTATTATATAATGTCATAAGTTTATTTAATATTTGAAGATGGAAAGTAATTCTAATAAGTTACTTTAGGTATATGTTATGAAAGTATTGATTACTGGAGTTGCAGGTTTTATAGGTTTTCACCTTTCACAACATTTGCTTAGAAAAAACTTCGATATAATTGGTATTGATAATGTAAATGATTATTATGATTTAAATTTAAAAAACAACCGATTAAAAATATTAAATCAAGATAATATCTATTTTAAAAAAATTAATATTGCAGATAAAACTAAAATTGAAGAGCTGTTTAATGTAGAAAGACCTTCACTAGTGATACACCTTGCTGCGCAAGCAGGCGTAAGATACTCTATTAATAATCCAAATGAATATATTACTTCCAACATTGTTGGTTTTCAAAATATTATTGAATGTTGTTGTAAATTTAATGTTAATCATCTTATGTATGCTTCATCTTCATCAGTATATGGATTGAACGACAAAACCCCATTCTCAGAAAATGATATGACAGATAACCCAGCAAACTTATATGGCGCTTCAAAAAAGTCGAACGAATTAGTAGCATTTTCATACTCTAATCTTTATTCATTACCAACAACTGGGTTAAGATTATTTACAGTTTATGGTCCGTGGGGAAGACCAGACATGGCATATTTTAAGTTCACCAAAAATATAATAGAAGGCAAGCCTATAAGTCTTTATGGAAATGGAAATATGTATAGGGATTTTACCTATATAGACGACGTTGTTAATGCAATAACTAAACTAATGAATATAAGACCAAAAAAAAATAAAAACCAAAAAATGAATCAAGTACCTGCAGAAGTTTATAATATTGGAAATAGTAACGCCGTATTTTTAGAAGATTTTGTCAAAATTATTGAAGATGTAACAGGTAAAAAAGCAATTAAGAATTACTTGCCAATGCAGATGGGTGACATATATAAAACCTTTGCAGACATTAATAAACTTCATAATCTAATAAACTTTAAACCAGTTAAAAATATTAATGAAGGTTTACCTTTATTTGTAGATTGGTACAGAAGTTTTTACAAATAATCATAAATTTTTTACAATTGATGAAAAATCTAGCTTACCATTTCCTTCTTCTACCATTTTTTTGTATATATTTAGAGTATTCAACCCTATAAAAGGTTCAGTATTCAAATCTTTGGCAGTCTGTATAGCTAAACTCAGATCTTTAACCATTAAATTCGTTGAAAAACCTCCTTCGAAGTTAGAATCAGCAGGAGAATTTGGGCCAATATTCTTTATTGGAAAATAGTTATTCACTGCCCAACAAGAACCGCTTGAAGTTGAAACTACTTCAAAAAATTTCTGTAAATCTAAATTTAACTCTTGCGCAATATTTAGAGCCTCGCCTACTCCTATCATAGTAATGGCTAAAATCATATTATTGCACAATTTTATAGATTGTCCTGACCCATTTTCACCACAAAGCACAGACTTGTTTCCCATAGCTTCAAACAAAGGTATACATGTTTCATAAATATTATTTTTACCACCAACCATAAAAGTTAGCGTTGCATTTTTAGCACCTATTACTCCACCAGACACTGGAGCATCTAAAAAATCTAAATCATTATTTTCCAAGACATCATAAATTTCTTTGGTAGTTTTAACATCTATTGTTGAGCTATCAATAAATACGGTTTTTTTATCAGCATATTTATAATTTGATAAAATTACTTGTTTTAATGCATGGCCATCAGGAAGCATTGTTATTACAAAATTTTTATCGTTAATTGCTTCCTCAAGATTACTTGCTAAAAAAATTTTATCTTCGTTCAACTTGATTTCTAATTCTTTAGTAACATTTATATCAAATCCCGTTACGTTATAGCCATTTTTTACTA